>JAJYDW010000007.1 GCA_021790385.1 Planctomycetota bacterium
CCCCTCCCTGCGCCTACGCCGGGTCGCCACGCCACTGGAGTATTGATGTCAGGGTGACACTTCTATTTCGGCTAACAGGGTGACATTTCTACTTCTTGACAACAGGTCCTTTTAACAGTCACTTCCGGCTTCGTGTGGGCGTGCGCCCACGAGCCGAGCTCGCCCGCCCCCGATTTGCGGTTTCCGAGCGACCTAGCGATCAGAGTGCGCCTCTATAGCCACGGTAGAGTAATCCGCTCTGGCCACGTGAAGGGCTCATCGGCGTTTTATGCTAACCTTCAGTCAGCGATTAGAGGCGTTAACCGCTGGCAATTCAGCGTGGTCGACTACGCCCCCATTTTGACTGTCGACGCTAAATCTTTCAACATCAACGTGTTGCGTGGAATCGTGGTGGTGAATTACCCCATGAGCAAATCGGCCAACGCCCAAATCACGGGGGTAATAAACGCCGGAATCTATTCTCGGCTCGTACGCCTCGCCATTGCGGTTACGAAGCCGACGGAGAACGCAAAAAGGTGAGGTGTCCCAGTCCCGATCTATCGGGGCAGGCCCCGCTCCGGTAAGGGTCGTTGCAACCGGGAATCTGTTCCAGCGGCGGTGGAATTAATTCAGCGGGGCCCATGGCTGAAGCTGGCTTGGGGAACGAGGATAATGGATTGCCAATGGTAACGCTGGACGAAAGAATTTCGGAACCCGGACTGCGGCCAGTGGTGCCGCGCTGCCGCGTAGTGGCCACCTATCCCCAAGGTGGCACGGGCATTCCGACGGGCGCGGTTCCCATGGTTAATAATCTCTTTCAAGGCATGCCGCTTGATTCCGTCACCGGCCTCTACTATGAACGCGCCAGATGGTACAGCCCCAGCCTTGGGGCATGGGTGTCGCAGGACCCCGCCGGTTACATCAACGGTGCGGATACGTATCAGTTTGTGGGTGATGGGCCGGTGGGGAGGGTGGATGCGGGGGGGCTATTCTGCTGGTCGTGCCTTTGGGCGGTCGCTGATTATGCCCAGATGGGCGTGGACATGGTCGGAGCCATAGCCACGACCACCGCTGCGCTCGACACGTGGGCCTCTGTCCCCGAATCCGGTCTTGCTGCCCCGGAAGACGCGATGACTGCGGAGGCGATAACGGCCGGCGCGCTGGGTTTCAGCATGCGAGAATACGGCGACATAACGCGCCTGATAACGGACGCAGAGGCTTGTGAAAAATGTAATCCCTGTGATAAGGATGACATGGAGAGCAAGATAGCCACGGCCAAGGATAACTTCAAAAGGTTAAGCGATCTGTGGGGCAAGGTAAAGAATGCAGCCAAGGCCGTTGGCCATTTGATCGAGATCCCATAAATCATTACAGAAGGTGTGCCCTATGGCGATGCACAAGCGGGCGACGAGGTCAATAACCCTCCTTGCGACATTTATTTACGTATTCACGCTGGGCAGCGAGATAAACCTGCTGCGGGTATTATCCTTGGCCAGACCACTGTCAACCGATGGGCTGACGGATGCGCTCTACGCCATATTCACCACCACGCTCCTGTACGTAATAACGCTCCGGTGCATAAGGCTGGCTCGCACGCGGTCGGAACTTGATGGCGGCACCGGGGCGGGCCCGGTCCGTACTGAAACTGCAGCACCCGAAATGAAGGATTGCGCCAAGATAAATGCGCGGAAAGATAAAATATGAGGTGGCTGAGTCAAAAGGGAAACTAGGGACAGCCACGATTTATCAACGGCTTAGGGCAACTGATGCAGCAATACCAGGCGATGGCTTGGCCGAGAAAGGTGTGAGGTGAACAGACGAGTCCCGATTGGCCGCTCTCCCGAACGGCGTTGGGCCTGCGGGACATCGGAATTTCGGCGTCCATGCCTCAACAGTTGAGCACAAAGAAATGGAAGCTATTTGGGTTTGGCCGGGCGTGGAGATAATTAGGATTGTGATGCCGGGGCGAGCGGGTTTATAATGGGCAAATTATGGTAGCGTTGAATGAAACAGCTTTGGAACTTGGGCTGCGGCCAGCGGCGCGGGGATGCCGCGTAACCGCCTCGTACCCCCAAGGTGGCACGGGCATTCCTGCCGGTGAGATGAACTATCCCGGCGCTGCAGCGCACATGCGGCCCGCGGCCACAACGGGATTTCGCGGGGTTGAATGGAACTCTCTCTTTCCCCGGTGGGCGGGCCCGCTCAGCCTGTATTACACGAGTTCGTGGCAGTTAATCGAGGTGCGAACCGGCGGTACAGCGGCGGCCGATGTTACGGTGCAGATGGTCTGGTCCGCCGCGTATATCAATGCCCCGATCTTGCAGGATGCATACAGTGCCGGCGTGATCCAACTAAATTCTCGGCTGTATTTTACGCAAGACACTAACTGGGATACGACTGCGGTAGTTGGTTACAACGCAACGACGGGCACGTGGGGTGTGGTGCAGCGGTACGTCTACAGCTCCTACGGAAATATCAAAATCTTAAATCCGAATTTCACCACCGTGCCAACCGGCACGGTTCCCATGGTGAATAATCTCTATCAAGGCATGGCGCTTGATCCGGCCACGGGCTTGTATTACGAACGCGCCCGCTGGTATTCGCCATCGCTCGGTACCTGGATCAGCCAGGACCCGCTGCAATACATCAACGGTGCCAATACGTATCAGTTTGTGGAGAGCAGTCCCATAGGCCTGACGGATGCGACGGGGTTGATGAATTTTATGCAATACGCCGCACCAGATCCGGCTAAATTTCTCTCCATTCCTGGGGCGAATTTCAGGATCGTCGTCCAGAGTGTCGGCAAGAACGCAGTGCATGCTAACGTAACGCTTCATCTGCCGGCGTCGGTGCATAATGGGGCGCTAAAATGCTCAGTGATTAAGTTCGTCCAATTCATTAAGGACGGCATAATCTGGAAAACTCTTGGCGAGCTTTCTGGAAGTATTGATATTGGACAGCAGCAGTGGAAGACTGACTCCGGTGGATGGTACCCCTGGCAGACGGTGTGGTATGGCTCACAGCCCAAGGATAAGGTTGTGTTCATGCGTGACACGCCGTCGGCGTCCGGGTGGCTCAGCGTTCCGCAGCAACGCCGCTTCGAGGCACGCGACGTGGCTGTTGTAGTCGGTGGCGCTGACGGTGGTAAATACGTGGGTGCGATATATTGGGGATTTTACATGGATTGGACGGGACGCACCTACGAGAAGGACTGGTGGGGCATGCCTCGACATGCGGCCTCAGGGCCAACTTGGGCCACGTTCTTCTCGAACCCATGGACAGGAGGCGTCGGCCCCATCCGGCCTCCACCGCGCATTATAGGACAGGCGGTGACTCCGCAACAATGAGGCGCCAGAGCCGCCTCTGCCGCAGTTTAGTCCTATTGGAGGATATACGCTTATGCGTCGCCCTTGGCTGTTTAAGGTAATGCTATTATGCCTGGCCGCAATTCTGGTCGGCATTATTGTTGCGTTGCACCCCCATCCGTCATCCTCCACGCGATCCATAACCAGGAAAATATTGCGTACCCTGCAATCAGCGCTGGTGCAGTTGAGGCGGCGGACCGGCCGCACGCCCACCAGCATGTGGGACTTCTTAAAAGATTATCAGTCCATGTATGCATATCGCCATGCCATTCACGCCGGTGTTGTATGGTGGCAGAGTCGCAACCTGATCGCGAATCTGTCGTCCACGATGGTCGTACCCGGACATCTGCCATCCCCGGACGGGACTAACGATCTGCCCGGTGTGATCGAGGTACTCGATACATACGGCTACCCGATCCAATACATGCCACCAAAATCGGCGGGGTCGCCAAAGGTGTATCCCTGCAAGGGCGAGGCGCTTCCGTCGTGGGTTCCCACGGCCTCGCCTGACTTCGTATACGTGTCTACGGGCCGTCGCACGGCAATGCCGCCCCAGGATTCTCGAGCACCGTACTTCTACAGCTTCGGCCTCAACGGACCGCAAAAGTCCGGAAGCGACGGTGGCACGGCGGGCTATCTTTACAGTTACCGGCCATAATGGAACGCCACGGGGTTCTCCGCCGCGGTGAGCCGGTTGCGGTGGGTACCACGCCTTCGGTAGAATACGGCTATAGTGATCCGAGTACCGGGAGCTTATTGACTTCCATGGTATATCCCAACGGCAGAACGATTAACTACAATTATGGCGACACGGGCGGTGTGCTGATGGGTAATTCCAACGCGATGCTGGATAACGCCATTGGCCGGTTGGATGGCATTGTCGATGGTGCTAACTCCGGCGATGTCGGCACGGTGCTGGAACAGTATTCCTACCTGGGTTTAAGCACCATTGTCGCAAGAAATCACCCGCAAACCGGGATCAACCTCACGTTGGTTGGCAGTAATAGCAGCATTGGTTCGGGCGGCGATCAGTATGTGGGCCTGGATCAGTTTGGGCGAGTGGTGAATCAGAATTGGGTAAATTCAACCGGCACAACAGTGGATGGATACACATATACATACGATGCCAACGGGAATGTTCTTTCCAAGAACAATGTGTTGGACAGTGCCTACAGCGAAATCTATATCTATGATTCATTGAACAGATTAACCAGCGTGGCTCGCGGCGGAGCGGCCTACCAATCCTGGAACCTCGATACCCAAGGCAATTGGAGCAGTTTCACCAGCAATGGCAGCACCCAAACCCGCACCGCCAATGCTCAGAATCAGATAACATCAATCAGCGGCACCTCGGCCACGCCGACGTATGATGCCGCGGGCAACATGGTTGCCGATCAGAACGGCGACACGCTGATTTATGATGCCTGGAACCGGCTGGTGGAGGTGAAAAATTCCGCCGGCCAGGTGATCGCACAATATACGTATAACGCCCAGGGGTACGCCGTCACGGCCACGTATCCGCAAGGTGGCACCAGCATTCCTGCCGGTGAAACCAATTATCCCGGCGCTGCGGCGCACATACGGCCCGCGGCCGCAACGGGATTTCGCGGGGTTGAATGGAACTCTCTCTTTCCCCGGTGGGCGGGCCCGCTCAGCCTGTATTACACCAGTTCGTGGCAGTTGGTCGAGTTGCGGACCGGTGGCACAGCGGCGGGGCCGAGGTTACGGTGCAAATGGTCTGGTCCGCAGCGTACATCATTGCAGGACACATATTCCGGCGGGACGATTCAGCCAAACAGCCGGTTGTATTTTGTGCAGGATGCCAAGGCGTCGGCGAAGCGCCGATAGACGCGAGTTTCTTCTTCCGGGAAGCCTACCTCCACGAACTGGTCTGTACCTATCCTCTGCATGACATTGCGGAAGCTTCCGACACGTTTGGCTGGGTTGCGCTGGCACATGTCGCGAAGGATTGCGAGGTATTTAAACTGCGCTATACCATTTTCCTTGAGCAAATCTTCGAAAAGTTTGCCAACGACATAGACCTCCGTTTTGAAATCATACCGCCCCTCCGAAAACTCTTGGGGTACTGTGTAGGGCCAATTGAGGTTGATACTCTTATCGAAGCACTCCGACGCGACGATCTGCTGCCCGAATCCGACCCCGAAGAATACCCCCAGAGGAACGCGTACACTCGGATGTTTCTGACCATCCCAATACATGCGTAGAATAAGTTGACTGCGAATCGCCGTATTGCCAGGAAAAGTACACCAGAAGTGCCGCACGATTCCGGCACCATGGTAATGTAACAGTACCAAGGTTTGGCCAGCCGCGATGGACCGGGCATCTCCATTATGTCCTTGACGGTCCCAACTGCCGGCATGCATGGCCTCGCCGCTGCGCTCCAACAGCAGATTTCCCAGCGAATTGACCAAAGGAGGCAACGCCCCAATCGTTGGTGCCGCGGCCCCGACCGTGAGTGTCATTACAAAAAACACGGATGAAAATATTCTTGCAAATGCACGATTCATTGTGGACTCCGTTTTTTAAGGCGGTTCTTCGTTCAGTTTCAGGATTAGCCGCATATCTCCTGCTTAAATGGCCACTGGATGGGCGACCGGTACATTTTCCGACGGATACACTTCTATGAGATTGACCGCTCCCCAACAGCGACGGTCGAAAGGTCCATCCCACCCAAGTCCCCGGTCCCGGTCTTTCCGTCGATGAAGACCGCAATAGGTCTGAACGCCGATGATTCAATCCCCACCTGGCCAGACAATGCAAAGGTGAGTTACTCCCTGTCAACTGGGCACAAAACGGGCTTGGTCGGGCGCACTGTGTTTCCGCTCCGCCAATCTATATAAGGACGGGGCACTGCCCGCTGACCGCTATATTCCCCGCACCCGCGTCCTGGTTCTTGTCTCATCTAAGAAAGTCAAGTGAGCGAAAACAGAGGGATGGTATTGCCACTATCCAAGCAGCAGACGTGGCTTTTACAAGCCTCCGACGGGGGGCAGCCCGCGTTCGGAGTTTATCCCGGCGGCCTGTAATAACTCTACATCATCGGGAATTCTCCGTCGAAAAATTTCTCTCCCCACCATCAGATATTGCCCATCTGTTGACGGATGGCAGCGGCGCGGTTTGCCGCTAGAATACCTCCACGGTCCATGGACGCACCATTAACCACTAATAGAGGATGGAAAATACCGCAATGGAAACCGACGCTAAAGTTATTTATCTGGATAATGCCGCCACCAGTTGGCCCAAGCCGCCCGTGGTCAGCCAGGCCATGAGTGAATTTCTGGCCAAAGATGCGGCCAATCCCGGCCGGGCAGGTCATCGGATGGCCGTGGCTGCGGAAAAAATGCTGGATCAGGCCCGTGGACAATTGACGGAATTAATCGGCGGCACTGATTCTCATCGAATGATTTTTACGATGAATTGCACCGATGCGCTGAATATGGCGTTTAAGGGTTTGCTGCATGCAGGGGATCATGTCATTACTACAACCTTGGAACACAACAGTGTCAGTCGGCCGTTGCAGGCCATGGCCGATGCCGGTTTTATTTCCCTGACGCGAGTGGAATTTTCGCCGCAGACAGGGGTGATAGATCCGGCAGATGTAAAACGCGCCATCGGGGCCAAAACCCGCCTTATTGCCTTAAGCCATGCCGGCAATGTGCTGGGAACCGTGCAGCCGGCCGCAGAGGTCGGCCACATTGCCCGTGAGCATGGGGTAAGATTTCTGCTGGATACCGCCCAGACCATGGGCGTTATTCCAATTAACGTGGTGGGACAGCATGTTGATATGCTGGCGTTTCCCGGCCATAAATCGCTGTTGGGGCCAACCGGAACCGGTGGCTTGTATGTGCATACCAGCGTGGCCGTGACGGACTTGGCGGCCTTTCGGGAGGGAGGCACCGGCGGCGATTCCTCCAGCCCGCTGCAGCCCCGCCTTTTTCCATATTTTCTGGAGGGCGGCACCCCCAACACGGTGGGTGTGGCCGGCCTGGCGGCGGCAACCCGGTACGTGCACCGTTACGGACCGGACAAAATTCTCGCCCATGAACGCCACCTGGTGCAGCGGTTTGTGGATTCTGTGGCCGATATCGAGGGTCTAACCATTTACGGTCCCACGGGCAGCAATGCCGCAGCCAATCGCGTGGGCACCGTGAGTTTCAATGTGGAAGGTCATAGCCCGCACGAAATCGGCGGCATTTTGGATGAGGCTTTTTCCATTGCCGTGCGTCCCGGCCTGCATTGTTCGCCCTACGCCCATAAACAAATCGGTTCCTTTCCTGAAGGCACGGTGCGTGTAAGTCCAGGGCACTTTAACAGCTTGGAAGATATAGATGCACTGGTAGCAGCACTGCGGGAAATCACCGCGTAAAATAATGAATATTTCTACCTATTGACCGTTTGGAGTCACCATGGTTAAGAATTCTGATCCTCAATATCAAGTCCTTATCGGTATGGAAATTCATGTGCAGTTGGCGACCACATCCAAGATGTTTACGGCCGCGGCCAATGGCTTCGGCGGTGCACCAAACACGCAGGTGGATCCTGTGGTGCTGGGCTTGCCAGGTGTATTGCCGGTGATTAATCGCCGGGCGGTGGAAATGGCGATGATGGTAGGGCTGGCGTTGAACTGTGCCATTGCCAAGCAGACCAAATGGGACCGTAAAAGCTATTACTATCCGGATTTGCCGAAAAATTACCAGATCAGCCAATACGATATGCCCCTGTGCGGTGCGGGCGCGATGGAAATATTTCTGCCTGATGGCAGCGTGAAAACCATTCGAATTCGCCGGGCCCATCTGGAAGAAGACGCCGGTAAGTTGCTGCATGAGGGCGCACCAGGCTTTTCGCAGGTGGATTTGAACCGTGCCGGCACGCCGCTGCTGGAGATTGTTACAGAGCCGGATATTCAAAGTCCCGAAGAGGCCCGCATTTTTGGGGAAGAATTGCGACGGATTTGCCGGTATCTGGGTGTATCCCAGGGTATCATGCAGCAGGGACATATACGTTTCGAGCCTAACATCAATTTGCACATTTTTCATCAGGGCAAGGTATTCAAAACGGCTATTACGGAGATAAAAAACCTCAACAGTTTTCGGGCGGTGGAACGAGCCTGCGCCTATGAGATTCAGCGGCAATATGCCCAATGGCTGGCCGATCCGGGCACGATTCCCTCACAAGGTAAATCTACCCGTGGATGGGATGATGATAAGGGTGTAACGGTGCTCCAGCGGGAAAAGGAGGAAGCATCAGATTACCGCTATTTTCCTGATCCGGATCTGGTGCCGCTGACGGTTTCGCCGGAGTGGTTAGCCCGCGTGCGCGAGGAAGTGGTGGAACTGCCCATGCAGCGTCGCCACCGCTACCAGCAGGATTATGCCATTAGCGCTAAAGAGGCTTTGACTATTACCGAAGAACGTGCGGTTGCCGATCTATTCGATGCCGCCATAAAACATGGTGCACCACCGCGGCGGCTCACCAATTTGTTGCTCGGTCCGGCGGCGAAAATCGCCAATGAACAGGCCGCCGTTCAGGCCAGGTCCGTGTTAATCAGTGATTTACCAGTGCAAGCCGGTCAATATGCCCAACTGGCTTGCATGATTGAAGATGGCCGGGTCAGTGCCACGGCGGCAGCCACAATTTTTGAAGAGTTGGTCCAAGACAACAGTCTGGCACCGATGGTGGTTGCCGAAAAGAAGGGCCTGTTGCAGGTGCGAGACGAAAATCAGACTGCCCGCTGGGTGGAGCAGGCTTTGGCTGCGCACCCGCAGGCGGTGGATGATTACCATCATAACCCGAAAAAAAAGCAGGCCTCACTGGGTTTTCTCCGCGGAGCGGTGATGAAGGCCAGTAATGGCAAGGCAGATCCGCAGATGGTTGGGCGGCTGCTGGAGGACAAGCTCAAGGCGTAAGCTGCGGGGAATTGGCTCTATATGTATGCACGGGAATAGAGGCGGAACTTTGCGCCGGTTGAGCGCATTTAAATACAGGTAAGGCCGGGCAGATTTGTGGTTGCCTCTTTTTCCGGCGGACGAATCGGTATAAGATGTTGTTAGTAATTCGATTTGGAAACGGGATCGCGTGAGCACACGTGTGACGGTGACAGCAATGCTTGGCGGATGGTGGCTTTGGACTGCGGTTTGCATCTTGGCCGTCGGCCAGAGAGCCTGGGCCAAGATGGATCTTCCATCGGACCTTAAAACATATAATCCACCGGGTTTTTATGTACTTCATTCCGACGTGCCCCGGCCTATGCTGCAGCAGATATGGCTGCGGATGAATTTTGCGGCCGGTGCGTATCAACGTCGATTGCACGAAATTTTCGGTGGGTCGGTTAACGCCAAGCAGCCTTTCTATATTTTTAAGAACTATTCGGAGTATTACGCGGCCGGCGGCTGGCCGGGCAGTGCCGGAGAGTTCCGTGTGGGCTACAGCGGCCAGCGATTGATGGCCATGGCCGGCCAAAAAATCACGCACCAGGTGTGGCATATTATTCAGCACGAAGGGTTTCACCAGTTTACATTTGCCTTTCTGGGCCGCATGTTGCCGCCCTGGGCTAACGAGGGTACTGCTGAATATTTTGGGGAGGGATTGTTTACGGGTAACAGTTTTGTTACGGGGTGGATTCCGCCATATCGGGAAAAGTTGATCAAATGGGAAATTAAGCATCACAAATTTCTATCCATTCATAAAATGCGTCTCATGCCATACAGCCAATGGAATGATGTGCTGATGGGCACCAATTACGATGAAGCCTGGTCGATGATTTATTTTCTTGCCTGGGCCAATCACCAAAAATATGCCGCTCCATTTATCCGCTACTTGCGGTTGTTCCAGCAGGGCGTGTCCTCTTCTTTGGCATGGGCCCGCGTCTTTGGTACGAATGATGCCGATTTTGAAAAATTATGGAAAAAGTATTGGCTTTCGTTGCCGCCGAATGCCACGGCGGAGCTGTATGCCCGCGTGCAAACTCAAACGCTGACCAACTACCTGGTGCGGGCCTGGTCTTTGCACCAGAAATTCAAAACCGCCGGCGATTTTCTTCATGCTGCCGCCGCCGGCACGTTAAAGCAATACGTATTACCGAATCGTTATTGGCTACCACCAAGCCTGCTCTCCCGTGCTTTGGCGCAAGCACCGCATGTGGGTACCTGGACTTTTACGCCAACCCGTATTCCGCGGTTGATTTGCACCATGCCAAATGGAACTAGAATTATCGGTATCTTTCATGCTTCGCGGCATTGGGTTGGCCGGGTGTATGTGCGGGTGGTACGGGCGGTGCACCATACCTCCGGCCCCGGGGATGCAGAAATGAACGCCGCCATTAAAGCCCTGAAGGCCAAAGCCGATCTTGATACGGTTGCGCAATAAAGGGGCGGTTGCCGGTGTGGTTGGGGGGTTGGGTTCATGGGATTGTAAGGCACTTGTGTGGCGAGAAAAAAATGCTACAATAGATTTTGTGGTCAATAAAAAGGTCCGGATATTCGGATATATAGCCGGGCTTTTTGGATCGATCTTGCTCTCTCTCCCTCCTCAGGCTGGTGTTCCTTCGGGCCACCAGCCTGGTTTTTTAACCAAAGTGCAGGCAAAAGCCAGACCGACCTGACAGAATCCGGTTTTTATTTACACTGTGCCGGAGTCGCCGAAGTTCCCGGCGCACCACCTTGTGGTTTTACCCATTTTCAGTTATTAAAATTGTGAAACCTGGTGTGAAAAGGATGCTCATCAGCGGCCCGTTTCATCGGACTTTGTGCTGCGGATACGCCATCCTATCACCATTGATCCCCGCGACGTTTGGCCTGGATCCACTGTTCCAATTCAGGGCCGCTCCGCGTGTTGAGGATGTTGGTTTTTCTCGCCCAGCCGCGGCGGGCGGTTAAAACGCCATAATCAATTTGCGCAAAATCCTCTATGCCATGGGCATCGGTATTGATGCACAGGGGTACACCGGCCTCCACCGCCAGCCGCACGTGGGTATCGCGTAAATCCAACCGCAGATCATTGGCGTTGATTTCCAGAGCCACACCGCTGCGCAATGCGGCCATCACAACCCGTGGCATATCGGGTTCGAGACCGCGGCGTTTTCCCACCAATCGCCCGGTCGGGTGCCCCAGCACATGTACCAGTGGATGCGATGCCGCCCGCACCAGCCGCGCGGTGGCCGCATCTGTTTCCTGGCTCAGTGCGGCATGGGGTGACGCCACGACCCAGTCCAGCTTTTGCAGCAGATCATCTTCATAATCCAGCGTGCCATCGGCGAGAATGTCCACCTCAGCTCCGGCTAATACGCGTATGCCATGTACCTCCCGAGCCACGGCATGGATGGCGGCAATGTGATCCAGCAGTCGTTGCGGGTTTAGGCCGTTGGCCAGTATTTGCGATTTGCTATGATCGGTAATGGCAATGTATTCATAGCCGCGATGCTTGGCGGCGGCCACCATTTCCGTGATGGTGCACGTGCCATCGCTGGCCACGGTATGCGTATGCAGATCACCACGAATGTCGGCCACCTGCAATGTTTCCCACGTCGAGGGGGCATCAGACAGAAAAGGGAAGGCGGTTTGTACATCAGCTTTGGCCTGCCCCCGCATGAGTCTGGCCAGATCTATTTCACCCCGGTCTTCACGCATTTCCGGAGGAATCCAGGCCAGGCCCAACGCTTCATAGATTCCTACTTCCGTTTCGCCGGCGATGGATTTATCGCCCGCAAAGAGTCCCCATTCATTTAATTTCAGGGCTTTCGCCGTGGCCATTTCGCGCAGGCGCACATTGTGTTCCTTGCTGCCGGTGAAATACTGCATGGCCGCCCCCCAGCTTGGCCTGGGAACCACACGAATATCCACCTGCATGCCGCGATCCGTGCGAAAGCTGATTTTCGTTTCGCCGACGGCCAGGATCTCAGCCACGTGCCGGTGCCGACCAATAGCAGCCCGTATCTGCTCGTGCACGGTGGCATCGGAACATACCAGAATATCAATATCACCGATGGTTTCTCGACCGCGGCGCAGGCTTCCGCAGAAGGTGGTTCGCACGATGGCCGGGATGGTCTGGAGCAATTGACAAAATTCGTCGGCGATGGGCAGAGCTTCGCCGAGCCGTCGGCGGTCGGCCTGACCGGCGGAAAAATCCAGATTGTCTTTTATCTTGGCCAGCTTTTTTGCACCCATGCCGGGCAAGTTCAGCAGCGTGCCATCGTCCAGCCGACGGCGCAGTTCTTCGATGGTGGTAATACCCGCTTCGCGCCAGAACAGGGCAGCGGTTTTTACGCCCAAACCGGGGATATTCATCATGGCCAGCACGCCGGGAGGAACTTGCCGGGTTAAATCCTGAAATTCACTGATATGACCGGTACGCAGGTATTCGCGGATTTTTTCCGCGGAATGTTTGCCAATGCCGGGCATATTGTCCAGTTCGCCGCTGCCCGCCAGTTCTTCCACAGTGCGCGGGCAGTCGCGCAGTAGACGGGCCACCTTTTGTATGGCCAGCACTCTAAAAGAATTAGCTCCCAGGATGGCCATCACATCGGCGGTCTTGTCAAAAAGCTCGGAGAGATCAGTATTGGTACTCATAGATGGTGAATCTCCAATGAGGCCGTCAGCGGTTGTGTGACCCTCGCCAGTGCTTCGGCCAGCAGGAGATCTTCTGGAGTAGTCAGTTTAATATTCATTGGCGAACCTGGTGTGGCCGCTACGGGTAGACCGGCGAGTTCATAAACCGTGGCGTCATCGGTAATGTCCTGCAACCGCCCCGCATTGAGTAACTGTTCGTAGGCCGTCAGCAGAGTTTGTCGCCCAAAACATTGCGGCGTTTGGGCCTGAAAAATTCCCATCCGGCTTATGGTTCCGACAATGTGGCTGCTGTCATTGACCCGCTTAAGCGTGGCCGGCTCCGCCACGACCGGTACGCCTGCGCCCATCAGTCGAGTCGCGGCAAAGGCCGCATCGATAACCGCCGCGGGCGTAAGTGGGCGGGCGGCATCATGAATGGCCACGTATTTAGATGTCCTCGAGGCGGCCCGCAAGCCATGCAGCACGCTTTCCCAGCGTGCGGTGCCACCGGGAACCAGGCGCAGCGGTTTGCCGGCAGGAATGTTGGCCAGCAACTTCCTATAGGTATCAAAGCGCTCGGGCGCGGTTACCACCAGAAGTTCCAGTACATCCGCCCGCCCCGTAAACAGGGCCACCGAGCGCTGCAGTACCGTAGTTCCGCCAATGTCGGTCATCAGCTTATCGCCAAGCCCAAACCTGCTGCCCGTACCGGCAGCAGGAAATATCACACTAAAACCATCGTCTATCATGGCAGTATAGTATGCCCGAACCATGCCGCGGCAACAATCTGCCCGCACTGGCCGGTTGAAGCAGGTTCTTACACCTCCGCTGGCGGGGTAGCGGTATCAGTTGCGCTGGCCGATGGCTAAGGGTGCGGCCATATTTTTTGACACACAAACAGAGGCCCATCATCAGAACATCCAGGGGAGACGCAGTGCGGATAGCCTGTTGCCGATCCATGCGGGCGAGGACGCCCGCGCTCCCAGGCAGCCCCTGGAATACGCATAATAATCCAGGCGGTCGGGCATTTGCCAAAAAAATATGGCCGCACCCATGGCTAATCCTGCCAGGCCCCGTACTGGAAATTTCCGTGGCTAACCGGTAGGCTGTGCCCCCGCGAATGTGTGGGAAACGCCAACAATGCGCATCATGGTTTACAACATACTCGAAGGCGGCGTTGGCCGAATCGATCCGATCTGCGAGGTCATTCGCCATGCCGATCCGGATGTTATTATCCTGCCGGAAACCTGGGTGGGCGGCGAATTTCAAAAGCTGGCAGATCGCTTGAAAATGGAGATGTTTCAAGCTGAATCTCCGCGTAATTCCCATGGCCACATCGGCTTGCTCACGCGGCTTCCGCTGCTGCAGGCGGTCAATTTTGGCCCGCTGGATGAGCGCCTCACCCGGGCCGCATTTCAGGCCGTGGTACAGGATAAGCACGGCCCGATGGGTATTATTGGTGTGCATCTGCATGCAAAAGAATCCACAATGGATGAACGAATCCGCATGCGCGAACTGGATGCGGTGCTGGCGATGGCGGAGCCATTCAGCACCGTACCGCACGTCATCGCGGGAGATTTTAACGCCCAGCATCCGCAACAGCGGATTGATTTGGAGAAAGCGCCCAATTTTATAAAGCAGAGGTTGGGCAAAGATGCCCTGGGCACTTTGCCGGCGCAATTGCCGCGCGACGCCATCGCCAAAATGCTGGCGGCAGGCTACACCGATGCCCACGCCATCGGTCGCCAGCCAGAGGCCTTTGAACCCACGTTTACCACTGCGCATCCGGTATTCCGACTGGATTACATCTTTTTATCGCCGCATTTGCCGCATACGCTCCGCAGTTGCAGGACTGTGTGCCACCCCATGACCAGATTCGCCAGCGATCATCTACCTGTATTGGCAGAGATGGGAATGCCGTTGATGGCGTGTTAGGGTCGTAGAGATGTTTCGAGTATAAACGCGGCCGGCTCCTGGCACCGCAGGGTCAGTTGGCGTGAATCCAAATAATTATATCGGGCCGTCATTATGGCAAAACCCGGCGCAATTCGTCGGCACAAAAAGCTCGCACGCCGGATGGCGTTTGAATCAGTGCCTGGCCAAGGGCGTCTATGCCGATAAAACGGCCCTCCACCGAAGAGGCACCCGTTTCCGGTCCGCAGCGCACCTGCTGCCCCAGCCATGCCAGACGCGGGCGAATTTGCGGTAGCAGTAGATCTGCAAAATCGCCGCGATCCAGGATGGGCAGATGGTGCTCCAGCGTTTCCAGCAATCGACTTTGCAGGGTCTGCAAATCGATGGGGTGATGCAGCTCATGCTGCAATGTAGTAGCCGGCTGACGTAATGGCTGGCCGAACACTTTCGGATCAAAATTAGCATTAATTCCCACTCCCAGAATCACGGCGGGAGTGGGCCAGTCCGGGTATGCCTGGCACAGAATTCCTGCAACTTTTTTGTCGCCCATCAACAAGTCATTGGGCCATTTGATCAATGGGCTGATGTTGATGCAATTTTGTATAGCCTGAGCGGCGGCCAGACCAACCGCCAGCGGAAGGGGCTGATAGCCATCGGACGAACCGCGCATAGGCCAGGCTACACTCAACCACAATCCACCGCGAGGGCTTTGCCAGTTTCGACCGGTGCGGCCCTGGCCGGCAGTCTGAATCTCCGCCACCACCGCAATGGCCTGGGCTGCCGATTCGGGTGCTGGGTAGCTGGTCAGCCAGCGCCGCTGCGCTTCGCTGTTCGTAGAATCAACAGTTGGTAAGCTCACCAGATGCATGTGTTCTCCGTTGGGGTGTGGATGCCGAAGTTTAGGGGCTGTCAAGAAATTACCTGTACCATCCTGCTGGTTCTATTGAAAGCGGTCTTTGTTGCTCGCTCCTATTTAGCCCCATAGCCAAGGTATGCGCGTCGATTGCGCCTAGCCGGCCGCCAAAATGCCTGCGCCGTATTAATACACTTTATTTCTTGACAGCCCCTTATTCCACAGCGAGCCGGTAACCCACACCCGGTTCAGTAAGCAAGTAACGCGGCTGGGCCGGGTGAGCTTCAAGTTTCTGCCGCAGTTGGTTCATATACACCCGCAGATAGTGTGTTTCCTCAGTGGCCTGCGGTCCCCATACTTCTTTAAGCAACTGCCGGTGGGTCAACACCTTGCCCGCATGTGCGACCAAAACCGCCAGCAGCCGGTATTCGTTGGGAGTCAGGTGCAGGGTTCGATCGTTGATGGATACACTGCGTGTGGCGCGGTCAACGCGCAGTTCGCCAACGGCAAAAACCGGTTCTCCAGTGTTACTATGCAGCACGCGGCGGCGCAGCGCCGCCCGCAGTCGGGCCGTGAGTTCGCCAATGCCGAAAGGTTTGGTGAGATAGTCGTCGGCTCCGGCATCCAAAGCAATTACTTTGTCCTGCTCCTTGCCGCGGGCGGAAATCACAATAACAGGCATGGTGGACCACGATCGTATCTGTCGCACCAGGTCGACGCCATCCATATCGGGCAGACCGAGATCAAGAATAATCACATCCGGCGATTGCGAGGTAGCCGCCACCAGGCCGTCGTGGGCGGTTGGTGCCTCCGTATAGCGATAACCCTGAGTTTGCAGGCTGATGCGTAAAAAATGGCGGATTGGAGGATCATCTTCAATCACTAAAACCAGGGGGGGGGATTCAACCATGCGTGCAATCTCACGCCAATTTGTCGCTGCCGTCAAGCATGAGTGTGGGACGATCAGCATCGTTAGACTGTATCGCCCCTCTTTTCCGTCAAACCTAATTGCGGCACGGCCTCCATCATTGGTGCGTCAGATCCGTTCCACTCACCGCTGTACTGCGATTATAATGGCCTATGATGAGCGGACAACAAATTTCACGACAAGAGGTCAAGGTGGTGGGTGCAACCTATGCGCAGGTCGCGGTGGATCAGGCGCTGGACGCGGTGCTGACTTACCACATTCCCCAGGAGTTAGTATCAGTTGCCGTGGCCGGGTCTCGCGTAACCGTGCCGCTGGGACGCGGCAACAGGCCGGTATCGGGAGTCTTGCTGGAAGCAGGTGAAATGTCCGACTTGCAGGAGTTGCGGGAAAGTTCGGGCGGGACGGTTGCTGCCGCGGAATCGGGCGAAGGCGGTGGTTTACTGTGGCCATCGAATCAAAAAGGCCATTCTCGCCAGCCGCAGATAAAAGATATCCTGATGGTGCACACTGAGGTAGCGGTGGTGCCACAGGATTTATTGGCGTTGGCGCGGTGGATTGCACGTTATTATTGTGCGCCATTAGGACTGGTATTAAGTGCCATTGTGCCGGCCGGTGTGAAAACCAATGTTCGCCTGCCGAAACAGCGGCTGGTAACAGCCGGGCCATCGTGGGCAGCGACGGATGCCGCTGCATCATCAGGCATCGGCCGGGTGTTGCGGCGCGATCAGGAATTACTCCAGCGGTTGATTCCGTGGTTGACGGAGCAGCCACGAACGCAGAAGGCGGTGCTGGAATTTGCGGGTATTTCGGCGGCTACGCTCAAGCGGTTAGTCAATCGCGGCTTTCTGGCGATCAAACAGCAAACGTTGCGGCCGGGTGATGAGGGAACGGCGACCGACCGCCACGACCAGGAGACACTCTCGCCGGTGGGGGTGAAAGGGCCAACCAATGGAAAAGAACGTCTGCGTCTAAGCGCAGAACAGCAAGCGGTGCTGGCAAATTTGCAGCCCTTGCTGGAGCATCCGGAATTTGCAGTACGGTTGATTCAAGGTGTGACTGGCTCGGGAAAGACGGAAGTGTATCTACGGGCGGCGGAACAGGTGGTCAGCGTGGGCAGGCGGGTGATTGTGCTGGTACCGGAAATTTCGCTTACACCGCAGACGGTGCAGCGATTTACCGAACGTTTTGATCGCGTGGCGATTATGCACAGCGGGCTTACTGATTCACAGCGGCATCAGCACTGGCGTGCGGTGGCGGACGGCTGGGCGCAGGTGATTGTAGGAGTGCGCTCGGCGATATTTGCTCCGGCAACCAATTTAGGATTGATTGTGGTGGATGAAGAGCATGACTCATCTTACAAACAGGACAGCACGCCGCGGTATAACGGGCGGGATGTGGCGGTGCGGCGCGGCCAAATGCTCAACATTCCGGTGATTCTGGGATCGGCAACGCCATCGCTGGAAAGCTGGCACAATGGCCGGATGAACCCGCATTATTCGCTGCTGCAGTTAACCAGCCGTCCGCTGGGCACGGCGATGCCGCGGGTTTTGCGTGTGGATATGAAAGCGGAAAAGCGTCAGCGCCACGGGTTGCACATTCTTTCCATGGTGCTGGAGCATCAGATGAAAGAGGCTTTGCGCGATAAGGGCCAGGTGATACTGCTGTTAAATCGGCGGGGTTATGCCCACTACGTAGCCTGCGCCCGGTGCGATTGGGTTTTACTATGCGATAATTGTGACGCCACGATGGTGGTACATCGGCTGGAGGGCGGCGAGCAGCAGTCGTCCGGCGAGCCGGCTGTGGTACGGTGCCATTATTGTCTGACCAGTCGATTGCTGCCGAAAACTTGTCCGCAATGCCAGGCTAAAGTGGTATCGCTGGGCCAGGGCACGCAGCGTGCGGAAGATGAAGTGAAAAGAAAGTTTCCCCAGGCCCGATTGCTGCGCATGGACAGTGATACCATGCGGCAGGGACGGGACTACCAACGGGTGCTGGCGGAATTTGGTGCAGGAGAAGTGGATATTCTGCTGGGTACCCAGATGATTGCGAAAGGATTGGATTTTCCGAATGTGCGATTGGTGGGAGTACTCAATGCGGACCTGGCGATGAGTACGCCGGATTTCCGGGCTGCGGAACGCACGTTTGACCTGATTTGCCAGGTGGCAGGTCGCAGCGGCCGGGCGCACCAGCAAGGCACCGTAGTGGTGCAGAGTTTTGGGCCTGACGAACCCGCCATTGCGTACGCTGCGCAGCATGACTATGCGGGGTTTATCAGCAAAGAACTGCCGCATCGGCAGGCACTGGGCTATCCGCCGTATGGCCGAATTGTCCGGTTGGTAGTCAGCGATAAAAATCATAACCTTGCGCAGGGGCAGGCCCTGTTGCTGTCCGGGCACATTGCGAGAGTGCTGCAGCGGTTGAAACTGGAGAATGCAGTGCGAGTGGCCGGGCCACAATTGGCTCCGCTATCGCGATTGGCGGAAGAATTTCGATGGGAGATACTGCTGTTTGCACCAGGTGCAGTCTATTTGCAGCAGGTATTGGCGAATCTTCGTGAGCAAAAGGTTTTCGCGGCTCTTAAAGTTTCGCTGGTGATAGACGTAGACCCATTGCAGATGCAATGACAAACTCTGCATGAGGCAACAGAGAGAGTATAATGGGCAATGGCGTGGTGAATGTTCATTCTTACGGAGAAAATCATGGCCGCGTACATAAGACTCCAGCATCTGCCGTTTGTTGAGGAGGCTCCATGAGCAAGATATTGCTGGCAATTTCCGATCAATGGGTGGTGGATGAGCGGATTGATGCGATTGGCCGTTGGGCGATCAAGCTTGATGCGCCGATCTTGGCAGTTCATGTGGAAAGCGGCTCGGGAGAGGGACCGCAGCAGGGAACATCCGGTGAAAAAACATTGCGGGAGATAACCCAGAGGCTCAAGGAAATTACGCCGCAGGTGGAATCACTGCTGCTTTTTGCCAATGATGTGGTGGATGGCTTGCTGAAAACGGCGGAAGAACATCAGGTGACGATGATTGTGCTCGGCCTGTCACGACAGGGCGTATTAGAACGACTGATTGAAGGCAATGTGCAGCGGGCGATATTGAATGCCAGTCGCTGGCCGGTGCTGGCGCTGCCGCCGGACTGGGGGGGGACTTTATAAGGCTGCCGAAGCTGGGGGGCCTGCTGTCAATCGGTCAATTCGGCCGGGCAAGTGGGGCGGAGCGAGCCGTGCAGGTCCACTGGACGGTAAATCCTACCGTGTGGGCCTGATTGCATGATCGGCGGAGCCGTCCGCTGGCCGGGTGCTTGCCGGCTGTGTGGTAAGTTGCGGCGGCAGTTCAATTACATTGACGGGTGTTGGTTGGGCGGTAATGACCGGCGGCCGCACAGGGCGTGCTGCTGGCGGGTGCGGCAACAAAACGCTGATAACGGTATCGACGTGTGCCGGTTGGCCGGGGTGATTGGGCAAACTGACAACAAGCAGGGGATGAGGTGTCTGGCTGCCGCTGAGCCTGCTGTCTGAACCACCGAAATTATTCGGAGACCGCAAAGCCGTACCCGGCCCATAGGTGTGCGAGCCGCACCCCCCAAGGCCAAGCAGCGTCATAAAAAGCGCCGCGCCAAGGGTGATGGAGGAAATAATAGATTCAGCGGGACGATTGTGCATAAAAATTACCTTGCATCTGGTTTTCATAGTCAAGCCGGGGTAGTGGCGGTAAGCGTGAGATCCGCGCCGGTCAGTCGGGCTACTTCCATACAGTCCTTATCTCCGCGTCCGCTTAAGTTAATCACAAGAATTTTATCTTTGGCCATGCTGCGGGCCTGAGTGATGGCAAAGGCAACGGCATGGGCAGATTCCAGGGCGGGAATTATGCCTTCCGTGCGGGCCAGGATGCCGAAAGCTTCCAAGGCCTGGGCATCGGAAACGGTGGCATATTTCACCCGGCCGGTATCTTTCCAATAGGAATGTTCCGGGCCGACGCCGGGATAATCAAGTCCGGCACTGACGCTATGCACATCCGCGGTTTGGCCGTCCTGATTTTGCAGCACGTAAGACAGGGACCCATGCAAAACGCCGGGCTGGCCGAAGGTGAGCGATGCGGCGTGCTGGCCGGCATTATTGCCCCGGCCGCCAGCCTCCACACCAATCAGCTTGACGGCAGGATCATCGACAAAGGGGTAAAACATTCCTGCGGCATTGGAACCGCCGCCCACACAGGCCACAATGGCATCGGGCAGGCGGTGCAGTGTTTCCAGTGCCTGGCGTTTAGTTTCTGTACCGATCACACTTTGAAAATCGCGCACAATTTTTGGGAAGGGGTGTGGTCCCACCACAGAACCGATAATGTAATGTGTGTGTTCCACCGAACCCATCCAGTCGCGCATGGCTTCATTGGTGGCGTCTTTAAGCGTTTTAGCGCCGGTTTCGACGCTGATCACGCGGGCTCCGAGCAGTTTCATGCGAAAAACGTTAAGCGACTGGCGACGGATATCTTCCGCGCCCATGTAAACATCACAGGAAAGTCCGAATGCCGCGGCGGCGGTGGCAGTAGCCACACCATGCTGGCCGGCACCTGTTTCTGCGATAACCCGTTTTTTTTTCATACGTAAGGTCAGCAGCCCCTGGCCGAGGGTATTGTTGATTTTGTGGGCACCGGTATGGGCCAGGTCTTCGCGCTTAAGATAAATACGGGCACCGCCGGCCATTTCCGTCAACCGACGGGCAAAATACAACGGCGTGGGTCGGCCGGCAAAATCGGCCAGATAAAACGCCAGTTGCCGGGCAAAGGATGGGTCCTGGCGGGCACGCTCGTATTCCTGAGCCAATTGATGCACGGCGATCATCAGGGTTTCCGGCACGTAGACACCACCATAGGGACCAAAATGGCCGACGGAATCGGGGACGTGGCTGGTGGCCGGGGCGGTGATGAGAGAGGCTGCAATTTGGGTTGAGGATAGTCTGGGCATACCAGAATCGACCAAGGAAGATGTGATATCGGCAGTTGGCATAAAATCCTTTTACTCTTTTACTATCATATGGGTGGCTGACGCTGTTTAGCAAGCAGGTGTCAAAAAAACTGCCAATTTCCGTCGCCGTTTCCATTCTTGCCCTGATTTGGTTGTGATAGTCTCATCGCTCCTGCCAGATGCAAATTTCAAGGACTGCGGCGAGAAGTTTTTTTCGTTGCAGTGGCTTTTGCGGGCACAGGTGCCTGGCTCTTTACATGTGTGGCCTGGGTGGAGGGGGGGACGGCGGTACGGTGCGCTATTTCCAGCAGTTCCTGGGCTTGGGCCAGGGAAGTGGGGGTGACATCCTTACCGGTAATCATTTCAGCGAGTTCGCGGATGCGTTCCGCTCCTTCCAGGCGGCGAACATAGGTGAAGCTTTGTTTATTTTCAACGGTTTTGTGGATGGTGATATGCCGATCGGCAAAACTGGCGATTTGCGGCAAATGCGTGATGCACAATACCTGGTGGCCGCGAGCCAGCCGACAGAGTTTCTCCCCGATAATGGCTCCCATTCGGCCGCCGACATTGGCGTCAATTTCGTCAAACACCAGTACGCTAACGCGGTCGGAGGTAGCCAAAATAGATTTCAGGGCCAGCATAATACGTGACAATTCGCCGCCGCTGGCAATTTTTCGCAGCGGGGCGGCGGGCTGACCGGGGTTTGGAGCAATCATCAATTCTACGGATTCCAACCCCTGCGGTGATCCCTCGGCCTGGGCTGATGGAGTCCTTGAGACCGGGGCGATCCATTCCACCAGGAAGCGAGCTTCCTTCATGCCCAGGTCTGCCAGTTGCCGGTGGACCAGAGGAATAAGTTTTGTTGCCGCCTGTTGCCGGCCGGCCGAAAGCCGCTGTCCCAATTCAGCGAGTTGCTTTTTCATTGTGGCCAGTTGGGTGGACAATTCGGAGACATCGGCGTGAGCCTGGCGCAAACGGCTAAGTTCTTCGCCAATGTGGCGGCGATGGCTTAGCACATCTTCCAGGGTGCCGCCGGCTCCGGCATACTTATGAATAAGCCGATGGATGGTATTGAGGCGATCCGTAGTATCGGCAAGTTCTTCCGGGTTGAGTTCAAGCCGGTCAATGCGGCGGCGCAGGGCAAATGCGGCTTCGTCCAGGGCGATGGCGGCATCGCGCACCTGGCCGGCTGGCTCGGAAAATTCGCCGTCCAGTTCGACGAGTTCCAGCAGGATCGTGGCGATGGTTTTGAGGTGGCCGATGACGGCGGCATCATCTTCATAAAGAGCGGCATACGCGGCCTCGGCCTGTGATTTTATTTTTTCCACATTGGCTAACATACGTTGGCGGGCTTCCAGTTGTTCTAACTGGATGTCGGGTAAGTCTGCAGCATCAAGTTCTGCAGCCTGAAATTCGTAGAGTTCAAGTTGCTGCCGGCGCAGCGCCTGAGAGGCCTCAAGGTTATCCAGTTGCTGCTGAAGTTGGTGTCTTTGAAGCCAGATCTGGGCGAATTGGACTGCCAGGGCCGTGGTTTGTCCGAAATCGTCGAGCAAAGCGAGTTGGTTGGCGGGGTTCAGCAGAAACTGGGCATCGTACTGGCCGTGAATATCCGCGAGGGTTTCGCCTACGGCTTTAAGCATGGTAGCGCTGATGGGATGGCCGCCAATGGAAGCAGATGTGCGGCCGCTGGCAAAAATGCGGCGTACCAGGAGAACCTCGGCTTCGTCTTCCATTGGCAGATCGGTAAGGGTGGCCAGGCGTCGGCGCAGCATTGGGCTGGCCAGATGAAACACTCCAGTAACGCGGCCTTCCGTTGCGCCATGCCGGAGCATATCGCCGGCAGAGCGCAAGCCCAACAAAATTTCCAGTGCCCCGATGACCAGGGATTTTCCAGCACCAGTCTGGCCCGTAAAGCAATTGAGGCCGGCATCAAGTTCCAGCGTGGCATCGGCAATAAGAGCCAGGTTTGATATATGCAATTCGCGAAGCATTTGTCCGAATTCCAACAGGGCCAACAGACCAGGGCGTTCCGGTCAGGGTTGCATTGTTGGACATTGTAATCGGCAAAGGCGAATGGTTCACCGGTGGACCTTTAAGGGGCTGTCAGGAAATAAAGTGTATGAATACGGCGCAAGCATTTTAGCGGCCGGTTTGATGGCGAATTTTGCGGGCAGGATGGTCGCGGTCCCAGGGATGACTATGGCGGACAAGATGCCCGCCCCCCTACCAAGCGATTGGCAGACAAGAATGTGGGGTTGCGGACGCGATGCTGCACGGCCACAGGCAAGAATGTCTGTGCTACACTGGGGGACATGCAGGTTAGCCATGGGGTTCAAAGGGCACCTCAATGGCGAAAATCTGAATTGCGCCGGTGCTGTCTGAATCGTGGCGCAGCATGATGGTATTGTTGCCCGCGGCCAGCGGCAATTTTAGCGCGATAGTTCGTCCCACGCCCGGCCGAGGTGCGGCGGAAACCTTGAGTTTGGCCGTCTGTCGGCCATTGACATAAACGTTGAGTGTACCGGCCTGATGGGCATGGACATTGGCAGCGCGAATTTTCACGGCATAACGACCGCGGTGGCTGCGCCGCAGATAAAAGCTGGCACCGGATTCCGGTATGTTGAGGCGCGAAATATGGGCAACTTGGCCGGCCAAGCCATGTACCAACAAGGCTCGCCGATCTGGGGAGGGACCCATGAGAGACGCCTCGGAGAGAGAAAGACTTTCAACCTGCGGCAGCGTGGTCTGGTGGCCATGAAGATCGACGGTGATGGCGACACCCGCCGGTAGATGAACGCTGGTAACACCGCCAAAAACATCCCGCGAGACGCGGACTGTATCCGCGGCCGCAGCGTGGCCGTTTACGTATACATTGGTTGCTGCCTGGCCATGCACGCGCACAACGAAGTGCCGCACGGTGGAAATATAGGTGCCCTGTGGGGCCGAGATTGCAACATGGGTGTGTTGTCCGTGGCGGTGCGTGCTGATGACCTGCTTATGAAATCGGCCATGCTGATAATCAAAAGAATCTCCATCATCTTCATAAAAGACGCCTTGGGTAGATTGTCTGGAGGGGAAAATATCAAGATAGGCCACCGTTGGCCGGGCGGTGTGCAGTGCCGGCACGGGATCAAAGGTGGGAATAATGGCACCATCTTTAATAAAAAGAGGAATATCCATCCAGGAATCGGTGTTGAGGGGATAATCGAGCCACTGGCCGCCGCGATAGCGTGTGCCACGGAAGTAATCAATCCAGATATTACCGTCGGGCAGATAGACGCGCCGGGTAGAGCTTTGTTCGAGGGAAGAAAGCACCGGTGCTGCCAGCAGGTAGTCCCCGAACATCCATTGATTGCTCAAATCAGCCACCTGGGAATCGTGGGGATAATCAAAAAGCAGGGGCCGGACCAGACCGATGCCGGTTTGAGTACAGGCGATATGATCAGCGGCGTACGTATATGGGAACAGGGCATAGCGGAGGCGCATGGCCTGCTTGGCGGTTTCGCAGGCCTGGGTACCATAAACCCATGGCTGGCGGCGCTGGCCGAGCGTGCAATGCACCCGGAAAATGGGACACAGCGCACTGAATTGGAGCCAGCGGGCGTAATTCTGATCTGAAGGGTGGCCCTCAAAGCCACCGGAATCCATACCCCAGCGCATCTGTCCGAGATTGATCATGGTCAACATGCGGAGGGTTTGCAGCGCCATGGAGTCAAATCCGGTGGGGATATCGCCGGACCAGGTGGCGTAGCCGTAGCGCTGGGATCCGAGGTAGAAATTACGGTTGAGGGACCACACTCGCCGGTTAGGCCGATCGCGCCGCTGCCCCTCATACAAAGCCTGCTGCATGTGGAGAAATTCAAAGTTACCGAGCTGTCCATAATCGGCTTCATCATTCCAGAAGCCGACGATACCGCGCTGCATACAACCGTGGGACCAGGTGGCATTCCAATACCAGCGGCGGCACTTTTCCATGTAGAAATTAACATCAATGGAATAGAGATGAGAAAAATAATCTTTGAATGGCTTTTCACCCGGGAACCAGATACCTAGACGGCGTGATTCGGCCCCCTGGGTGGTAAGGGGTTGCAGATGTCCTTTGCGGGTACTGAGAATAATGCGAGGTTTCATGATACCGGTAATTTTGCAATTTAGATTGGAGGTCCAGGAAAGCAGGCTTTCGGGATTGTCCGGGGGCAGCAGTGCCTGGCTGTATTTCACGGGGTTCCAGCGGAATTCGCCGTAGTGATTGGCTCCCCAATCCTTCCAGTCAAAATCAAGGGTGAAATTATCAATGGGAATATCTTTGGCCCGGTAGGTGGTAAGATAATGGCGCAACAGATGCTGATCGGTGCCCCACTGGGAATTGGTAAAACCATAGGCCCAGCGTGGAAACATGGGCATAAAGCCGGTAATTTCGGCCACGCTGCGGAAGATATCGCGTGGGCTTCCGACCAGAATGAAAAGGGTAAGGGAGTTGGGGCGGTGGTACCGGCAACCATAATCGTCAAGCGATTCGTTGCCGTAATTGAAGGCGACGCGGTTTGGCCCCATCATGAAAAATCCCCCATCGCTATCCACCAGCAGGCCGTAACCGTCGGTGGTCCAGATAAAAGGTGCGCCGCCGCCGCCTTCGACACCGGCATCCACCTGGTAGGTGCCGTCGGGCATGCCTGTGCCATTGCGCAGCATGGAACTGCCCATAGAGTATTTTTTACCGTCCCACCCGGGCATGGCAATGCAACTGATTCCGTAAAACCTGGTTCCCTGATTGCACTGGAAGGCAAAACCGGTCAGACCGGTCTGCCGTGGATGCACGTACAAACTTGGCCCTTTGTGCGGGCGCAGTAAATATCTGCCGGTGGCATCGCAGAGGGTGAGGCCCGCAGTGGCCCGTGCAAGGTCCAGGGCCAAGGCCGCGGTTTTGATCTGCAGCTTTTCGGCCCCGACATGTACCTGCGCCCGGGCATCGCCGGGAAAATGGGCGTGCGGATCCAGCAGCGGTGTGGCGGGATCGTGGTGTCCGCGGTACAGCAGATCCAGCCGTACGATATGCGGCGAGAGCACGGTGGCCCGGAGAACATTTTTGCCCCAATGAGCCACGAGCACGCGGTTGTCAACCCAGGCCCGGTCGATGCCGACGGACGGGGCAGCGGCGAGGCAGGTTGAGGCACCGGCCCATACCGATCCGGCAGCGGCGGCGGCAGTGCTTCTAAGGATAAATTCTCTACGATCAAGCATGGTGGGGTCTCCTGCAATATAAGCACACATTTCTAGTGAGAAAAACCGGCTTGGAATTGACCACGGCGATAGCGGGCCAGGAGCATGGCCTGCCATGGCTTTAAGGTCAGCCGCAGTGATTTGGCTTGGGTATTAATCAATAAACCGTGACGTATACGTACCAATATGGGCCGGGCGTCGGAATCTTTCACCGGAGGCAGCAAGAGTTTGCAATACCGCGGGGAAAGGTAGTTGAGCAGGTGGTGGCCGCGATCGAAATGAAAGACTGGGATTTCAATGTGTACCGTTGCGGCGCTGCGATTGACTACAAGATAAACATGGTTATGGCCGAGGGAGCGGTAACAGGCAAACACGCGCCGATGGCCTACAACGCGGAGCCGGCCCCAGGAACCGATCTGCAAAGCGGGCAACTGCCGTCGGGCCGCAATGGCCCGGCGGTAAAAATGCAGCAGAGGCGTGTTGACGGTTAAGGCCGGATTGTCATAAGGCTGGAGATCTTTCCAGATCATGGGCTGGCGGTTGGCTGGATCACTGGCACCCCACATTCCCACCTCATCGCCGTACCAGATCATGGGCGCACCGGCAAAGGCCATCTGAAAGGCGACCACTTCTTTGAGCCGCGTGTATGCCTCCGCGGTTGGTTTAGCAGTACTGTAATGAGGGTTGCTGTCCTGCAGGCGGTCTGCACCGTTAAAGGGCAAATTGGGGTTCATGAAGCGAGAAATAAAGCGATCGGTATCCTGGCTGTTGAGCAAATTCTGATTGACCAGATCCACTTGATAAGGGTAATAACTGAGAATTTGGGACAGGTGCGAGGCAAACTGTCGACTGGAGAGGCCCCGCCCGCCGCTGCTTATGGTGTCTGCAAAGTATTTGGTGGCAGCCTGGGCAAATGGGTAATTCATGACGCCATCAAATTGATTGCCGCGGTTGAGCCACGCCTGGGCCGGGGTCCAAATTTCTCCGATGATCAGGGCGTGTGGATTAATGGATTTGACGAGTCGACGCCAGGCAATCCAGAAGCGGTGCGGCACATCCGGGGCGGTATCGAGCCGAAAGCCATCCACACCATTTTTGACGTTGCCGTTGGGAGCCAACCAGCGTCGGGTGGCGGCAAAAAGGTAGTTGCGGACGCCACGCTGGAGGCCATAGCGTATGCTGCGGGCAAAAACGGGCATGGCACCGTTGGGCTTATCCCAAGCCTGGTATTGCACAGGCGGCCCCCAACTGGTGATGTCAAACCATTTGGCGTAGGGTGATTTTCGACCGTACTTAAGGACATTTTGAAAGGGAGGAAAATCGACGCCGCAATGGCCAAACGGCACGTCCATAATTACTTTGAAGCCCTGACGGTGCGCAGCGGCCACCATAGCCAGAAAAACTTTATCTGAAGCAGACCACTGCCAGGTTGAGGGATTACGGGTATGCTCGCCTTTGATTTTAGCCAGCGATCCCTTGACGCCGAAGCCATCATCAATATGGATGAAACTGGACGGATCATATTTATGCACACTGGGGGCTTGAAAAACCGGGGTAAGATAAAGGGCATTAACGCCCAGGTGCCGCAAGTAAGGCAGTTCCTGCTGGATGCCCTGAATATCGCCGCCGTAGAAGCGATTGTAGACATAACTGTAGAAGTTGCCTTTTTCACCGGCCGGGCGGTATGGCCTGTTCCAATTCCACCGCCAGGGGATGTGATGGCCGGGATCGTTGGCCCGACTGCCATTGCGAAAACGATCGGGAAAAATTTCGTACCAGACGGCTTTTTTGGCCCAGTGCGGCGTAACCACGCGGGCCTGCATTGGAGAATCATAAGCGTGAGCACGGGCCGCGTGCGCGGAAGCATAGAGATAACCACGGGCTAAAAAGACCCGGTCGGTGCCGTGAACAAGCTGAAAATAATAGCTTACCGTTGGGCCGTGCACCGGAATTACGTTGGCCCAGGTGGTGGCACCGGCATGGTTTTCCACCACGTGCAATCCTATGGACCCAGGATGCGGTCCCGGCAGAATCACACGCACATGGCTTAAGCCGCCAGTTTGGGCCCGCAGTACCAGACGCACATCGTGGTGGGCAATTACATCAAATTCACGGGTATTGGCGGTACGGAAGGAAATGGCTTGAGGATTGATACGATTGGCCAACGGCGGCGAAAGTTTGAGCCAAGGGGAAACCACGTCTATGCACGAATTAAAACCACCCATGCCGTTGGACACACGTTTGGCTGCATGCGGATCGGTAATCCACTGATGGTGGTTGAGGACAAATTTGTACTGGTGAACTCCGGGGGAGAGCCGAAGGGAGGCAATCCAACGATTTGCGTGGCGCAACATAGGATTGGCGCTAACGGACCAGGAATTAAAATCCCCGGCGACGCAGAGAGCTTTTATAGTGCCGGCAGACGCCAGCGAGGCAGGTTGGTAGGAGAATGTAACACGCACCAGACGGGGTGGAGCACTGATGGCGGCAATCGGCGGGCTTGGTACCGGGCGCTTGGCGCAGCTCGCCAGCGCCAGCCCGAACAGCAGGAGTGAAGCAACAAGTAGCCCCCAGAAAAAAGATAGCCGCCAGGATGCCCGCCTGAACAACGGTTGCGGGCGGCCAAGGCTAACCAACAAGCCCCATTTTGCCCGCTGTTGCACTCTATCTGCCTCCACAAGTGAGATGGATTGTGGCCTTGGCGATGACTTGTTATCCATTCGGAAAAACCCTTGTAATGATTGGCACATGGCCGCTGAGTTTGCGCAAAAGTGTCCGATGATCAGGCACATCTGACCACAGCCAATCAATCCGGCATTATGCCGCAGCCGAGGCGTATATCAGCAGATCGCTGCCCTGGCTAGAGCCGGTTCATGCTAGCTGCGCAGGCTGCGCATCATGCCGGTGGATTCCCGCAATACCAGGTGCGTGGGCAATACCTCAGCTACATGTTCCACCTTGCCGCGAATGCGTTCCACCAATTTTTCGCAGGCTAAAACCCCCAGTTCATACAGGGGCAGATGCACGGTGGTTAGACTGGGGTTGGCGTAGGCCAGATGCTGAATATCATCAAACCCGACGACTGAAACATCATCCGGTACCCGGTGTCCATGGGTGGTGAGGTAGCGGATGGCACCCAAGGCCATTTTGTCATTGCCGCACAAGAGTGCGGAAATTTGGGGATCACGGGAGAGCAGAATGCGAGTCGCTTCCGCCCCACCCTCATCGGTAAAACAACCATCCACCAGCCAGTGTTCCGATGGAGTTATTCCCGCGGCCACCAGGCTGGAAGTATAGGTTTCCACAACATCACGGGCGGTGGGGCTTTCCGGAGCGGCGTAGACCATGCCGATGCTGCGATGTCCAAGCTGTAAAAGACAGTTCATAGCCTGCTGGGCACCGAGGCGATAATCGCAATGGACATAATCCAGCAGGTTATCGCCAAAGCGGTTGTCTACCAGAATCATGGGATAACGCCGGGCGGCGAAGTCTGATAAAAAGCTGTGCTTTTCATTAAAGCCCAGGCAAAGCACACCATCCACGAACCGGCGTTCATATAATTCGAGATGTTTTCCCTCTTTGACAAATTGAGGTTTGGCCTGCTCGATGAGCAATTTATGGCCGAGTTTGCCGGCGCGATCGGCGATTCCACTGAGTATTTCTCCAAAGTAGGCATCGGCAAAGGCGTGCCGAAGCGGGGGCAGCATAACGGCAACCACCTGGGTGTACCTCCCGGAAAGACTCTGGGCGAGCCGATTGGGACGGTAGCCCATTTTGTCGATCATCTTCTGGACTTTAATATGCGTAGAGCGGCTGATGCGCGGGCTGGCATTGAGCACCATGGAGACTGTGGCCACGGAAACTCCCGCTTGCCGGGCTACCTCGCGGATGTTGACTTTTTCCGGGACTTTTTCTTCCACAGCGGCATTATTAAACCGCACGGTTATTTCTTTGGAAGCCTCGCGGCTGGGCGCAAAAGCATCCGCAGATTTGCTTTCCGGAGAAGAATTAAGCGGTGGCGTGGGCACGACGTATAATCTCCAAAATGGGTCCAATTCCCAACCGTTGTTAAAACAGTTTACCATTCTTGTTTAACAGTGTCAAGCGTGAACAAGATGGATGGCCGTATGGGGGAAATAGCGGTCAGCGTTTTAGCGGTCAGCGATCAGCAATCAGCTTTCAGCGGGCGGTGGCGGTTGGTATTTGCGACGGCGATGGAGACATCGCCGGAAAATGCGATCTGTGGCGTTTTAGTTGATCGGCGGCTAAATTTATGATTGAGCGTGCATCATTAATGTTCGCCACGGCGATGCGGGCAGGAGGCCCGCGATCCCAGGGATATCGTGGCGGGCAAGAATGTTGCTTCACGGGCACAGAGAATGTCTGTGCTACGTTTAATTGCCCTGGCGGAATGGCCGGGCTGGGGGAGGTGGCCGTGGCGATTGCTGCGAACTTTTAAAATACCAAGATAGCTGGAAAAATTCTTAAAGATTTTATTTGACTTGTATATGGGCATTGGATTAAAATGATTAAAAGACTATAGCAGCGGCAAAATATGGGCTTTTGCTGGTGTTTTTCGGCTGATGGCCGCGAGTACGCGACTTAAAATTCCACGGATGGTACCTCCCATTGGGAGTAATCGGGCAGAAAAAATATGGCGGGGCTTGACAAGGGCAGTTTAATCGGTTAAACTGATAACCAGAGATAGAATGGCTATGTAATATGGACTTTGATTATGGCGCGCACTGGTCTGTTCAATTGCGATGGCAAATACACCCTTGCGGGCGGGGCCTATAACTGTATCGGGTTGAAAACCCTGAATGTCGGCGCGTGCCGACGGGTTAGAGCGGCAACGGATGTAATAAACAACTAAGGAATGGAGGCGCAATATGAGCGACAAAACAGGTAGCCGTTGACAAACGTGGTTTAACCGGTTAAACTTGCATTCAATGAGTATCAGAGGCTTTTCAATAGTTTGAGTTTTGTGTACCTTTTTAGGAGGTTCTATCATGGTTCTTCAAGTTCTTCCTCATCGTCGATCTTTGGCAATCCTTGTGGGATTGAACGCGGGAGTGGTGGCAGCAGGCTGTTTTGCCCAGTCCACCAGCGCCGCGATGATCGCATCAGACAATGCGGCTAATTATACCGGGGCTATTTCTACCGGCAGCACCGGCGGCACAGGGTTTGAAGCCTGGACGGTTACCACGAGCGGCAGCGGCTCTATGGGCAACTACCTGGATGCCAGCAGCAAAGGCATTGCCACCAACACCAAGAGCTGGGGGACGTACGCCAACACCGGAACCAATCCACGCATCGACCTGACGCGGCCATTTGAGACCAGCGCCGGCGGCTCTGGCGGCACACTCCGGGCCGGCCAAACCTTCAGCGTGGCCATGGAATCAGATGGTGTCGGCAACAGCGGAGCCTTGGGTTTCTCCCTCCAGAGCAGCTCGCCGATCAACCAATTCACCTTCGAATTCGATGGAGCCGCTGGCTACAACAATATGAGCATTATCGACGGTAGCAACAGCGGCAAGGAATATCAATCACCCGTGGCCCTCCCCTTCACCAGCTATATTGGCAAGGGCATGACTGTGAATTTTACGCTGGTGACTTCCTCCACGTACGATCTTTCCGTGACGCCGGTGGGCGGCAGCCCCGTAACCGTGATTACCAACGGGACGCTGCCGGGCGGGGCAATCAACCAGGCGGATTTGTTTGACCAGAACACCAACGGCAACGGCTACTTCAACAGTATTTCCATTGTCCCCGAGCCGGCCTCGCTGGGGCTGATGGCGATCGGTGGATTGGCCTTGCTGCTGGTAGGACGCCGGAAGACGGCTTAAGTGTTAATCAGGTAAGAGCAAAGCGTTGCCGGGAGCACCGACGTGGACCCCGGCAACGCTTAAATGGAGTTTTGGAGATAAATTTATGAGTCTGATATTCAGAACCATTTTTGATTCACGTACGCCGCGTGCCCGCCGGGTAGCGAGTGCGGCTGTCGCGGGCATGATCGGCTGGGCCATGGGTCACAGCGCGGCGGTACGCGCTGTGATCCTGGCCTCTGATAATGCCGCCAACACCGCGTATTCCGGCGGCACATGGTCTGGAACCAGTAACGGCGGCACCGGCTTTAGCCAATGGTTTCAGGGGCCAACGGGTTCTGGCGTGAACCAGGCCGCCACATGGGGATTCACCACCCAGACAGCTTCCACCGTGTTTGGGACTTATGTTACCCCGAATATAGATACCAATGGGGTATCCTGGAGTATGGGGGCCTATAACGGCACCAGCAGCGATCCGGCTGCTCCGTATGCCTATCGCGGCTTAAATACGCCGTTGCAAATCGGCCAAACCCTGCAGTTGAGCATGGCCACGGGTTACATGAGCAACCCTGGACAGGAAGGCTTTCAGATTCAAAACTATAACGCTACCACCGGCTACGGCACGCCGCTGTTTCAGATTGCCGCGGCAGGCTCGGGCAGTTATTACGCCATCAGTTACGGTGGTTATACCTCCCCCACCACCGGCTTTGCGTACTCGGCGTTGACCGGCATTGCTTCTGCCCACACCGGCGTTACCACGCCCAACAATGGCAACGGCATAACCGTAGCCTTTACACTGGAATCGCCAACGTCATTTAATTTGACGATTACTCCGCTGGCGGATCCTTCGGCAGCGGAGACGTTTACCAATCTGACCCTGACGGATTTGCCGGTAAACCAGTTGTTCTTATACAACGACAACTTGGGACTGACCTCCCAGTACGCCTATTTTAATAACCTGGAAGTTACCGCCACGCCGGAACCGGCACCGGCGGCGATGCTTCTAGGCGGAGTGGCGATGCTGGCCTTGATTCGGCGACGTAAAATTGGAGCCAAGGCGGCACTGTTTGGCCGCGGCAAAATTCAGGGCACCTAAGCACATGGCCAGGGCCTCGGCGGAATTACATGCCCGAGACCTGGGATAAAAAAGGATAACACCATGGAACCGACGAGAAACAATTTGGCAAGTTCCACCCGGCAGCGCCGCAACATGGTTCTGCGGGCGTGTCGTGTAGTGGCCTGCGGGATAGCGGGTGCCGCGGTCATCAGCCTGTGCCGCCCCGCCGCCGCGCAGGTTTTCGGAACGCCGTATTCACCGCCGACCATTCTCGATGCGTTCGGTATGCCATGGACCAATCTTACCGCCCGCATGCCCGATATTTTTGGAGCCGGTTACGGGGCCATTCTCACCCCGCCGCCCACCCGTGCCGACAGCGGTAACGGTTCGGTGGGCTATGACATTTATAATCGCTTCGACCTGGGCAGTCCCGGCGACCCCACGGCCTACGGCACGCTTTCCGGATACGAACAGCTTATTGCCGCCACACACCAAATGGGTGGATACATTTACGTTGATTATTCCATGGGACACAATGGCTTTTCCAATTCCGCCTCGGTGGATGGCAATGGCAATTCGTTTGTCAATGCCGGAGGCTACCCGGGCTTTGTTACCTCTTATCCCGGAAATTCCTATCTGAACCCGAGTGATCCGGCCAATATTGACGGCGATTTTAACGGGGCGTATGCCCAAAATGTGGAAGAAGCCCGGCTGGCCGGCCTTATTAACGTGAATTTTAACACCGATTATCAATATATCCGCAGCCCTACCACGGCGGGAGATCCGGCCAACATCCCCGGCGGAACCACCCCGGCCTTTGGCCGCCTGGCCAATGTGCCCATGCCGGTGAATCAGCAATTTTATCCCAACCCCAACAGCCAACCGATTTTTATTTACAACCCGCAAACCGGCCAGGGCAATATTCAGGTCAATTCCTTTACGCCTTCCAATCCGATGGCCGGTTCGCCCACCGCGGAAAATGTTACCGGCTACGAAATGCGCAATATTCAGTGGTTTGTGCAAACGCTGGGGGTTGATGGCTTCCGGCTTGATGCTACCAAAAATATGGAATGGCAGACGGCCCTGCCTTATTTCAATCAGGCGGTTTACCGGGCCTCGCCGCGGACCTACCTCAATGGCGTGCAGGAAACCATTTTTTCGTTCCAGGAATATTATGACGGCAATCCCGCCAACGTTTTTCCGGTGATCCAGAAAAGTCCCATGAACCCAGACGGAGCTCCCGCCGGCAACATTGGCACCGTGCAGCCCAACCTGGACGCTCTGGACTTTCCTTTGTTTTTCTCCCTACAACAAAACCTCACCGGCAACGGGTTTACCAATAGTTGGTACAACGTCAGCGACGGGCTGGACCCCAACCATACAGGTAACACCGGCGTGCGATTCGTGCAAAGCCAGGACAACGGAGCCCCTTATCTGGCCAATGTGGCCGCCGCTTATACCCTGATGATGCCCGGCCAGTGCATTGTGTACTACAACGGCAATTTGACCCCTTACGACAACGGCACGCAGACATTTCCGCAAAATGGCCGGGGCGATGCCCTGGGCGGCGTGTACGGCAACACCATGGCCAATAATTCTTTAAGCACGTACAACGCCGGCTCGAACACCATGACTGTAACCCACAGCAATGAAATCAGCGGTCTGGTGGATATCCGCAATCGTTATTCCAGCGGCGGCTACATTCAGCGCTATATTACCCAGAACAATCTGGCGTTTGAACGCAGCGATTCCGCCCTGGTGCTGCTGAACAATCAGACCGGAGGCATTTCGGGCACGGCCAGCATTCAGACGAATTTCAACTCCTACAACGTACCCTACCTGGTGGAACTCACGGGTAACGCCGCCGCCCAGGGCCTGCCGCAGGTACTGCAGGTTTATTCCAACGGCGTGGTCAACGTCACCTTCCCCAACAACGGCTACAACAACAGCACCGGCGGCGGTGATCTGATCTACGGCCCGGCGACACCCGAGGGCACGCTGACGATTACTAATGTCGCCGGTCAAATCGCGGGTACCACTCCCACCACCAGCACGCCCAATCTGCCGCAGGCCAATGGCGCGGATGTTATCAGCAACGTGGCGGTGGTGAAAGGATCGCAATTTCAGATTCAACTGCAAACCCAAAAAGTCTATCTGCTGGGCCAGCAGAATTTATTTGACTACAACGCCGGCGGCGACAGCGCCATTTTCAAAATAGATGGTGGCACACTGGTCAATGGCCAGCAGTTTGTCAGCACTGAGCCAAACACCATCGCCTACGGTTTCCTCCCCTTTCAAACCGGCAGTCCGTTGGCTCCGCAAAATGGAACCGCGCCAGGTACCGGCCTTTATACCGAAACCATCAATACCAGTGATCTCTCGCAAGGCTATCATTACCTTACCGTGATCGCTTTCCGCACACGCCATGCGCCTGGCGCTCCACCCGTTTACACCGACTGGACGCAAACCATCTATGTGGATACCGCCCCGTCGGTATCGGCCATTATGAGTTTTAACCCCACCGTTCCCGGGGTCAACCAGAACCGCACCTTGACGGTGGAAAACGTGGACAGTCTGGCCAACAACATCAATGTTTTGTTTGACCTGCCGGCAGCGGATACGGCCAGTCAAATACTGGCCCTGCTCAACAGTTCCACCCAGGCCACGCAAACCGACACCAATTTATGGACGATTAATGCTACCGGGCTTACCAGCGGCAACCATGTAGCCACCGTCGTAACCTTTAAGCCGGATGGTACGTACAACATCCAACGTTTCGCGGGATTGTACACCTCCACCATTTATGGTGCAGGGCTGGGGGATTTGAATTTTGACGGCCAATACAACCTGGCCGATGTTCAGACCATGGCCCAGTTGCTGGCCAGCAACAACACCGAATTCAATCCAGCGGCAGATTTTCTGGGTACCGGTGTTATTACACCGCAGGATTTAATTCCTTTTGGCCAAAAGCTTCAGGCGGAAGGAGCCAATAGTGCCACCATGGCGGCATACCAGTCCCTTTACGACCAGTATTTTGGCAGCAGCATTTCTTCGACTATCGCCAAAACGTTTGCGGCAGATAACCTGCTTTCGAATCAGACCACGCCAACGCCGGAGCCATCGGCGGCGTGGCTGATGCTGGGTGGATTACCGCTGCTTTTGAAGCGTCGCGGTGGAGCGATGCGGATTAGTTAAAAGAGAGGGCGAGAATTGTTGGCGACAGGGTGAATGGAAGCCCAAGCCACCCCAAAAGGGCAAGATGGTGTCAAAATGAACACGAAGGCATAGTCGTACTTGACAAACCAGTTTAACCGGTTAAACTATGTTTGTCGCTATGTTTGGGTCTGCTCTTACAAGGAGTGTTGATCATGATTAGCAGGCAATTATCTGGGCGTCGGTGGCCATCCTTAAAACAAGAATCCGCTGTGGTTACTAAAAAGGGGTTCACTCTCATTGAGTTATTGGTGGTGATTTCCATCATCGCCATTCTCATTGCCCTGCTGCTGCCGGCCCTGGCCGCAGCCAGACAGGAAGCGGATTCCGTGCTGTGCCTTTCCAATGTGCGGCAAATGGCCCTGGGAGCCATTGAATTCACCCAAGACCATCAGGGGCTTTTTCAGCCGGACACCGATACGAATGTGGTTACAGCGTATGTGGATCCCAGCCATCAGCTTTTTGCCTACCGGTCAACTTCGACCGGCACGTATCTGTTGGATTGGGCCAGTGCGCTGATTCCATATATGGGCGGCACCAACAGCCAGAACTTTGTGGGTATGGCCACCAGCGGCACTCCGGGCAGCTACTACGCCCCCGGCACTTACCCCAAAGTGTTTTTGTGTCCGAGCGACCCAACATTAAATGATACGTGGCCAGGTTATGCTCTTATTAATAATGTCACCAATCCGGCCGGCGATACCGGAGATGGAAGCTTCGCCTATTTCCCGGTATCCTACGGTGTCAATGCTGATGTTTGCTCGATTGTTGACCCCGTCAATGGCAACGACTTCAACCAAGGTTCCACCATGGACGTGGCGAATGGCCCGGCCGGAGTCGGTGGTGGCCAGCCACTGGGTTGCAGGCTCTCGCGGGTTGTGTCGCCCAGTACCACGTTGCTTTTTGCCGACTGCGGCACCCGGCCCACGCAACCGGAAGCCGTGCCCGGCGCACCGCTGAACTATAACGATGGCTTGTATTACACCACTAACTACGACGTGTACGCCGGTATTCCGGCCAGCTACCCCGCAAATACCATTAACACGCTGGAGGGAGTTGCGCTAACCTCCTGGCTGCGTGATCGGATTCCCATTGCCGGCAGTTTGATGCCCAGTAACATCAACGCCAGTCCGCAGCAGCCGCAAAACATCATGGATCGCCACGGCGATCACATCAACGTATCGTTTTGTGATGGCCATGCGGAAGCAGTTAACGTTTCGCAGTTTGCTAACGTCAACGTATCACCCTATGGCCGGTAATGGCGTGAGTGGTCAGTCAGCAACAGTTTGATTACCATGTAGAGAGCTTAACACCACCCTCGTGGTCGATGGCGTTCTTGCCAACGGGCATTCAAGCCTGAAAAGATGGCCAAGGGGTGGGCGATGATCTACATTCGGCGGCACCAAAAGAGGAACCCAGTATGACGCATGTATTGTCGAGCGCTCGCCTTGCAACTGCAATACCCCATCTGGCCGGCACCCTGGCAGGCGGGCCGGTGTTAAAGGCGCATCCGATTGATTATCTGATTATGGGCGTTTACTTTGTGTTTGTCATTGCCATCGGAGTCATTACCGGGCGGGGCCATCAGACCAGCGAAGACTTTTTTCTTTCCGGCAGGCGCATTCCGGCATGGATTACGGGGCTGGCGTTTATTTCCGCCAACCTGGGGGCTTTGGAAGTAATGGGCATGTCCCAGCAGGGCTATGAATACGGCATGATGACCGCCAACTATTATTGGATTGGGGCTATTCCAGCCATGGTGTTCATGGGCATCGCCATGATGCCCTTCTTTTACGGCAGCAAAGTACGTAGTGTGCCGGAATTTCTGAAAAAGCGATACAATGAAGGTGCCCGTTTTATCAACGCCATCACATTCACGATTTTCACCCCGGCCATTTCGGGCATCAGCATGTACGCTTTGGCAGTGGTGATGCAGGACTTTTTGGGATGGCATTTCGGGCCGAGTGTATGGGTGTCGGCAGCGGTGGTGCTGGTGTATACATTTCTGGGCGGTCTAACGGCCAGCATTTACAATGAAGTGCTGCAGTTTTTCCTGATTGTGCTGGGCATTGCTCCACTGAGCATCATCGCCCTGATTGCGAACCATGGATGGTCGCACTTCAAAAAGTGGATTGCCACGCATCAGTTACCATTTTTAACCCCGGATCAGCTTACCGCTGCCGCATCGCAGCCTGCTAAGGCCGCACATCAACTGGCCGCAGGTCAATGGCTGCATACCTTTCACAACACGCTTACGCAAAGCAATCCGATGCACATCACCTGGCCGGGCATTGTACTGGGGCTGGGTTTTGTGCTGTCGTTTTCGTACTGGTGTACCAACTTCCTGGTGGTGCAGCGGGCGCTGGCGGCGAAAGACATGAATGATGCGCAGCGGACACCATTGCTGGCGGCGTTCCCGAAAATGATTTTCCCTTTTATTGTCATTTTGCCGGGCGTGCTGGCTCTGCCACTGCTGCCGCACTTATTTCCCGGCAATACGATGGTGGATGGGCATCTGATTCCGGCGACGCAGTCATTTAATAATGTGATGCCGCTGATGCTGGCAAAGTATTATCCGGCGGGTCTGCTGGGACTGGGGCTTACGGCGCTGATGGCGTCGTTTATGTCTGGCATGGCGGGCAATGTTACGGCTTTCAATACGGTTGTCACATACGACCTCTATGCGGTGTTCATCCGGCCGCAGGCTCCGGACCGGCATTATCTGTGGGTGGGCAGAATTTTGACGGTTGTCGGTGTGGTGATCAGCGTAGCATTTGCGTACGTGGTACGCGGTCAGTCCGGCATTATGGGGTACACGCAGACGATTTTCGGTGTGGTCAATGCGCCACTGATTGCGGTTTTTCTGCTGGGAATGTTTGCGAGTTTCACCACACCGGCCGGCGGATTGTGGGGCTTGCTGGTGGGCACGGGAACATCGGTAACGCTATGGATATTCCGATCCCATCCCGGCCTGCCGCTGTGGCATCATTATAACAACAACACCACCGGTGCCTTTTGGGGTGCCATCTGGGCATTTTGTGCCGGTGCGGGTGCCACCATCATCGTAAGTTTGTTTACCAAGAAAAAAACGGACAAAGAAATGGTAGGGCTGGTTTATCAGCTTACCCCCAAGCCGGAACAGGACCACCAGCTACCATGGTGGAAAAAGCCGGTGGTGCTGGGCGTATTGGCACTGATTTTAACACTGCTGATCAATCTTTGGTTCTGGTAACATGATAGGGCCACAATCGCGGCCACTGCCGCACTGGAGAATAATATGATGGATTTACGTTTGCCCATCGGTATATTTTTTCTGCTGGTGGGAATAATTCTGGCCGGCTACGGAGTAGTGTCCACACACGACATCCCGAATATCACGGAAAAAATCAACATCAACCTGGACTGGGGCGCGGTGCTGCTGGTATTTGGTGCGGCCATGACTTTTTTTGGATGGAAGGCGGAGGCAAAAGCCCGCAGCGAGAAAAAGAATTCCAAGGCCTGATGCGCGGTGCCAAATGTTGGCGGAGCGATCTTGAGTTTTAGCAATCAGGTTTAAGCGGTCAGCGGGCACCGGCCGCCCGGCGGCCGCGCTAAACGGAGTGTGCCTTTCAGCGGGCAACGCGCGGGCCCAATGCCCGCGTCTAAATGGGATGGAGGGCGGATTGACACCACACGGCCACAAACAAGAATGTCTGTGTTACCGCAGTGGCACACTGGCAAGGGTGCGTTGAATCGTATATCGTTAGCCCCATGCGAAAGGTCAAAAAAACAACCCTCCATTCCGATGCGAACCTGCTGGAGGATGCCCGGCAAATCATAAAATCCGAAGCGCAAAGTCTTCTGGCCATCGCGGGACGCATGGATCAAGCCCTTGTGCGGGCTATACATCTTATTCATGACCATATTGGGCCGGATTCCGCCGGGGTGCTGGTAGTCAGCGGTGTCGGCAAATCAGGGCTGGTGGGCCAGCGCATCAGTGCCAGCTTTGCCAGCACCGGCACGCCCTCGCATTTTCTTCATCCGGTGGAAGCGTTGCATGGAGATCTGGGGCGGGTACGCCGGCAGGATTTGGCCTTGCTGCTGTCTTATGGTGGAGAAACGGATGAATTAATCCGTCTGATGGACCACTTAAAACGCATGCGTGTACCCACCATCGCCATCACCAGTCAGGCGTCAAGCTCTCTGGGAAGGCTGGGGGATATCTGCATCGGGCTGGGTTCGCTGGAAGAAGCCTGCCCCCTGCGACTGGCCCCTACCACGAGTGTAACGTGCATCAGTGCCGTTGCCGATGCCCTGGTGCTGGGAGTGATGAGCCTGCGGCATTTTTCGGCGGAAGATTTTGCGGCTTTTCATCCAGCCGGTTCCCTGGGACGAAAATTGCTTCGGGTGCGCGATGCAATGAGTTTTGTGGTGGGTAAAAATATATCGGTTGCATCCATGAAATCGACGGTGCGGCAAGTGCTGGCCCAGGATAAGACCTTGGGCCGAAGGGCGGGAGCGGTTATTCTGGTGGACCCAAAGGGCGTATTGGCTGGAATATTCACCGATGGAGACCTTCGCCGCAAGCTCGGACAATATGCCGACCTGCTGGAAATGCCGATGGCCAAAGTAATGACGGTGAATCCAAAGGCTATCGGACATCAGGCGCTGGCCAGTGAAGCTCTGGCCCTGTTAAACCGCCACCGGATCGACGAATTACCGGTAGTGGATGAGTGCAACCACCCGGTCGGGCTTATCGACGTGCAGGATTTGGTGACCCTGCGAGTGTTAGAATAAATCATGGTCGCCGCGTGATGGCCACCAGCGCAATAAGCAGCGACAAAAAAGGTCGATTGGAAGTACGGAGTTGCGGATGGATATTCAGTTGCTGATTCTGGATGTGGATGGGGTGCTCACCGATGGTGGAATCATCCGCGATGACAGCGGCCAGCAGATTAAACGCTTTCATGTTCGTGATGGCGCAGGGATTGTGATGTGGCGACGCTTTAACCGGCAGGTAGCCATTATCACCGGAAAGGAAAGCCAGGTGGTGCAGCACCGTGCCGAAGAACTGGGAATTACCCAAGTCTACCAGAACGTTACCAATAAGCTGGAAGTGTATGGAGATTTACTCCAGCAATTGGGCTTGCAAGACGCGCAGGTGGCTTATGTGGGCGATGACCTGCCTGACCTGCCGGTGATGCGGCGCTGCGGCTGCCCGATTGCCGTAGCTGACGCCGTGCCGGAAGTGCGGGCTGCGGCCAAATATGTGACTGCTGCTCCCGGAGGATTCGGGGCGGTGCGGGATGCCATCGAATGGCTCTGCAAGCAGATGAACATCTGGGACCAGGTGATAGCCCGGTACACGGGCTGAACAATGGGTTGTGCGTACCTGGTGCCAGGGTCCCAATTCAGACAGCAAGTTAAATTATGAAAAAGAAAATTCTTCTATACATGGCAACTCTGGTCGTGGTGGCGGTCATTTTCGTCTGGGTGACGGGCCTCTTTTCCGGGGCCGGAGTGTGGCGCATTCATCATCAGCCGGTACATCCGGTTCCGGTCTTTACCACCAAAGGCATGGCCCACCTGGTGATGGAGGTGCGCAGTTCCAGGGGCGTGCTGGAATATGTGCTGCGCGCACGGCAAGCACTTCCCAAAGGCAACGGGCGATATCTGCTTACAGAACCAAGCATGCAATTTTTCAGCGCCAATAATCAATCGACCGTCATTGCCAGCGACATGGGCGATGTGTATGTGGATCAGGTGGGCGGAGCGATGTCCAGCCACGTTTACCCGCGCAAGGGCAAACTTTTTGGCCATCCGACCATCACCATGGGACCGGTGAAATCCTTTATTCACGGCGTGCGCAGGCGACAACCGGGACAAATGCAAATCCGGTTTTCCCGCCCGCTTTCGTTTAATTATCAACAGGGCATTATCAAGAGTTCAGGAGCCGTCCATCTGCGCAGTGATCAGGCGGACTTCGACGGTCTGGGGCTGACCGCCCAGATTGACCTGCCTCATAAAAAATTGACCTACCTGCGAATTGACAAAGGCATTCGGATGGTGCTGCGTCATGTCTACAATGCCGGCGGTTTTGGGCAAAATTCTGTATCCAGTCCACCGGCCGTCATCAGCCAGCCGCCGACAACGCCCACCTCCGCAGTGACTTCATCTGGAAAGGTGAACACGCCGTTGGCGGTAGTGGCCAACGCGCCGGTGGTGTATCGGCTGGATTTTATCGACCATGTGAAGGCGTTGATCGGCCCACAGGAGATTCAGGCTCCACGTTTTGTCGTTTATTTTTCCGGAAGTGCTGCCGCGCCTCCAAAACCAACACCCGCTGCAGTCCCCTTGACTGGCCCATCCGTGGCCACACCACCTGCCACCGGTACTGCGGTTCACTCTCATGTGGTCCACACCCATCGCGATGCGGATCTGTTTCTCACCTGGACCGGCCCCATGATCATGCGTCCTGAGTTGCCTCACGGTATGCACCTGCTGGGACCGAAAGATATTTTATTTGAAGCCCGTGGTCAGGTTGGCGAGCCGGTTCGGCTGACCGATGACAAAACCCTTTCCGCGTTGGCCCAAGAAGTGACCTATCAAACCCAGCCGCAAATTCTTGAACTTATGGCTGGTGTCGGCACTACCGTGGTGCTGAACAGCAGCCAATTCGGAACGGTTCATTGTCCTGAGGTAACTTTCAATCGTTTAACCAACCGAGTTCTGCTGACCGGGCCGGGAACAGCCAAGCTTAGCTCGCCGCACGGCACAACATCCGGTGGCTGGCAAGCGACATGGCAAAAATTCGTCCACCTCCGCCTCGCTCAGATGCCGGAAACCAGTCAATCAGGCCGCACCACGCTTGAGGTACGCCGTGTAACTCTACGTGGACAAGCACGGGTTAAACATGTCGGGCTGAGCATACATGGCGACGAACTGGCGGCCTGGCTCACTGCCGCTGGTCCGGCACACCACCCCCAGGCGTTGCAACGGCTTCTGGCCAAGGGACACGTGCAAGTGCTTTCACAAACGTCCGCGGCCAGGGGTGCTCCCGCCAACAGCAGCCGCATGACCTGCGATCAATTGTTGATGCAATCCACCCGCCAGGCCGGCCACCAAACACCTGTACCGCACAGCCTGCTGGCCACCGGCCATGTCCATCTGAAACTTATCCAGCCTGCTGCGAATACCGGCTCTACACCGGCAGTTTACACAATTATTACGCCGCACTTAGCGGCTATACTGGCTCCAACCCAGGTTCGGCCGGACCGTTCCGGTCATCTGCTATCTTCTTCCGGCCGCTTCACCGTTACCCAGTTTAGCGCTACGGCTGGTGTGCATCTGGGTATCAGCAACATGGGCCGCCCCATCGCGGCGACGGCCACAGCAATGTCCGGCAATCGCCGCACAGGAATCATGGAACTCACCGGCGGAACCGGGGCCAATTCCTCCGCCTGGGCTGCGATTACGCAACAGGGCAATTTTATTACCGGCCCGGATCTGATTCTACATCAAAAGGCGCAAGCAATTTTCGCACGCGGCCCCGGCAAGTTTGTCATCCTGCGTAAAAAATCCCCCGACACGGCGGCGAAACCGGGCGTACAAATCCTCTGGCAAAAATCCATGAAGTATCACGGTACCACCCACAAAGCCTTATTTGTTGGCCACGTGCTGGCCCAATTGCTCTCTCGGCCTGACCAGCAAAGTCGTTTAGCCTGCCATCAATTGGCCATTCTACTGGCAAAACCCGCAGCGGCACGGTCTGATGCCACCGGCCAATTGCATCTGGTGGATTTGCAGGCCCAAGGCGCAGCCGGCCGCCGACTCAATGCCATGAACGCCAGTTTTAACCCGCGAGGTCTGCTGCAAACCCGATTGTATATTCAGGGTAATTCTCTGCATTATAATGCCCTGCTTCGACGTTTGACTGTTGCCGGCCCCGGGCAGATGTCGCTGGAGGACTATCGGGGAGAATCAGCGGCCAGGCGTCGGGCTGCGGCCAAAAAACCGATAGGTAATCCGCTGGGTCAGCCCCGTGGCCAAAGCGCTTTCGCCTGGTCGCAGGGGCTGCGCTACCACGGAAATACCGGCGTTTTGTCTCTGCGGGGCCGAGTTCGCCTGGTATATAAACCACTCCACCCGTTGCAGGCCTCGATGATAGGTGCGGTGGACAACTCCACCCAGGTCCAGCACCCTGCTGGTGCTGGGGCAGGCGAACGAGCCAGGTTGATCCTGCTGGACTGTCGACGATTGATGGCGCAGCTCACGCGGCCAGGACAGGCGAAAACCAGCGCGATGGAACTGGGCATGGGCGGTCCCATGAAACTTGATTTCGTGCAGGCACAGGCTGCGGCGTTGGAGCTTCTGGGAATTCGGATGACTGCTGATGTCCTGAAATTTAATACCGCTAAAGAGCAGGCTACTGCAATGGGCTTAAATGGCCACGAAGCCGTGGTCAGCAGTAGAAATGGCCAGGCGCACGGTCAGGCCCGCAAAATAATATGGAACCTGGCTAAAGGCCGGACAGGCTTGATATTTATTCAACCGCGTGGAACGATTTCCACACACTAAGCGGAAATGGCGGACAAAAAGTCGGATTTACTTATGGCAAAACCAGGATTGGTCTGGGTAACCATTGTTGCTTCAGGTTTGGCTTGCGGCGGCGGCGCGTCTGGCGTGCACGCGGCAACCACCACTGCTACCGCTATGGTCAAGGGCAGAGTTCAGCCCGCGACTGAAGCTCAACTGCGTTCTTCCGTGTCCTCCCCCCAAGACATTCCAGCCTCGGTGCAAACCATTGACCAATATATTCAGACCGTGGCCGGTTTTGGTCCCAACCGTTCCGCCGGCAGTGCCGGTGCGCAGCAGACTGGCAGGTTCTATATCAACAAGCTGGCCTCCGGCAGCGGTCGGCCGGTGTGGCGTCAACCATTTTCGATGGTGGTTCCACATACACAATATTGCCGGGCGGTGGATCCGCAACATCCAGCCATGCCCATAAAGCTATTTTTAATGCGCCCTTGCGGTGGTCAAATTGCGGCATTGCCAAGTATGCAGAGTCATACTGCGCCGGTGGTATATGTGGGTCGCGGCCGCCTGCCGGATCTGCGAGGTCTTCACATTGCCCATGCCTGGGTGGCCATGAATATATCAGGCTCGCGCAACTGGCTGACCATCGCCGGGCTGGGTGCCCGTGGAATAATCTTCCTGGGTTCCGCGCAAGACAGCTTCACCTCTTTTGCTCCCACCGCCACGACCGTCCCGGTAACTATTCCGCGGTTTTATACCCAAAATCCCACGTTGGCAGCGGCCATTCGCACCGGTAAAATCCGCAGCCTTAACATTCAATGGCGTGCTGAGTGGGTGCGCCGCATCGGCAATAATCTGCTGTGCCTGATTCCGCCGACCAATTCCGCCAAGAATGCGGCATCCGCTCCGTCAAAATCGCTGATTATTCTCACTGCCCGCTACGATGCTTCCAGCTATGTGTTGGGCCGCAGTCCCGGCGCGCAGCAGGACATGGGAGCCGCCGTTCTCGCGGCACTGGCTCCGCAAATCGCCCAGGCTCAACTGGGCCATCCCGTGCTTATTGCGCTGCTGGCTGACAATACCTGGCAGTTTACCGGCGAGCAGCAACTCCTTCGCATGCTCACGACTACGCCTGTCACACTGACATCGCGACTGGCTCGGCGCAGAATCGCCTACCACAAAGCCAGTCGTATGTTGACCCAATTGCGGGATATCGCCGCTACCAGAAATGTAAGCGATATACAACTTGGCTCGTCTCTGGCCCAGACCATCGGCAATCAGATCCAGGCGGATGTCTCAAAATTACAGTCTGCCCTGGATATTCAGTTGCTCAAGCCCATCGTAGATCGCCACCACCAGGTGAAACTGCTGGAAAAACGCAAACTTGATCTACTTTTCGCCCACAATGCCGTTCATACGCACCATCATCTGGCCGCGTCGCAGCAGGTTATTTTGCGTGCTGTTGAGCAACTGATACCACAGTGGCAGATGGAAGCCCGGCGGTCCCAAGAACGTGTGCACAAAGTCCAGGCGTGGCGCGCCATCCGCCGTAAATTAGGTCCGGACAAGCTGAAAATTCTGGTGCAGTTGAACCTGCATTTGACCAGCCATGGCCGGGAGTTCGGTTTTATTACCCATTCCTCCTGGATGACCAACGATTTCAGCAACGAGATGTCCCAGTTTGACAGCGCCATCACCCGTAATTATTTTGGCCAAGCCCGTCGCCATGCCAAAAAGATGGGGCTTCCTTTTCGTTGCGCCTTTAATCCGCTACCTGCGGAATCAGTTGATTCCGTCCATAATTACTTTCCCATTCCCATGGGATTCTGCACCGATTATGCCTTGTGGCGGGGTCTGCCTGGCGGTACCTTTGCCACGCTTTGCGACGACAGCGGCCTGATTGATACGCCCAACGATACCACCAGCCGAATCGATTGGCAGTCCATAGCCCGGCAGGTGGCGGCCTTGAAGCTGCTGCTGCTGGGCAGTCAGCGTTACCATTCGCTCGGAGCGCTCACTGATCCTGATTTTTCCGGTCGTGTAACCCCGCATGATCAAACCAGCAATCAAACCTTTACCGTACTCCGACGCAGCTTCGGCCAGGCGGTGGCATCACTGGGTGCCCCGAATTATCTGGCCGGGGCGGTTTTTATTAACGGCGGTGGTCCCTTGCCACCGGTGTTGGAGGGTACCCGCCGCAGCAGTTGGCAATTCACTCATTTCAATGGCTCAGTCCACCTTCATCATCTGCCCTACGGCTGGTTCCAGTACGAATTGCAGGTATTTAAATTTGCCTCCGACGGCATGCCGAAAAGAGTACTCGCGGGCAACCTGGCGGCACAAGGTTATTCCGATGGATTATTCATACCCGACAGTTCCACCACTCTCCAGTGTCTGGTCTTTAAAAGCCGTCCCATCAATCTTTACGGACTTTTTGACCCACGGTACCTCGATTATATCGATCAACTGCAGATTCTTGACGCCCGTAAGGGTGGCGCTCCCAAGTACGATCAAAGTTTCACTGCCGGGATGGCCGGAATCGCCTACGTGCAGCCGGGTGTACCCTGGCAACTGCTGGCCTCACGTGGAGCCGTGGCCAACCGCATGATTCTCATCAACGCCTCGCGGGCGCACCCGCTGGGGACCGGCTTTCTCCACAATGGCGCGACCTATCTGGGCCCGCTCGCCTGGAGAACCGCCACTGATATGAACGCCATTGACACGCATCGCCGTGCGGTGCTGCAAAAGTTCGGCATCACCAGCAACGTCATCAATACTTTTTTTGAAGCCGCGAAAACGCATCTTCAAGCCGGCCAAAAAGCCCGCAATACCCAACATTACAACCGCTGGCTGGGTCAGGCCGCCGCCGCCTGGAGTCTGCAAATCCAGGCTTACCACGCCCTGATCAGCGATTCCAATGGCATTGTTTATGGTGCTATTTTTCTGCTGCTGGGCCTGATTCCCTTCAGCTACTTTCTTGAACGCCTGCTTATCGGTTCCCCCAATGTATACCGCCAGATTGGCGGATTTGCCTTTATTTTCGCCATCATGACCGCGGTGCTGGCCTCCTTCCATCCAGCCTTTCGCATCACCAAGGCCCCGCTGATGATCCTGTTAGCCTTTGTCATATTGCTTCTCTCCGCAGTGGTTATTCACATTCTGTTCCAAAGATTTGAAAATGAACTCGGCAACATGCGCGGTGCCAGATCCAGTTCCCACAAAGATACCCTCCGCGGCAGTGCCGTCTTTGGGGCTGCCCTGCGGCTGGGCCTGTCCAATATGCGCCGCCGTGGCACCCGCACCACTCTTACCCTGATTACGCTGGTCCTGCTCACCTTCACCCTGCTTTGTTTTACCAGCTTGCGGCACAACCTGACCCTGGTGCCCAATACCGAACCCAATGCACCCAAGCATCCTGCCGTCGGCATTCTGTTGCGCCAGAGAGCCTGGCAGCCCATACCTGAAATTGGGCTACAACTAACCCGGGAAATCGTCGGCCGCAGAGGTATCGTTGCCCCTGTTTTCTGGTACGCCTCGACCAACCCGCAAAGCACCTGGCATATTGCCATCCGGCCTGCCAGATTCTCTCCCATCCACACTTCCAGTCCCAACGTCAGTGGCCTGGTAGGCATTTCACCGCAGGCGGCCGCCTTCTTTAAATCGCCGGCCGCCAGTATTGCGTCACAGTTGTCGGGATGGAAGAAGCTTCTGGCGGGACAACCTGTATGTTTTCTGCCCGCGAATTTCCACGGCCACCCTTTCCACCGCAATCAAAAGGTGCGGATTCTGGGCCGCAGCCTGACGATTGCCGGGTTCTTTCACACGCGAAGCTTTATGGTAAGGCAAATCACCGGTGAACCCATCTTCCCCGTAGATGCCGCCGCCAGTGCCCAGGGCAGTCAAACGCCGGCCAATACGAGTCCCAGCCAGATTGCCGCCATGCGTGAGCCTAGCCTTACTTTTTTACGCCCCGCGGAGGTTGCCATACTACCCGCCGACATTGTCCGCAGTTTCGGAGGCCATTTCACCAGTGCCATGCTCTGGCCGCACGGTGCCACACCCCAAACCATCTTTCGCGAGGCTCGCCACCTGGCCCGGCGCTGCGCCTTCTCGGTCATCGCTTCCAATGGCCAGCGGGTGCTTTCGTATAACGCCACCGCCAGCGCCGGGGTCAACGATCTTTCCTCGGTATTGGTACCCCTGGCTATTGCGGCGGTGATTGTGCTCAACACCATGCTTGGCGCTGTATCCGAACGTACCCGCGAAATTCATGTGTACACATCGCTGGGGTTGGCCCCCAGTCACGTGGGAATGTTGTTTCTGGCCGAAGCCGCCGCACTCGGAACGCTGGGCGTGGTTTTCGGGTATATCTGCGGCCAGGCCGCAGCCACCCTGCTGACCTACACTCATCTAATTTCCGGAGTGCACCTCAATTATTCCTCCATGTCGGCCATCGGTACCATGGGCCTGGTCCTGGCGCTGGTCATGGCATCCACGATCTGGCCGGCGCGCATGGCATCGCGCGTGGCGGCACCGAGTCTGCAACGTCACTGGAAACTCCCCGAACCCGTCGGAGACATTTTAAAAGTAGATCTCCCCTTTACCGTCAATGCCGTCGCCGCCCACGGTATCTGCAAGTTTATTGAAGAATTCTTCAGTGACGTTTCTCAAAGCGGCGTGGGTCGCTTTACCGCCGAAAAAATCTCCGCTTTTACCCACCAAAGCATTCACGGAATTTCCGCCCAGGTGTGGCTGGCCCCCTACGATCTGGGGGTCATTCAAGATTTCTGGCTGGCCATCCATCCGACGCCAGAACCCAACGTCTTTGAAGTTAAACTGACCCTGCGCCGCCAAGCCGGCAGTCCCGCCACCTGGCTCCGGCTTAACCGGCCATTTATGGTCGAGGTGCGAAAACAGTTTTTATTGTGGCGTTCCGTATCGCCGGAAATGGTGCATGAATACGTGACAGGCTCGGAACAGATGTTCGCGCACGCCGAGGAAACTTCGCCACCGGTTGCAGCATAAGGCTTTTTTGATGACGGAAGACAAGGAACTTGCCCAATACCGGTCGCTGATGGCTACGCCGTCGGTTTTTGCCGACGGCTTTAACCTTAAATCCGTCATTGGCTGCTTGTTCATCGGCCTGGTGATGATGCCCGGGTCAATGTATCTTGCACTGATGACCGGCGGAGGCCTTGGCCCGGCCGCCCAATGGGTTACCACCATCCTCTTTATTGAACTGGCCCGCCGGTCGTTTACCAGCCTCAAAAGCCCGGAAATTTTTATCCTCTATTACATGGCCGGCGTGGCGGTGCTTTCTCCGTTCAGCAACCTGCTTTTCACGCAATATTATATTCAATCCAGTGCCGCGCAGGCCTTCGGCATTTCCCATCTGATACCATCGTGGGTCGCACCAGGACCAAAAATTCTCGCCCAACGCACATTTTTTACCGGTGCCTGGGTTATTCCCATGGTTCTCATGGGTGTGACTTATCTGTTTTCCCGCCTGAACAATTTTGGTCTGGGGTACGTACTATACCGCGTTACCAGCGACGTTGAAAAATTGCCTTTTCCCATGGCACCCATCGGAGCGATGGGCATTACCGCCCTGGCCGAAAGCTCCAGCGGCAACGAAACCTGGCGATGGCGGGTTTTTTCCATCGGCGGCATGATCGGCCTGGTGTATGGGGCACTTTGGCTGGGTGTCCCGGCCATCACCGGCACCTTTCTCCAGAAGCCCATCCAACCCATTCCGTTGGTCTTCGCCGATTTCACGCAATACACCCAGAGCTTTCTCCCCGGCGTGCCCATGGCAGTGAGTTTTGACATCACCAATGTGATGGTCGGATTTGTTTTGCCATTTTCCGCGGTGCTCGGTACGACCATTGCCACCATTGCGACCTGGCTGGCCACACCGCTGCTGGTCCATTGGCATCAAATTCCCGACTGGAAGCCAGGTATGGATGCGGTGAACACCTCCTGGGTGGGGTATATCGACGTTTACATGAGCGTTGGCATCGGCTTGGCGGTGGCCATCGCCCTGATCGGTTTTTTTCATATTTTTTCGACCATACGCCGCCGCGGGAAAAGCAGCGAGATGTTGTCTCCTGCCAGCGACAAGGATACCTCCAGCCCATCTGCATGGCAGCGGCTGATACATCCTCCGGCGGGCCGCGGCGATTTTTCCCTCTGGATCGGCATAGGCATTTACCTTGCCAGCACGATCACTTCTACGGTGCTATGTAAGATGCTGGTGCCCACCTTTCCCCTGTGGCTGCTGCTGGCGTACGGTTTTGGTTATACGCCCGTGATGAGCTACGTAGCCTCGCGTATGGAAGGCATTGCCGGCCAGTGGGTGGATATTCCGATGGTTCAGCAAGCCACTTTTGTGCTGGCGCATAAATTCGGCTACAACGGCGTGGGAATCTGGTTTGCCCCCATACCCCTCAATAATTTCGCGGGCCAGGTGGTTAGCTTCCGCACCCAGGAACTCACCGGAACCAAAATATCCAGTGTGGTCAAGGCTGAACTGGTCATGTTCCCCGTGGTCATTATCAGCAGCATTATCTTTTCCCAGTACCTGTGGCGCATCGCGCCTATTCCCTCGCCCGCGTACCCCTTCGCCAATCAAATCTGGACTCTGACCGCCAAACAGATGGCCTTGTATCAATCGGCCACGCTCCCCGGTGGAAATTCCATGTTCATGGATGCCATCAAGTGGCCTTATATTTTCGGGGCGGTCATCGGCGGCATTGGGCTTTATGCCGTCTTGGCGAGATTCGGGGCGCCGGTTATGCTCTGTTATGGACTGGTACGCGGCCTGGGTGCGGGGTTGGCTCCATGGGTGTTTCCGCAATTGCTTGGAGCTCTCCTGGGTAGATACTATTTTCAAAAGAAAATTGGCGTGACGAAATGGCGGCAGTATGCGCCGGTACTGGCGGCCGGATTTGCCTGTGGAATCGGACTCATCAGTATGTTGTCGTTTGGATTTGATTTGGTCAGCAAGGCCGTGTTTCAGTTGCCGTATTAGCCGGAAGCCCGCACCGCCGTGACCATTCGATGGACCGTTTTTGGATGTAAGATCCGCATGAGTAAGATGCCTCAATCGCCGAATCTCGGCACCGATAAAATTACGTACAGTGTTACATTTCGCAGCGCCCTGCTGGGCATCGGACTGACCCTGCTGGTGGCCATTTTTACCCCTTTCAATGACTACGTAATGCAAAACACCTATTTCGTGGGTAACAATCTACCCATGTCGGTTATTTTCTGTATTTTGCTATTGTCACTCGTAGTGAACCCGCTGCTGGGTTCCCGCCGATTCCGCCGGGGTGAAATGATCGTGGCTTTCAGCATGATGCTCATCGCCTGCGCTCTGCCCAGTTCCGGACTATATCGCTACCTATATTCCACACTGGCTGATTCCGTCTACCAGGCAGGCCAAAATTCTTCCTTCATCCCATTTGTCCATGCCCTGCCATCCTGGATGCTGGCCTCCAAAAATCCGCATAGCTGGGTGTTACGGGACTTTTACCTTGGCTTTAGCAGTCATTCCCGCCATTCTTATTGGGATGTACTCCAAGCCTGGGCTTTGCCAGTAGTAACCTGGGCCTGTTTCCTGCTGGGCATGTTTGGTGCCATCATTTTTTTCTGCCTGATCATGCGCAAACAATGGGTTCAGCGCGAACGTCTGCCCTACCCTCTGGCCACGATTCCCCTGGAATTATTAGCGGATCCGGAACCGGGCCGACGCATCAATGCACTGTGGCGTTCGCCGCTGCTTTGGATTGCCGCCGGCCTTGTTTTTCTCATTGATATTTATAACGGATCGCTTCTCTTCCCGATTTTTCATAATCTGCCCCCCATTCCCACCACTTATAATCTGTCCAAAGATTTTTCCCAGTTTCCATGGAATGCCATTCTTTGGGCGATTCAACGCAATCGCATTTATTTTTCCGTAGTCGGTGTAACCTTTTTCATCCCGCTGGAAATTTCATTTTCAATATGGTTTTTCTTTCTGGCCTACAATTTCGGTTATGTTTTTCTCGTGGACAGCGGTTCCAATGCCAATCTCTCCACCATGACCATCTGGCAAACGCCGGGCATGTATGCCGCTTATTTCATCATCACCTTGTGGATTGTCCGCCGGCATATTCGCGAAGTGTTCATATCCACCATTCGCTTCCTACCGCGACAACCGGATGAGTTTTTACCCTATTGGATCAGCGTCTGGGGATTTTTGCTTTGCGTGGCCATAGCCACAGCATTTCTCGCCTTTGCCGGATTAAACTGGTGGTGCGGTCTGCTGGTGGTGGCTTTACTACTGTTTTACTGCATGATGCTTACCCGCGTTATTGCCGAAGCCGGCCTTTTAATGGTGGACTTCTCCAGCGGGCCATTTCACGCCCTGACACTGCTGTTTTCCTCCAATCCGTCCGCTCTTTCCATCCGCCAGTGGATGGTGGCCCGCTTGAGCATCTCCAACCTTTGGACTGATCAGCGGGAAAACCTCATGCCCTTCGCTTCCGATGTGCTGCGCATGGGTTCTGACGTTCAACCCTACCGCAAAGTCCGTTACGTAACCCTGCTGTTTGGAGCCTTGGTCCTGTGTTTTGTCGTGGCCGGGACAACAAACCTGCTGCTGAGTTATAAGTATGGTGCCAGCACTTTCAATGGCTATAGTGCCGTCGGTTTTCCATACAACACCGTGGAAAGTGCCATCCACGCAGCACAGCCCAACACCGCTTCCACCTCGCCGATGACTCATCTGCTGTACGTTATCGAAGGCGCAGTGGCCATGACCGCGGTTGCCGGATCGCGGCTCCTTTTCGCCGACAGCCCCTTCCACCCTATCGCGCTGCTGTTCCTCAACAGCTACGCCATGGACGTGTTCTGGTTTTCCGTTTTCATCGGCTGGTTGCTTAAAGCGGTGATCTTGCGCTGGGGTGGCGTAGAGCTTTATAAAAAGGCCCGCCCCTTTTTCTTCGGCCTGATCATTGGCGAAGCCATCGCTAACGTCTTCTGGATGTTCATCGGATTTTTCGTGGGCTGGCCGTCTGGAATTCCGTTCTGGCTTCTCCCCGGATAACCACCGCCGGACCTTGCTAACCCGTCACGGCGCCGCTGGGGTCTGGCCAGGCGGTGGCACGTTGCTTTCATCCATCTCTTTTAACCGTTTCACCACCGCCTGCAAATCGCCCCAGACTGCGCCACGATTTTCCGGCGTATATGCCCGCAACAAATAGGCTGGATGATACGTCGGCATCACCGCTATTCCCCGGTACTCATGCCAACGCCCGCGCAAAGTCCGCATGCTTTCCGTCACCCCCACAACATACCGAGTAGCCGGTAACCCCAGCGTTACAATCACCTGTGGTTGAATAATTGCAATTTGCCGATGCAGCCAAGGCAGCCCCAGCGCCACTTCTGACGTTGTGGGCGGACGGTCTCTAAGCCGCTTCGTCTCATCATCAAACGATGCCGCCCGTAATTTACAGATGTTGGCAATGTAAACGATTTCCCGGGTGAAACCCATCGCTGCAATCATTTTATCCAGCAACTGGCCGGCACGTCCTACAAATGGCCGCCCCGTGCGATCTTCCTCCTGACCCGGGCCTTCTCCGATAAACATCAATTTGGCTCCGGGATCACCTTCGCCAAACACCACGCGTTGCGCCACATCGCTTAGGTAAGCGGCCAGCACATGGTGAGCTTCGTCCGCCAAAGCCGAAAGCCTCCGACCTTTTTCAGCCCGAGTCAGATGCGGTTCGTCAGAAATGGCCCCTGGCGGAACTGGCGGCAACTCAGCTTCAGGCACAGGTGTACCCCGGACAACTTCACGCCGGGGAGCGGCTGGCTCAACAGTACGTTTGGTCTCCACCGGATGACCCGTCGCAGGCCGGGAGATCGATAATAGGAATTGCGGTTCGGACTCCGTGCGCACCACCTCCGGTGATTTTATGCCCATCCCTTTACCCCCCAACCCAGCGTCAGCCCGGCGGACAATGGGTACGTCCATTGCCCCCATGGCCTCATCCGCGGCCAGCCATTGGTGCGCAATTTTCCGGGCGCGGCTCATGGCAATATTCCAATTTTTGAGGCCAGTAGCGGCCCCAATCCACTTGAATTTATCGCTGATTGCGCCGACGCGGATCAATTTCAATCGGACCGCACACCTGTTCATACCGCTGCACCGCCTGGCTCAAGGCCAGCGCCAATCGCTTGGCGGAATAAAAATTCATCATCACCCGTGTGCTCACATCCATCACCGCGGTGTTCGGCTGGTCCGGATGCTGCGTGTTGATGGCAAAATCGACAAACAATTCCTCCAGCGTCCCGCCTATCCGGCTGACATTGCTGTAAATAACCTGCATTTTGTCTTCGCGAATTTGCACATGCATCTGCTGACCCGCTCCCATGGCAGGTTGATTATTCGTGGTTCCCGTTATTGGCGTTTCCTCAGACATTATCGTGCTCCTTATTCTGACTTTTTTACCGCTTCGAGGCTGTACCTCCATGGCACACCGCCCGGCGAATCCCCAAACGATAACCGAATTGACCCCAAATGTCACCAAACCTCGCCCCCCCCTTAAAATTCTTGACGGAATTTTCTTGACTTGCTGTAATTCCTTTGTTATTGTGGCTATTGGAAGTGCATGTTTCCACCGCGTGTTCTCGGAGATGAGCATAAATCTCCGCCGCGTGGAATGAAGGCTTCCCAAAACGGGGCATGCTCATGCCGACCGTTGAAGATTTATCGCGATGGATCGTTGTATTGTTCCCCTCCGGCCGTGAGGCCGGGGAAGGATGCAGGGTAAGCCTTGCGCCTACTGCCGCAACGATTTCCAGTCAGACCGACATCAAATCGAGCAAAGAGGTGCTTATGTGACTGTGCGGATAATTTAGCTCAATGGAAAGGTCCGTTTTCCACGTTTTTACATTTCTCCCGTGTGGAGAGAATTGGAGTTTATCATGAGTAACTTACGAAACAAATGTATCGCCATGGCCGTTGGTACCGGTATGCTCGGTGGCATTGCCACCGCTGGAGCCACGGAAATTCCGGCCGGAAACCTGTTTTATCAAAATGGGGCCGCCACGGCACCGAATGTATCAACCGTTATCAATAATCCCCAAAATATGAGCGGCGGGTCTTGGGTTGGCGGGACCAATTACTGGGTTGGCGGTAACAGTCCGGTGCTGGACGGCAGCGTTTCCACAATATGGAACGCCGGCACATTTAGCGGCGGCGGTATGTGCAATGTCGCCATCTCACAGGGTTCGTACGATAGCAGCACCTCAACTTTTACATCGGTACCGTTTGGCGCTATCGCAACGATACGTATCTGGGCGGAAAATTATATCAATAGCGACGGCAGCACATGGAGTTCGATGCCCCAAGTGGTCGCGGTAGGATATACCACCAACAGCAACCTCACTTCGACCATTCGCAACGGCTACTCATTCAATAGCGGCACGGCGGGTACCCTGCCGCCAACTTGGAGCACCATGGCCACGATTTCTTCTGTCAATGGCGGCACACCGGGCACACCTTTCGATCCGACGGATTACCCGACCGCTTCGGGTTGGGTGGCCGGGGATTTTTCGCAAGGCACGGTTACCGGTTTAAATAGTGGACACAGCACGCTGGCCTACATGGATCTGACTGTGAATATTCCCGCTGGTGCTACCAGTGTCATGATCTCGTTTGGACAGGACAGCGGCATCGCCACTGCACCCAGCCCCAGCTATTACAGCCCCGGCGGCCTGGCAATTGCCGATATCCAGGCCTATGCTCCGACCATTCCCGAACCCGCTTCGTTGGGTCTATTGGCCTTTGGCGGTCTGGGGCTGTTGTTGCTCAAGCGTCGTAAAACGGCTTGAGGTCGCCGCAGTAACTGGCAGCGGGGCACCCCTGCCGCTGCACCTGACGATTTCTCCGGCAGCAGAAAGGAGTAGTCATGAATCCGATAAAGCGACGACAAACTAAGGAGTTTGCATTCAGTTCTACGGCTGCCCATTTTTGGGGGTCAATGCACGATCGCAGACCCAGAGCATTTACCCTGGTGGAACTGCTGGTGGTCATTTCCATCATTGCCATTCTTATCTCCTTGCTGCTTCCCGCCCTGGCCAAGGCCCGCTTTTGGGCCAACGTGACGGTATGCGCCAACAACCAGCGGCAGATTTACCTGGCCACCGCCATGTACGCCAACGACAATCTGGGGTTCATGCCGGGCTGTGATGCCTTTCAAAGCGTGAGTGGGGGAACCTACGCCACATCCTACGGCGGCTATCCGTGGGAATTTCAGGATTATTGGTACAGCAATCCCATCTTACCTTCAGGCGTGGTGTGGTCGCAAACAGTACGCTGGTACGGGGTGGGAGTTTTGATTGGTCAAAAGTACATGCCCCCCACCAATGCCGTGGAATGTCCGGATTTTGCCATTTCACCACAAGCCCAGATCGGCCAGAAATGGAGCAACTACACGCAAAATGGCGTGTTTCTGCTGCCGAAGGAATACAACACCGCAGCCGCCGCCGGCGACAGCCCCGAACAGATCGCCAACGCCTGCTTCGGACAAGGCTCTTACGTGCTTGATACCGAACCGTATTACAACACCTTTGATCCCGGCAATGAATCCCATGGCCGTATCGGACTGCCCGGCACCGAGGGTGGATGGTGGTCGCCGGGCGGATTGCTCAAAGTGCCGCACATTACTGCGCTGATTATGTGTCTCACGACCTATGCTGATATCAACCCGCAACCGGCGACCATCACGCACGAGATGAAGGGCGTCAACTGTACGTATATTGACGGGCACACCCAGTGGCTGCCCATCCACGCGGCGACTTGGAGTTATTTCAATTCCATCGGTTTCCCCGCCAGTTCCGGCGGCGACATGCGCGGTGCCTATACCTTTTTCCCGTGGGCCACGCAGCAAGGATGGTAAAAGCTTCCAGACGGACGGAGCCAGTGGGTGCAAAGTGAAAAATAAAAACTGGTTTGCTGCTGCAATAGTGCTCTGGTAGTATCGTTTAGCAAATAGGCTTCCCGTGTGTTCTCGGAAATTTTTGCTCATTTCCGCCGCGGCTGGCAACTTGGCCTTTAATCAAAACTGAAAATATTGTGGCATCACCATCTGGCCCATGGCCCGGCTTTGGCCGGCTCTTTCGTGCAGAGGTATGAATTTTGTCCAGCGACAACCGCCCCAATCGCCGCAGTTTTATCAAAACCATGGGCTTGGCCGCCGCCGCGCTGACAGTGGATGCCGCAAGTGGGCGCGGGGCCAAATTGAACTTTGACCATTTGCCGAAGTTTGCCTCCGGCACGCCGGAATACCCCACACCCTTTCTGGCCATCGCCAGAACCCCGAATCTGATTGCCGCGCCCCAGGGCGGCGGCATGAATATTGAAAGTGATGTCGGATTTTTATCCGGCTTTTCCGGATTTGTGGACAAGACCACCGGACGCTTCGGCTATCCCGGCTACAACAATTACACCAACGCCAATTTCTCCTTTGATAACGACAAGCTCGTCATCGTAGCCCATGTGCCTTATCCCGTGATCGGCGATCTGCACCAAGACGACACCTTTGAAGTGCTTATTCAACCCCGCGGGCCGCACTCCACCGGATTTGTTTATCGCGTCACCGGCAACGCCTTCGGCCGGTGGCATGCAGATCTTGACGAACCGATCATCGGCCAATTTCATCAACCCTGGCATTCCCTCATCCACTATGGTGCCATGCTCTGGAATCCGTCCGGCCTGTGGATGGCCAGCGTGGCTATCCCCTGGAAATCGTTGGGAGGCCGGCCCGCCAATGGGGCCGTATGGGGTGTGCAGTTTGCACTGCGTTATCGCCAGCCCACCATCGTCGCTTATCTAAGCCCCACCGATAAATTCACCGACACCAGGCGTTTCGCCCGCATTCGCTTCGATTTCAACCGCCGCATCAATTACCGTCCCCATTGGCTCAGTGAAGAAATGGACACCGGCCACTTTATGGTGCAGTATCTGCTGGCCAACGGCGGCACCAAGCCGGCCACCGTGGAAATGAAAGTGGCCCTCTACAAAGCCGGCCACGAATTTGCCCATGCCCAGCTCGAAAAAACCGCACCGCCAGGCTCCACCTATTGGGCAGATAACACCGGCACCAACATGATTTCTCTAAATTCTGAACCTGCCACACCTGCCCAGCGCAACACCGTGGCCCATCTGACTGCCTATGACCGCACTAAAAATGCTCTTATCTATGATCAATGGGTGCCTTATTGGCAATTCAAACCCGGCGAAAATGACTGGATTAAACAGCGCCTGGCGCGACAATTCAGCTTTAACATCGGGCCATATCCATCCATGGGTCTGATCGACTATGCCGTGGATGCACGCTCCCTCAAGGAAGTGACACCCACCGCGACCGAGTTTACCTGCGCGGTTCTCGCCGACGGAAAACCCGTCTTGCACCAACGCCGACCGCTGCCTGCCGACGGACAAATTACCGGCAGCGTCAATCTGGGTGCCTTTACGGATCGCGTTACCTACGATCTGCAGGCCGACATTCGCGACTCCGAAGGCACCGTGCTCAACCAGCGCAGCCGGTCGTTTACCCGTCGTGTGATGCCTTTTGAAAAGGCGCCTCCGGCCGGCGTCGGTGATCATGTATTCCCGCCGTTCACCCCGCCGCGAATTCACGGCACCGCTGTTTCCTGCCTGCTTCGCACCTACGTGCATGGCACCAACGGCCTGCTGGAGCAGATCTTCGCCGCCGAACGCAACTTACTCATTCGCCCCGCCGCTTTTACCGTCGTGCTCGATAACTGGCAGTCTCTGGTATTAACCGCAGGCAGTCCCCACTTGCTACCCCATGGTCTAGGCTCCGTCGATTACACCCAGACCTTTCAGGGCGGCGGTGTGGAACTGCTTTTGCACGGAAATTTAGATTACGACGGCTTTTACCATTTTACCGCCACGCTTAGTCCGCAAAGCCGGCCGGTCACCATTCGTGAATTGCGTTTGCAAATTCCCCTAAGCCCAGCGCATGCTACACTTATTGATGCGGCCGTCACGTGGATGTACCCTGGCTGGGAAAAGGCACTGGGTTTTTTAAGCCACGGGCACGGCCGAATCTGGGATTCCCACACCCTGCCCATGCAAATGAACAATCGCGTCAGCAATATGCCTCCTTATATCTGGGTTGGCGATGACGATCGCGGACTATGCTATTCCTGCCCCTCCGATGAAGGCACACATAACACTCCCGATTTACCTGCTGCGGCATTGGACCGTGCTGACAACGCTGTCACCTTAAGCATTTGGATGGTCAATCGCACATTGCATCTTGAAAAGCCCCGCCGCTTTCAGTTTGCCCTCCAGGCCAGCCCCTTTAAGCCGGTAGCCGCCAATGGACGGTTGTGGCGCGATCAGACTACCGCCGCTGCCACTTATAAAAATGGCCTGACCTTCACCGACTTTTGGGATCCGGCATCCTATCCTACCTATGGCCGCTGGCTGACCCTGGATTATCTCAAAAAACAGGTCGCCGTCGACGGCTGCGACCGCACCGGCCTCGAAGCCTCCGCTCTTTCCGAATGCGCCGGAACTCCCGAATATCGCCAGTTCTATTACGAATGGGGCAGTGCGATGGACGAATATCAGCAAGTCGTTCCACCCGTCCCCGCCGGGATTCTCCCACGCTTCAAAGCCAGTGGGGTACGGGCAAATCCATTCGTGATGATCGAAGCTTTTTCCAACACCACCAAAACCAACCGCGATTATCGCGCATGGTGGCTCTCCGAGGCAGCCAAACACGCTGGCGTCTCATTTGTGTACCAGGACAATCCTACCTGGGTTTTCGCCGACCGCCCTCAGCCGGAATATGGGTATAAACGCCCGGATAGCGGCATTGAACCCACCAGCATGATTTGGAAGTCCCGTGATGTTCTCAAACGGTTCTTTCAGGCCGTGGCCGAAGCCGGCCAACCTTCCCAGCCAGGAATCTGGCCCAACATGATTACCCCGGCAGCGCCTGGCCGATCTTTCTGTGGTAAAGCCCTGGATGGGGAATATACTGATTCTAATAACCTGCGTATGGGAATGATGCGCGTGCATCTATCCAAACAGTGGGGGTTTGTAGTCGACTGGCTTTGCCAGCCGCCGGCCAGTGCCGGAGCTCAAATTGGCACCACTCGCGATTACTGGCGAGCCTTGTTCAGCCAGCTTTGTCTTCTGGATGTTACCAATTTTTCTCGACCGGACACCGCCGAAATCTATAGGCTCTGGTGGAATGCCCTGGATGTATTCTGGCTCGACGACCCGAGTGTGCACTGGCATCCGTATTACCGCAATCCCACTTTGGCCCAGGCTGAACCTGCCGACACCATCCTGGTTTCCACCTACACTGCTACCGGACGTTTATTGGCAATCGTTTCCAACTGCGGCCATCAGGACGCCATTGCCACGGTTCGGTTTAAGGATCTGGCTGCATGGGAGGCCGCTGGTCTGACCCATTTTTATGATGCCGAAACTGCGGAAGAAATCTCGGTTAAAAACGGTCAGTTGCGACTGTTTGTGGCCCGGAAAAATTACCGCCTGATCATTGGTTTCCGGGGACCGTGGAAGTTTGCCGCTAAAAACCGCCTCCCCCATCCCAACCAAATCCTCACCAACTCGTCCCTGGACCCGCAGGCCACCATTGGGGAAATTTGTCGCCATCTTCTGACCGCACGCACCCTGCCACCCATGCAGCATGCAGACCAGTTACTGCTGCAATGGGCACAGGAGATTCTCAAGGAACTTCCCGCAAGTTCTCCGGATATTGCTTATTTTGACGCCAAGGCCATGGCCGACATCCACCTCGGTAACCTGGAAGTTCGTTGTTCCGTGTTCGTTAACCGTCGCAGTGGTTTCATGCTGGTCGGCTTTTATAACGGCACTGACCAGCACCGGGTGCTTAGTCCCCGGATTTATGACCAGATTGCCGCCAAAGTCGGCAAACCGGGTTACAATTTTATTTATGATGCCATCGGCGGTCAGTCGGAATGGTCGGAAATTGATCTTCCCGCGCATAGTGGGCGCTGGGAGGTGGCCTATCAGGATGATCCCGATTACTACGGTGCCCGCCGCGGCGTTTTCAAAATCGGCACGTTGATGTCCAACATCCTGACGGCAGTTGAGGAAAATAAAAAGACTCTGCAGTAACTTTTACCGGATATGGTTTATTGCTTCCTTCACTTTTTTACAACAAGGATTCGTTATGAAACACTCTAGCGTTAGCATCCCAATCCTCATCCCGGAAAACCCGTACACGCCGCGATCCGTTTTACTGCTGTGCTTAGCCTTATTGAGCGCACTGGTTTTGGTGGTAAACCCATGCACTACCGCCGCGGCCCCGGCCAACCCCATCCCCAAACTGCCTCTGCTGCGCATACCGGAACTGACCACCCCCCCCGTGATTACCGGTCGCATCAGCCCCGATCATGTAACCGGACAATGGGTGCATGCTGCTCGCCTGACCGGCCTTCAAAATTTCGGCATGGGTACGCTGCCCCCATCCAAACTCCAACCCACCTGGTGGCTGGCGTACGATAAAACTCATCTGTATCTGGCTTCTTACTTTCCCGCGTATCCAAAAGGTACCATCGTTGCTCAGGTCAAACACGGCGATGAGGGTGGTCTAAACCCGCATGCCGGTGATATTCTCGGCGATGACCACGTTGAAATACAAATTTGTGATCTGCCCAAACGATCCGAAGCCGTCACCAAGTATTTTTACAAGATCATGACCAATCCTTATGCCGCGGTGGTGGATCAACGTATTGAGTGGTCGGTTGGCTGGATGGGTTATGAATGGCAATCAGGTGCTATCGTCAAGTGCCATACCACCAGAAATGGCTGGTCCATGGAAATGGCCGTTCCCCTGAAAAGCATGAATCATCTGGTGGCTCCACCCAACAACACTCAATGGTTTATACAATTGGCCGATGCTAACGGTGAATCTCCATATTACGCCTGGCAGCCGGTGCTGTTTACCGATTGGGATCACATGGGATCCATCGTGTTTGATTCCCACGCACCTGTGTTTCAACTGCTGAGCCTGGGCCATGTCCAGCATGGGCAGATGGATGTACAAGCCGCCATCAACGTGCCCCACGGACAACCACCCGTACAAATGCGGGTACGCGTGCTGGGTGCCGGCGGAAAGATATTATTCGTCCGCACCCGATCCGTGCCGGCCAACGGAAAGCCCACCGCACTGCGTTTTCACAAAAACGGACTGCCTGTAGGTGGCCACGGCCAGACCATGGATATTCTGGCCTGGCAAGGCCACAAAATCATCTATCGCGACTCCATGCCGTTTGACACTATCACCGCCGCCGATCTCAAAAACATGTACACCGCTATTGCCGCCAATCGGCACAACCTCGGCCAGCCCAATCTTTCCTCCTGTTATTATCAGTCTTATCATACGCTCACGGCGCGCTGTGATGTGAATATTCTCGAAATCAATCCTACGATCCGCACGGCTAAAATTCTTCGTGCCAGTATTGTACGTGTTGGCCATAAAAAGCCACTGGTCAGTGCTGATGGCGTTATCCAGCCGGATGGCCTGGGACGAATTCAAGTTTCCACGGGCAAATTGCCGCTCGGCAAATATCAGGTTATCACGCAGATCATAGGAAACCGCGGTCAGGTACTCGCGTCACGCATCGATCCCTTCGCAGTCAAACACTTCCCATGGGAGCACAACAAGCTCGGTGAAGAGCACATCGTTGCGGCTCCGTTCACACCGGTGAAAGTGCTGGGATCTACGCTGCATGTCTGGGATCGGGCTTATCATTTCGCAGCAACAGCATTACCGAGTTCCATTATCAGCCTGGGCCGGAACATGCTTGCCGCTCCCATCACTCTCACCGGAACTATTGATGGCAAAAAAATTCCGCTGGTAAGTATCGGCCGACCTGCCTGGACGCACGTTTCCGGCTACAGTGCCACCGTAACCGGTCATGGCCAGATAGGCCCTCACGTGCATGTTACCATTAAGGCCAAAACCGAATATGACGGTACCACGTTTTACACTCTAACCCTTACGCCTCATGGCTTGGCCAAGATAAACGAATTATCCATGGTCATTCCCCTGCATAAACTCATGAACTGGGAGGCCATGCGCAGCAGTGGACGCGATATGCCCTATGGTACCATTGGTGAGGGCACGCCGGATGGCGTATTCTGGAAATCCTCCGAACTGCCTGCCGCAGCATTTATTCACGACACCTTCCTGCCCTACTGCGTGATTTCCGACGGTCAGCGAGCTTTGTCCTGGGCGGCAGATTCAGATCAAGGCTGGATGGTGAGTAACCACCGGGCATCTTTTCTGCTGGAGAAGCACGCCAACCGTCAAATCTGGATGCACGTGCGGTTTGTCGATACGCCATCGGTCCTCAAAACTGCCCATACCATTCACTTCATGCTCACCGCCATGCCCATGAAACCCAAGCCCGCAGATTGGCGCTATCGCATGTGGGGCATGCCTAACGCCGCCTTTGGCTACATGTCTGGTTGGCAAGGCAGCAACATGTGGGCTTATGGTTGCGGCCCCACTATCAGCTTTAGAAATCAGAATCAATTCGAAATCCTACGCCATTTACTTTCCGCCGATCGCCAAAGGGTGCGGCTGGCCGCCGAAAGCGTGCCCGGGCCCAAGTATCCGCCCATGAGCATGTGGTACGTTTCCGCCAACACCTGGGGCTACGCCATGCCTGAATACCCCACTTACAGCGGAGAATGGACCGGCATGACCCATCCTCCCATTAATCCACAGCGCAGCTACATCAATTTCAAAAGTCCCTTCGGTGTCTGGAGCACCGCTCGCGAACAAACCCGCGGCGGCATGGACCTTATTCAATCCGCCATCGACTGCCGCGTCTACGACTTTGACCAAGAGCAGAAAAAGGCCGGCATGAACGGCTACTGGTGGGATAACGGCACTTTCTGGACTTCCGGCAACCTTATCAAGGGCACCGCTTACATCCGCAACGGCCATATCCAGGGCATTTATAACATCACCCTGATGCGCCAGATGCTCAAGCGCATGGCAGTGGTTTCACAACTCAACCACATCACCCCCTTCCAAAGCATGTATGCCCATGGAGAAATTGGTCCTCTGGCTGGTTTTGTTAACTGGCTCTGGGCCATTGAAGGGCCTTGGTACCTCAACAGCGACAAGGTGGACCTGGTGCAAAATATCCAAGGAGGTCTCAACGGTATCCGCACAATCCTACAGACGTATCAGGGCTTGCCCATTTCCATGGATAACAACACGCAGGATCAGTCCAGCAATGACAACGCCAATCCGTGGCAAACACGCTCCTGCCTTGGTGTGGCTCTGCTTTTTGATGTAGGTGACGGCTGGAATGGTGGCATCAACGGATTCTGTCAGCACAAGCTGGTTCAAGCCCTGAACCGCTTTGACTATTTCAACCATCGTGTAAAGTGGGTTCCTTACTGGCGAACGGCCAAACTGGTGAATGTTCACGGCGGCCACATTGTCACCACTCTCTACATCCGCAAACTGCGCGGACAGACTCCCGGCATCATGCTGGTGCTTTTTAATGATGGCCACCATACGGCCACCGTCAGTGTGCAGGCCAATACCAATAAACTGCTCGGTCTGGCCCGCAAATATACCACCCTGCATGACCTGGAGAATTGGAGTGCCAACCCTGTTCCCATGCTCGCTGGGCGCTGGGGGGGCATTACCATACCCCGCCACGATTTTCGCCTGATGCTGCTGGGACCACGGGCTGATGGTAACTAAACCCGTTTGCCTTGCAAGTTGAGCAACTTCTCGGAGAATATGCCACATGGCTTCCAAACTTGATCATAATACCACTCTGCGCGTGGAGTTAAATCCCCGGATCGGCACAGTGGATCTGTACAACACCGCCACCGGCGACGGATGGTACGGCCTGCAATTCTTTCTGCGTTGCGGCGCGAGGGAATATCGCCCCCGGTTACTCAAGTCTGCCAGACACCAAAAAGGTAAGACCACCTGGCAGGTGGAGTTGGCTCCCGGCCTGCGCGTTTATTTTGCAGCCATGACTTCCCCTGCCGGCAGTGGAATATGGCTTTGTCCGCGTTTGGTCAACCGTTCTGACCGCACCTTTCAGTTTACTTCGTACGGTATGGCCACGGCCTCTGGCGCTATAGGACCACAACTTCACCACACCAGTTTGCCCGTATTTGCCCACAGCGAAAATCTGCGTTATGAAGACCTGCCCGTGTCCAGGCAAACCTTCCCCTTCATCCGTCCTTTGCCGGAGCAAGGCCGATGGTTTGGCCGCCAGGGAATCGGACCAATTCCCGCGATGGTTTTAGGCAGACGCGATCACAATCGCTGGCTTGTGGAAGGTTCAGCTTCCCAGGACCGAGCCACCGCATCCTGGCATTTGTCCTTGCCCACCCAGTCCGACCGCATGGTGGATTATTGCAGTGAATACATGTGGAATGGCCAATCGCAGGAGGCTCTGGCCGCCGGTCAGACTATGGATCTCGAATCCTGCCTGTATCAGATTATCAACGGCGAGCCAGACCAATTGTATGAATCATACACCACGGAGTTATCGGCAATCCATGGCCGGCGCTTCGCCGGTACCACCAGCCGCCTGGCCCATGAGCCGGTTTACTGCACCTGGAACTATGGGATTTACACCAACATCACCGAAGATGTCTGCATCAAGAGAATTAAAATCGCCGGCCAGTTGCAAAACGGTGGCATTTTTCAACTGGACCATGGCTATCAGCCACCGCACGCACCCCACGCATCCTGGGGCTATCTGGATGCCTATTATCCTGACGCTACCCACACCTGGGATACGGCACGCTTTCCCGGCGGACCACGCCGGATTGTAAAGGAATCGCAACGTCATGGCCTTACGCCCGCCATCTGGTGGACCCCGCGATTGGATATCGGCGGGCCTATCGCCACCGACCACCCGGATTGGATCGCCATCAATCGCCACGGCCGACCGATTGAACACGTTGGTGATTTACATCCGGATTATTCCGTCCCCGCCGTCCGCGACTTTATCCAGCGCACCATTCGCACCATCATCCACGATTGGGGCTTTGCGGGCATCAAGCTCGATTTTTTTTCTTGGGCCTTTGATGCTCCCGACCTGGCCTATCGCTACGGTGGAACGAGCGTGCAATGGCGTCGCTGGCTGCTGGGCCTGATTCGCCGGGAATTGGGACCGCGTGGCTACTTCCTCTATTGTATCTCCTGCCCGCTTGGCAATCCTTTTCTGGCTCTGGACGGTTGTGATTCCTTCCGTGCCGGAACGGACATCGACCGCGGTCACTGGGCTACGCATGTCGCCAATTGCAGTTGGTTCCTGGCGTCGTTTCCGGCCTGTGGCCGGCGTACCTGGTTTACCGACATGGACAGCTTCATGGGTTCGCCGGAATTTCCTGCAAACGAGCGCCGCTTCCGCTGCGCCATGGGCTACCTGACCTCCGGCATGATGGATTTTTCAGGTCCTATTGAACAACTGGACCAGGCCGCATTACGGGATTACCGGCGACTCTGCCAACGCTGTGATCAGGGCGGCAAGGTTTTGGTGCCGGATCGGGAAGCCTTTTATGGCCGGCCGTTGCCTGCCATCCTCATGCGTCCTCATGCCGCCGATAGCCGCACTCGCCGTCGCTTCGGCGTGCAGGCCACAATTGGCCTGTTTAACTGGGACACCCACCCGCGGGCCATGAGTGTGGCGCTGGATACCTGGTGCCGCAAAGGCTTTAGACTTCGCGTGCAGGACTTCTGGACCAGTCGCCCGGTGAGGGTTGATAACGGTCTGCTGACCGCCAACTTACTGCCCCGCCACCATTTGCTTGTGGATATTATGTAAATAAAGGGAACCGATGCCTCGTACCATAGTCACCCATTGGCAACACGCCCCCACCGGAGCCGCCGGCATCTGTGATGCCCATTGCCGGTACCCCGGTGTGCCGGTGGCCATAGACATGCAAAAACACGTCGGCCGCAACCGTATCATTTACAATGGTCCCGCTGCGGTTTGGTCTGAAGGCTTGCCCATGGGTAATGGCGATTTAGCCGCCATGGCTTTTCAACCTGCCGGCTCCCTGTGCTGGGGACTCACCAAATCAGATGTTCGTGATCTGCGACATCCTGTGGTTCCCTGGTGCGATCATCCCACCATGCGTCGTATCTTTGAAAAGGAACACAACCATTTACTCACCGATCAGATCAACGAAGAAGAATGGGATTTTCGCACCTATTTTCCCTGCTTTCTCCCCGCGGGAGGCCTATGGCTTAGCGCCCTGCAAGAAGGCGAACTGGCCGTTCAACGGCAGGTGCTGGATTTATATCAGGCCCAGCACAACATGGAGTTGGCTGGTGGTGGCCAGGTTACCAGCTTCGTTTATGCCGATGCCAATGTACTCGTCGTTCGGTTGACCGGTATGAAAGGGATGCAACTGCGTTTGCGATTCGGCCCTGAGGCCATTGAGCCAGGCCGTGCCGGTGAGCCTGATTCTCCCACGGCACAATTGATCCGCAAGGAAATTTTCCGCCGTCAATTACGCCAGTGGCAACCCGATCAGGGGCGATTACAGGTGGACTATGCCGATGGCCATCGTACACTTCTGATGCTGCAAATTCGCGGAGCCACGCTTGACTATCGTGCATCCGATGCCGAGGAGGCCACGGTGGACTTGCAGGCCGACACCGTAGATATTCTGATGACCATTGCCACATCACGCCAGGGTGCATTTTTGCAGCGCCGCGCCTCCCTCCTGCTGGAAACCGCGTGGCAGCGCAACGTGGACCGGTTGCTTGCCGATCATCACACCTGCTGGCATGAACGCTGGAGCCGTTCCGCAGTACAACTGCCCCAACGCATTTTGGAAAGCCTTTGGTGCTACGCCATATACACTATGGCCTCCAGCAGTCGAGCCGCGTATCCAGCCCCGCTCATGTCCGCCTGGCATTTACGCCTGGATCAACCCTACGGCGGTGATTTTCATAACAACATCAATTCGCAGATGTGCTATTGGCCCCTCCCCGCGGCCAACCATGCAGATATCATGGAACCTTTTCTCAAGCATTTCTGGTCGGTCATGCCGGAAATGGAAATGGAGACCAGGCGTGTCTGGAATCTACCCGGCATCAAGGTACCCTTTGCCAGCATTGGTCGAGGTATCGATCATTGGGGCGTTGGATACTGGCGATACGAGCTTTTTGTTTCAGCATGGCTCGCCCAGATCGCCTGGTGGCATTATGAATTCACCGGTGATCGCAAGATGCTTTTGCAATTCGGTTGGCCGCTGATTCAGGCTGTGGCTGAATTTTACCTGGCCTATCTCGATGTCGATCCGGCCACCGGCAGACTTTCGCTGCCACTGACCAAACTCTGCGAAGACACCATGTTCAACGTAGTTCCTGCGCAACGGCTGGTCCGTGATGCCGGCCTGGACCTGACCGCTGTCCACAGTCATCTGCGCGATGCTGCACAGGCGGCCGAGGTAGTCGGTCAACCCCAGGATGCCGCCCGTTACCGCGCTACCATCAACAAACTCAATCCGCTGCCGGTTACCGACGGCCAATTTGCCATTGCATCCGGAATGACCATGGACGTACCTGTTTCCCATCCTTATCAGTTAGCGGCTATTTATCCGGCCGGCCTTGTAACCCAGCTTGGACCTGCCTCTTTGTTGCCTGTTGCGCAGCGCACCCTGGCTAACGTTTGGAGATGTTCCTCGCGGGTCAGCATCGGTCAGCCCGATACCGAACGGCTTCGCTGGAATGATGATCTCTCTATGGGTTGGATCGGCACGGCCAGAGCCTGGATGAGCGATGGAGATGGCGCTCTTGATGCCTTGCTTAATGGATGGGTCACCAGCACACTTAAAACCAACGGCTTTTTAGCCGAGCAAGCACGCCAGCCGGGCGAACGCTCCACCATGGGCTGGATGCAGAATCAGCTTTGCGGACTTGCCAACGGCATCAATGAAATGCTCCTGCAAAGTCATTCCGGTATCATCCAGATTTTTCCCGCATTACCTTCCACCTGGACCGATGTCGGCTTTGTACACCTGCTGGCCAGGCCTGGCGTACGAGTTTCCGCCCGGCGCTGCGGGGGTAACACTCAATGGGTGGTGCTTTCCGCGGAAAATAAAGCGGCGGTATGCCTCCGCAACCCCTGGCCGGGGCAAATAGTTGATTCGCTGGCCGTGGTAGACACGTGCTTTCCAGACCGGCTAATGCCCATCGTCTGCAACGATGCCGGGCATCTGCTGCTGACCCTGCTGCCACATCAGCCGCTGATGGTAGTGCCCAAGGAACACCTTCCCGTCGAAACTCTAATTGAGGCTCCAGAGGATGATGGAACCGCTCCCTGGTCCTTTACCGGACCCATTCCGCTGCGCCACGAGGATCCGCCGCCGGACGGCACCTGGACGAGCTGGTGGGGCAAGCCGTAGTTTGCCGGGCCAGGCTCATCAGCCAAGCCCTCTTGAACAAAGGCTTCCGCCTGCCGCATTTCATCGGAAGCCTGTCGCGCACAAAATGCTGCACCGATTATGAAAGCGATTAAAATTTTATGCCATCGAATCAGCCCACATCTTCCCCTCAGCCAGCTCTAACCCCACAGAAATTCAGCGATCTCCGCTATGGCATGATTGTTCATTATGGCCTTTACAGCCTGCTGGGGCGAGGCGAATGGGCTCTCAACCGTGAACGAATCAACCTGGAGGAGTATCGCTCCCTGACGGCGCAGTTCACCGCCAAAAATTTTGACGCAGATGTTCTTTGCAGACTGGCCGTTTCCGCCGGCATGCGTTATCTGGTATTCACCACCATGCACATCGACGGCTTTCGATTGTACAACACGGTCCATAGCCCCTTCACATCGATGCACGCGGCCTGTCATCGAGATTTAACCGCCGAGGTTATTGCTGCCGCCCGCCGCCACGGCCTCTACATCGGCCTGTATCACAGCCTCACCAATCTGATGGATCAACCCGATGGTGCAGACGCTCTGGAAAATCCCGCCGCCTACCGCACCTTCATCGCCCGCACCCATCAGCGCCTGGAAGAACTGGTGCGGTGCTACACCCCCATAGATATCCTCTGGTACGATGGCTGGTGGCCCTTCAACGACCGAGGCTGGCAAGCCCAGACCATGAATGCTTTGGTTCGATCCATCCAGCCCCACCTCATCGTCAACGGCCGCAATGGCCTGCCCGGTGACTTTTCCACTCCGGAAGGCCATTTGTCGGCACCCCGTCCGTGGCGGCCATGGGAGGCCTGCATGACTCTCAACAACAGTTGGGGCTACCATCAGGGCGACCATGAATGGAAGACGCCCGGCCAGGTTGTGGACATGCTCGCCACTGTTGCTGCCGATCACGGCAATCTCCTGTTAAACGTCGGACCGCGTGGTGACGGCTCTATTCCCCAGCCAACCATTGAAGTCCTGGAAACAGTTGGTCAATGGCTTGAGCGTTGCGGCGAATGCATCTTTCATACGGACCGGTTTACCTACGGCCTGCGGGAGCGCGGCGACCACCGCGGAGATTGGCATCATCATGGCCCCATGACTGCCCGCGGCAATAGCCTTTATCTGCTGTTGCGCCGGTGGCCTGGACGAGAAATGGCCCTCGGCGGCTTGCAATCTCGCGTGCTCAAGGCCACCCTGCTGGGCATACCTGACTCTGCCAAAGCTGGGCCTCTACAGGTAGTTCAAACCCCCGACCGTCTGGCCATTCGTGGTTTGCCCGACAATCCACCCGATCCGGTCTGTACGGTACTCGCTTTGGAATGTGACCATCCACCGGTGCTGAATTTAACCGGTGGCATGCGGGTACCGCGGGTACCGCATCCTCCGTACGATCCGTGTCCGTCCGATTTGGCCCATAGCTGATATGATTCCAATACAAAAAAGGAGCCTTCCATGTCTACGTCAATCACTTCCCCGATCCATCGCCCGGCGCAATGGTCTACACGTGCGTTAGTCGCCATCATCCTGGTGCTGCTGTATGCTTTTACCATGACCAGCCCCTGTCAGGCAGCGGGAATTCCAGTACATAGTGGCCAAACAATTGCCTTTCTCGGCGATTCTATCACCCAGTTTGGCTGGGACCAGCGCAGCGGATATGTTCGGCTGGTCATGCTTGGCCTGAAGGTCAACGGCATTCATGCCACGGCCATTCCTGCCGGAGTCAGTGGCAACACCTCCAACGATATGCTCTCGCGATTGCAAACGGATGTGCTTAACAAAAAGCCGAACTGGATGCTGGTAAGCTGCGGCGTCAATGATGTCTGGCATATCCCCGGCGGAGTTTCTCTCCCCAATTTCAAAATGAACATGACCGCAATCGTCAGGCGGGCTGAGAACCGGGGGATCAAAGTCATGATTCTCACCGCCACCATGATTGGAGAAAACGCCAACAATCCATTTAACCGAAAGCTGATCGCCTATAACGCCTTTCTTCGGCGACTCGCGGCGCGCCATCATTGCCTGCTGGCCGACGTCGGTGCAGACATGCGAAATCAAGTGAAAAAGGAAATTGCCAAAGGACGCCAACCCGGGTGCCTGTTCACTGTGGATGGCGTCCATCCCAACCCGCGAGGGAATATGATGATGGCCGCCGACATCCTCCGGGCCTTTGGCTGCAACCATACCCAGTTGTCCACAGCTCGCCGCGCCTGGCTCAACGTTCCTTGGAAACTATCCGTCGTGTATCAAGTACGAGTAACCCGACAGCTTACCTTACGCCAATTTTTACGCCTGCAAAAACTGGGACGCAAAAATACGTCCGCAGCCATCTGGGATCAGGTTCAGTCCCGGTTTAACGATTGGCTTAACGCCCGGCCCACGGTGCAACGGTTTGATAATCGCATCCAACACCTATTTGACAGCTATATCACCCACAAGCTTGCCCCGATCAGCCACCGCTAATCCCCTCCGCGCCTGCCGCGTCCGCCCCGCGCCCCGCCCGAACGCCGGTGGTTCCAGGCGGGTCGTTGAATGGCCCATCTTGGTTGCAACCATCAGGCCATGGACCGCTTCCCCCCCTGGCCCCCGCGTACCATCCGCTGCCCTCCGGAAGATTGCCTTTTCGAGCACAAACCCGCCATCGCCCGATACATCTCCCCGCTAATTTTGTTGGACGGCATTTTCCATAATTCCGGGTTGAACAGTTCCAGCGAAAAATAACCCCGGTACCCCAGACTCTCAATCCGCCGCACAATTCCTTTGACATCCAGAACACCCTGACCGCTGCCCGGCAGCACGCGATCATCGTTGCAATGGCTGTGCTCACCCGGTTTGGGCCGCATATCATTGATATGCACATGCTTGAAAAGCGGCACACTCACGTGATTGATATCTTCCAGCTTGCTGCTTGTGCAATGGTAATGCGCAACATCAAAAACAATTCCAACACGCTCGCTCCGCGCGGCCTGCGCCACGCCCACCGCCGAACGCAGACTTTTAACCACCGGAGACCAATTGAATTCCACCGCCAGCGACACCGATTTCGGAAAACGCTCGGCAATTTTCCCCATCACCTTACCAATGGTATCCAGAGCCGCCAGGGAATTTTGTTCCGGGCCATCGGTGCCTACCACCAATACCCCCCCACCCAACTCCGAGAGTAACCTGGCATTGGCTACCAGCAGCTTGTGATTCTCACGCTGCCGCCCGGCGTTGCTGAAACATTCAATGGGACATTCAAATCCGCCGATGCACTGCAATTGGAAACTCTCCAGCAACTTGCCCAAATCGCCCGCCCGCCGGCCCTGGTTGATCCATTGCCTGGCTTGACCAAGCTGCAATTCCACGCGGCGGAACCCTGCCGCGGAATAGGCTACCAATTTTTCTTCTAACGTCTCGGCCGGTGCGGTGGAAACGCTGGCAATTGCTATTTGGGATAATTTCATGTGAACCTCTATAATTTGGCCTTTTCTGTTTTCCGCAGCTTCGGCCGTGGCTGCTTTGCGCTATCCTGCATCGTGTCATCTCCGGTCACCCGCACCGCCCAAATCCAGCCATTGTCGGGCGATTTCCAAATCCTCTAGAGCTTCTTCCGCCGTGGCCAGCGGCGTGGATTCCTGGCGCACCGCCCGTAAGAAATTCATGGCCTGGTGCCGCATGGCGTCAATCCACGGCAACTGCGGCTCCACACACCTTGGTTCCATGCCACCGCCCGGATCACTGTAAGCCCAGACCCGCCCGGGCCGGTTCACCGTCAGCGGAGCTGGTAGTTCTATCCGTATCCATCCTTTTTCAAAACAGACCAAGGCCTGCTCCTGCCAAGCCACACTATTGTGGTAACAATCCATTTCCAGCGCCACCGTCGCCCCTGAAACACTTCTCCCCACGAGCAACAAACCTCCCGGATCCACCCAAGATACCTGATAGCCCTCTCCCAGCAGATGCCGCAATAAATTCACCTGGTGAATATAATAGTTTACAAAACCTGTAAATCGTTGAAAATCTTCCGCGCGCATCTGCGCTGGAGGCGCATCCGGCGGTATCACCGGATACGGCTCGTCACTTTGCACCAGGCCCGCAGCTCCGCCGGCCAGCCAGTCGCCCGGGGGCATCGTGATGCGTACGTAACGCAGCCTTCCCATTTCACCGGAAGTTTTCCAGGCCTCTATCTGCCGCCGCGCCCACATCACCGCCGGATCACTGCGTTTGTGATACCCCACATACCACCGCCCGCCCGCCACCCGACTTTTGTCCAGCAATTGCCGTCCAACAGTCAACGATCCCGCCATCGGCTTTTCCGTCATCACTGGCAGGCCGGAGGCCAACACCTTCGGCAAGATAGAACCATGGTGGGTAAAAGGCCCGATACATACCAGTGCATCAAGATTTTCCCGTTCCCGCCCCAGTAGATCATCAAGATGCCGGTACACGCTTGGCACGCCATACCGCCGCCCCACGGCACTGCCCAGACCCGGCCGCAATTCCGCCAACGCTACCACCCGGCAACCATCCAGCGAAGCATAATGGCGCAGGTGAGCGGCCTGCCCCATCATACCCGCACCAATAAATCCTAGACGTATAGGTACTTCAGATGAGGTTGGCATGAAACTTGTCTCCTTAAATTCACCGTCCAGACCCTCCACGGTACCAAACGCTGCTCTAAACAACCAGTCCCGTAGACGGTACCGTCTAAAATGCCTACCAGCTTAAATAGCGGCTTTCCATGCGTTCGCCTGTTAGCGGTACCGGCCATCACCAAGAACCACATACGATCCCACCAAATACGGGTCGGTATTGGTGTTGTGTTACGGCAACGGACGACCTCCCAAATTCCGCTGATTGGCGTCCACCGCGCTGCGGATGTTTCCCACCATAGTTCCCACGTTAAAAGGTCCCCGCCGTGGACCATAATAATCCGGATCGTCAGCGTAATATATCTCCAGAAGCCCTCGTTGTGCGGGAATGTCGATAAATTGCCACTCCGAAAGGCCATAGACGGGGTGAATGATGTAATTGTAGCTCGTCTTACCGGCTTTCCTGGCCAGCACCTTGCGAACTTTTGCCGACAGACATACCGCCTGCCGGGAACTGTTGTAATAATTCACCAGCAAAGCGTCACATCGCTTGCTGTAAAACATCGAACATTGAATACCAGGCTGGCCAAAGTCCACGCCGGAACACGCCTTGGCATCATAATAGACCACATCCGCGGAATCGGCCGGCAACGCCGCCATCACCTTTTTCATCCATTGTTCATATAGATCATTCCCACCGGGCACGTTTACCATCGTAGGAAAGTTCAATAACCGCTTGCTGATCGCCGTCAACGTTGCCTCCGGATCACGACTGGATTGTGCCGGCAGCTCAGGCATACCAATGGCATTGGCCGCCGCAAATTTCCACTGTGTGGTAAATCCCACCACCACACGATAATCCATCCCGAGAATAAATAGTGCTAAAGTTCCATCCGCTGCCCTTTCAATCTCTTCGCCCGTTTCGGCATCGTAGAAATACTGCAGGGGCTCCAAGGTAAACGTTTTCAAATTTCCCGGATGCACCGCCTCCACCACCGATGCTTTATTCTGATTGGAAATAAATAGCAGCACCCTGCCTTTGGCGGTATAGGTGGAAATATATGTGGCCTTCCCGGCAAATTGAGGTTTGGTATCATTGTTATAATATGGGTGCCAATGCACCGTCGGGTCGTCCAGCCAGAAAACATCTAAAGCATTAAGCCAGCAGTCGCAGTACCCGGCGTCATCGTCGCTGCCGGAAAAATTGGTGATGTCATGCAGCAACAACCGGCTGAAGACCTCACGCCAGTATTGACGCACCGGTCCAATATTGGGATACGGTGACTCCGGCGTCTGTGGAAACGGATACCAGTCCAGTACCATACCCCACTGTTTCGACGTCATCACGCGAATCTGCCCCAGCGTAAAGAGTTTCGTGTACAAATACTCCCCATTGAGCATCTTGCGACAGAAGCTTCGCCCCGGCAGCACCGGGCTGATTGCATTGGCCCAGATATAGGGGCTGTTGGTTTTTCCAGCTTCAATCGCCGTGATGGCAATGCGCTTCATGAAATCCCGCGAATTCCAGATAGCACTGCTGGTTTCTTTTCGGCCGTCATCACGGATATAGCCGTACCCGTTGGGAGGATCATAATAGTACACATACGGTGGGTTATCCTGGTAGATGAAGGTGGTATCGGCATGCCGAACTTCCTGCTCATACCACCACGTGCGATAGCGAACATTGGTGACACCAACGTTGGAGGCAGACTCTACCCGGATAAATGGATTTGCCGGCAGATGTGCTTCTTCCATCATTTTGACCGCCCAATCCGGCAGGGCCGGCGGCTTTTGTTTATTCCAGCCCAATCCGGAACCCCATTCGTGCCAGAATTGCAGATATTCCGGCGTACCACCACATTCCGACACCGCCGACGCCATCGGTCCCGCCTGGTCCGCACCGGCAGCTTGGGCATATTTTTTCAAAAGCGGCAGAGTAAGAAAGCGGCCGTAAGTCGGATAAGATCCATTGGTAAACCAATCCGTGAACAGTATTCCATTTTTGTACGGTTGGCGGTGGCCTTGATTGCGCCACAACCTCCCGTTGGCCGGCATAGCCTTAAACGGGCTGGCCTGCAGTGCAAATTCAAAGGTTCGATCCGTCTTCAAATGCAGCGGACTATTGACGAACCACGCCGTATAAATCACCTCCGTGTCCCGGCGCTCCAACTGAGCCGCCGGCATTTTATCATCATTGTGCATCCCTTCTTCCGATGCGCAGGAGTACACCAAGCCACGATCATTATCGCCCAGCCAGAAATACGGCGGCATATTGCCGATCCGGAACCAGTTGCGGCTGGGAAAGGTTTTAGAATCCCAGAGCACGCCTTGCTTTTTTTCCAGATCTCCCATGCACTCCTTTTGCGGCCCCAGTATACGTCTCCACGTTACAGCCGCCTCAATCAACTCTGCCACCGACCCGTGAAAGCGAATCTCCAACCGTAAATCTTTTATTTCCACAGCCTTATTCGTGGGAGCCATTCGCACCGTAAACCGGTAAAAGCCGTCATAGTCAAACTTCCCATGCACGTGCAGCACCAGCCCATTGCCGGAAAAGCTCTGCCTATACGCTACCGCCCCCTGGCCCACCTGCGCAACTTCCGCCCTTGCCCCTTTAAGCTCCACCGGCGGATGATTTCCCACCTGCGCCAGCAACACTGCAGGTCGCGAAAACAGGGGGCGTCCCGCGGCGGTAATTTGATCCAGCAGTGCATCAGTCCCATGCGTATACGTGCGGGCATAGCAAGAGATATTGGCTCCATCCACCACCGGCGCGGTAAATGGCGGCACCATGATGTCACTTTCGCCTGCAGCCCGCGCCGTCTCAAATGCCATTACTCTGCGCATAAATCTTTCCCGCTGGCTCGCAATCTCCTGCTCCGTTTTATTGATAATAATCGCCTGCAGAACATACACCGCGTGGTCCGGCATAGCGCCGACATGTACATAACCGTGAGCCTGACCATCAGCGGCCAAAGCGTGAATTTCGTTCACAACCAAGCGGCCATTTCGCGCAATCAACAGTTTCCACTTCACGGCATCAGGCCGGGCCTTACACAACCCCCGGCATTCCAGTTGGTATTCAAAAAGCCCCATGGATGGATACGGCCCCACCAGAAAAGTAAATGATTGCTGTCGCTTTTCAATCGCTTCATCATTTGCGGTGCCCAACAGCAACGGGCTTGCCAACAGTCCGGCGGATGCCGCCAGCAACACTTTGCGGCGGGTTGTCAGTAATCTGTTGGCCTGGCCCAGAGTCGCAGACTCCCGAACGAACATTTTCTCTGATTCTGATGGCATCGCCTATTCCTGGTTTAATGGCCTTTTCGCCACCTTACAGTTCCATCCGGTGCCGCCCGATGAGCACCGTCTCACCATGCCTGCTGTGTAGCCCAAGGCCAGAGCGTGTAAGCCCCGCGCATGTCTCCACCATCACTGGCCGGATAGGCAATCGAGTTGAACATATTCCATGTGGCCTGATGAATGGGCAGCCACTGCGTGTGGCCGTCGATATACGTACAGTTGACGCCTTTCATTTCGTGGGTGATGGTGGCCGGCTGAATGCCCGGCTGGTCGGCGTAAGTGGTCAGGCACATGATCAAAGCTGTAATATGCGGAACCACCAGCAAACCATTGGACCAATAACCGCCGTGCGAACCGGGCAGCCCCATCTTCCCGTTCGATTCATTGGTGGCATCATAATTGGCACCGCTCGGGTCATATTCCTGATAATAGGGAACCGTATCTAAAATATAGGAGCCTTGGCCGAAACAGGCGTTGGCGATCTGTTCGGAGGTGTCGCCCTGGGCTACCGCATTGCTGTAGAGCTGCGGCAACGTAAACACTCCCTGCCGGGGAGAATAGTTGCTGTTGGGCGTGGTGGACGCCGGCGAAATATAAAAGTCCGGACAATTCACCGTAGCGTCCGCCAGCAGATATTTCTGCCCGATCAGCACCCCTACCCCAAACCATCGCACCGTCTGCGACCAGATCACGCCCGGCGGCAATGGGGCAGGGGTGCCAGGACCATCCACCCATTCCCATGGGTAATATCCGTACGATGTGGCATACGTACCTCCCTGCACATATTCAAACGCATCTGATCCCGGCATGTACCCCAGATTTTCATTGGAATATTCTGCCGTCGCCAGATAAATTTGCCGCTGGTTGTTGGCGCATACTGTCACGTTGGCCAAAAAGCGGGCCTTGGCCAGGGCGGGAAGCAGCAAGGAGATAAGAATGGCAATGATGGAAATGACCACCAGCAGTTCCACCAGGGTAAATGCTTTGGGACTGCGACCGTGCATTGCCCCCCCAAAATGGGTAGCCGCAGAACTGGATGCAAACTCTGACACTTGTCGCTGCCTTATTGGATTCATGGCTACTCCTTTTTCAACCACTGGAAAAATCGCCAAGCGCCGTGGTGGGCCGATGTACCCGCTATCCATTGCTGCTGGCGACTTTAAGTCGTCTTACGACGCTTTGGGAGTAGCAACCCCATAGTACCTAACGCCATCAACACTAGCGTCGCAGGTTCAGGTACAGCAACATCAGCTGCCTGAATGGCGTTGATATACATGCCACCGTTGCCACTTCCACCCGTGCCAAAAGTCCGATTCGGTGAAACACCGAATTGCAAGAAAACAGCGTTGGCTCCAGCCGGAATGTTCACGGACAAGTCCACATAATAGGCCAGATTCTGGTCCGACACGTTATCGGCAACCGGTGGATTGGTGTATGCGTTCAGCAACGATGCATACTGTACTCCTGTATAACCTCCGGAGGGGCCATTGTAAGTGGTAAAGCTCGGAGCAGCACCGTTCACCGCTGTAATAGACGCCGAATTCGTGAAATTACCGGCATTGATAGTGTAAAAGTTCGTCTGGTCGGACGCTGTGTACCCATACCAAACCGCCACCTCTTCGGGGGGAATAACATACCCGTTAAACTGCCCGTTCACGTAGCCGTTGAACGCACCCTGCCCCCATACACGGATCAGATCAATTGCGCCGAAGGTTCCACTGGGCGTGGATGGGCTTACGGGGGTCGGCGATGCAGGCTGGGCGAATATTCCAAAGCTAACCGTATACGTCGAGTTATTCGTACTCAGGTAGGGCGCATCCAGGTTCCCCAAGGTCACCTCCTGCCAATTGCTGTTTCCACTTGATACGTTGACATATTCACCCGCGAATAAATCCGTTGCTCCACCCGGCAAAGCCGGAGGAACGGTGTTGGCCTGCGCCATCCCCATCGCAACGGTCCATGCTGCTGCTGCCACTACTAAACCAACGCCTTGCTTTCTAACCAATATCATAAACTACTCCGTTCCTCTCCTGATCAGGAGAATAAAAATGAAATAACCAAAAACCTCAGTAAGCCTGTGAACTTCGCCGCATTTCACATACCCACCTCCTGTTGCCCCATTCTGGCCCAAGGATCAGCGCGTACAACTATCGCCAATGGCGCGCAGTATCCCGAAAATCCTGAAATGACCTTGCGGTCACACTGGACAACCTCCCTGTTCCGTTGCTTAATTATTCGAACGGTCGGCATGAGTATGCCCCGTTTTTGGAAGCCTTCATTCCACGCGGCGGAGATTTATGCTCATCTCCGAGAACACGCGGTGGAAACATGCACTATCAGGATGTTAAGTATATCTAGTTCTTACCCACAAATCAAGAAAATTCTGAAATATTGTCAAACCAAAGTTAAAATGTCCGCTGGGCAGCCCAATACTGCCCCATTGCCATTTACCCAACCCCAGACTCCACTTCTCAAGGAATCGCAGACCAAAATCTGGCTGGCACTTTCACCAGACATCTGGTACTCGGCCGAACTTCCAGCCCGCATCCCCTGGGTCGATGGAATTACAGTTACACTTGGGCGTATATTATACCGGTTTCGGAGCAATTCCGCCTGGAACACCGTGGCTGATTTCCCACATTAATATCGACGAACTCACACGCACGGTGTTGATCAAAGCCCGCCCCACGACCACTCCGTTGGTGAAAACTTCGGGCAGTATATTCAAAATGCCTTTATTGACACCATCGTTGGTCGATCAACCACCAATCGGTGAAAAGATCGTCCTATTTTTTCCGGCCGGATGCGGCAGGCAAAGGATTCACGGGCATTCGAAAATCAGTGATGCCGTAGCGGTGTGCCGGAAAACGCAGTGATTCAATCCAGCCAATGATGGCCTTATGGTTGAAGACCCGGTACCGCGGACCACGCTGCGGCTTGCCGGGATGGCGATAGGCCGCATCATCCCGGGGCAGCAGATATTGATACAGCAGCGACAGCGACGGATTACCGCGATTGATCAATTTATGTCCTTTGTACGTCAATTTGCTTAAAACATAAAAATTGGTGTAGGTCTGGCGCAGGTTGGCACGACCGCCAGATCCAAAAAGATGGAATCCAGGTGCCCCCTGCCCGCGATGACAACCCACGGTAGCACAGCTTTGCAGCACCACAGGCTCCACCGTCTGACGAAATGTCTGCATGACTTGCGGTTCGCTGCGAATCTGTATTTTGTACCAATACTTGGCCTGCCCTAACCGCAGCATCAACCGCACCTGTTGGACAAAGTTATTCGGACTGATGAACCCTTCGCGCTGCCGACGGGTTGGAAACGGATTTTGATAATCCGGATCCGGCAAAATCACGCGACGCCAGAATTTCAGCAGCGTCTTTTGCCCACCCACAATTTCCCCTTCCAGCGGACCACTTTCCTGACGCGAAAGCTCCCATAGCCGAATCTTATAAATATCGTCTATGGTCAATAACGTATGAAGTTTTTTCTTGCCTGGCTGCGTTGAAACGCCCGTTGTTGATTTTTTCTTCTGTCCGGCTAATTTGGAGAGAATCAGACTCTTGAGCAACTGGGCATCCTGATATGCCGGGTTGATCTTTAATGAAATCTTCACCTGCCTTAGCGCCTGTTGATACCTGCCATTATCGTAAAGCTCCCGGGCCAATTTCTCATGTCCAATGGCATCTTTTGGACTTAGAGCGCGTTCCTGCGCGGCAATCTGCTGCTGACCTGCCGGATTCGCCGCCACCGTTACCCCAGTCCCAAACGCCATGGCACCGCATACCAGCGCCAGCACCCCTACGGCGACCAAAGGCCCGCACTTCGCTTGATATCGTGGAGAGAGATTCATGCTTCGCTGCCTTTCTAAAAAACCGCGGCCCAACGGTGCCCCTGCCGACACGCCCAAAACCGCATTTTTACCTGGCTCGATCCAGCCAATCCGCTGACTCTCCGCTGCACACTATAATGCACCTGCGGCTTTGCCTCAAGGAAAAACGCCGGACTGACCGGTCCGATACCAGGCAACAATCGTCGCCAGCCGATATAATGGAATCCGCCCTGCAAGGCTTACATCCGACATCCTGACGGTTGGAGAACGCTGGGGCTGACCACATCGGAGTTGCTCTTGAAGAAAAAGAAACGCTCCAGCGCCCCACGTACCACCCCACGTGATCGCACGGGAGGTGTGGCCCCACCCGGCCCACCAGGTGCTGGGGAAAACCCATCCCCACCCACCAACGATGGCACCCAACTGGTGCAATTCGATCCATGGCTGCAACCGCACCGTGCTGATCTGCAAAAGCGATATCAACACTATCTAACCGCACTACAGCACATCCAGCAGACCGGTGGACTCACCGGTTCCATCAGCCAGGGGCATCATTATTTTGGGTTTAACCGCGGCACACACAACCACCAAACCGGAATCTGGTATCGCGAATGGGCACCGGCGGCCCGCAGCCTTGCCCTAGTGGGAGACTTTAATGGCTGGAATCGCCAAACCCATTATCTTACCCGCGACGAATTTGGTGTTTGGAGCCTGTTTCTGCCCGACCAGTTGTATGCCCAAACCCTTGTCCATCAAAGTCGTGTAAAAGTCCATGTCGTTTCGGACAGCGGGGCCATGGATCGTATCCCCGCCTATATCCGCCGGGTTATTCAAGATCCGGGCACGGTCGATTTTTCCGGTCAATTCTGGATGCCGCCGCAACCCTTTGCCTTTCTCCATGCCGCGCCCTTGCTCCGCGGCGGATTGCGAATTTACGAAGCCCATGTGGGCATGGCCTTGGAGGAACCTCGTGTGGGTACCTTCAACGAATTTACGCAGCACATACTCCCGCGCATCGCCGAGCTTAAATATAATGCCATTCAACTTATGGCGGTTATGGAACATCCGTTTTATGGCTCTTTTGGTTATCACGTGAGTAATTTCTTCGCCGTTAGCTCGCGTTTTGGCACCCCGGAAGATCTCAAACGCCTCATTGATACGGCCCACGGCATGGGCGTGGTGGTTTTGCTGGATGTGGTACACAGCCATGCCATCAAAAACCTCAACGAAGGGCTTAATCGCTTCGACGGCACAGACTATCAATATTTTCACGCCGGGCCGCGTGGTCAGCATGTGGCATGGGATTCGCTATGTTTTGATTACCACGTGTACGAAGTTCAACGGTTGCTCTTAAGCAATCTGCGATTCTGGCTGGAAGATTTCCGTTTTGATGGTTTCCGCTTTGACGGGGTCACCAGCATGATTTACCTGGACCATGGTTTGGGCGTCAAATTCACCAGCTACGATAACTATTTTGGCCCCAACGTGGACCCCGATGCGGTCACCTATCTGCAACTGGCCAATCAGTTGATTCACCACCTCAATCCCAATGCACTCACGATTGCTGAAGATGTTTCCGGTATGCCCGGCATGGCCAGACCCGTCGATGAAGGGGGCCTGGGCTTTGATTACCGTCTGGCCATGGGCATTCCTGATTACTGGATAAAACTGCTTAAAGAGCAGCGCGATGAAGAGTGGGACCTGGGGGAACTGTACCATACCCTGCTCAACCGGCGCACCCGCGAAAAGCACGTTGGTTATGCCGAAAGTCACGATCAAGCTCTGGTAGGTGATAAAACTATCGCCTTTTGGCTGATGGACAAGCAAATGTATTGGAATATGAATAAGTCAGCGCAGGATCTGGCCATCGATCGCGGCCTGGCCCTGCACAAAATGATTCGCCTGCTGACCTTCAGCCTGGCCGGTGAAGCTTACCTGAATTTCATGGGCAATGAATTCGGCCATCCGGAATGGGTGGATTTTCCCCGCCCCGGCAATAACTTTTCCTACCATCATGCCCGCCGCCTCTGGTCCCTGGGAGATGCGGAATACCTGCGTTACCGCGGCCTGAAAAACTTTGATCGGGCCATGCAGATGCTTGATATTCAATTCAATCTCCTGCAAGACCCTTTCATCGAACAACTTCTGATCCACGAAGACACCCGCCAGTTGGGTTTTCGCCGTGGCCCCCTGGTCTTCATTTTTAACTTCCACCCCACGCAATCCTACACCGATCTGCGAATTCCTGTTCCGGACCCTTGCGATTATCGGCTGATTCTGGATACCGACCGCCCCGAATTTGAAGGTCACAACCGTGTGACCGCGGATCTGGTTTATCCACGCCAGGCTGTGCCCATGTACAACCGCGGCCAAAGCGTGCAGATATATCTTCCCAGCCGCAGTGCCCAGGTACTGGCTCCGGCAGGCGCTTTGGCAAACTGACACGGTATTTACGACGCAGCTTTAAAATTGGCGATTGTGATGTGGCATGATATCGCCAAGCTGGCCGTAAGCTGGAGGTTCGTAAGACCTTGAAATTGATGAAACCATGTTGGCGTCGATACGCACGGCTATGAGAGTGGAAGCCTATGGCATACACAAATTCGCACAATTAAAAATTTCAGTAATTATTTTGCCTCACATAAACATATTTGATTGACATATTATAGCACTACCTGCTATAGTTTTGTTTGGTGGATAAGCGGAAGGCACCGCGAAGGCGGTAGGTGCAAATTGGCAGCACCATGCGTGAGGATGGACAGTTGAATAGAGTAAAGATAATCCCGTTGAGGAAGTTGGGGGCCTCTGTAATAAAAAGCAAGAGGGCCAATGCTTACCGGTTAAGCATTACGGCGATGCAGTTGCGGCATTCGTCATTCTTTATCCGGACGGCAGCGGTTCAGGCATTGGCCTATACAGGCACAGAGACGGTTGCATTGCATCCTTGGGCGAAGACATCACAAACACAACAGCCGCCACAGACGGCGGTTCTGGACCGGCCATTAGTGACGCGTGGCCATGATCGTTAAACCTTGTTAGTAGCATTTGACGCCTGAAATATCCGTTGCTATTGTGCGCCGGATTTAGCCAGCGAAGGAAAACAATGGCTGACAACTCTCCAAGTGCCATTCT
>JAJYDW010000100.1 GCA_021790385.1 Planctomycetota bacterium
GCAGCAACCGTCGTTTCCGGGATCGCCACGTATAGCGGAGCTTTTCCAATGTCTGCTGGAAGAACATCAACATCAGGCTATGCACTCGCCATTGCTGGTGCGTGCCGTCGTGCATCAACTGCTGGTTCAGGTGCTGCGCGTTCATGCGGCTTGGTCCGGACCTGTGCCACGGCATTACTGCCGGCAAGTTGCCACGGCCGTGCAGGCCATGGAAGACCAGCCGGAAGATGCGCTTTCACTGGCCGAGCTGGCGGCTCGCGCGGGATGGTCCGTGAGTTATTTTTGCCAACGTTTTACCCGTGAAACCGGACTTACGCCGACGGAATACCGCAATCATCAGCGGATTCGACGGGCAAAAATACTGTTGCGCCGTCCCAGCCACCCTATGACGGCCATTGCCATAAATCTGGGCTTTTCCAGCAGCCAATACTTCGCCACCGTATTTCGCCAGATTACCGGCCTGACACCTCGCGATTATCGCCGTCGCGAGGCTACCGCGACGGCCACGGCCTGGGGATACTCTCAGCAACAGCGCAAACGAGCCAGTTCACCATCATGAACATTACAGTCTGCCGAACCGACGGTATATTCTGACGCTTGCGACGGACCGCGGGATGCCGTACGGTGAGGGACCGGCGACGGAAATGGGAGAGCAGGCTTGAGACAACAGCGAAGAGGTTCTGATACGACATGGCTTTCGATTTTTTAAAAAAGGCGATCAGCACAGGCGTAGACAAGTTGCGCGGTGGGCTTTCCCGCACACGCCATGCTTTTTTGGGATCGCTTAAATCAATTCTCAGCGGACGCAAGCTTGATGAAGAACTGCTGGAGGACCTGCGCAAACGATTGATTCTGGCGGATCTAGGGGTGGCGGCCACCAACAGCATCACTTCAGATTTACGTCAGGCTTGGCATGCGGGAAAGATTGATTCCGGCGATCAGGTACTGGAATTTCTTAAGTCGGAAATGAAAAGCTACTGGCCGCAGGAAAGCCGCACCTTGCATTTTGCTACTGCTGGTCCCACCGTGATCCTGGTGACGGGTATAAACGGTGCCGGCAAAACCACCAGCATTGCCAAACTGGGTCAATATCTCAAGGCGCAAAATAAAACTGTGATGGTAGCCGCATGCGACACATTCCGGGCCGCAGCCGTGGAACAGTTAACCATCTGGGCGTCGCGTATCGGGGTGGATATTGTGAAGCATCAAATGGGGTCGGATCCGGCAGCGGTGGCTTATGACGCCTGCGAAGCCGTGGTAGCCCGCCACATTGACGTGCTGATTGTGGATACCGCCGGGCGGCTGCACACGCAAGACCACCTGATGCGAGAGCTGGAAAAAATTCGCCGCGTCATCCACAAGAAAATTCCAGACGCCCCCCACGAGGTGCTGCTGGTACTGGATGCCACCACCGGCCAAAATGCCATCCGCCAGGCAGAGGAATTCAAAAAAGCGGTTCAGTTAACCGGAATATTCCTGGCTAAACTAGACGGCACGGCCAAGGGCGGTATTGTGGTAGCCATTCGCCATCAACTGGACCTTCCGGTGAAATTCATCGGCATAGGTGAGAAACCTGAGGACATCGCTCCATTTTCGCCGGATGATTTCGTCGAGGCGATTTTTGCGCAGACTGAAAACCCCGGTTGAACGGCACCTCCAACATTGCCGCACGTGCGTGTTATCGGCCAGTATCAAGAAAGCTGCCTCACCGTAACTACAGTCCGGCAATTTCTTTAATTTTTTTGTCAAAATCAGTCTAAAATCATAGACTTCTCTTCGTTGCACGCCTAGAATTTAAATGAGCAGACTCATCGGCTCCAGACACGCACAACGTTTCTGATCCGGATGTGTTGCATCTATTGGCGGTTCAGGGGTTGAACTAGAGTGCTACCGGGGTGATTGCCCCATTGCGGAAGGAGAGAACCATGAATATGATCAAAACCATTCCATCTTCACTACTGGGTTTGCTGGCATTTTCCGCCGGTTTGGCCGCACAAGGCTGGGCTAGAGCCAAAGGAGAACATAATTTCGTATTTAACCCTGTAGCCGGCAGCTCGAAACTGCAGGCAGGCTTTCGCTTAGCGCGGGTACGCAGCTCTGCCGGCAGCATTGCCGTTCGACTTTCAGAAAGATTACCTTCCGCCCGCGATGGTAAGACCGCCACCCGCTGCAGCCTGCGCTTTGAACTTATTGAACATCCACACGATTTGACCTTTACCCATACGCTGTTGGGCGGACAAGCTACTTTTCGGCTCGTAGAAAGCAGTGGAGATGAGGACGACGCTCGACTGCTTCCAGGTTCGATCATTCACTGGAGTTTGGAAAATTCGCTCTCCGCCTTATGCGACCTGCCTCACTATGCCAATGTAAGACACAACCGGACTATTTGTTCATGGGACACAGATGCCACAAAATCCCGTACCTCCGCCGAGGCTTGGAGCAGATTGCATCTGGTAGCCATTGATGGCAATTTTCGCATGAGTGTACTGTGGTTAGAATCGGCCCTTCATGCTTTGCCGGTGAGTCCGCTGGGACATGGAAGCGTGTACCTCAATCCAGTGGCCAACGGCTCCATCCGGACCGCACATCCGCAGATACTGTGATAATTGGGCCACCAGTATCGGTGGAAAACCTGTATGGGACAAAGAAAACTATAAGCGTGCATTTGACTCTGCCGCAGCCTTAAAAGTCTGCACCTGGTAATGGACGAAGGATGAAAAGGTTACCGGAGCACAGGATGGCATATATGCAGGCAATGAAACTGATCGCCGGCCACCACAGGTTTGATTCTGTCCGCTGCTGGGTGGCTCCATCCTTGACAGACGGGCGATTATCCCCATAATTCACGCCATGTTGCGCTGGCTCTCTTCCGCTCCGGGAGCACCAATTTGATATCCAGTGAGCGATGTTAACGGTCGTTTGGCATAGCGTGCGGATGCAAAAGCGGCCTTGAGGAAATAACCATGTTACCTGTTGCCAGAACCAGCAAATCCAGAAAGGGCATGCGGCGTGCTCATCATGCGTTGACCGGTATCAGCGTGCATCGCTGTCCGGGTTGCGGGCATTCGCGCCTGCCACACCGCGTGTGCAGCCACTGCGGCTATTTAAACCGCAGTTTCAAGCTGAAAATGCCCGAGAAAACGGCTTAATTGGTAAGTTACATCGCGCTACGGCGCGGGCAGCCGGTTCTAGTGTGGTGTGGCATGTTGGCCACTCCGCACTAGCAAGGAGAAGGCCTTGGCTGAATTGAGTCGCTCTCATGTAGTTGTATGACGGTTTCTGGGGATCAATGGCAATGCGCATTGCAGTGGATGCCATGGGTGGGGATAAAGCTCCGCAGCAGGTTCTGGATGGAGCCTTGGATTCGCTTTCTCTTCTGAAAGCGGACGATGAGCTTTTTCTGGTAGGCAACGAGGAAATTATTCGCTCTCGCCTAGGGAAAAACGCAACGGGCACGGTGCGAATTCATGTTGAGCCTGCCAGCCAGATCATTGGCATGGATGAAGCTCCGGTGGAAGCCGTGCGGCAAAAACGGGACAGCTCAATCGTAAAAATGGTGAAGCTGGCAGCAGCGGGCAAGGTGGATGCCATTATTTCTGCCGGCAATACCGGAGCCTTGGTTGCGGCAGGCGTATTGATGCTCAAAACTTTGCCCGGGGTGGATCGGCCCGGCATTGCCGTGAACGTTCCCACGCCGCACGGTGTGGTGATGCTCTGCGATGCAGGGGCCAATGTGTCGCCCAAGCCCTCTCATCTGCACCAATACGCGGTGCTGGCATCTCTTTATTATCAGGCGATTCACGGCAAGGTCCATCCACGTGTGGGCGTGTTAAATGTGGGCACAGAGCAAGAGAAGGGCACACCTTTGGTGAAGGAAGCCCGGCAGTTGATTTCCGCGGATACATCCATTCGATTCGTGGGGTTTGTCGAAGGTCGCGATATTTTCGCAGGCGGATGCGATGTGGTGGTAACCGATGGTTTCACGGGCAATGTGGCGTTGAAGGTGATGGAAGGCATGAACTCGGCTTTTATTCACAATGTTCATGCGCAACTGCGGGATATGTCGCCGAAAATTACCACCCAAATTCGCCCGGCCATGGATCGTCTGCTGGCCTGCTACGACCATGAAGAACACGGTGGGGCCTTGCTGCTGGGTGTTGCCAGCATATTTATGAAGGTTCATGGCTCGGGTGGAGCCAAGGCCATTCAAAATGCGGTTAAAGCGGCCTATGAAATCGGGCGCAAAAATGTTAACGCCTCCATCAGCGTCCGGTTGGCTTCCTCAATAGTGGCATAATTTTTCAGGCTATGGTAATCTTTTTTATCCGTACCCGGCAGGGTGGTCTTTAGACTCGAAGCGGCGATCAGGAGTGTTGATTGAAATGCGTCGGTTTGGCGCTGTCATTAAAGGTACCGGCAGCTATCTGCCCCAGCGGTGTTTAAGCAATGCCGATCTGGAAAAGCTTGTTGATACCAGCGACGACTGGATTGTTCAGCGCACCGGCATTCGGGAGCGGCGTCTGGCGGAGACCAGCGAAAGCACTTCCACCATGGCGTTGAAGGCCGCACGAGACGCCTTGAAGGCGGCGCATTTGACACCGGAAGATTTGGACTTAATCATTGTGGCCACGTTGACGCCGGATATGGTCACCCCTTCCACTGCATGTATATTGCAGCATCAGCTCGGTATCCAACGGCATATTGGAGCATTTGATCTTGGAGCGGCGTGTTCCGGCTTTGTCTACGCTTTGT
>JAJYDW010000054.1 GCA_021790385.1 Planctomycetota bacterium
CCGCGCCTACCGCGGCCAAAGCGGCCAATGCCATCGCTGCCCGAGCGGTTAAACCGCCCACGTGAAACCGTGAGAATTGACAAACTTTGGATAACATAAAAAACTCCTTTTGCTCCCTCGGGGAGCGGTTGTGATTACCCGTCAAACCGGACGGACCGCAGTTGGCCGCAACATGCGACCGGGAACCCAACTGAATTTTACCTGCCATAACATGGCCTCCTTATAAATTCTCCCGAACGCCATTTGGGCCTGTCTGGTTTCGGGACAAGTCTCAACCCTCGGGATCTCTCTTAAATTTGCCCCGCCAGCCGCACGGCTCGCGAAAAAAGGCAAATTCATTTGCCAAAGCCTGCGCCAGGCTTGTCGCCGACGATCCATCTCATCCCGCCAACGCCGTTACTGCCTGGGCGTCCAAATCTGCCGCCGCATTTTCCGGCACAAATTCGGCCTCCACCGTCATGGGCTGCGGAACACTTTCTCCCCGGTATAGCCGTTGGAGCAAGTCGACCATCGCCGCAGCGACCTTCTGTATGCTTACATCAATAAAGCACGCTGGGACTGGGCAAAATAAGCCAATTTCGGCATTGCGATGCAGCACCAAACGCAACTCATCCGGCACCCGCACCTGGCGTTGGCCCAATGCCATCAGCACACCCTGGGCCGCCACATCGGTATACACGAACAATGCGTCCGGCTTTTCCGGCTGGTTCCACAACTGGTGAAAGCTCTCGTAGCCGAAGCGCGCGGCGGCCTTTTCCGGCAATTCCACGGGCGGAGATTGAATCCACGAGTCCCGTAATTTAAGGCCATGGTCTTTAGCCAATTGCGCAAAGTAATCGAAAAATTTCACGGATTCCGCCTCGTCACCACTGACATCTTTGGTCAGGCGCGATAATACGGTGATCAGGCCAATAGATTGACATCCGCTACTCGCCAGATGGGCGATGGATTCGCGGATTACCACGTCCCACGGCAACGTCACCCGATTCGGCAATAATTCGCTGGCTATCAATACCACGGGCACTGGCAACTTTAACAGCCATGGCACTTCCTGCGGATCCAGATCTGCTACAATCACGCCCTGAATCTCACGCCGCTTGGCTGCCGATACCAGATCTTCCCACGGTTGGGCCGCCAAGGTCGAAGGGCGTTGGGATATCCATGGTTGGGCGCGTATCTGTTGTTCGCGCAGCGTGTATTCCAGAATATGCATCAGATGGCCGACGAAGGTATTGGCCTGCCCCGCCCAGCGGTTGCCGGAAATGTACAACGCCACCTGTTTTAGCCCGGTGGTCTGCTCGCGGACAAAAGTGCCCCGCCCCATCAGCCGCAACACCAGTCCTTCCTTTACCAGTGCATTCATCGCCGCCTGTACCGCGGGCGGATGGGTGCCCCAGGCGGTGGCGAGGGTCCCCATGGGCGGCAGCTTTGTCCCCGCGGCAACCTTCCCGCTCACGATAAGCTCGCGTAGGTAAGCCGCCATTTCCGAGCGTCGGGAAAAGCCGGGCCGGGGGTGGAAGTTGGAAATTAAATCCTGCATATCCATCGAGGGGCCTTATTTATAGAAATCGCCAGCATCAGCCGCTCTGGAACCAATCCTTCAGCTTCCATAGCTATTACTAGCTATCACCCTAACCTCACGCAAATTAAAAGTCAAGAAAATAAATTGAGCAAGAATTTAAAAATGTTGTAAGTTCATTTATAATAATGGGATGCGATTTTTATTTTTTTCGCTTTTTTTATCGTTTCCGCAATCGAAAGAGTCGCCAAAATAGAGGTACTTTTTCTCCAGCACCACAAAACCAGCCTGGCTACCGCCAACGCCGCGCCTGACGGCCTTTCACCGCCGCTTCTTGCCCTCGTTCTCGAATGTCGAAAATTGTTTGGCCAGTTGATAGCGCCGGCGATAGCGACCCGGAGAAAGGCCCGTATGCCGACGGAATCGAGCGCAAAAATAACGCACGCTGACAAATCCGCATTGATGGCCAATGACCTTCAGCGGCAAGGTGGTCTGGACGATCAGGCTGCGGGCTTTTTCCATCCGTACGCGCAACTGGTATTCCTTAAGGCTCACACGGTAGCACCTCCGGAACACGTGCCGCAGATGGTCGCCGCTGATGCCTACGTGCGTCGCAACCCGTTGGAGCGAATTTTTTTCCGCGGCAAACCGTTGCAGAAAATCCCGGGCCTTGCAGGCGTAGGTTCCGGTTAATGCCGTCTCATGGCCCCGGCGGCCACTGTGCAGCTTTTCCGCCAGAATAACCAGCAGAATGGCCCGGGCCAGAGCCTGCCCCACCAACCCCGCCATGGCGTGGGCCGGTGACGGCTCGGCCGCTTGGGCCATCATTTCATGGACGGCGCTTTGGGCCTCCAAGCTCTCGTGATATAGAGGCATGGCGACGATTTGCGCCAGCGGCGGTGTCACCGAGATAAACACACACACATCTTCTCCTGGTTCATCATTGGCTTGGGCGTGGGCCATCAACGGAGGATAAATTTCCACCGATCCGGCGGTAAATGCAACGCTACGACCATCGGCAAAAGTAGTCCGACCGCGACCACGTAGGTGATACACAACCTCGATATACGGATGATGATGCAGGCTGGATTTACCCACGGGCAACTCATGGCGCAACCCGGAATGGAATTCCACCCGCAGGTGTTTGAGGCTGGACCGCAGCGCATCGGCCTGGGAGGCCGACTGCTGGCGGCCGCTGGAGCCGCGGACCACCGAAATAAGACCTTGGCTGAATCGACCGGCAATTGGCATAAAAAAATCTCCAAATCCATCAGTTCTTTCAGGTTCTCATCATACCACGATGGGTGGTGTAGCCATAAAATGGCATAAATGGCCAGTTTTTGGTATTGCAAAGGGTGGTACCAACCGTAGTATGCCGAATGTGGCGGCGGTCCGGCGGCCACAGTTTCATCGGTGATCGCGGTGATGTCGCCCGGAGTGGCCACCAATAAAGGATGGGTACATGCGTATAAAACAATCGGTGGTTCTTCCGATATTTCATGGCGGCCAAGGTTCTATCGACGCTCTGCTGGGACCAATCCGCGATAGCGGCTTTGTGGCAGTGGAAATCTGGGGCCGGCCGCCGCCAACAGAATTTAAAACGCTCATGGCCACGGTGCAAAAACACGGCCTGCAACTGGTGAGCATGTGCGGCCACGATTCACTGGGCGATGGCTTAAACCGTGTGGAGAACCACCCGCGGATTTCCTCGGAACTGCGCGAGTCCATTGCTCTGGCCGCAGATTATGGCATTCCCGGCCTGATCTGCTTCAGCGGCAACCGCAATGCCGGCCAAAGCGACTATGAAGGCCTTCTGGTTTGTGCACAGGCCCTGCGGCTTTCCGCTCCATGGGCTGAAAAAAAGGGCGTCAATTTGAATGTGGAGCTGCTCAATTCCCGCATCGACCATTACAACTATCAGGCCGATCATACGGACTGGGGTGTGGCCTTGTGCAACTTGATCAACAGCCCTCGAGTTAAACTGCTTTACGATATTTACCACATGCAAATTATGGAGGGCGATGTGATTCGCACCATCCAAAAATCCATCCGCCATATAGGACATTTTCATACGGCCGGGAATCCGGGCCGGCACAATCTGGATGATAACCAGGAACTCAATTACCGCGGCATCTGCCGGGCCATCGTCCAAAGCGGCTACGACGGCTATGTCGGGCATGAATTTTGGCCCCAAGGCGATGCCATGCAGTCGCTGCGCCAGGCCTTTGCCATATGCGACTGGCAAGAAGGCTCCGGTCATTAACGGTCAAGCCGCACGCGCCAAACAGGAGTAACCACCCATGCCCCAACGCATCATCTTCACCGGTCAGTGCCAAGGCATTCGGGAATCCGTTGTCCCTGCTCGAAATCAATGCCCGCAAGCCTGCACAATCATCGACGCCCAGCGCGAAAAAACCATGGGTGTATTATTCGATTGGACGGTCATCTAAAAGGTGGTTGGGTCGGCAGTGGGCATCGCAGAGGGGCCGGCAGCGCCACTATTCGTGCAGGGCTGCGGCCAGCTTGGGGCCTAGAATCACCTGCGGTTGCGGGGTAGGCCGGTAATTGGGCTGGACTGAAAGTTTCATCGGTTGACGCTTGGACGCGGGCATACCGTGCTGATCGATGATTTTTTGAATCAGCATAATGCCTTCCATGAGGGTTTCCGGCCGAGGCGGGCAGCCGGGCACGTACACATCCACCGGCAGAAATTGATCTATGCCCTGCACGGTGGCGTAATTATCAAAAACCCCGCCGGTGCTGGCGCAAGCCCCCATGCTGATGACCCATTTCGGTTCGGCCATCTGCAGATATATACGATGCAGCACCGGCATCATCTTGATGCTCACGCGGCCGGCTACAATCATCAGGTCCGCCTGCCGTGGCGAAAACCGCATGACTTCCGCACCGAACCTCGCCAAATCATAGCGGCTGCTGGCGGTGGCCATCAGCTCAATGCCGCAGCAGGCCGTAGCAAACGGCATCGGCCATACGCTGGAACGCCGGCACCAGTTGACCACCTTTTTAAGGTTCATGGTCAGAACATTATCCGGTAACGAAGTAGGTTCTATGGGCATAAAACAGCTTCCTAAGCAGGGTCGGCATAATTTACCGTTTGCCGGGATCTTGCAGGCCACGTTGCCACGGCCTTTAACTCCAGTTGAATACGTCCTTGGCCCACGCATACACGTAGGCCAAAATCAGGATGATGGTAAAAATAATGATGCTGGCAAAAAGTGGCACATGATTTAAATGCAGGGCGGGATTTTGCCGCTTGGAAAAGATCATCACCCACGGAATCAAAAACAGAATTTCCACATCCAGCACCAGAAACACCATCGCCACCAGATAAAAACGCACGTTGAAGCGGTCTTTGGTGCTGCCCAGGGGATCCACGCCGGATTCATAAGTTGAATCTTTCACCCGCCCCTTGCGCGACGGCCCCAAAATCGCCGAAAGCACCACGTTGCTAAGCGCAAAAATCAAGGCGATAATAAAAAACAACCCAATGAGTATCCAATACTCAAAAGTATTGGAAGGGGAGGCCACGGCCGCCAAGGCTATATTTGCCATAAAAACTCTTCTTCGCTGGACCTTGCACCCGCCTGGCCCAAGGCGATTTGTGAAACAACTCACAAACTTGTTCAGATTATACCCAACGATCCAACACTTGGTCAAAAGCTCCGCGCCACAGTAATGTGTTTTGTAACCGTTCCCAGGCTCCAGCCCACGGTTGCTGGCTATTCCCGCGGCTTTGCGAAACATGCAGGATCAGGCCTGCTTCTCCGCGCACTCGGGCTTGTAGGCGGCATTGTCGGGTCCAGAGTTTTACGGTTAAAGGTGGCCATAGTATGCCCGGCCAAGCCATTGTCGAGCTAGTGCCATGGGCAGTGCCGCATCTGAAGGGTGCGGCCATGACAGGCCGAATATATTTCGCAAATACCATAAATATCGTTCCGGCATTTCGCATAAACGCAATTTACATGTTTTGTACTTTCCATCTGTCAATTTCGGACTATACCTGAATATAGGAATACTGGTCGCGCGATGCTGCTGGTGGCCCGGGCAAATGTTAGTTTGTAACGCCAGATAAATGCTTCTGCGAAGAAAGCTTGGTTCGATGGCCTTGATGCACTGCGGAAAAGAAAAGTCCGATATTATTTTTTATTATTGCCCTTGTCCGCGGTTTATTGTGTGCCTATGATTAAGATGACACAGCTAACAAGGTGCAGGTGTCCAGTCGGCGTAAGCGGAAGTGAACGGGTTACCACCAGCACGGAGTGCTCGAAGATGCGACGGTTTCGCGATTTAAGAGCTTCCGGGCGTCTGGCGAAGGAAACGGAGTATCACATGGCTGAGAGCGACGGATTACAACTTAATACTACTCGCTTTGTCAAAGAATTGCAACCAGCCTTTGAGAAAGGGGATATTCGCTGGGCATACGAAGTTCTCCACGAGGCTTGGCCGGTGGGGTGGTTGATTCAGCTTCTCCTGGAGGGCGATGTGCAGGCCCGGAGACTGGCGATTATGTCGCTGGGCCTGGTCGGTGATGGAACCGCCGTTGGACCGTTAATACGTACTCTTCACGATCAGGACCTCAATGTGAACCAACTGGCGGACAATTCTCTCCGCTGCATCTGGTGTGGAATGGGTAAAAAGCAGAGTACCCACCTTATTAAGCAAGGCAATACCCACCTGAACCATGGCAACACGGAAGCTGCGATCGAGCGCTTCTCCATGGCCATCGAAGTGGACCCCGGCTTTGCCGAGGCGTACAACCAGCGGGCGATTGCCTACAGCCTGGCCGATCGGTTTGAAGAAGCGATCGCAGACTATCAATCTACCCTCAATCTCGAACCTCTGCATTTTGTAGCCATGGCCAATTTGGGGCATTGTTATTGCAACTTGGGCGATTTCATGCGCGCCCGCCACTGTTATGAGCAAGCTCTGGTCCTCAATCCTCATCTGGAAGGAGTAGCCGCAGCCATTGACATGATCGACCGCATCAATGATGCCCAGGACAAAGTTGCATAGGCCGGCCGGCGTGGCAAGAGCGAAGCGCATACCTTGGCAATGGGCCTGTTAGAAGCGACCATCGCCGCCCGGCGACAAAAAAACAGTCGCAGGGTACAGGTTATTTCTTGACCGCCCCATAGCATCATTTTTTGCCTGATTTTGCCGCTTTGGCCGGAACGATTATGTTGGGCCATAGACCGCCTTCTCCGATCGACGGCATACCAGGACTCCCGCGATCCCCAAATATCCCTCCAAATATGCTGACTTTGTAACGGCTGCGATGCTTTTGCAATAATGGATGGCCACGCCTCAACGTTTTTCTGCCTCACGGCAACGTTTTTTTAACAGGCAGGCAGACTTCGAGCTATACTATAATAAACAATGTAAGGAGTATTCGAATGTCGGCGAAGATAATTTCAATTTTCATGCTGGCGGTATTGATGGTTGTGGCAGCCGGCGGATGTTCATTTTCCCCCGCCCCTCAACGCAACGGCCTGGTAACACTCAACGGCCAGCCCATCACACTCCTGGGCAAGCCGGTTCATGTGGGCGAAGCGGCCCCGCCGTTTAGGGCCGTTGCCAACAACATGACGGTTTACCATTTTCAACCTGGCCATGGAAAAGTCTGGATTCTCTCGTCGGTGCCATCCCTGGATACGCCCGTCTGCAGTTTGGAGACTCACCATTTCAACCAGGTGGCGTCCACCTTGGGAAAAGATGTGGGAATCATCACCATCAGCATGGACCTGCCCTTTGCCCAAAAACGGTGGTGCGGGGCCAAAGGTATTAAGCACATCATGACCGTTTCTGATTACCGCTTCCACAGCTTTGCCCAAGCTTACGGCGTGCTGATGAAACAAAATGGCCTGCTGGCACGGCAAGTGGTGGTAGTGGGCAAAACGGGCAAAATATCCTACATTCAACTGGTGCCCAACATCGCCCATCAGCCCGACTATGCCCCGGTGCTGGCCGCGGCTCGTCAGGCTGCAGCAGCCAACCCGTAACCAAAGCAGGGGGGCGTTGAGTCCGGTGTGGGGTGCGTGGTGGGCCTGGAAATTTAGTATCTAAAACGGTTTGGCCGGGGCGAAATTCAGGTGTTCGTCAGAGGCATTGCTTATTTGGCGCTGCTGGCAGAAACGGGGGGTGGCTCATGGCCGTGCTCGTCCACCATGCCCAGTTCCTGCAAGGCTTTCAGAGCGGCTTGCTGCTCGGCATCCTTCTTGGTGGTGCCCCAGGCAGGGCTGAATCCGCGGTCGTTGGCCACCACACGTACCTGGAAGGATTTGTTATGATCCGGCCCGGTTTCATCCAGAACTTCATAGGTGGGGGTGCCGCCCAACTGCCGCTGCACGTATTGCTGCAGCAGCGATTTGTAATTCTGTTGATGGCTGGTTCGGGCGTATTGGGATATCCAGGCTTCAGTATGTTTGAGCACAAAGGTGCGGGCGTTTTCAAAACCTCCGTCCAGATAAATGGCGGCCACAACCGATTCAAATACCCCCGCGGCCAAACTGCTCGGACGGTTGCCCGCCCCTTCCATTCCCCGTCCCACGCGGATAAGGGCGGTAAGACCGATGGCATTGCTGATAGCGGCACACGTGCGCCGTGAAACCACCGCAGATTTGAGTTTGGTCAGTTCGCCTTCCAGATGCTCGGGATAAATTTCATAAAGTCGCTGGCACACAATAAGCCCCAGCACAGCATCGCCAAGGAATTCCAGCCGCTCGTTGGAAAGCAAACGGTTATCCGCGCAGGAAGAATGAGTCAATGCGGCATCCAGCAATTCCGGATTGCGGAATTGGTATTCAATGATCGCCTGGCACTGGTCCAATATTTCCTGAATAACCATGGTCTTGTCAGTCCAGATCCGTTATCAGCCCGTCCCCGGACTATGCATAAACAGCATCCATGCATATGAATCGCCGCCTCCAGCGTCATCGTCAGCTACGGCCGACATCGCCCTAATTATCGACCAGTCCCGCGCAGGACCGACAATAATTCAATCATATCCTCAGGCACAGGGGCTTCCAGTGTCATACGGGTAAAATTAAAGGGATGCACAAATTGCAGCCTGAAGGCGTGCAGGGCCTGGCGGCCGATAACCGGGCAGGTCGGACCAGCGGCCGAAGGCATGTTGTGTCCGGTAATATCCAGACACGAAAGTTCATGCCCACCATAGGTAACATCGCCGACTATAGGATGTCCGATATGCGCCAGATGCACCCGTAGTTGGTGTGTGCGGCCCGTTTTCGGAGCCAATTCCAGCAGGGAGCATCGGCCAAACCTTTCACGCACGTGGTAAATGGTTTGCGCCGGACGTCCGCCCTCCGTACGAACGGCATATTTTTCGCGGTTGCCCGGGTGGACTCCTAACGGAGCATCAATCATATCGCTATCCAGTGCCGGTACGCCATGAACAAGGGCCAGATACGTTTTGCGAATGCTGCGACGCTCAAATTGACCGGCCAACCGCCAATGGGCCTCATCAGTTTTGGCAATCAGGATCAGGCCGGTGGTATGGCGGTCCAGGCGATGAATGATGCCCGGTCGCCACGGATCGCTGCCGGTGGATAGCGTGCCGGCATTCCGACTGGCGTGGTACAGCAGGGCGTTGATCAGGGTGCCGGTCCAGTGGCCGCGGGCCGGATGAACCAGTAGGTCGGCCTGTTTATTGACCGCCAGAAAGTGGTCGTCCTCATAAATAACCTGCAGCGGGATATTCTCCGGCAGGGCGTGATGATCCACCGCAGGCGGTATATCCAATTGTACTTTGTCTCCGGCCCGCAGCAGTGTACTGGATTTGGCCGGACGATCATTGACCAACGCGGCTCCCGCACGAATTAATTTTTGCAGCATCGAGCGCGAATGGTGCGGCAGCCGATCGCGCAGGTACAAATCCAGGCGTTTTTGCAGATCGTGGCGAATATGAAACTCAATATGATCGAGTGCCTCATCTACGGGCAATGATTCCAGTCCATCAGCCGCATCCAACGGTGCAGAGGGTTGATCATTCACATCAGGCTTGCTGTACATGGAGTTGTCCTGAAAATTCAAGAGCCTTGGTTATCCGGAGCGCGGGGGCGGCTGGGGCACGGGTGTTCGCCGCGGCTGAAAGGGGGAACAGCCGGTGGTGGAGGGCGCTGCGCAAGTGGTTGGGCCGCACCACGCCCACACAATCTTTTAGTCGCCGGCATTTGCGGCGGTCATCGAATTCAATTCACTCACGGTGTATTTATGAAACTGGCCATCACATTGCTGGGCCAATTTTTGCAGTTCCTGGCGCTCGCCATCCACACTGATAACATCCAGTCGTTGACCAGGGCTGCGTTTGGCTTCCATCGCCGAAACCAGATTCTTGGGCATCTGAAATTTAGCAGTAACAAAGATCACCTGGTTTCCGCCTAAAGCCAGCGATGCGAGCATGCTCTTGAGGGTATTGTTGGATCCGTAGCTCATGGCGTTGCGCAGACGATGCAAAATGGGGTGAAGAGCCTTGACTTCCGAGCGCCGCAGCCAGCCTTGCGCGGGCAGCAGCGCGAGACCCTTGTCCCGCCATATGGCTACCCGGAATTGCTGATCCGGGGCCAGGGTGGCTACAGCTTCCTGCACGCCCTGGGTTACATAACTGAAACTGTTGATATTGGCCGAGGACCCGTCAAGACTGAAAATAATCTTGTCGCCTGTCAGCGGAATGCCCAGAAACAAAGGTCCGCTCGGTGCGTGGGTACCATTGCCCGAAGGGTGCACGCTGCTGGAGGTGTACGGTGATGTGGCACGCCGGCGGGACTGTTGGCCCATGATCTGCCAGATGACCAGACCTACGGCCACGAGAAACAGCAAAGCCACCGCCACCAAAGACCAGAACACCAGCGGATCCAGGCTCAGCCACCGTTGTTTGTGTGGCACGGATGCCGCACGTGAAACAGGTGTGGTCGCACGTGCAGCGTGAGTCACCGGCGAGCGGGATTCTCCACCAGCACGATCCGGTGCTGATGGTGGGCGCGAGAACGCACCCGACCCGGCAAATGCGCCGCTGCCTGCGGGAGGGGCCGCCGGACGTCGCATGCCACTTCCGATCCCGCTGCCGGTGGTGATATTGTCGCTATCCGGCGCGGCGGGCCGGCCAGTGGTGGAAGGCCCGGCTTCCGGCGATGCTCGACGAGATGCAGACGCAACGTGGCCGGCTTCCACCGGAACTTGCAGCAGGGTTCCACATCGGCTGCATCGGCATACTCCGCCGCGGAACCCATCGTCCAATTCCAGCACCGTGGAGCATTTGTGGCACTGTATAATAATCGCCATAAAGTTGGCTCCTTACCGAAACAAATTGCCTGCCGCCAATCTGAAGCGCCTTAACATCCTTTTATTCAATCCTCAATCTGCCATAGTAACCGTATTAAGGCAGAATCTCCACCCGAGAAAATTCCGGCGACAGCAGTTCAAATAGCCGGCGCATCGGGCCGGCGGATATTTCAATTGTGCCCACGGTGGTCGGGGGGGTGGTAAGCACGACAGAGGAATGTGGATCGGCACCGGACCGGCCGATTTTAACCAGGGTAATGCGATAGCCGTAACCCGACCCCAGAGGATTGGGAAATTGGGACTCGCCGCCGATTTGCAGATGGTATCGACCCGGAGCAACGGGTATCAGATCCGCCATGCGAATAGGCATGGAGGTAATAAAAGTGCCCCGATCCATAACGTCAAGACGCTTGTTGTGCAGCAGTATTCTGGCATCAAAGGGGCCAAGAATAACCTTGATTCCGGCACCTGGCCGCAGGTTTTGCGCGTTAACGCCGGGATTGATGCGTTGCAGCAGATGGGGGGTGATACGATACAAATAGGCCAGATAATCAAACGATTCCCCCGGCGTAACGGGTACGACACGGGTTAAAGGATCATCGGGTATAACCCCACTGGCAAGCAAAGTACGCCGGTTCAATCCACTCAGGATACGACGTATCGTGTTCGCCTGCGGTTCTGAAAATCCGCGCAGCATGAACAGAGCATGATTGAGCAGGTTTCTTCCGGAGAGAATCTTTCCATCGTGAAGATATTGCTGTGCTGTTTTGATGCTCAATTTGGTTTGATGGAGTACCCCCGGTGAAAGCACCGCGATAACCTGAGCATGACGCGGCGTGTCGGCGGTTGCCCCCCAGGGCGATTCGCCGTGCGACGACAAAAATACCCGCTGGATAACCGGTGCAGATTTCGGGTTGTCGGAATGGGCCGTTGCCCGTGGATGCTGATGCCGGTCAGGTTTGCTGGCGTGGTGGTACAACTGAAGATTCGCCCTAACGAGTACCATTTTCCGCACCTGGTAACCCTGCCACAGCCCCCACACAATCAGTACCGCCACGCCCGCCCACATCAGCGACGTGGCCAGTGACCATCGGTGACGGCGATTTATTCGACCAAAAGTTCGCATCCTAAAACCAAACCCGTCTTTGCAGCTTCTCCATCAGTGCCTGCATTCCGGCCATCCCCTCTACTCCTGAACTTAGCATCGAATGACGGTTTCATCGGTAACAATCATATTCATAGGGACATCATGTGGTTCGATCGGAAGGTTTTGCTCCAGTACCTGTTCCTGAAAGCACAAAGCCACGCGCTGGGCGCAAAGGTCCTTTTGCGCCAGAAAGCGATCGTAAAATCCCTGGCCGCGGCCCAGGCGATAGCCACGACGGTCAAAGGCCATGCCCGGTACTACCACTAAATCAATCTGGCCCAGAGAAACCAGTTTGCCATGCGCCGGTTCGCGCGGCTCCGCAGGCTTGCCGTGCGGCGAAAAATCCAGGGATTGTATCTCCACCGGTTCAATGGCCCGTTTTTCCCATAAGACGCGCGGCACCGCAATGCGTTTGCCGGCGGTCCAGGCCTGAATCGCCAGCGTGGACGTTTCCACCTCACTTTCCATGGATAAAAAAAGCATGATCAGTTGCGCAGCCTTAAATTCGGCGGTTTCCGCCAGACGTTTGCACGCCGCCAGTGAACGCGTATGGCGGTCTGGGGGGCTTATTTTTTCCAAAAGAGCTTTCATGTTGCGTCGAATTGTAACTTTGTCCATGATTTCGTTTCCTTGGTTCAGTTGTCATTTGTGGCCAATCACACTTCCAACCGCGCAGCGCTTAGCTTTTCTGCGAATGTGTTTCGGCTTGCCCGCGCAGCGCCGCGAGCTTCTTCAGATACTCTCCAAACTCGGCCTCACGCCCGCGGTTGGTCGGCATATAATAGTTTTTTTCCACGCCCAGGTACACCTGCGGAACATAACCCTCCGGAAAATTGTGGGCATATTGATAGCCGGTATGCCCAAGTGCAGCAGCTCCCGGATAATGGCTGTCACGCAAATGCCGGGGCACCGGAATGGTGCGGTTTTCCTTTACATCCGCGGTGGCGGCATCAATGGCCACGGTAGCGGCATTGCTTTTCGGGCAGCAGGCCAGATAAGTTACCGCCTGGGCCAGCGTGAGACGACATTCCGGCAGGCCGACAAAATTGGTGATTTGCACCGCGGCTGCGGCCAGTACAATCGCCATGGGGTCGGCATTACCTACATCTTCCGAGGCTAAAATGGCCACGCGGCGGGCGATGAAACGCGGATCTTCGCCGGAAGCCAGCATCCGCGCCAGCCAGTATATTGCCGCATCCGGATCGCTGCCGCGGATACTTTTTATCAGGGCACTGGCGCTATCGTAATGTTCATCGCCGGTGGGGTCATAGACCAGGGCTTTTCGCTGCATGGACTCCCGGGCAATCGCCAGGTCAATTGGCAGCCCATCGCCGGGCGAACGCGGCTGATCCTGCTGCGATAGTACTGCAATTTCCAGAGCCGTTAACGCTCGGCGGGCATCTCCATCGCTGCTGGTAACCCAAAATTCCAGCGCTTCCGGCGCCACCTCGATACGCAAATTCGCAAAGCCCCGTTTGGCATCGTGGAGTGCCCGCTCCAGGATCGTGCGGATATCATCCATAGACAGCGGTTCAAGGGCAAAAATCTGGCTGCGGGACACCAGCGGAGCGTTCACGGCAAAAAAAGGATTTTCGGTAGTCGCGCCGATCAATACAATCAGGCCGCGTTCCACATCGGAAAGCAAGATATCCTGCTGCGCACGGTTAAAACGGTGAATTTCGTCCAGAAACAAAACCGTGCCCTGCCCCGTGTTTTCCAGCAGCGCTTGCGCCTGGCTCATCACCTCGCGCACTTCCTTGACTCCGGTTGCGGCGGCATTTAGTTCCACAAAGTGGCGACGCGTGGTACCGGCTATGAGAGTAGCCAGCGTGGTTTTGCCTGTTCCCGGCGGCCCGGAAAATAAAAGGCTCGTCAACCGATCCGCCTGTATCATGCGACGCAGCAGTTTGCCCGGCCCCAGAATATGCTGCTGGCCGACAAATTCTTCCAATGTCGCCGGCCGCATACGTGCCGCCAATGGCTGCACCGCGGCCCGGCGTTTTTCCCGCATTGGAGTAAATAAATCAGTCACCGCGTCTCCTGTGACCAGCCAGCGCAGAAATTCACAGGCTTTATTATACCCGCAGCGAAGTTATTCCAGAATATCCAGCGCCATTGTGCCTTGCTGACGCCAGGGAATACAGACGGTGCCGGTGCCGGAATCATAAACATATTTGTGGGCATCGCCATTCACATTGATTTTCGCCCCGGCTCTGGTCTGGACAATAATTTCACCGCTCATTTCACCGGTAACTCTGGCTCTCAGGTGTCCGGGACGGGTAGAAACGTTACTCACCCCCAGGCCGTCGGCACGCACGATAACGGGATGCCCCGGCGGAGTGTGAGTTCGCAGCAGTTCCAGCCTTGAATGCGGAGACCGCAATAGGTTCCACGCGATCTTGCGCGATCCGGCGGGCAGCAGCCGGCCATTGAGTTTCAGCGATTTCAGGTGTGGCCCCGCACCGCGAATTTGGATATCCACAGCTTTACCTCGCAAGGACAGTTGGCGGATCTTCAGCGGAATATCATGCCACGGCGCAAAGGTGATGCCTTCATGGTCAAAATCCATTCCGGCTACCCCATGGTATAGACCGCAATACCAGGTGGAAAGAGCCTGTACTTGCTTGCAGCCATGATTATCCGGGCCGAATATATGCTCATTTTCCGTTTCCGGTGTAAAGGCTTCGGGGGCGGTGTGATATTGCCAGTACCATTGTAGATCCTCCAGCCAGGCCTGAAGACCGCCGTTGTTGGCGGTGAGTTTTTGCATGTTCAGATAAAAAGAATCCGCCGCCGGATAGCTGGATCCAAGCTGATTCCCGTCGGCCATCCACGCGGTATCCCAGTGCGGCAAAGAGAGCAGGCAGCGGGCCGATCGCAGATGCCGGTTCATGAAAGAGGCAATGCGTTGCGGATCGTGAGCCACCAATTCGCGGGCAAACGGTGTCAGCCAGAAAATGGCCTGGCAGCAATAATGTTTTCGCGGCTTAAAATCGCGTGATGAACAGGATGAAATAAAATAGCCCTGCTCCTGGTCAAACAGATATTTTACCAAGCTGGCCCGAAGGTTTACCGCCCAGTCCCGGCACTCCTGCGCCAGAGCGGGCCGGTCGCAGACGCGGGCAATATATTCCATCGCCCGCAGTGCCTGATATACCAGTGAATTGTTGAGCGAACTGATATCGTGCCCATTTTCCTCCATCGCCTCGGGAAAATCGGGCCACAGGGCCGGGCCTTCCACCAGGCCGGTGTTCTTGACCAGGTTTTTGCGGCACTCATTCAGCAGGTATTCGCACGTGGGCATGACCTCACGCGCCACGGCCACATTGCCGGTGGTAGCCACGTATTGATACAACCCGGCGATATATTGCGTTTGGGCCGGTATGGGGGCCTTCAGCTTCAGGGTAAAGGCGGTTGTAAACTGATGCGGCAGGCCCAGTGTGGGATGGCGCGTTTTTTGAAAGAAACGAAGTATCTCGGCCGCGTACTCCGGTTCGTTGGAAAGGGTGCACGGCCCTATCGGCATCATGCCATCCCATCCCCAAACGAAGTAACCGGCCTGTGTAGCTCTCACGGCACCGGGGCGATCCGGCAATTTGATAAAATGGATGGCTTCCGGATATTGCGCAAAGGCGGAGTTGAGCACCTTGTTGCCCGTGTCAATCTGTGGCCGTCGGGCCAACCGCTTATGGTATTCTGCCACCAGGGTATCACACTCCATCGACGCATGGGCGGATAGATATTTCAGCCGCTGTTCTAATTTTGCCCGGCTGTCCGCGAAAACCACAAAAAAGCAGGCTTCTCCGCTGGGTATTGGTTGGCTGGTAAGGTAGAGCTTAAAACCCTGATGGGTAGGCCGCGATTGCATGGGGGCGTTGCATCCAATGCCGATCCAGGTGGTAACGCGGCGCGCATTTTGCCTGGCTGTAGAGATCCCCTGCTGGCTCAGGCAGTTATCTACCGGAGCGGCCGAATCGACATCTGTGCAGCGGCAAATCATGGCATTGCCATCGGCATTTAACGCAAAGTCCGACCAGGTGCGATTGGCCATATTCACGCGGCAGATTTTTTCCTGGTGGAACATTTCAATAAATACCGGATGTCTTTTCGGGTTGCGCACCACGCCAATCCGCTGTACTACCGCGTCGGGCAGCAGCAGTATTTCCTGTTTAAAATCCATTTCCATGATGCGGCTGCTGCCGGTAATTCCGAAGGGATAAAGGCTGGCATTGGTCAATGGCAGGTAATAACGCTTGTCGCCAACGCCCGCACAGGCTCGCAGCAGCTTGGTCCACGCCCCTTCCAGCGACCCTTGAAAAAATGCCGCCCCACCCAAATGCTGCCGGCCCCAATAAGAAATGTTCACCAGCCCCTGGTGCCAGCCCACGGTTGCATAAATCCGGCCGTTGGAAAAATGGTCCCGGAGCAGGCCGCCAAGCCCCTGCGGTGCCACCGGCGTAATCTGGTCAAATTTAAGGCTGGGAATTTCGGCCGTCTCTGGCCAATCTGCAAAACGTCGCTGACGTTGTAAAGACTTTTTAATGCGCATGAGTGTATTTGTTCCTTCAAACATACTGGCCAAGGGCAATGTTAGATGCACTGGGAATATACGTCAATGCGGACGCACGCGGATGGCGATAGAATACGGCCTATGGACTTGATCTGGCTTCATCCCTGGCGGCTTATCATAGCCGTGGTAGTAACCCTGCTGCTGGTGGCCGTGCTGACTATCGTCCGACGGCTTACCTGGCGCTGGAAACTCCGCTGCCTGGTGTGGCCGGCACTGGTAGTGCTGCTATGGGTGGCTGCGGCGGCAGAGCCGTTGTTACGCTTTAATCCGCCAGCCAACAACCTGGTGGTGCTGTTGGATTTATCGGCCGGGGCACGCACCGCACCCTGGCATAATCCGCAGTGGCTGCGGAGGTTTTTGGCCCGCCGTCTGCCGCCCGCCATTAAAGTTACTGTGGTTGGTTTTGGAACGCACTGTCAGGTATTGGTGCGCGATGCTTTACTGGATAAATCCAACGTCTGGCCCAAAGCCTGGGCGGTGCAGTCACTTTCTCATGCCGTGTTTTCCAGGGCCTTGGCCTGGAACAGACCGGGACTCTTGCACGTACCACGCTGGATTTTCACCGCCGGGCTTGCGCCCTGGCCGCGGTTAAAGCTCCAGAATTTGCCTTTTGCTGTGGCACTTACACCGGTGCAGCCCACGGCGGTGGATGTGGGCATTACGGGCTTGCGGGCCGACCGCAGCGCGACGTATGTAAACGTGGTGGTTACGGTGCGATCTACCGGAACGGCCAGGGCAATGTTGCAGGTTTACCGTAACGGTACACGTATTGCAGATCAACCGCTGGCGTTTGCCCATGCCGGCGTTCGCCAGGTGCGCATCGGTGACATCCCCCCCAATAATCAGCAGCTATTTAACTACCGCGTAAAATTGATAAGCTCCGATCCCTGGCCGGAAGATAATCAGGCAGCCATAGTGGTAAAATCGCCCCATTCCCAATCGGTGCTGGTGGTAACACGGCATCGCGGGTCGTGGCTGGCGAAAATCAAGCCGGGCAAAATGACGTTGTGGAATTTGCAGGTGGTGAAACCGGGAGCCTTTCCGACGACGGCCGGACAGTTGCAGCGTTATCAGATGGTGGTGTTAAACAACATACCCCAGTCGCTGTTGCCGCCGCGGGCCGCAACCATTCTCGCCCATTTTGTCAGCCATACCGGCGGTGGGTTGTTGATAGTCGGTTCCTGCTGTGCGTTTGGACCGGGGGGTTATGCCGCGCCGCCGGCAGCGGTGGCCGGCCATCCTGCCTTCACCTTGGAAGGTTTGTCGCCCCTGGCTTCTGTTTCGCCCAACCGCAAGCCGGTACGTGTAGTTTTTCTGATGGATGACAGTGGATCGATGGTGGATCCTGTGGCTGGTACCGCGGGCCAGACGGAATTTAATGTGGCCACACACGCCATCGTTAATGCCGTGGCATTGTTGCATAAGACGGATCGGGTAAAAATCTTTGCCTTCAACGGCCAGACCCAACTGCTGCTGGCAGGGACGGCGGGCGCAATACGGAGAAAAATTGTTTCGCGCCTGGCCTCCATCGTACCCACCGGTGCCACCAATCCGGATTCCGCTTTGCCGGCATTGAGAAAAACACTGCGGCCTGCAACTATTTTGATTGTGCTGACCGACGGACGCATTCCCAAAATGAACCTGCCGGCATGGACGCACCTTATTCTTTCCCGGCATATCAAACTTGTTGCCGTGGCCCCGCTGACCCGGGATTCGGTACTTACCCAGGTAGCACTGGCCACCAGGGCGATGCGGTTTTCCACGTATCAGTATCGCCGCTGGCCGGCGATGTTACGCACCGCTTTAAGCAGGGAACTTGCGGGAAAAGCCCGGACCACGGCGCTATCCTGGCACGAGATTGGCGGAAAGCTCAGTGGCATTACCCGAACCTGGATTCAGGTGTATCACAAAACGGGGGCTACATTGCTGGCCCGGTCCAACCAGGGGAATCATCCACTGGCGGCGGTGTGGCGGTTCGGGCTGGGGCATGTAGCGGCTTTGGCATTCTCGGAAAAATCGGCGGCCTATCGGCTGCTGCTGCTGCAGATTCTCCGAAAAATTGTACCGCCGCCGGGAAATCCTGACTTTGTGCTACGCCAGCATCGCCTGGGCCGGCTCTGGCGGGTGCGGGTGCTGGCACGCGATACCCACGGTTTTATGAACGGGGCTGATTTAGCCATGCGCCTGGTAGAATCTTCGCGGGCCACAACGCGGCTGATTCCTTTGCCGCAAACCGGGCCAGGCCAATATCAGGCCACGGCCACACTTTCCGGCCGCCAGGCCGTGGCCGCAACCATTACAGAGCACCGGCCCAATGGGCAAATATTGATTGGCCGGATCAATGGGCCGGCGTTGGCGGGTCCATATTTCCCGGCAACTGCCGGTACGTATCGCTGCCCGTGGATAAATGTGCGGTGGATAAATATTGCCCCTGCCAAACCACCTGCCGCCGCCGCAGGAAAGTGGCAGCCGCGACTGAAGGAAAGCCGGCTGAACTTGGCTCCGCTGCTGCTGTGGGCCGGAATCTTCATGGCGTTGGCCGTGCTATGGGCAGGCAAATTATCTGCCGGTAATCTTGGTTGATCGATCCGCCTGACCGCTAAACACTCAGCCGTGGGACCGCGGGCTTCCTGCCCGCCAAAGCTGAAAACTGACCGCTGAAAGGCCCATCCCATTGAGCCGCGGGCATTGTGCCCGCGCGTTGCCCGCTCACCATCCCGCGCCCAGCTTCCCCAGCGTAACACAGTTATTCCCGTGGCCGTATGCTACGTTTCTCGCCTGACGCAGTCTTTGTGAGGCGGGCATCCTGCCCGCATCGTCGCAACCGGCTTGCACCATTGTAGCGCAGGCATTCCTGTCTGTGGCCGTGCAGCACCGTGTCTGTTCCCCACGTGAGCCGCTGGATTTATCCCAGTGGTTTTCCCCAACCAACCAATCATCACCCGCCGAAATCTGACTGCTGATCGCTGAAAGCTCCCCACTTCTCCCCAGCCCGGCCATTGCTTGGCCGGGCGCACTGTGCCTACGCCACGCCAACAAAATCAAGTGATGCACCACTGCCCCAGTCATATCAAGCCGCACTCGTAAGGATGCTGGTCTCAAAACCAAGGTTACCCGCGTGCCCAAAGACCTTAAAGCCATCCTCGGCCAACTGGAGCTGCTGCCACTGTTTACCCAGCCGCCAGCTTGGGCACCGGGTTGATTGTAGCAAGTGCATTACCGCAGAAAGGCCGCAAATCAAGGACTTTCGCTCTTCATCGAGGGAAGTCAGGTTACGCGCGGTGGAAAATGGTTCCTTCTCCAGGGGCCATTTCGGGGTATAAAAACGCCAAATATCGAAAAAAATAAAACTCACATCCCATTGTTATAAATGCACTTACAACGATGTTTAATTATTTCAAAATTTATTTTCTTGACTTTTTAACGGCACTTCATTATTCTGATAATTACTGGTGAATACTTAGCCAAAAAGGTCGGGTTGAAAATTTGGCCAACGCGGCAAGTCGAAACGAAGGGCATTCATGGACGTGCAGGATTTAATTTTAAATTTCCACCCTCGGCCCGGCTTTTCCCGGCGGTCGGAAATGGCGGCTTACCTGCGCGAGCTAATAGTGAGCGGGAAGGTTGCCGAGGGGACTAAACTGCCGCCCACACTGGAATTGGCCAAGGCTTGGGGTAGCCATGCACCAGCGGTACATGCGGCGATGAACGCACTGGTGAAGGAAGGGCTGGTGTTGCGGCTGATGGGGCGTGGCACCTTTGTGCGCAGCACCACTGGCGAGCTGCGTAAGGTGGCACTGTACGTGCCGAGCGGTCGGCGGGTGGCCAATAATTTCGCCGGCCACCTGATGCGGATGTTGGAAGAGCAACTCTCGCAGCGTGGTGTGCGCAGCGAAACGTGGATCAGCCGTCGATCTGAAACCTTGGCCGAGCAGCCGTGGGAAGAGCTTGTATCAGCGGCCAAGCGCCGTGAAATACAGGGGGTCATTGTGCCTGTGCTGGAGCCGCGGGAGATTGGATGGTTAACCAAATTGTCCGTGCCGGTAGCGTTTATGGCTATGGAGCATCTGCCCAACCGAGTGGCTATGGGAATGGGGACCGCCATGGACGAGGCAATCGCGCATCTGGCCGGCCAAGGTTGCCGGAGCATTGGCTTGATCACCGTGCTGTCGCGCCAGGCCCAAGATGCCGGCGGCGAAAATACGGAGGCGGTGGAGTTTCATGAGAACTTTCTGCGATCCGCCAATCGCCATGGCCTGGAAATTCGTGAAAATTGGATTCAATCGTCAGGTGTGGGGGTAGGCTTGGCGCTGCCGGAGCAGGAAGCGGCGCGCTTCGGCTACGAGAGTTTTCACCAGTTGTGGAATCAACCCGAAAAACCGCAGACGCTTTTCGTCTATACCGATGTGGCCGCGCAAGGTGTGCTCATGGCCTTGGGCCAGCGTCAGGTACGCGTGCCCGAAGATCTGCGTTTGGTGCTGCACCGTAACAGTGAGTTGGGGCTGTTTTGTCCGGTCCCGGCAAGTTTTATTGAGGTGAAGGTACAAAAGGTGGCCTCGGCACTGGTGGATTTGTTGGAACGCGTCAGCCGCGGCCAGAGCGTGCCTGAGCCGGTGCATGTGGCTGCCACCTTTGTGCCGGAAAATGCCGCGGCCAGGCTGGATGTCGGTACCACCGCGGCCTTGGCCGGCTGAGAAGCCTGCCAACCGTGGCCGAACGAAACCATCGCCGGAACTTGAGCCTGGCGCAGGTAAGAGGAATTAGACTTGCCCTTTTTCGCGAGCCGTGCGGCTGGCGGGGCAAGTTTAAGAGAGCTCCCGAGGGTTGGGACCTGTCCCGAAATCAAACAGGCCCAAATGGCATTCGGGAGAATTTATAAGGAGGCCATGTTATGGCAGGTAAATTCCAGTTGGTTTCTCGGTCGCCTGTTGCGACCAACCGCGGTCTGTCCGGTTCGGCAGATAATCAAAAACGCTCCCAGAGGGAGCAGAAGGAGTTTTTTATGTTAATCTCATCTCGTTTCACACTCTTGGCGGCTGCAACTGTTGCGGCCATGGGTTTGGCTGCCGGCACGGCTTCGGCCAACACTATCTACTCGGACAGCTTTACCGGCGGAACGGCCAACCTCGACGGTGCGAGTCCAACCGTTGATAACGGAACGAGCACTGTGTGGACGGCTGGCTCCCAAAATGGTGCTGGTAACGGTGCCGGGGGGGGGGTTGGCTGGTCGGATAGCGGCTACTCCAATGTAGGAAATGCCATCGGAAGTGCCTACCTTTCCTTCGTACCGTCCGGTGGTCATATTTACACCTTGTCAGCGGGCGTCGACGTAAACGGCACCGGGACATCTGGGCTGAATTTAGGATTCATTGGGTCGCCGAACACTCAGGAAGATTTTTACCATTCTAACGGGTACGCTTGGGCGTTTGTCCGGGACAACCAGGTATTCCAGAACGGCGGGCCGAATGGCAGTGGCACTTATTATGGCCCCACGTCCAGCACCCCGATCTCCTACACAATTTCCATCGTGCTGAACACCACGGCGACGGCTTGGACCTACGATTTCACCGTCAATGGTGTCTCCACCGGGCCAACCGTCTTCGCAACAAACCCGACGATAGCCGCGGTTGGAATGGGAAATAGCGGAAGTGCTGTAACAGGCACATTCAGTAACTTTTCGTTGACAGAATCATCCGTTCCCGAACCAGCCTCGCTGGGCCTGATGGGGCTTGGTGGATTGGGCATTTTGCTTTTGGGCAGACGCCGAAAAGTGGTATGACTGCCGCCGTGGTTGAGCGGCTAAATCGGCAGATTTATGATGAGGGCGGATTCGCCGCCGAAAATTCTGACCCGGGCAAGTTGAATCAATGGGAGGGGCTGATAGTTGGCTATCGGCCCTCCCTTGTTTTGGCCGCATGAAAGGAGTTGATTTATGGAACCTCGCACGTCCCTTGGTGCCAGGCCACTGGCCGTGGTCACGAAGACTTTCGGGACCGGGTCTCCCATCTCCCGACGCGTTGAGACATGGATGTCGAAATCTCCCGAAAGCGTCGGGACGGGCCTCTGCCGCAGGAGCGGCCAATCGGGTTCTCCCGTCTGGCGGCCCGCAGGCCGCGCTTTCATCTCTGTAGGGGCCTATTGTCAAGGGGATGCTCCGATGGCGAAGGCGTGGGCATCGGAGGGGGCTGGCGTTATGGAGGTCTCATATCGACATTCCTCGTCAGAATCTTATTTTCCGTCCGGGG
>JAJYDW010000008.1 GCA_021790385.1 Planctomycetota bacterium
GACACGTATTCAGCCGGTGTAATCCAGCCAAATTATCGGCTTTATTTTATTCAAGATGCGAATTGGAATACGACCGCCGCGATCGGCTATGACGCCGCCACGGGGACGTGGAACGTAGTACAAAGGTATGTTTATTCACCTTACGGCAACATCATCATCTTGAATCCCAATTTCACCACCACCCCTGCGGGAACCATTCCGATGGTTAACAATCTCTACCAAGGTATGCCGCTGGACCCCGTAACCGGCCTTTATTATGAACGTGCCCGCTGGTATTCGCCGTCGCTGGGCACATGGATCAGCCAGGACCCCGCCGGTTATATCAACGGTGCGGATACGTATCAGTTTGTGGGTGATGGGCCGGTGGGAAGGGTGGACCCGTGGGGGCTCTTCTCAATATATGGTGGTGTTTACGCAGCCGCCAGTGGCTCTGTTGATCTGATGACGGGCAATGTTTCGCTCGGGGGTTGGATATGGGCTGGCATTGGAGCCCAGTTTGGGACCCGGTGGTGGGGCTGGAGTTTCTACACCCAAGGGACGCTCCTCCACCACAGGTTTGGGTTCCTTGATTGGTTGCCGAAGGGGAAGTGTGCGTGCCACGCGAAGGGGAATTGGTGGAGATCCGGCCCGGGGTTTTTCAAGGAACTGAACCCAGGGAAGAACAGCTTCAGCATCGGACCGGTAGAGGTCGGTGCATTGTTGCTGGTGAACACCGGCAGCGATAGAGCTACTCTGGAGGGGGTGTTGGTCTGGAAGGCGGTTAATGACCTGCCTGCTGGATGGGCGATTGTGAAAGCGTTGCATTTCCTACACATCCACGCGGCTGTTGACGTGATCGGTACGTTTTCGTTCGAGATATGCCCTCGCAAGGGCGGGGGCATCACTTCGGACAAAGCAGTGGGAAGCCTTTCCCTGGCGCTCGAAGCGGGCCATGCGCCAGGGAGTGTTGCGGGCAGGGCCCCGTAGGGCCGGAGGTTGTCCATGGATATTGTGCGCATTGCGCCATGCCGATTGGCGGGCGGGTTGTTTCTGGCCGCAGGCGTTTTCTTGCTTTGGATCCTGGTGCCCATAGGGACGCGGCCATCTCTGCCGCTACCTCTCCGCGTGGTGGCGTTCACCACCGTTGATTTAGGGCCCGGGATATTCTTTATTCTCTTCGGCCTCTACGAGTTGGGAAGCTCGGAACGTTATGAGTTGGTAATGGGCGGACAGGAACTTCGGATAACGCGAACGTTATTTTTCAGGGCGACGACGACCTCCTGGCCACTGGCCGGGCGGGAATTTGTTCTCTTAGACCGAGGCGCGGCGGGCCTATTTGGCGGCACACGGCTTTACGAACTACGCGCCAGCGGCCCCGGAAAAGCGATGAGGGGCGATTGGGTAGCGTTTTGCTACCCCGACACCGCGATCCGGCTTGTCGCGATCCTAAGGAGTGCTGGCGGTGCCGTGCGCATTGATGGCAAGCCGCCACCGAGCGGGGGGATCTGAAAACTGGAGATATCCACCAATGACGGTTCTCGATGCGGGTAAGTCTTGGTGTCGAGGTAAATTGGACAATATGTGTTGGCTCGTCCGGAGTGCATTTGACAGGTGGGCGGCGGATTGGGTGGCGCGGGATTTTGGAAGTTGATGCCGCGTCGATTGGGCCTATAATGGGCGTATTATGATAGCGTTGAGTGAATCAATTTCGGAACTCGAACCGTGCCCGGCATCGCGTGGCTGCCGCGGCACCACTGAGTACCCCCAAGGTGGCACGGGTATTCTTGACGGGGAGATGAACTATCCCGGCGCTGCGGCGCACATGCGGCCAGCGGCCGCAACGGGATTTCACGGGGTTGAGTCTGACGGTGTTTTAGGCAGTGACCCACACCCGCTCAATATCAACGCACCGGTGCTGCAGGACACCTACAGCGCTGGCGTGATTCAGCCAAATTCCCGGCTGTATTTTGTTCAAGACGCCAATTGGAACACCACCGCCGTGATCGGCTACAACAGCACAACCCAAGCTTGGAACGTTATTCAGCGTTATGTCTACAGCCCCTACGGCAACATCACTATTCTGAATCCAGATTTCAGCACCGCCCCTGCGGGCGCGGTGCCGATGGTAAATAATTTGTTTCAAGGTATGGCCCTCGATCCCGCCACCGGCCTGTATTATGAGCGGGCACGGTGGTATTCGCCAAGCCTGGGCACATGGATCAGCCAGGACCCCGCCGGTTATATCAACGGTGCGAATACGTATCAGTTTGTGGGGAGTGATCCGGTGGGGAGGGTGGACCTTCGGGGGCTGGCGGCGGATCGGGCGGCAACGTTGCTCTGCTACTGAATACAGGTTCGGGTGGTTACGGTTCGGCAAGAACCGGTGGTTCCATTGGGTCGGCGAGCGGCAGCACGATTAATTTCAATTTGGGCAGCGGCCCGGGCAATACGAGCAGCGGCGGCTACGCGAACTCCTACGCCAATCTTGGTATTGGCACCGCGAGCGCTTCCTACGCCGATCCCGGCGTGTTGGCGGCAATGCAAGGCACATCGCAGGGCTTTATGCCTGGTGTACATTTGAACACGATGCCGCAAACCGCGGCACCAATCATCGCCGGCTGGAACGGGCTTTACTCGGCGACGTCGATCGGCGTGGTCAGCAGTGGATTGGCCGAGGCGGGGCAGTTTCTTAACTCGGCCGGTTACCAGTTGGCGGCCAATGGCCATCCAGACTTAGGGACAATGGCGGGGTTTGTGGGCAATCTGGCCGGAACCGGCTCGGCCATTACTAATCCCGTCGCAGGCTTCCTGCAGATGTCGGCCAACAGGGCCGAGGTGGCGCAGGACCACGGTGGGATGGCGGGTTTGGCCTACAGCGAGGGTTCATTATTCGGGCTGACCCAAATTGGGCAGGCCGCCACGGGGAGCAATTTTGTCACCGGCCAGAGCCTGAGCACCGTGGACTGCTGGTCGCAAGGTTTTGGAGGAGTCAGCGCGGCCACCGGCTGGGCGGCCATGGGCACGGGTGCGCTGCAAACGCCTGCCGCAGAGAATACAACGCTTGAACAGTTACAACGGGCGGCCAGCCGGGCGGCGCAAGGCATCGGTGAGGGCAACGGGCTGATGTATGGTACGGCGGTGCTTTCCGCGTTCAAAGCGGAAGTTCAGGCCATGGGTGGAAACCTGCGGGCGGAAGTTTCATATTTCAATGGCGTCGAAGTTAAATACGGTACACCTGGTTCCGTGCGGCTGGATGTGGCGGAATACGGCGCAGACGGATACATCAAAGCGGTGTACGACCTCAAGACGGGCAGCTCCTCGTTGACGGAGGCGAGGATCTCACAAATTCGATCGCAACTTCCTGGAGGCGGTGCAGGCGTGCCCGTCCAGGAGGTGCGGCCGTGAAGAAAAAGGAATTTGAGGCAATCGGAAAGCGGCTACTGCCTGACCTGCCCAATTTTGCGGTCAAAGGAGATTTGCTGTTGATACGACCTCTTGGCTGTGCTTTGCGAGGGGTTTGCTTTAACCGTTCAATCGATCCTCGGTCCTTTTATGTGGAGATATTCATTCAGCCCATATTCGTTCCGTCGGAGCACATTGGATTTAATATCGGGTGGCGATTGCGCGGTGGTTCTGGAGGCTCTGACAGTTGGGATGCCGATGTACCGAACCTGATTATGGCACTCAGCGCGGGACTGCGGCGTGAGGCGTTGCCTTTCCTGTCGCGGATTCAATCGCCGCGAGATATCGCGGACGCGGCGAGTTCGGTTCACAAAATTAAGGGGCCTATTTAGCAAGAAGCGATTACTTATGCCTCTGGAGACCCCATCACACAACAGGCCATTGCTTACGCCTTGGCACGCGCCGGCGATGTGAAAAATGCCGGCGATGCCCTAGACCGGCTCCTCAGGCTCCTTCGGGAAGAAATTCCCTGGCAGCGTGAGATGGCCGATCGGGCGCGAGCCCTGAAATCCCAACTTGTCAGTGATCCGGCAGCTGCGCAAAGGCAGCTTGATGCCTGGGAAGCGGAGACGGTGAAGAATCTGGGCTTGGAAGAATTCCGATGACGATGGGCTAATCCTCATCGCCACCATCAATGGCGCCACCGGTGCGGTGTTCCAGCGGTTTATGACGCAGGAAACAGGAGTGCTGGCCCAGGAAAACGCGGGCGGCGGCCCGCGGTCAGCGTTCAGCGGTTGGCGGATTTTGCGGGCAGGATACCCGCGGTCCCAGGGGGAATTATGGCAAGCAAGAATGGCGATTCACGGCCACAGACAGGAATGTCTGTGCTACAACGGGGCAAGCCGGTTGCGGGGTGGTGAGCGGGTGCCAACGCGCGGGCACAATGCCCGCGGCTAAATGGGGTGGCGAGCTGGCGGAAAACCTTTATCCCGTGTGCGACACCTTTGGCTGCAACTTTGACCATACTCAATGCTGTTACCTTATAGACCAAGGCCGCTGCGCGGACTATACTGGCGAAATTGCTGGATCGGCGAAAATTACAGGCCGGCACCAGGGGTTACGATTCATCCGGAGCACCGGTTTTGAAGGCTCTTCGAAATCCCATCTGTTTTTTGACACGGGCGCAGGTTTTGTGGGCAGCGGTATTACTGCTGGCCATACTGGTTTTGCCGGCATGTGCGAAAAAGACCGCCGCCCCGCCCGCGGCATTGCCGCCACCAGTGAAAGTAGCGGTGGCCAGGCTGGAAAATGTGCCGGTGCAATTCACCAATATCGGTGTGGTACAGCCGGTATCGTCGGTAACGCTGCAAACGCAGGTGGATGGCATTATCAGCGCGGTGCGGATCCATCCGGGCGAAGATGTGCGGAAGGGGCAGGTACTTTTCACGCTGGACCCAAGGCCCTTTGTGGCGGTTCTTTTGCAAGCTCAGGCGGCATTGGCCCAGGCCCGGGCCAATGTGGTGGTGGCGCAGGCCAAGCTGGATGGTTACCAGGCGGCGTATGTAGATGCAATGGCCGATTGGCAGCGGGCCCAGAAAATTGGCACCGCCAACGGGGCATTGGCCGTTACCCAGTATGACGCCTATAAATCCACCTATGATCAGGCCAAAGCCAATGTGGCCAATGGCAAGGCGTCACTGGTGGCGGCCATGCGGGCCGTGGATTCCGCCCAGGCCGGCGTAACAGCCGCACAAATCAATGTGGGCTACTGCACCATTTGCGCACCCCTGGCCGGCAAAGCCGGGAATTTGCAGGCGTATGTGGGCACCAATGTAAAAGCCACCACCACCAATCTGGTGGTGATCAACCAGATGCAGCCGATTTATGTTTCGTTTTCGCTGCCGCAGGCGGATCTATATTCCATTCTTGCGGCGCAGCGGGCTGATCCGCGGTTGATGGTCCTAGCCCATGCCCATGGCGCACCGGGTCCGCAATTGCAAGGCTTTTTGAGCTTTATTGACAATGCCGTCAATGATTCCACGGGTTCCATTCAACTGATGGGCACGTTTGCCAATACCGGGGAAAAATTATGGCCGGGCGAATTTGTGGATGCCACACTGCAGGTCGCGGTTAAAAAAAATGCGGTCGTGGTGCCTGTTCAGGCGGTGCAGACCGGCCAGAATGGCGAATATGTTTTTGTGCTTAAACCGGGCAACATAGCCCAGATGCATGCAGTAAAAGAAGCTTTTTCCTATAACGATATGGCCGTTATTACCCGTGGTGTAGCCGCCGGCGAAACTATCATCACCGATGGCCAACTGAATGTGGTTGATGGCCAAGCGGTGGAAGTGGTGAAACACGGTCTGGCAGGCCCGGCCCGAAGCGTTTCCACCACAGGCAAAAGCCGCACCCCCGCGCCGCGGACAACTCAACCCTCGGCTGCGCCGAAGGACCGGCCATGAATTTATCAGCATTATTCATCCGCCGTCCGGTGGCCACCACCCTGATGATGTTGTCGCTGGTTATTTTCGGCGTCATGGCTTATTGGCAGTTGCCGGTAAGCGACCTGCCGGATGTGGGCTTTCCGACCATTGTGGTCAGCGCTTCATTGCCCGGAGCTAATCCTGCTACCATGGCCTCATCCGTGGCTACACCACTGGAAAAGCAGTTCACGCAGATTGCCGGCCTGCAAGCCATGACCAGCCGGAGTTCGCAGGGGTCCACCTCCATTACGCTTACCTTTGCCCTGCATCGCAACATCAACAACTGTGCGCAGGATGTTCAGGCAGCGATTTCGCAGGCCTCCGGGCAGTTGCCGCACAATATGCCCAATCCGCCGACGTACCGGAAAGTCAATCCGTCCGAGCAGGCGATTTTACTGCTGGTGCTGGAATCTAAAACCCTGCCCATGTATACGGTGGATGATTACGCGGAAAATCTGCTTGGCGATTCCATTTCGGAAGTGGACGGTGTGGCGCAGGTGAATGTGTTTGGTGCTCAGACCTATGCGGTACGTATTCAGGTAAACCCCAAGGCTCTGGCGGCCCGCGGCATCGGGGTGGATCAGTTGATGCAGACCATTCAGGCGGCCAATGTGGATCAGCCTACGGGCACCATCTGGGGGGCACATAAGGCTTACCAGGTGTATTCCAACGGCCAGTTGACCAATGCCGCAGCCTATCGCCCGCTGATTGTGCAATACAACAAGACCACCGGAGCGGTGGTGCGGCTGGACCAGGTGGCCCATGTGATTAACAGTGTGGTGAATGACAAAATAGAAGCCTGGTATTATGCCCACGGCAAAGGGCGGCCGGCGGTGATTCTGGCCATTCAAAAGCAGCCCGACGCCAATACCATTCAGGTGGTGGACAACATTGAAAAGCTGCTGCCCAAGCTGCGGGAAAGCATTCCGGCGTCGGTAACGCTTACCACCATGTATGATAAATCACTGGACATCCGCGCCGGCGTGGCGGATGTTAAACTCACACTGGGGCTGGCGCTGATTCTCGTTACGCTGGTCATCTTCGGTTTTCTCAAAAGCGTGCGGGCCACCATTATTCCGGTGATTGCCATGCCTCTGGCCATTGTGGGCACGTTTACCGTCATGTATGAGATGCACTTCACCATCGACTATTTTTCGCTGCTGGCCATTACCCTGGCGGTCGGTTTTATCGTGGACGACGCGGTGGTGATGCTGGAAAACTCATATAGACATATTGAAATGGGCGAGTTGCCCATGCAGGCCACGCTCAATGCGTCGCGGGAAATTGGTTTTACCATTATTTCCATGACCCTTTCGCTGGTGGCGGTGTTTATACCCATTATCTTTCTGGGCGGCATCATCGGGCGGCTGCTCAACGAATTTGCCATCACCCTGGCGGCGGCCATCTTGTTTTCCGGTGCCATTTCCCTGACGCTTACCCCCATGCTGTGCAGCCGCATTCTCCTAGATGAGCGGCACCGGCGCCACAATTTTCTCTATCGCTTCATGGAAGGCCTGTTTGACAGGTCTCTTAAAATTTATCTCTGGCTGCTGCGCGGCATGCTCAAGGCCCGGCTGCTGGTGGCCATTCTTTCGGTCGCCACATTGTGGCTTACCCTGCATCTGCTGGCCACGATACCGGAAGGCTTTATTCCTGCCGGTGACAGCGGGCATATTCTGGTGGCCACCCAGGCGGCAGAAGGCATTGGTTTTGATTCCCTGTTGAAACACCAGCAGGCCCTGGCCAAAATGGTTGGCAACAACCCCAATGTGGACAATTTTATGTCTCTGATAGGCGGCGGCCCCTTCGGTGCCACCAATGGCGGAGACATGTTTTTTCATCTGAAACCCGCGGGGGACCGACCCCTGACCACAGACCAGGTGATCAGTGAACTGCGGCCTGAATTTGCCCGCGTGGTTGGCATCAAAGCATTTTTGCAGAACATTCCGCCGATTAATGTCAACGGACAGCTTACCAAAGCGGAATATCAATATACGCTGATGTCCCCGGATACCGCGGCACTCTACAAATATGCGCCGATTCTCACCGATAAACTCCGCCAGTTACCCGGCCTGGAGGAAGTAAACAAAGATCTACTGATAAAAACCCCACAGGTGAATGTTGTGCCCGATGACAACCGGGCCCAGATTCTGGGCGTAAGCCACCAGGCCATTGAAGATGCACTGGGCCTGGCCTACGGTCAGGAACAGATTTCCACCATTTACGACCCCCAGGCACAGTATGAAGTCATTATGGAGGCTGAACCAAAATACCAGCGCAATCCGGAAGACCTTTCGCTTTTGTACGTAACCTCCAGCACCGGGCAGTTGGTGCCGCTCAATGCGGTAACGCATGTAACCAAAAGCCTTGGCCCGCTGATGATTAACCAGACGGGGATATTTCCATCGGTAACCATTTCCTTCAACGTGGCGTCCAACTATTCCTTAAGCAAGGCTGTCGACGAAATTCAGAAAACCGCCAAAGCCACCCTGCCGCCACAGATCATCACGCAATTTCAGGGTGCGGCCCAGCTTTTCAAGCAGGCGGTGATCAACATGGGAGTGCTGCTGCTGGTGGCGGTGGTGGTTATTTACATTGTGCTGGGCATTTTGTATGAAAGTTTTATTCATCCGGTTACCATTCTCACCGCCCTGCCCTTTGCCGGGCTGGGGGCGTTGCTGACCCTGATGATTTTCGGAAAAATTCTGGATCTGTACGCCTTTGTGGGGGTGATTATGTTGATTGGTCTGGTGAAAAAGAACGGCATCATGATGGTGGACTTTGCCATTGTGGAACGTGATAAAGGGGCCAGCCCGGTGGAGGCCATTTACCGGGCGTGCAGCGTGCGGTTCCGTCCCATCATGATGACCACCATGGCGGCTTTGCTGGGTACGCTGCCGATTGCCATCGGTATTGGCGCAGATTCCGAAACGCGCCGGCCATTGGGATTGGCGGTGGTTGGCGGTTTGCTGTTCTCCCAGTTTTTAACCCTGCTGGTTACGCCGGTGTTCTACGTATACCTGGAAGAGTTTCAGACCTGGCTTAAATCCCGTCGGCATCGCCGTCATCCGCCCGTGCCCCCGACTGCAGGGCCAACCGCCGCTTCGCCGGAAGAAGCCATAAGGACATAAGACCGCAGCCTGGCGAATTACCGCACAGCTTTTGGGCCAGCCAGATATATGGGGTTGGCCTGCAACAGATGCGTAAACGGATTTTCGTAACTGATGCCGCCCAACCATACGTGCAGACCGGCCAGTGGGCCAGTGAGTATGGCTCCCAGCGGCATAAGTTGGCGGCGGCTGCCCTGGCTTACCAGATCCACACTGATAATTTTAATTCGGGTGCCAGCAGGGCAATCGGTACGGATCCACGGATTTTGCCGGCGGTGATGGGTGCGAAACGGATTTTCCGGGCGATGTTCCCATCGGCGATGCCGGTGTTGATCGCGACTGGGCTTTAATTCTTCCGCCTTCAACCGGGCCAGCGAAGCCGGTGGGCATTGTTGAATGCCGGCTTTATCGTGATCCCGATGGTCATGATTCCTGATTTCATAAACCCAAGGCCCACATTCGGGCGGCGGCCAGCGCAAATTGGCCGCCGAGTTGGAAATCAAGGCGTATCGGGTGGGATGGTTCCAAACCTCCAGCAGTGCGGATTGCTGCAGCACGTAAATACTGTTGGGCTGAAATGCCGTTTTATAGCGCGGGTTATGGGTAACATCACGTACGTGTACGCCACAGCCAGTCAAGAGCAGCAAGGTGGCTGCCACGGCCAGCCAAGCCGGCCACTGGGCAGAGAAACTAAACCAGTGGGATTGATAGTACCCGGAGCAGATAGAGTGTGATGGGCTGGAAATAGCAAGACTCCCTGATGGCCTAAAAGTCCATCGCCTTAAGATTGTTACTCCCGTCTGCGGGCATAACCGGCGTATTCCATCCGGCACGCGCCGGTGCAGCCGATTCAGCTATTCACCGTCCGGCGGGCCAAATGGAGGCAGCCGACCACCCGGTCGAAAGCCGCCTGGTCGGCCGAATCGGCCACGCGGCGGCCGCTTAAAAAAACTGCGGTCCGGCGTACCTCGAAAATAGCGCGGAATAAAAGGATAGTTTTCGGTAATGACATAATAATAGGTTCCGCGTGGATATTCAGGTGTGACCCCATAGCGGCCATTGGCCTGATCTAAATCTCCGATGCCGGGGACAAACTCAAAATCGCCGGCATATTTTCCATCATATCTGCCGCCGGGACCGTGGGGCGGCTTGGGTCGCCAGCCGGTTTTGATCCGGTAGCCGGAGCGCAGAATCTTGATTCCGTTGTGGGCATCATGCGGGTTTCGATAGCCCCATGGACCGTAGACAGGGAAACCATCGGCAGCGTAGCCAATGAGAACTACCTGCCCCCACGCATGACGGGCTTTGATAAATTCCGTGGGCAGGCCATGATAATGGTAAGTGCCATCGCGTTGGACGTGGGCATGGCTCTGGTCAAGGCCGAGATTTCCGAAGCCGGTCATCAATTCGAAATTCCAGACCGAATGCCGCTGGTGATGCCAGAACCTGGCGGTTCCCGGATCAAAAACCACTCCATCCAGGGCAATGCCAAAATCCATCTGATTGGTTAGCTCGGTAAAACGTCCGGCCGTGGCGGGATGCAAAGGCATACGGAAATGAAACCTCTGGGGGCGCACCGAGTTGGGGCAGCCGGGATCAGGAAATTTTCCCACCTTGTGATCGGGAATATCATTGGATATTACGTAGCGATAGCGGCCGCGAATATAAAAATGGACTTTACTTTTGTACCTGGGCCACACATAGGGATCTACAAACGCCGCGGCATCACCCGTGGACATCCAGGTGGCCGCGCCAGCCATCGCCAACAAGCCCAGCATGTGCCGACGGGAAATGGTCGATTCCATGTTCACTCCTTGTTCATTCCTTCGCGCGATGCGTTCCACCTGTGCAGGCCCAACAAGATTTACAGATTCTAAACTCGCGCTTCGATAAACCGCAAGTAAATTCTGTCCCTGCCTGGCACCGTGCAAAATTATGAGGCGAAACCACTTGTCGATTTTGGCAGGGAGCTAAAACCATGTTGACGGACTGTATCAAAAAGCGAGAGGTTGTTGGCCGTTCGAACCAACCCGACGGCAGCGGACGTCCGTGTGACCATACTGATGAAATATTCGCACTAAGAGTCAAGCAGTGGTCGGCCCGTAGTCCGGCGCATCAGTAAAATGGGCACCAGTGCGGCCACAGCCGGCTTGGATGTCATCGACAATCAGCAAGATATCACGGTCGCGACACAACTTTTCGATGCGCGTCAGCCACGCAAATGACGCAACATTCACACCACCCTCACCTTGGACCGTCTCCAGTAGCACCACCGCAGGTTTATCCACTCCGCTGCTTGGATCATCCAGAAATTTTTCCAAGTAGGCCGAAGTATCCGTGTCCGGACCAAAATATCCGTCGAATGGCATAAACCGCACGTTCCCCCATATTCCGCCTGGAAATTGTCGGTGGTACGTGTTGCCCGTGGCGGCCAATGAACCCGCAGTCATCCCGTGATAGCCGTTGGTAAAGGCAATGATGCCCGTGCGTCCGGTTGCCTTGCGCGCTAGTTTCATGGCCGCTTCCACGGCGTTGGTTCCTGTGGGGCCGGGGAATTGCACTTTGTAGTCAAGTCCCAGCGGCGACAAATAACAACTCCGCCGGCAAACAAGTTTCTGTATGCCGACGGACACTTTCCATGGCCCAAAGGGGAATCATCCCGGCCTTACACCCGTCTATTAACAGCGACAGCCCGGTGAGTCGGTGCATTTTGCCGCACCGTCTGCAGAACATGAACCACGCCCAATTCGCGCGATTGGCTCATGCGGCAGCCTAAAGCGACTGCTTGGGCTGTCACCTATCTTCTTATAGCACCGTGAATCCGCAGAGTCAAAGATTCTTGAGCACGGCGACGAGTATATAAGGGCCTGTGACAGATTATGCTGCCTTTTTTACTGTCTTGATTAAGATGTAAGCCGGGCGGGTTGACTCACAGGCATTCCCAGCGAGCATCCTGACTTTTTCACGCCACGCTATGCCGAATTCATGGCTGACCGTATGGATATTTCACCATTCGGCCAAAAACACGAATCTGTTAAACCGTAAGGCAGCCATACCGGAACACTTCAGGTCCATGATAGATGCGCTGGCGTCATCCGCCTGGCAATTCGGCCGCAGCAGTCCGGCGCAGCCGGGCGGGCCGCCAGACACGAAAATACTGGGCAACAAAATAAGTGCCGGCGACAAACACCAATGCCAGCATCTGGCCGATAAGCCCTTCCCATGTGGGGAAGGTGGCGAACCAATTTTCCACCCAGCCGGGGAAACTGAAGGGCAAATTGTGCGTGGGCAGCCAGTGGGCCTGCTGCATTTCCTGCACGTTTTCACCAACCATTACCAGCAGCACCGCGCCGATCATCACGCCGGTGAGAATCAACATTTTGCGGTAAGGCAGTCGATAGTGGCCGGCAAAGGTAAGAAAGGCCACCATCAAAGTCAGGGCCAGGCCGATACCGGCTCCGGCGAGCACCACGCTTTGCCCGGCCAGCAGCCGCCATGATTGCAACATGATGACTACTTCAAAACCTTCGCGATAAACCGAGGTAAAACCAATAGTGACCAATCCCCAATACACCGCGGCTTTGCTGCTATCGGAGGTTTCCAGCAAATTGCGTTTGCGATTATGGTGATGGGTTATCCAGCCGGTCCAATAAATTTTGTGAAAGAACCAGTTCATAATTACCATCAGCACGGCCACCGCCAACAGGCCTGTTCCGGCCTGCACATTGAGCATGCTGGCACTGTTGTTGGCATTGATGTCGGCCAGGATGGCCACCGCCACAAAATAGGTAACCACCGTGGCCAGGAAGGAAATGCCCGAACCAAATGCCACCGGCTTCCAATAATGGCGGTCGGTGCGGGCCAGGCTGGCGGTAAGTGCTGCGAGCACCAGAATGGCTTCCAGGCCTTCGCGAAATACCAGAATGCCGGCGTTCACCATGACCGCGGTATGACTGATGGTTTTGGAGGCCGGGTCGTTGGGATCGGGCGGATTACCCGCGGCAGTAATTCCCTGCCACACCAAAATACCCAGAATCACCGCCCCCAGGGCCAAAACCAGGCCATAGACGACCCATTTAATTTTAGGGGCCAGGGCCTGCAGCGGGATACCGTCGCGGGCCGGCAAAAACTCGGTATACGAACCATCGGAAGGAAAGTTGTTTTGGGCCAGCATGAATGCTACTCCACGCGGCGAAAATAAATCTGGTAGGCAATCTCCGCTTCGCCGCAGGCGAGGACTGCCAAGCACGGTCCTTGAGCCTATGAGAGATGGATATGACCGTCAAATGAGATATAATCTCAACTAAATGGGATAGACTGGGAGTTCAATTCGGTTGTTTTGCGGCTGGAATAAAACCGGTTGAGCAGGTGAAACCGCAGATAAGGCGACCTATGTATTGGGGGCCTGGAAAAATAGTAACCGTTCACGGGCAAAAGCGGCGAAATCAGGAAGAAAACGCCACTTTTTACCTCACGGGCCCTGTTTTTCGTGGTTTTTGCGGCTTATAAACTCCAGACTCCACCATATTTCTTTGATTTTTGGCTTTTTTTGGCCCGTGAACGGTTACCATATTTCGACCAACCGAGCACTGTTAATGAGCCCTAAATGGATTGCGCCCGTGCTGGATTTTCAGCCTTTTTCATGGCCTCGTCGTCGCGGATGACAAATCAGACGGATGCCTCCACGGAAAGCAATAATTTAGCTTTGTCGGAGGGGGTGGATCCAGGCTGTCTGCATCCGGCGGCAATGGCGGCAGCGCCGGTTCGCTTTTATTTTGCATCCACGCATCCATACACTGGGCAGGGTGGGGTTACGGTTGGATTTTCGGGGGTAAATCACCTAAAATACCAAGGAGGAGGGGGTTGCGGTTGGTTTATTGGAATTCAAGTATGAAAATGCAGGACGTTATTCAATTGGAACCGCCACAGCTTTCGGCAGTGGAAAATACCTTCCTGCCCGCGGTGCTTAGTGGCTTGGGAACCACCATCGGGCATTTGTTCCGGTCCGTCGGCGGGCAGGTGCGCACCATACAGTACCCGGAAGATCGGCGGGAAGATCATCCCGTGCTGGAACAAGGGATGGATGTGCAGCGGTATCGAGGTGTGCACCGGCTTAACCGGGATGAACAAAATCGGGTTAAATGTGTGGCCTGTTATATGTGTGCCACGGCCTGCCCGGCTCATTGCATCCATATAGTAGGTGAGGCTGCACCGGCTTCCTGGCCGGATCGGGAAAAGTACCCGGTGAAGTTTGACATAGACGAATTACGCTGCATTTACTGCGGCATGTGCGAAGAAGCCTGCCCCGTGGATGCCATTGAATTGACGTACGAATATGACATTGTGGGGATGACCCGCGAAGAAATGGTTTTTGACAAGCAAAAACTGCTGGCCATGTACGACCAAACCATCAAGCGTCGTCCAATGTAAGGTGCAGGCTGACGGCCAGGGACACCATCGCGGCCATGGATGGTAGAATTGTGCATTCCAAGAAGGCCTGTGTGGGCAGGCGGTTTGACGGGAAAACGCGGCGAAAGCCAGCGTGAAAAGTTATGTGGTTTCAAAAACAAAGCCCCAGGCGGCGGGCGGTGGTGGATGAGCCAACCACCCGCCGGGATCCACTTTGGAAGCTTACGCCATGGCAGTCGCGGGTGGCCATTGGCACTGCGGTATTCTTTGCACTGGCGCTGTTGATCGGGTTTATTCCTGGGCGTATGGGGCAGCGTGGGCCGCGGGGCATAGTTTACGAAGCCATTTATTCGCCGGTGCATTTTACCATTCCCAATGAACTGGCGTTGGCGGAATTGCGTCGGCAGGTGCGTTTGCGCACGCCGCCGATTCTTATTCCCACAGATGGGGGCCGGGTGTTTACGACGATAGCCAAAACGCTGGGGGCGTTGCCGGGCGAAGTGGCCCGCGCCGCGACCCTGGCCGATGTGCCAAAGGATGTAGCCAAAAGATTTCCGGAAATGTCGGTAGCGGGGCTGGCCTGGCTTAAGCAGCAGGCGGCACCGCACCGGGCGGTATCTTATCAGCAGTTGGTGGATGGCCTGGTGCGCAGCCTGCAGGAACATCCGGTGGTAACGCGGGCGGACTTTAACCGCATTGCCGCCGGGTCGGCATCGACGGTATTTTTACAGCAATCGCGGCGGCTGGTTTCCATCAACAATCTGTTGATACAAGACGCGGATCAAGAAGCCCTGGCTTCCTGGGTGGCAAGCTACTTTCCCGTTCCGGTGCGCGAGTGTTTTACCGAATATCTGGCCCGGCTTAAGGAACCTACGTACAGCTTTGACGCTGCGGCCACCCGGCGGCTGGCCCTGGCCAACGCCGCCAAAGTGCCGGCCACGGCCATTGTGTTTCATCGAGGGGAACTGCTGATTCCAGCGGGCCGCGTTTTAACCGCCGGCGACCGGCAACTGCTGGCGGCAGCGCGGCAAAGTTACCTGCAGCAACTGGAAACGGCCCATCCGTGGCAGGCTTTGTTATCCCGGCCAGCCAGGGTTGTGGTGCTCTTGCTGTTAGCATTGATCCTGGCCCTGTACGTGATAAGCCGAGAGCATGAACTGCGCAGCACCACCCGATTGGCGGCGTTAGCCGGGCTGATGTTAATGACCCTGGTGACCGCCCGGCTGGGGCAATGGCTGGGGCTGGCCCACCTGACCTACCTGCTGGCACTTTTGCCGCTGCTGCTGACGGCCATTATTTTCGCCATTGTCAGCGGCGGGCGTTTGGCCTGGGGGCTCTCGGCTATTAATGCGTTGCTGGTGGCCTGGGCAGTGCAGCTTGGGCTGGTGTTTTTTATCACCGCGCTGGCTGGAATGACCGTGTTCACCTTCAGCCTGGCGGAAATCAGAACGCGGTCGAAGCTTTTGAAGGTGGGCGGATTGGCGGCACTGGCCATGGTGGCAGCCATTATGGCGCAGTCGCTGGCCGGCGGCCTGCCCATGCCCGGTGCGGCGATCCACTGGCAAACGTTGACGTTGCGATCTCATGGGCTGGGGCTGGAGCAGCGGATACTGATGAGTATAATTGCGGCGCTGGGGGCGACGTTTCTGGCGCTGGGGCTACTGCCGCTGATTGAGCGGGCGTTTCATCTGGCCACGGCGATGACGCTGCTGGAACTTTCGGATACCAACCATCCACTGCTGCGTCGCATGGCCATTGAAGCGCCGGGCACGTTCAATCATTCGCTGATTGTGGGAATTATGGCGGAAGCGGCGGCTCGGGCCATCGGGGCCAACGCCCTGCTGTGCCGGGTGGGTGCGTATTACCACGACATCGGCAAACTGGTGAAGCCGGAATACTTCATTGAAAACATGGCCGGGCAGCCCAATCGTCATGATAAACTTGCTCCCACCATGAGCCACCTGATTATCATCGGGCATGTGAAAGATGGTGTTGAACTGGCGGGGGAATTCCGCCTGCCGGCACAGGTGAGCAATTTTATCGCCCAGCACCATGGCACCACGCTGGTGGAGCCGTTTTTTTATGCGGCCCGCGACCGGCAGGCCAAGCAGGCGTTAACCGGGGGCGTGCATGACCAGGTGGCGGAAACTGATTTTCGCTATCCCGGCCCCAGGCCACAATCCGTTGAAACAGCTATTGTGATGATCTGCGACGCCGTTGAAAGCACCGTGCGTGCTATGCCTGAGGCCACGGCCGGGCGCATTGAATCTGCCGCCCACGAGATTATTTACAAGCGTTTGCTGGACCAGCAGTTTGAAGAATGTGAACTGACGCTGGTGGACTTATCCAAAATTGAAGAGTCGATTGTACGTACGCTGGCGGGTGTTTACCATGGGCGTTTGAGCTATCCCAAACCGCTGGCGATGATACGGCCGGCCTGATATGAGCATTGAAATTACCATCAGCGGTCTGCCGCGGCAGCAGCCCAAATGTGTATCCAGGCGGCAATTCGGTGACGGCCATTTGACGGCGGTCTGGCTGAAAAAAAAACTGCGTCTGGCCCTGGCCATGACCGCCGCCCGAAGCGGCACCTGGCAGATTCACCTGATTGGGGATGCCGCAATGACGGCAATGCACCGGCGGACGATGGGAATCAACACCACCACGGATGTGCTGACCTTTGACTTGAGGAACAAAAGAACAGAGCCGCGGGTGCTGGAACTGGAAACGCTTATCTGTCTGCATGAGGCCCGCCGGCAAGCCCGCAGAATGCATCATCCGGTGGCGTGGGAGGTACTTTTGTACGCCATTCACAGCCTGCTGCATGTGCAGGGTTATGATGATCGCACGACCCGGCAGGCCCGGAGAATCCATCGACGGGAAGACCAGATTCTGTTAGCCTTGGGGATAGGGCCGGTATACGCAGCCGGCGGAGAAACTGGAAGTCAGGACAACAAACCAGCATGAAGGATATTGGCAATACGATGGTGCGGGCGTGAACTGGTGCTGGTGGCTTTTATTACCGGAGATTCTGGGAACGCTTCTGGCGTCTACGTCGGCATATGCGCTGCGCACGGTTTCCAGGTTGGGGCTGGAGCGAGAATTGCTTAAACGGCAGCGTGCGGGGGCGCTGGATGAGATTCTGGGGCAGTTGGATCCGCTGGTTCTGGCGGCCACCATTTTGCGGGTTTTGTTCAACCTGGCGATGGTGGTAAGCGTGTTTGCGGCCCTGAATGGGGCGGCCTTTGGTTCTGCCTTGATGCGATTGCTGATAGCTTCCCTGCCGGCGGGCCTGCTTATTCTGGTTTTTTCCGTGGCCATTCCGTATGCCTGGGCGGGTTATGCCGGGGAGGCACTGATTGCCGGGCTATGGCCGGCGTTGCGGCTGGCCTGTGTGGGGCTTATGCCGCTGGTCTGGTTTCTGCGGCTGTTTGATGAGCTGGTGCGCCGGCTGGCCGACGCCCCTGTGCCGGGCAGTGCGGCCCAGGAAGCGGTGGAAAGCAAGGAGGAAATTCTGGCTGCGGTTTCGGAAGGCACCGCGGAAGGAGCTGTGGATGAAGAGCAGAAGAAAATGATTGAAGGCATTATCAGCTTTCGCGATTTGCAAGTCAGCCAGATAATGACCCCGCGCACGGATATGATTACCGCCTCCGTTCACGCTACGCTGGAAGAAATTCGGGACAAGGTTCTGCGCGACGGGCTGGCCCGTTTGCCGGTGCATGATGGCAACCTGGATAACATTCTGGGCATTATTTACGCCAAGGATCTGCTGTCTTTGCTGGGCAGCGGTCAACAACAGACGTTTAACATCCGGCAGTTGATGCGTCCGCCGCTGTTTGTGCCACATTCCAAGCCGCTGCGCGATCTGCTGCGGCAGTTTCTGGCGCAGCGTGTGCATATTGCCATTGTGTTGGATGAATTCGGCGGCACGGCCGGCCTGATTACCAGCGAAGACATTCTGGAAGAAATTGTGGGCGACATTGCCGACGAATATGAAAAAGCCTCGGTACATACGCTCAAGCGAATTGACCCGGTTACAGTGGATGTGGATGCCCGGATGAATGTAACGGATCTGAACCGGGAATTAAATTTGCAGTTGCCGGAGAATCAGGAATATCAGACTGCTGGCGGCCTGGTGATCAACATGCTGGGCACCATACCCATCCGCGGGGAACAGGTGCAAATTGGGGATATCACGATTACCGTGATGGAATCGGATGCGCGCAAGGTGAAGCTGCTGCGGCTGAAGTTGCCCGCCGGTCCGGAAGGCGGGGAGGGCGCGGGCTAAGGCCCGCGAGACGGGAGTAGGGAGACGGGAGTTGGGGGGGCTGGGACCGCGGGCATCCTGCCCGCAAAAGCTGAAAGCTGATCGCTGACTGCGAGTTGGTGGATACGTATTGTTGGAGGAGACAGGGTGCGGGCGGCGGTCCGCGAGGTCCCGATAGTGTGCTTTATGCCGGGGAGAGGCCTGTCCCGACCGCGCCGGGAGATTTCGGCGTCCATGCCGTAACAGGGGTCAGGGGGCAGGCGGAGGTGGGGTACCGGTCAATTCCAGCAGGGCATTTTCGTCGATGATGGGGATGCCGAGTTTGCGGGCTTTTTCCAGCTTGGAACCAGCCTCTGCTCCGGCCAGCACCAGAGAAGTTTTTTTGGTAACGGTTTCCGTGGCTACGCCGCCGTGGGCGGCAATCAATTCGTGAATCTGGTGGCGGGTAAAGTGTTGCAGTGTGCCAGTTACCACCACGGTTTTACCGGCCAAGGCCCCGGTGGCTGGGGCCGCCGCTGCGGCACTAATTACGGTGGTAGCTACGCCCAATGCGGCCAAATCCTGCAGCAGTTTCAGGCCGCCGCGGAGGTGGAGAAAATCATGGATGGAAGCACCGACCACTGGCCCGATATCCGGCACCGCCTGGAGCTGCTGGATACTAGCGCAGGCCAACGCATCGATGCTGGGGAAGTGGCGGGCCAAAACGGCGGCGGTACGCGTGCCCACGTGTAAAATGCCCAGGCCGGAAAGCAGCCGCTCCAGCCCGGCGTTTTTGCTCTTTTCAATGGCTGCCAGGAGGCTGCTGGCCGATTTTTTCCCCATGCGATCCAGGGTCAGCAGATCCGCAAGTTGCAGACGGTATAAATCGGCGACGGATTTCACTTGGCCCGTGGCCACCAGTTGATCAATAATCGCCGGGCCGAGATTTTCGATATCCATCTGGTTGCGGCCACCGAAGAAACGCAGCCGCTGGGCTAATTGGGCCGGGCAGTCCACATTGATACATCGCACAAAACCGCCTTCGCGCACCACCGGTCCCTGGCAGGCGGGACATTGGGCCGGTACTTCAATGGGGGTGGCGTGGGCGGGCCGGGGCACAGGCGCACGTCCCACCACGTAAGGAATAACTTCGCCGGCTTTTTGGACCAGCACCTGATCGTGAAGATGCAGATCTTTTCGGGCAATTTCATCAAAATTATGCAGGCTGGCCCGGTACACCTGGGTACCGCTGATAAATACCGGTGGTTCAAATTCCGCCACCGGGGTGATGGTGCCGGTTTTACCCACCTGGAAGACCACGCGGGCGAGTTGGGTTTGGGCCTGCTCCGGCTGATACTTATAGGCGATGCACCATCGCGGTGCGCGGGCGGTGGTGCCCAGAAGCGCCCGCTGGCTAAAATCATCAAGCTTGACAACCACTCCATCGGTATCAAAGGGCAGATTCTTTTTGACCTGGGCGAACTGCCGGATAATCGCAATGACGGCATGAATATCCGCGGCCACGGTAACCTGCGGAGCCATGGGCATTCCGACGGCTGTCAGCCACGCCAACCATTGCCGATAGCTGGCAAAGCTGACTCCTTCGACGACGCCCTGGCCGTGCGGGAAAAATTCCAGCTTGCGGGCTGCCACAATACGGGGGTCTAAAAGCTTCAGCGTGCCGGCGGCGGTATTGCGCGGGTTGGCATACAGTTCGGCATCATCCTGCTGTTGCTGCTGGTTGATGGCCAGAAACTGGGCCTTGGATAAAAACACTTCCCCGCGGACTTCCACCACGGGCGGTATGATGTGCGGAAAATCTATTTGGCTGCCGGCAGATTCTGAAAGTTCCAGGCGCAGCGGAATGTTACGTATGGTGCGGGCGTTGGCGGTAACATCGTCACCGGTGTTGCCGTCGCCGCGGGTGGCTGCCACGGCCAGGATGCCATTTTCATAGCGCAGGGAAAGAGACACGCCGTCAATTTTCGGCTCACAAACGTATATGAAGGGCCGTTCTTCCAGCAGTTTCCTGATCCGGTGGTCAAAGGCTGCAAGGTCCGCTTCGGTGTAGGTGTTATCAATGGAGATCATGGGAATGTCGTGGCGGACGGGGTTAAAACCGGTTATTGGCTGACCGCCTACGCGCTGGGTGGGAGAATCGGAGGTAATGAATTCGGGGTGCTGTGCTTCAAGCGTCTGAAGCTGTTTGAAAAGAGCATCATATTGAGCATCGGAGATTTCCGGCCGGGCGAGTTGATAATACAGCCGGTCATGATGGCGGATTTGCCCGCGTAGATACTCCAATTGCTGTTGAATATCAAAAACCATCCGTGATTTATACCCAGCTAGAGCCGGCAGTGCCAGCCGGGAAAAGTACACGTGATGATGGGGGCGGGAGTCTGGCTGGGCTGGTCAACCTTTGGGGCTGCGGGACAGGAATATGACCGGCCGGAGAAGCAGGCCCGCGGGCGCGTGGGGGAGGCGTTTACTCAACGGCGACTGGTTGGAGTGTATATCTCAATGAATGTTTTGCTGTCAACATGGCATTATGACCGGTTGGGTAGAGTTTGCGCCATTCCGCCGCACCTGCGGCAATTACCGCCGCGGCGGTTCTTATGATTTTTTCCGGAGCGCAGGTCTGGCGGCAGCCGCCGGCTGGGGAGCGGTTTTTTCGCTGCGGCCGCTGGCGGGAGCCATGGCCGACTGGGCGGACTCCGTCGCATAGCGTTTTTGGGCGAGCATCTTGAGGAATGCCTGCATTGCCGGGCCGGACCAGCGGTTGGATGCCAGAAGCTGGTGCAGTGGGCGCTGGATGCGACAATCCGCCAGCGGCAGAGATTTGAGCTGTCCGGAGGCAATTTCCAGTTGCACCGTCAGAGCGGAAACGATGGCCACGCCGGCACCCGCCATCACCAGATGTTTGATGGCTTCAGGACTGGTAAGTTCCAGCTTCGGCTTAAGAGCCACGCCGGCGCGGCGCATGTGGCGTTCGATAACCGCCCGGGTGCCCGAACCAGGTTCACGTAAAATCAGAGGCTCGGAGAGAAACTGTTTCAGGGTTACTTGCGGCAATTTCAGCAGGGGATGGCCCGGTGGAACAATGGCAATGAGTTCGTCGGTATAAAATACCGTGGCCCGCAGATGAGGATCTTCGGCAAATCCTTCGGTGAAGGCGATGTGCAGATCGCCGGCCAGCAGGGCCTGATGAATGACCTGCGTGTTGTCGATGCGAATCTGCACTTCAATGCGTGGATTGTGGCGGGAAAATTCGGCCACCAGCGGCGGTAACAAATATGCGCCGATGGTGGTGCTGGCACCAATGGCGATGCGGCCACTGGTCAGGCCGCGCATATCAGTCATGGCGGCGGCGGCATTTTTTTCCAGGGCTTGAATCTGGGCTACATATTGCGAAAGAATGACCCCGGCCTGGGTGAGGCTGGTGCCCCGCGGCAGGCGATCGAGCAAACGCAACCCCAGCCTGGATTCCAATTCCGCCACCTGGCGGGACACCGCCGGCTGGCTGATTTCCAACGCCTCAGCAGCGCGGCTGAAGCTGCCTTTTTCCGCTACAGCCTGAAAGATCGCCAGATGGTTGCGGTTCAATTCCATGCCATAATTTTACAGCATCGGCGATATAACTACAATGCCTTGGTGTAATGAACGGATAATGGGTACTCTTTGATCTTCGTCCGGGCAATAGTGCCTGGCCGATGTTTGGAGAATCCGTCATGTATCCACCGCCATTGCCGTCCGAGGAAGAACCGCTCCATTTACCCCCGCCGATGATCGGCCAGGATACCGCGGTTAAAGAATATACAATGGGTACGGCCAGATCGTATTTCAAGCTGTGGTTTGAGCGCAGCGATGTGCTTCGGTCGCAACTACGCTGGGCTATTTTTGCTCTGGCCATCGGCTGGTGCCTCACGGCGTGGGCCTCGCCGGCTCTGGCGCTGGCTTTGGGAATGGTCCTGGCGATTTCGATCGGCCATCCATTTCATCGGTTGGGCCATCGAACAGCGAAGGTTTTATTGCAGATATGCGTGATCCTGCTCGGCTTTACCATGAATCTGCATGCTGTGCTGCGTGCCGGCGCTGACGGGGCAGTGTTTGCCGTCATCAGTATTGGCGTAACACTGTCTGCGGGCTATGCTTTGGGCCGCTGGCTGAAAATTGATCCGCATACGTCCATGCTCATTTCGGTGGGAACGGCCATTTGCGGTGGTTCGGCGATCGCTGCGGTGGGCACCGTGATCGATGCGCAGGAGGAACAGATGACCGTGGCGATGGGAACCGTATTTTTATTGAACGCTGTCGCCCTTTTTTTGTTTGTGCCTATTGGACACGGATTGGATCTAAGCCAGCACCAGTTTGGCGTGTGGGCGGGCATATCGATCCACGATATTTCCTCGGTGGTGGCCGCGTGCAATCGGTATGGACCACTGGCCCTGACCACCGGCACGGCGGTAAAGCTCTCGCGGGCTTTATGGATTGTGCCGGTTTCGCTGGCGGTAGCGTGGATGGCCGGGCGGCAGCGCCGTGCCGCGGGTTCCAACACTGCCGGCCCCCGCCGGAAAATCCAGATTCCATGGTTCATTGGCTTGTTTTTGGTGGCCTGCGCGGCCAAGAGCTTTATACCGGGAATGCATGTCGTGGATCCGGCCATCAGTCGGATCAGCACGGTTGGCCTGACCATAACACTTTTTCTAATCGGTGCGGGTTTATCGCGGCGCACGCTCGCCGCGGTAGGTTTCAAACCGCTGCTGCAGGGGGTATTGCTGTGGGCGCTCATCGGTGGACTTACGTTGTTGGCGGTAACACAGTTGCGCTAGTTTTTGGGAAAGCGTTTTGGTGGCGCGTTGCCGTTGTTAATCATGGGCATTGGACAGCTTGGCGGAGCGGGCGGATGGAGACACCGGGTGAACATCCGCCCCGGGGGCCATTGCAGCGGTGGGGCCGGCGGCTGGAATGCCGGGTGAATTTGATTCTTCAGGTTTGGCAACCGGCGATGTTACGGGTGATCCATAGCGGGAGGAAACAATGCCGCCAAAGATGGCCAGCGTGAGTTCCACGGTAATTTGAAAAACCCGCGGCAAAGCCACGGCCACCACAATAAGCTCCGCCGAATGGACGATGGGCATTAAAAACAGGGCCTGCACCGCTTCGCGCACGCCCAGGCCGCCGGGAAACATGCTCAACATGCCCAGGGTAACGGAAAGGCCAAAAATGCCGGACAGCCGAAAAAGTTCCAACGCCCCCACGCTATGCACGCAATGTATCGCCGACCAAAGCCCAAAGCCGCCGAAAAGCCAGGATGGCATGAACATCAGCACCGCGCAGGCCATGTCAAACTTGCGGAAATGACGGCTGGGCGGAATTGGACCACGTTTCATGGATTTAAGAGCGGCATTGACGATGCCAAAAAAAATCTTCGGATGAAATAACGTCAACAAAGCTGCAATCATCAGGCCGCACAAAAGTAGATACAGCGGATGGTCGCGGGCGATGAACATCAGGGCGATGGCCCCGACCAATCCGCCGGAAAGGCTGTACATGGCATTTTCGACCAGGGTGGAAAGCAGACACAATTCGCGTGACATGCCCAGGCGATGGGTGCGTTCAATACGCATCAGCACCAGCAGCACTTTGCCGGGGGCGTACTTGCCGGCCTGGCTGAAGGTATAGGCCCCCAGCAGGGGCAGAGTTTTGTTGCGGTCTCCCATGCGCCAGGCCAGCCAGCGCCAGGTGAGGGCATTGGTGGCCATGATACCTACAAAAGCCAGGCCGATCAGTGGAGCAAAGCTCCAATCTATATGTATGGGGTGGGAGCCTACGGTTTGCCAGGCCCCGCGCAGCTTGTAAAATACAAACAGAAACACCACCACCATAACGGTGAATTTAAGGATGAAAACCAGACGTTTTTTCACTGATGTAGGCTCCGGATTTTCCTGCGGGGTCAGCGGTGCGGGCTTTCGCCCGCAGCCCTCACGCACTGGTAATGATAATGCCGACGCAGCGGCATGAATAGGAACCCGCAGAGGAAAATTCCCGCTGGAAAGCCAGTTCCATAATTACAACGCACAACCGGGCAGTTTGATTGCTGATTTTAGAAATTCCGGCGCTGCAGCGATGGTCGGCAGAATAGCCGGGGCGTGAAGCGGATGTGGTTGACCATTTCCGCTTCCCACCGCAGAATGGAATTGCCGCGGCGGAGGGTAGCTTGGCGTGAGCTGATTCCCCGAGTGAAAAGCATTGTGCAAAGGTGAAGGCAATGAATCCGATAGAACAATCTGATCCCATTTTGTGGCAGGCTATACAGCAGGAACAAAACCGACAGGATTCCACTCTGGAACTGATTGCCAGCGAAAATCATGTTTCTCCGGCGGTTCTGGCGGCTGCCGCCACACCGCTTACCAATAAATATGCGGAAGGTTACCCCGGCAAACGCTACTACGGCGGCTGCGAATTTATGGATGTGATTGAAAATCTGGCTCGCGACCGGGCCAAAGCTCTTTTCGGCTGCGACCATGTTAACGTGCAGCCCCATTCCGGATCGCAGGCTAATCAGGCGGTATTTCTGGCGGCATTAAACCCCGGCGACACCATTCTGGGATTGCACCTGGACCATGGGGGCCATCTTACGCACGGCAAATCAGTGAATATATCGGGCAAATGGTTCAAGTCTGTTCATTACACCCTGGATCCGAAAACCGAACGCATCGACATGGCCAATGTGCAACGCATTGCCCGCGAGTGCAAGCCCAAACTTATTATTACTGGTGCGAGTGCCTACCCGCGTCTCTGGGATTTTGCGGCCTTTGCGGAGATTGCCCATGAAGTGGGGGCGGTGCAAATGGCGGATATCGCCCATTTTGCGGGCCTGGTGGCCACCGGCCTGCACCCGTCGCCGGTGCCGCACAGTGAATTTGTTACCACTACTACCCACAAAACACTGCGTGGGCCCCGTTCCGGCATGACCATGTGCAAGGCGGACTGGGCTAAAAAATTGGATTCCGCAGTATTTCCCGGGTTGCAGGGCGGGCCGCTGATGCACATTATCGCCGCGAAGGCCGCGGCCTTTGGCGAAGCGCAGCAACCGGCCTTCAAGGTTTACTGCCAGCAGATTCTCAAAAATGCCAAGGTCCTGGCTGAGGCGCTGATGGGCCATGGTTATCGGCTGGTTTCCGGGGGCACGGATAATCATCTGATGCTGGTGGATTTACGGGCCAAAAGCCCGGACCTGACCGGTGCAGCGGTGGAATTATGGCTGCAAAATGCCGGCATTATCGTGAATAAAAACATGGTACCCTTTGATACGCGCAAAGCCATAGAAACTTCCGGCATTCGCGTGGGGACTCCGGCGCTGACCACCCGCGGCCTTAAGGAGCCGGAGATGAAAAAAGTGGCCAACTGGTTTGACCGGGCGGCTTCCAGCGGCGGGGACGCCCAGGTGCTGGCGAAGGTACGTGCGGAGGTGACGGAATTTACCCGCAGTTATCCGCTGCCGCACTTAACGTGCACGGCGTGTTAGCACGTGGCGGGAATGTTACTTGTCGGTGGAGCGCCGGCACACGGCGGATTGCAACGGCGGGCGGGCGGATCGGATGTTTATCTCGCAGCCATGATCCATCGCTGCCAAGGCTCTGGCAGTGCCGCGATCAGGTGTCCCGGCCAATTCCCCCATAGAACGCTGCGCACCACCAGCACGGCTATAATTGCTCCCGCGGCCACATCCGCCGGATAATGGGCATGCCGGATCACCCGCTGGACCGCGGTATCCAGGGCCAGAAAATAAAATAACGCCCGACCGCTGGGATAAAACCAGGAAAGGCCGGCGGTCAGCGCAAAAGCGCCGCTGGCATGGGCACTGGGAAACGACTGGTAAGTAGCCCCGCGCAAGAATCCATAAGCCGGTCCGAAAAATCCATAGACACCTTTCTCCAGCAACCAGGGACGTGCACGGCCGCAAAGTCCCTTGGTTAAATAGCAAACGCCCACGGTACACAGGCAGGCGAGCGCCAAGGCGAAAGCCTTGCGTCTACCTTGACTATCCAGCAGTGCCACAGCGAGGATAACCAGCACGGAGCAGGCCCATTGGCCCCACTGCATGAGCATGGTCATCTCAAGATTGATATCAGATTTAAAAACGATGGGATGGTGGTACGCCAAAAGCGCCACGGACTTGTCAAAAACAAAGGCCAGCGCCAAGAGGACGGCGCAGACGAGAAGCTTACTCCAACGGGGCCAGGCAGAATCGAAATGAACCGGTGGTCGGCACCAGACCATGTCGCAGGTGTTGTCATCAATATCGTGCATCTATGCGCACCTCCAATTGGCGGTTCTTCATTTGGTCAACAGGCTGGGCAAATCAGCGATCCGATGAATTACAAGATCAGCCTGATGCCGACGTGTTGTCTTCACCGCCGGTATAGCCGTCTTCCAGATCGTTCGCATGCCGACCCGACGGGCACCGCGGATATCTGTTTGCAGCCGATCACCCACAAATGCCGCCCGTTCGGGTGTTACAGCCAGTTGTTGCAGCGCGGCGTCAAATATATTTCGATGGGGTTTTCGATAAAGCGTGGTCGAAGAATAAATACGTATAGGAAAGTATTGCAACAGCTTTTCCTGCTCCAGATGCTGATCCATGCAGTGTGCCGGTACGCACGTGTTGGAAACAATCGCCAGTTTAATACCCTGATCTTTGAGCTGGTCAAGGGTCGAAGCTACACCCGCATCCACATAGGCAAGTCTTACCACAGGCCGATACCACATCCACGCCAACGTCCGGTACTGATCAGCCGGCACCGCAATTGAGCACCGTTGCAGTACCTGAATCATCACGTCCATGAAACTGAAATCTTTCCGGCATATGGCCGACCAGACGTACCGCTGTTTAAACGCCCGCTGATGAGCCAATCGATAGCGATGAAACCCCGGCAACTCCACGCCCAGTTGCTGCAGATGTGCATAGGTGCTCTGCGCCCCTTGAGCCAGCAGCGCGGCAACCCTCAGATGACGAAAATTCACCAGAGTTCCAGCGAGATCGAACAGCATCGCTTCTATCACATGTTAACCTTTCCGTTATGCTCCGCGGCACGGTGCCGGCCGTGCCGCCGGGGAGGTATCTTTTTCAACTGGGCTATAACGTCTCATGATGGAGCTGGACCTCAAACCCATCAGTCGCCCACAGGCTCCAGTTCCACCTGTGGCTCTGTAGATTCCTGTTGTTCATCATGCGCCACATCGGTCGCAGATATGGTACCGGCCAGCGTCACATCAACCTTGGCCAGAGCAAGATAGGTAACCAGAATCAGGATTGTCAGCAGAAATGCCACACTGGTCCATACGGTACCAAGCCCGAAACCGCCGGCATCGTGCGGTTGGGACATCAGATCACCCAGGGATGCGCCCAGCGGACGGGTAAGCACATAGGCGATCCAGAAAGCGGCGACGGCATTGAGCCGCCGGAGATAATAGGCCAAAGTTACTACGCCAATGCCGCCGGCGAAAATCAGCAGGGAGTTAAAATAGCCCCAGCGTAGCGCCTCGGACAGAAAGTCGCCTCCCGATGTGCCCAAGGCGAATGTGGCCAGGACGGTCAACCAATAAAATCCCTCACGTCGGGTGGTGAAGATGGTATGGATAGAAAGCGTCTTCTCGCGGGCGTACCAGGCGATGAAAGTGACCGCCAGAGCTGCGGCAAAAACCGGCGTGGACACCGTTAGAGGCACACCGAGATTGTCCACCAGATTGTCACTTAGGAGCGTTCCCACAATACTGATAAGCACAACGGAGAGCCAGTAGACCCCGGGAGCGTATCGCCTTGCCCGGAATTGATAGAACAGGGCCACCACCAGGACCGCGGCCATAACCACACCGGTCCAGGCCTCGCCCAGGTGCAAGGTCTCACTAAGCAGATCGGCAGCCGTTTCACCAACGGTTGTGGCCAGAATTTTAATGATCCAGAAGTAAATTGTAACTTCAGGCACCTTGTTGAGCATCCGGTGCTGCGTGTCTGGCGGTGTTTTGGTAACTGTTAAGGGCATGGATAAATCTCCAAAAGGCTGCAGGCCGTGCGGGGCACCATACCTCGCCGGCGACTCGACACCGCGAGTGCGCCGCAGCAAAAAATAAATATAGTCATCGAACATGAAGCCTCCATGAAAGGCAACTACGTTGTCTCCAAGGGAGATATCGCCAGGCGCTTCCGGCGATAGTACACCTTGCTCACCGCGGAAATTGCGGTGATCGATATGATGCAGCTACCGGCTACATCGATGGTATGATGCACTCCAACGTATACGCGGGCTGCCGCGACGAGCACCGCTAAAACCCACAGTGCACTGCCGAGCTTCCTGTTCCACACCATACCTATCATCGCGATGGCGGATATCAGCAGCGCGTGGTCAGAGGGAAATCCATTGTCAGGTACGTGGGGTATCAGTGGCGTGAAGTGCCCCACGACGAAAGGCCGCGGGTCATAGTAAAGCGAGCCGCCGGCAGAGCAAATCTCGCCGTACCCTACCAAGTTTTCCGTGGTTGCATGAGAAAGTAAATGCCGAGAATTATTAAAGGCACTATGAACAGGTATTCTGCACAGAATATGAAGAAAATGTTCATGAGAGCGGTTATTTTTTTCCTTTCGCCTCCCGAAATTCGCGGGTGAACCCCGGCATCGCCGCCGTACAATCGGGCAGGCGGTAGTTCAATCAATCTACAAAGTGAAAATGAAACCGGCATGAAAGCTTCTCTTCGTCGTGTGCCACCTCTCCACTAATGTGTGCACTGCGGGCTGCACCCGGATTCCACGGGGCCTGCCGGCCTGTCCGGCCCCGATGCCAAATATCCTGGCAAGGTAACACGGTAGCATCCGCGCCGCAGATGTCGGCTACCGCTGTTGGCACGCAGTTCCGTCAACAAGGCCCCGCGTTTTCATCGTGCTTTCATGCGGGCGTATTACAATTTTTCCACGTGCGTGGAGCGGTGCCATGAGGATGGTACCGTTCCGGTTCACGGTAACAGAGGAGACGTCCGCATGATGAATGAAGAGTACAACCGCACGAGTAAGATGGCTGACTGCCGGATGGGCAATGTTGGCCCATATTTTCGCCGAACCTTTCTCCGGCTGATCCAGCGACGGTGCTGGGCGCTGCTGCTGGGGTTATGCCTCGGTGGGGCTGCAGTGAGTCACGTTCCCGTGCCCCCATGTCGGGCAGTAATAATTGCGATTGATCCCGGACACGGCGGGCGTGATCCGGGGGCGGTCGGCTATGGTGTGAAAGAAAAGGATGTTACCCTGGCGATCGGCAAAGAACTGGCCGTATTGATCGACCACCACAAGGGCATGCGCGCCGTTCTGACCCGCCGCGGCGACTATTACGTCGGGTTGGCTCAACGCGACAGCATAGCCCGCCGTGCGGGTGCCGGCCTGTTTATTTCCATCCATTGCGATTCCGGCAAACCTCGCTGGGACTGGGCCACCGTCTATACACAAAAACGGGGCTCCATCGCCAAGGCTTCGGACCGGCTGGGGGACTACATCACCGCGGGACTACGGCATATAGAACATGCAGATCGCGACCGTACGGCGGACTTCGTGGTTCTGCGCGATTCGCGCGTCCCGGCCGTGCTGGTTGAAGTCGGCTACATTACCAACCCCCACCAGGCCCACCAGCTTGCCACCGTGGGTTTTCAGCACCGCCTGGCGCGGGCTATTTTTCGCGGTATACAACATTATTTATCGCGATGAGAAACGCCATCCGGCGTAAAGAGATGGTGGAATATGTTTACCCGCTTTTTGCCCATAACAGATATAATCAGGACTGGCTGCCGCCCACCCGCAGTTTGTGGTGCTGATTATGGAAGTGCCTATGCGTGTACTGGTCGTCGAAGATTTTAAGGCCTTGCAGGAATCCATCGCCCAGGCCTTGCGCGAACAGGCTTATGTTGTGGACGTGGCCGGAGATGGCCGGCTGGCCCTGTGGCACCTGCAGGGTGGAGGTATCGATGTGGTAATTCTCGATCTGATGCTGCCGGGCATCGGTGGCCTGGAGGTGCTTAAGACTATCGCACGCATGCGGCCCCGGCCGGCGGTTTTGGTGCTTACAGCCCGTGACACCGTAGAAGACCGGGTTAAAGGACTTGATGCCGGCGCAGACGATTATCTCACCAAACCCTTCGCTCTGGAGGAACTGCTGGCACGTGTGCGGGTTTTGACGCGCCGGCGCTACAACGTGGCTGCGCCGCGCCTGCAGGTTGGGCCATTGACCATCGACGCCAACGCCAGGCGGGTTTTTCGCGGCGCTGTGGAAATCGAATTAAGTGCCCGCGAATATGCCGTTTTGGAATACCTGGCGATGCGCCGCGGTCATATTGTCTCCCGCGAGGAGATCCGCCAACATGTGTACTGCGATGGCGCTTCCCTCGAAAGCAACGTCATTGATGTGTACGTGGGAATGCTCCGGAAAAAAATCGGCGACAGCACCGGCCTGCTTCAAACACGCCGCGGTCAGGGTTATATATTCGGTCCGGGGCAATGAACTGATGCGTTCAATCAGGATGGAATTAATGCTCTGGTGCCCCGCGGCTATCGCTGCCCTACTGGCGGCGCTGGGAGTCGGCTTATATTTAACCTTGCGGAGCATGCTCAACTCGGAATTTAATGGTTCCCTGGCGGCTCAGGCCGCCGTTCTGGCCGCCACGGTGGAACGAACTCCCGGTTCGCGGCTCCGGCTCGAATCGGACGCTGCCGCGGTGCGTGGCCGTGGCACGGCAGGGATTCCGCAGTATTTCCAGATCTGGACGGACCGGGGAAAGACCGTTCTACGCGCAGCCCCATTGGCCAGCATCAATCTTAAACTGCTGCGGCCAGCGATAGGGCACCCGGCGGTGTGTGCGGTTGACCTGGGCGGGCGGACATCCGGGCGTGAACTGGCCCTGCGTTTCAGGCTTGCCAGCGCTGCCCATGCCCCGCATCGTGTGGGCCACCTGCGTGCGCTTCACGGTGCCGCCCCTGCCGCTACCCCCGCCGCCTCAGATAACTACATTCTGGCCGTGGCCCGGCGTACTGACCAGCTCGACGATGCGGTTACCGGCCTGGGCTGGTCCCTGGTTGTTACATTTGCGCTGGCCACCGTCATCTCGGCATTGCTGCTCGCGTGGTTGCTGGAACGGGGCCTGCGGCCCATTGGGGCCATCGCTGAACAAATTTCGCAAATTGGAGCAACGCGCCTGGGCGAACGCGTGAACGGACGCAAAATACCGCGTGAGCTCATTCCCATTGTCGATCGGCTTAACAGTTTGCTTTCCCGCGTGGAAGAGGATGTAGTCCGCGAGAAATCCTTGACCGCCGATATGGCCCATGAACTTCGCACCCCTCTGGCCGGCCTGCGTGCGGCGTGTGAGGTGGCCCTCACGCAACCGCGACCCGCGGAGCAATACCAGCGTACCCTGCGTCAGGCTTTGGCCATCGGCCAACAGATGCAGAACCTGGTTGAAAATCTGCTCACACTCGCACGACTCGATACCGATTCCTATCACGGTGTACCGCAGGTGTGCCACCTGGACCAGATGATTGATGGCCAGGTGGAAGCCTTGGCCAATCACCTTCGCGTGCGACAGGTAACCCTGGAGAAAGAGCCGCTGGCGGCTGCATTGGTCTTGGCAGTACCGGAGCTCATCGGGCTGGTCCTGCGGAACGTTCTAGATAATGCCGTCAGCTACGTCAACGCTTCCGGATGCATCCGTGTGTCACTACGTCTGGCCGATAAGGGTGCGATTCTCGATGTGGCCAACACAGGCAGTATGGTTGATCCGCAGGACGTACAACACGTATTCGAGCGTTTTTGGCGCGGTGATATGGCACGGTCGGATCACGGTCGCCACTGCGGTCTGGGGCTTTCAATAGTACAGAACGTGATGCGCCGCATCGGCGGCACCGTCCTGGCGCAATCCACGCCTGGCGGGTGGTTTACCATCACGTTGACTTTTCCCGAGCATCGCGGCAATGGGAAGCATGGAGCGTAATGTAATGTCCAGTTGGCGTCAAAACGAGGCAATTTCGCGGTCCGCTCCCGGCAACAACGGTCCGATCCGACTATTGCGACGCGGCCCACGACAAGCCCTCGCGGAACTGGCTTATTTCTGGCCGATGCCGTATAGTAAAAAGAGTGGACGCACCACGGCCGTCGGCACCAGGATGTGGCGGCCCATTATTTTTAAGTTTCAAGGAATCTAGGCATGCCAGTGAAACCCACGCAGGGTGGTCCCGACAACACTCAGGTGCAACCGGGCTGCTCCCAACCAGACCTGCTGCGCCACAACCTGCTTTTCCTGTCCAAGTTTTTCCGTCATGGCACACGCATTGCTTCGGTGTGGCCTTCCAGCCGCTTCATGGCTGAGGCCAGCCTCAAGGCGATTGACTGGGATCAGTCCCGCGTGATTGTGGAACTTGGTGCCGGCACCGGCCCGATTACCCAGCAGGCCCTGCAGCGGCTGCAGCCGCACACGCGTTTCATCGCCATTGAACGCGACCGCGATTTTGTGCGAATTTTGCGACAGCGCTTCGCCGGCCGGACCAATGTGGAAATTATTCATGGCGATGTCGGCGATCTGGCGGAAATTCTCTCCGCACAACATGTGGCCCGCCACGGGGTGGATCACTTCGTGAGCGGCCTCGGCACGCCCTCTTTACCCGAGCCGGTGCAGCGGCGTATGTTTGCCGCGGTGCGCGATTATCTCAAGCCACACGGGGTGTTCAGCAATATCACAGAAGTTCCATGGTTCTACATGCGTTGGTACAAGGCTATGTTTGAGCACGTATCGTTTCAGCTTGTGGCTTTGAACATGCCGCCCGGCGGTGTGTACCACTGCCGCGTGCTGCGCTGATCCCGCCGGAATTCTCCTGCCATTCAATTGTAGCATACGTAATATGGTTCCCGCCGGCACTGTTTATGCCGGGCGACTGCGGAAATTGACCGCGGCACCATGCCGCGCCGGGCAAAATCCCGACTGCAACCGGGCTGTTACTGGCCTCTTGCGGAAACGCTCATAAATGTCCTAAACACTTTTCACTCCTGTACTTATCGCGGCGTTTCAACTCATCCACAGTTTTATCCACAAGGCCGTAAACGGCGGTGGAAAATCGGTTAAAAAAACATTTTTTTTTATCGTAACCCATGATGACAATGGGACTTTGGTTCATGTGTAAAAGAATTCCCGCAGCGGGCTATTGCCAGGACTTTCATCGAAGGTTAAAACGACACTCAAGAATCAATCGTCCAGGCTGGACGGTTCCGCGTGAGAAAATCCGCAGCCGGCCGCTGGACGAGTGGAAGTTATGACGGAGCGCGGGTTGTGCCTCCGTGGGCCGGGGAAAGGATTCCCCGGCTGTCTTAGAACCATGACGGTTCGTTACGTAGTAAAAATTATATTTGCTCCCGGTGTGGAAATGGGGAAATGGTGCCCGGAAAGGAGTCTGTTGATGTTGACCGCTGCGCCAATGACGAAGGAATTGGAACTTGAAAAAACTGTGCAGATCAAAATTGAAGAAGAGCTGGCCCAACGCCTGGGCGAAGCCCGCTATCAACAGTGGTTTGCCGGAAAATGCCGCTGGTGTCTAAACAACCAGAAGCTGACCGTGGCTACCACCAGCTCATTTGCAGCGCAGTGGATTCGCGGCAAATTGATGCTGGAACTGCAGCAAAGCGCTGAGGCGGTTCTGGGGGAGCAGGTGACGTTGGAAGTGGCGACTACGGCCGATACACCACGACCGGCGCCGGCCGCGGATACAGTTGGTCCTCCACCGCAGGTGCATCGGCCAAGTGCCGTTAGTCCGCCGGTCGGTGTGAGCAGGCTGAATCCCAAGTATCTGCTGGAAGAGTTTGTGGCCGGTCCGTCCAATCAGATGGCTTTTCGGGCGGCGGTTCAAGCCGCCGAGGCCACTGAAAACGTCTGTAATCCGCTTTTTATTCATGGGCGCTGCGGCCTGGGCAAGACCCATCTTTTGCAGGGAATATGCCGGCGCTTTGGCCAGAAGTTTCCGCAGAAGCGCTGGCTTTACCTGACCGGTGAAGAATTCACCAATGAATTTGTCGAAGCCATCCGCCAAAACAAAACCACCCAGTTTCGCCGACGGCTTCGCCAGAGTGATCTGCTGGTGATTGATGACATTCATTTTTTCACGCGCAAGCAGGCCACGCAGGAGGAATTTCTGCACACCTTCAACCAGGTGGATGGTGCGGGGCGGCGCATTGTGTTGGCGTCCGACTGCGCTCCCGGGCAGATTGCCTCGATCATGGACGCCCTGCAGAGCCGGTTCGTAAGCGGTATGGTGGCACGTATTGATCCACCCGACCTGCCCACGCGTCTGGAAATCGTCCGGCGCCACGCCCTGCGGCTGCGGCGTCCCGTCAGCGATGCAATTCTCATGCACGTAGCCCAAAGCCCCGCCGCCAGCGTCCGCGAACTCGAAGGGCTTTTGCTGCAGGTGCTTACGGGGCTGGAAGTGGCCGTAGATGCCGGGGACACGGCGGGCAGCACGGCCGCGGTTATCGCCCAGCAGGTGCGCTGCCGGGCCGGAGCGGCGAAGGTTATATCCGCGGAGCGCATCATTGAAACCGTGGCGAGCTATTTTGGGTTATCAGCGGCGGACCTGCGGGGCCATCGGCGCAGCCAGTTGGTGGCCGGTGCCAGAGCCATCGCCATTTACCTTATGCGTCAACATTCACACTTGAGCTTTCCGGAAATCGGCCGGGTTTTAGGTGACCGCAATCATTCCACAGCAGTGGCCGCCAATCAACGGGTGGAAACCCGTCTGACCACCGGCTGGCTGCTGCGTTGGGTAGCCACAGACGGTCCCCATCATGAGGCTCTAGGTAACGCCATTGCCAACCTTAACGCGAGATTGCACCAGGCACAGGCCGCTTGAAAACTGCAAAGCTGTTGGGTACTCTATCTGGTGTTGTTAGTGTAATGTTTGGTCAATATGCGGTATTTCAAGCATCTGACTTAGGCTGGCAAGACCAGGTACCATTTTGACGAGGTTCCGGTGAAATTAAACCAGATTTATCAACAGGACTGTATTGAAGGCCTGGGGGCTGTTCCCGAAGGCAGTATTGACCTGGTCTTTGCGGATCCACCTTTTAACATCGGTTACAAGTACGACGTTTACGAGGATAAGCGGGCGGCGGAAGATTATCTGGATTGGACCCGCAAGTGGGGGGCCGGCGTGGTGCGGGCGCTCAAGGCAGACGGGACTTTTTGGCTGGCCATCGGCGACGATTTCGCAGCGGAATTGAAGATGATTTTTCAGCGCGAACTGGGCCTGAAGTGCCGCAGTTGGGTGTTGTGGTACTACACCTTTGGTGTGCAGTGCAAAACCAAGTTTGCCCGCAGCCATACCCATCTGTTTCATTTCGTAAAAGATCCGAAGCGCTTCACTTTCAATATACCCGCCATCCGCGTACCTTCAGCTAGAACCCTGGTTTACGGCGACAGCCGGGGCAATCCGGATGGTCGCCTGCCCGACGATACCTGGATTCTGCGTCCGCAGGATATTCCGAACTGTTTTCAGCCCGATGAGGATATCTGGTACTTTCCACGGGTGTGTGGAACGTTTAAGGAGCGTGCGGGCTGGCACGGCTGCCAGATGCCGGAGCAGTTGCTGGGGCGCATTATCAGGGCCTCTTCCAATGAAGGCGAAACGGTGCTGGATCCGTTTGGCGGCAGCGGATCGACGCTGGTGGTGGCGAAAAAACTGGGCCGGCAATTTATCGGCTATGAATTATCCGCCGAGTACGCCAAAGGAATTCAGGCACGATTGGAGCAAACCAACGTCGGCGAGCCGCTGCTGGGGTCTGATGTTCCCCTGACCTCGGCACCCTCCACGGCCAATGGAACCATGCGCGTCAATGGCCAGCGGGTGAAGGCCGGGGCAGTGGTGCCACAACGCCAAGGCCGGGTTAAAACGGATGAAACCACGCCTGGTTTACTCGACGGCCTCATAAGTGCCTGAACCTTAATACGTATGCAGATTGAAGGCAAAGCAGGCGGAGTTGTTATGCAATCCTTTCGCAAAGAACTGTGGTTTAACATTCCGGAGCGGCGGGCGTTTATCAACATCACCCCGCAGGTGGAAGCGGCACTGGCCGAAAGCGGCATCAGCGAAGGCCTGGTTCTGGTGAACGCGATGCACATCAGCGCCAGCGTGTTTATCAACGATGATGAAGCAGGGTTGATGCATGACTGGGAGCACTGGCTGGAAGAATTGGCTCCGGAGAAGCCGCATTCACGCTACCGCCACAATGATACCGGCGAAGACAATGCCGACGCCCATCTTAAACGCACCATCATGGGACGCGAAGTCGTGGCGGCCATCACCGGCGGGAAGCTGGATTTTGGGCCGTGGGAGCAGATTTTTTACGGCGAATTCGATGGCCGCCGCCGCAAACGAGTGCTGGTTAAAATCATAGGTGAATAGGCAATTCAAAAATGCCGGGCCATTATCGAAAAGAAAATTGTTGGCGGCCGAACTTGCATCGGCGGCGATCCGCATAAACACACTTGATCTAACAGGAGAATCCGATGAAAAATGTGGAACTCAAAGTTGAAGGCAATATCCTTACCATCAAGGTGGATTTGAGCAAGGAATTTGGGCCTTCCGCCTCCGGCAAAACCATCATCATCGCTTCGACCGAGGGAAATGTAACCGTGCCCGATCGGGACGAGAAAATCGGACTGAATGTCTATCGCAAAAGGTCGTAAGACCGCCAAAGCCGTTCACACATATCGGTCGTTATACGTGTAGCCGTGGAGGGCATGTGTCTGTTGAAGCGCGGCCGATTATTCCCCCGTCGGCTCGGGCAGTTGCATCAGCTAAGCCAAAGCCACCTTCGTGGCATCCGTGGAACCGGCCAATTCCGCCGCCACCCGGCGAGGCATACCATGCCGGCGATATGTATGCATGTGGGCCGCGAAAAACCACCAGCACATTCTGGCTGGGCGACAAATGCTTCCACTGCTGGTTGGCTCTGGCCACGTGGCCCCAGAGTTTAAGCCCTCCATTGTCGGATTCTTCCAGTAAAAACGGCAGATGGTTGACGGTAGGTACCGCATCGACGCAGTGATGAGCATACCAAACGAATGGGCCTCAACCAGCGACACTATTCGCCGGAGGTCTCCTTCATTCAACGACGGCGGAATATACATAGGCTCTGTTTCCTGCGCAACGGCTGGGGCTGCGCAGGCCGCCCTGAAATCCGAGTCGCGCTGTAGTCATCAAGCTGGAATCGCTTGAGTTTCCACCTCGTCAAACCGGCCGGTATGGCGGGCAACTGTTGTTTGCAGTAAAGCCTCCAGCTTACGCAATGCCCCCACTTCAATTTGCCGCACACGCTGTCGGGTAACGCCCAGAATCGCGGCAATTTCCTGCACCGCCAGCGGCTTGGCCTCGCCAAAGCCATGGCGAAGTCGCAATACCGTGGCCTCGCGATGATCAAGCTGATCCAGCAGAATACGCAGCTTCTCTGCAGTCTCGCGGTTTTCCAATTCGTGATCGGGCCGCAGTGTTTGCCGGTCCGGTATGGCTTCTTCCATGGTTTGCCGCCCCAGATCACTGTAGCTATCCATCATGGTTATCCGAAATACCCGCGAAGCATGTTGTACCGCCGCAAGCTGGTTATCTCTGGATTGTTCAAGCAGGTCTGTATCAGACGGAGCATAACCACAGGTGTCCTGAAACCTCCGTGACCGCTCCTGCAGCCTGGCCATGCGCCGAATCATGTAATGCGGCATGCACATGGGGTGGGCGGTAGCGGCGATAAATTGCTGAATGCTATGCAGAATCCACCATTTAGCATAGGTTGCAAATCGGGTGCAGCGATCAGGTTGATATAAATCCACCGCATGAACCAGCCCCAAATTGCCCTCCGCAATAACGTCCTGCAGACAGATGCCCGTGCGGACGAATCGACGGGCAATAGCCACCACCAGCCTTAAATTGGCTTCCACCAACGTATATCGCGCAACAAAATCCCCGCTTTGCACCCTCTGGGCCAAGTCCAATTCCTGCTCGGCGGTAAGCAGCGGAATTTTTCTTAATGTGGCAAAATACTCTTGTAAATCAGTTTCTCTTGCCTCTGACATGTGCGTACTCCCTGTGTCCGTTGTGTGCCTCTCTTAGGGGCAAGCCAGCTTCCACGCTGATGAACCCTCTAGCTTTTACCGAATCTCTTAGAGATGTCAGTACCTATATTGGTTAGGCCATATTAATAGTAGGAGTCAAAGTTGGAAAAGTGAAGAGGTAAAATTTCGACTTTTTCGGACGGGCAATTACCGGCTCTCCATAGCCAAGCTTTAGCCGTGCTGCGATGATTTTATAAGCCCGTGCTATCCATCAGGACGGAGCAATAGCACTTTCCGCCTCAACATGGCCGAAAATGGTCATGGCATGGGCTTCGTCAATGCGAACATCAACGATCTTGCCTTCCCATTCCGGCGACCCGGGAAATACCACGATCTGGTCTGCACCGGTACGTCCTATAAGCTGCAAGGAATCCGATAAGTTGCTGGGCTGATGGACCAAAGGCACCGCCACCGCAGCCTGTGTCCGTCCGCGCATAGCCGCAGCCATTCGCGGGCCTAATTGGGGTGCCACCTGAACGCCCATGGGCAAAGCGACGGTCTCCTGCGCATGATCGCGATCGTGATTGGCCCCCGCCACGACGGAATCCGTGGGGCGCACCCAGCCGCTTGGCCCCTGGCATAGCACCGGCACTGTTTGCCCGATCAGATCCCGATTTAACTCTTCGCTGATGGCATTTTGGACGTGCAGCAGATGATTATTGCGCTCCCGTTTGACTTCATCGGGAACATCATCCGGATATCGGCGGATGGCCGCAGTTCCCGGACGCGGTGAATATTTGAAAATGAAACAATTTTTATATCTGGACCGGGCCACCAGTGCCGCAGACAACTGGTAATCTTCCTCGGTTTCGGAGGGAAAACCCACAATCATATCCCCGGCCAGTGCCAGGCCCGGTACCATACGCCTGGCCCGTTCCAGAAGCGCGTCGTACTGCTCCACGCTATAGCCACGATTCATCATTTTAAGGATGCGATTGCTGCCGGATTGTGCAGGTATATGCAGATACTTGCATATTCTTTGGCACTCCGCCATCACCTGCAAAATATCATCCCCGAAATCTGCGGGAAAACTGGTGATAAACCTCAGCCGCGGCAACTCCGGCACACTTTCGTGCAGGCGGTGCAGCAGATGGGCAAAACTCGTGCGCCGCTTCATCGGGCCATCCGGCCCGGAAGCCGCCGGATGTTCGTAATGATAATGGTTAACGGTTTGGCCCAGCAGGGTAACTTCCAGCGCACCAGCCGCCACCAATCGGCGGGTCTCTTCAATAATGGCCTCCGGCGGACGGCTCACTTCCGGCCCACGCGTGTGCGGCACCACACAATAGGTGCAGAATTTATTGCAGCCACGCACCACCCGCACATACGCCTGATACTGGCTTTCGGTGGGGGAAAAACTGCGCGATAAATCCAACAGCTCCAGGCCGTCTTCCTCTGCTGCGCCAAGCGTCGCCGAGCGCCGGCTGGTATTGCCCGCCAACGCCGCCTGCTGTCGGCCGGTACGAAATACGTTGTCTAAAAGTGTCGGCAGTTTGTCCAGTTCGCCGGGGCCGCAAAGCAGGTCCACGTGCGGCAATCGCTTGAGCATTCCAGCACCATCGCGTTCAGCCATGCAGCCAAGCACCCCGACGACCAATTCCGGCTCGGCAACCTTGCGCGTTTTCAACAGTCCCAGCCGGGAACGCACTTTTTGTTCTGAATGCTCCCGCACCGAACAGGTGTTATACAAAACAACGTCGGCCGCCTGGATATCGGGGGTGAATTGGTAACCCAGCGCCCTCAACTGGCCCATTACCAGTTCGCTGTCCAGAACATTCATCTGACAGCCGAAGGTCTCCAGATAAATTTTCTTCATCATAGACGCACCATGTCCGCCCGGAGGGCTATGACCGGGGCCAGTCTCGCCTCGCTCCGGACAGCAACTGTTCTGCGGCAATTACCACGCAAAGCCGATGCTCTTTAAAAACGCCCGGGCCAGCAGCATGTGCCCGGCCGCATTGGGATGCACCCTATCCCAGGCCAGCGCCCCGGAGTAACGGAATTGCAGCACGTGATTAAACGCCGCCTGCGTATCCACACAGCTTAGACCATGCTTGTGCGCCAGCTTTTTCACTGCCGCCCCATATTCGTCCATGCGGCTGCGCATCGCATCCTGCGTGCTCGGCTCAATGAAGAACGGTGTCATCAGCACGATGTTTTTGGTCAGCGGCAGCGTTTTGGAAATCAATTCATCCAGGGTGCTTTCATATTCCGGCAGCGGCACCCCATATTCCGGACGAATGGCGTTATCAAACTGCCGCCACACGTCATTGATACCTATCATGATCACCAGCCAGTCCGGCTTCAGAGCTATAACATCGGTATCCCATCGGGCCGCCAGATCGCGTACGGTGTGGCCGGACGTGCCTTGATTGAAGGTGCGTATTTTCAACTGTGGATATGCCGCCGTCAGCAGAGCTTCAACCATGGATACATACCCGCTACCCAGGTTGCCGTCACCAATAGGCCGCCCGCGGCCGCAATCCGTAATGGAATCACCAATAAAAATCAGTCGCGTGGAATCTTTCAGTTTCATACTGCAAAAACCTTTTAAGAACACTTACTTTTCGGCCACATTACTGCATGTTTTAGCCCAACGCAAGACCATCATGGAGGTGAGTATCTTACCCGCCATTTTCGCCCTCGCCGCCGGCCCGATATCGCAGCCGCAGGTGTGGACGGTTATAATCCCCCTGGTTTGACGTCCGCGTAACACCATAGAAAGGTTTATCTACAATGCCATCTGCTTCCGCCACCCTATCTAGCAAGGCTTCGCCATCACAGCAATCCGCCGCGGTTTGGGCCGACCTGATCGCCGACGATGCTTTTCTTGCGCGCCATCTGGGACCGGGCGAGGCCGACATAAAGGCCATGCTGGGGCAATTGGGGTTGAAATCTCTGGAGGAGTTGGTGGAGCGCACTGTTCCATCCGGCATCAGGCTCAAAACTACCCTGGCCCTGCCGGAGGAACTCTCGGAGGCGGCCATGCTCAAAAAACTGTGTCAACTCGCCGGCGAAAACCGCGTGTTTCGCAGCCTCATCGGCATGGGTTATCACGACGTTGTCACTGCTCCGGTGATTTTGCGCAATGTGCTGGAAAACCCCGGCTGGTACACCCAGTACACCCCCTACCAGGCGGAAATTGCTCAGGGGCGGCTGGAGGCCCTGCTTAATTTTCAGACCATGGTCGCCGACCTTACCGGTTTGCCGCTGGCCAATGCTTCGCTGCTGGATGAAGCTACCGCGGCGGCCGAAGCCATGGCCATGTGCCGTACCGGTCCCGATGACCCGCGAGATACTTTCTTTATCGCCCAGGATTGCCACCCGCAGACCATTGCCGTAGTTCAAACTCGACTCGCGGCGCTGGGCCTTAAGGCCATCGTCGGCCCGCCGGAACAGGCAGATTTTCCCGCCGGCTCAATCTTTGGAATTTTAGTGCAATACCCGGCCACCGATGGCCATATCCATTCTTTTGACGAACTGGCGAACCTGGCCCACCAACATCACGTCCGGGTGGTGGTGGCCGCGGATATTCTCGCGCTAACACTGCTTCGTCCGCCGGGAGAATTTGGCGCGGACATTGCGGTGGGCAGCACACAGCGGCTGGGCATGCCCATGGGTGCCGGCGGTCCTCATGCGGCCTTTTTGGCCACGCGCCAGGAATTGGCCCGCAAAATTCCCGGTCGCATCGTCGGCGTATCCCGTGATGCGGCTGGCCAACCCGCCCTGCGCCTCGCCATTCAAACCCGCGAACAGCACATCAAACGTGAACGGGCCACCAGTAACATCTGCACCGCCCAGGTGCTGCCGGCGGTGGTCGCCGCCATGCACGCGGTTTATCACGGGCCGGCCGGCCTGACGCGCATTGCCCGCCGGATTCACGCCTGGACGGCGGTATTGGCACGCGGACTGGTTCGGTTGGGCCATAAGGTTGGCAATGATCAATTTTTTGACACGCTGCGTGTCACGCCCGGCGATCACGTTTCACCGGCGGATATTCTGGATGCCGCCCGGATTAAGTCCATCAATTTGCGAAGTTATAGCGACGGTTCCATCGGCATAGCCCTGGACCAGCGCACCGACCTGGCCGAAGTTCACGCCCTGCTACACATCTTCTGCCCCAGACATGCGTTGCCGTTTATGCTCGATGATCTGGTAGCCCAGGTCGACATCGAATTCCCCCCGGCCCTGCGCCGCACTTCTCCTTTTATGCAACATCCCGTGTTTAATCAGTATCACAGCGAAACCGAAATGCTGCGCTACATTCGCCGCCTGGAAGCACGCGATTTATCGCTCACCACTTCCATGATTCCGCTGGGTTCTTGCACCATGAAGCTCAATGCCGCCGCGGAAATGCTGCCCATCACCTGGCCTCAGTGGGCGGATGTGCATCCCTTTGCACCTGCGGATCAAACCCGCGGCTATGCCATGCTCTTTGACCAGTTGCAGAATTTTTTAGCCGAAATCACCGGGTTCCCGGCGGTGTCTCTGCAACCCAACGCCGGGTCGCAGGGCGAATACACGGGCCTGCTGGTGATTCGAGCCTGGCATCAATCGCGTGGACAGGCGCACCGGAACATTTGCCTGATTCCCGATTCCGCCCATGGTACCAACCCGGCCAGCGCCGTGACGGCGGGCTTGCACGTAGTGCCGGTGGCGTGCGATCAGCAGGGTAATATCGACTTAACCGACCTGGCCGACAAGGCGCGTCAGCATCACCAGAACCTGGCCTGCCTGATGGTTACCTATCCATCCACCCATGGCGTTTTTGAAGAGCATATCCGTGATATCTGCGCCATCGTGCATGAACATGGCGGCCAGGTGTATATGGATGGGGCTAATATGAACGCCCAAGTGGGCTTGTGTCGTCCTGCGGATATCGGCGCGGATGTTTGCCATCTGAACCTGCACAAAACCTTCTGTATTCCCCACGGCGGCGGGGGACCGGGCATGGGCCCCATCGCGGTAGCCCGGCATCTGTCTCCGTTCCTGCCCGGCCACCCGGTAATCGGCACCGCCAGCACCAACGCCATCGGCCCGGTGGCGGCGGCCCCCTGCGGCAGCGCCTTAATTTTGACCATTCCATGGGCGTACATTGTGATGATGGGCGCAGCGGGCCTGCAAAAAGCCACGGAAGTGGCCATTTTGAATGCCAACTATATGGCCCACCGCCTCGCCAGCCATTATCCTATCGCTTTCAAAGGCCAACATGGCTTTTGCGCCCATGAATTCATTATTGATGCCCGTGCGTTTGAAGCCTCCGCCGGAATAAAAGTGGAAGACATCGCCAAACGCCTTATGGATTATGGCTTTCACGCCCCCACAGTTTCCTGGCCGGAACCCGGCACGATGATGATAGAACCCACCGAAAGTGAATCTCGGGCGGAATTAGACCGCTTCTGCCAGGCCTTGATTGCCATTCGCGAGGAAATCCGCGACATTGAAACCGGCCGGATGGATCGTCGGGATAATCCGCTTAAAAACGCTCCGCACACCGCCGCCGCCATCGCCGCCGATGCCTGGCCCCACGGCTATTCCCGCGAAAAAGCTGCCTTTCCCCTGGCTTATCTCAAGGAACATAAATTCTGGCCGCATGTTGGGCGTATTGACAATGTCTACGGCGACCGGCACCTGTTTTGTTCCTGCCAGCCGGTGGAATAACAGCACCACGGGGCTTGCCGGCACGCTGAAATGCGCCGCACAAAGCTCAGCAACGGAGCTGCGACAATCGCCGCCGTTACCTGATTTTTACGGTGGCCAAAGCCAGCGCCGCGGAAAGGCCGGTAATCAGCCAGAAGCGGATAACCACCTGCTGTTCGCTCCAACCTTTTAAGTGGAAATGATGATGAATCGGGCTGCATAAAAATACGCGCTTGCCGCGGCTTAACTTAAAATAACCCACTTGAATAAGCACACTGCCTGCTTCGATGACAAAGATGGCCCCCACCAGCAGCAGCATCGGCTCCTGCCGGATGACAATGGCCACGTAGCCGATCGTACCGCCCAGCGCCAGGGAACCGGTATCGCCCATGAACACCTGCGCGGGGTTGCAGTTGAACCACAAAAACCCCAGACAAGCCCCCGCCATTGCCCCGCACACCACCGCCAGTTCTCCCGAAAGACGGATGTGGTTGAAGTGCAGATTCGCCGCCCAGCGGGCATCCCCGGTAACGTAGGCGAGAATCATGAAGGCGAAGCTGACAATGGTCATGCAACCGGCGGCCAGACCGTCCATGCCGTCGGTTAAATTAACCGCGTTGCTGCTGCCGGCAATCACCACCACCGCCAGCACCGCAAACACCCCGGTGGGCAACACCCAGTTCCTCGGCAACAGGGGCCAGTTAAGATAATGGGCCTGCGCATAGCCGCCGTGGTGGTAGATAAACACCGCCAGTATAACGCCCAGCCCCACCTGAAACACCAGTTTTTCCCACCACATTAAACCATCGCGGCTACCTTCCGCGCGCTGTTTTTCAGTGAGCTTCAACCAATCATCAATGGCCCCCAGCCCTCCCAGGTAGATCAGGCACATCAGCGCCATCTGCACATAAAAATTATCGATTCTCGCGCACAGCACGGTCGTGATAAAAATCGCCGCAATAATCATCACCCCGCCCATCGTCGGCGTATCCGCCTTGCCCACATTCATGGCGTTGAGCGAATCGTTATGAAATTCCGGCTTGTCGCCAAGCTTGAATTTTTTGAGGCGGGCAATGACCGGCTTGCCCATCGCCAGCACCATGATAAAGCTGATGATAACCGCCAGCGCGGAACGAAATATCACTTCCTGCAGCGAAAAATTCTGCGATACCCATCCGTGCCCCGCCATGAAAACATACAGCCAGTACAGCATATCAATATCCCCGCGATGTCCCGGCCAATCCGAGATCTGTTATTCCAACCCACCCGCTGGTGCGGCTGCCGGAGCAACCCCCTCTGCAGTTTTGACCGCCTCAAGAACTTGCTCCAGATGCATGCCACGCGATCCTTTGAGCAATATGGCGTCATGCCGGTGCAGCAACGCCGGCACGCCCCGCACCGCATCCGCGGTACTGGCAAAATATGCCGTCTCCACGCCGTGCTGCCGGGCCATCGCCGCTGCCGCCTGCATCTGCGGCCCTATCGCTATCAGCAAGTCCATACGGTTTTCCGCCACCAGCGATCCGATCCATTCATGCATGGCGGGCCCGGACTGCCCCAATTCCAGCATGTCCGCCAGAATGGCTACCCGTCGCGGCGATTTTCCGCTGCTACGACGTGCTGCACCACGTGGTGTACGGCCGCCTTTCGGCACCGTGTCGGTCAGATCGATCCGTCCGAATGTTTCCAGCGCACCGGCCATGCTGGTCGGATTGGCGTTATACGCATCATTGAGAACAAAGTGCCCGTTGATCCGCAGCGGCTCCATGCGCATGGGGGCCGGCCGGCATTGCGCCAGCCCCTGCACAATCTGCTCATCCGCCAGGCCCATGCGCCGGGCTACGCCAATCGCCAGCAATATATTCATGACATTATGCCGGCCAACCAGAGGAACGTGAATGGCCAGCCGCCCATTGAGCTTGAAAGTCAGGCCCTGGATGGATTCCGCCACATCCACCGCCTCCAGATCAGCCCCGGAACCCGCCGGGCCCACCGTCACCCGGGCCAAAGTGGAAAGCTTGAGTGCCTCGGTCAACTCTGGAGCGTCATTGGGGCAAAACAACATGCCGCCATCACGCACAAAACGCACCAGCGAGGCTTCTTCAGCGGCAATGGATTTTAAGTCGCCCAGATGTTCCAGATGTTCCAGCCCTATGCTCGTAATCACCGCAATGTCCGGTGCCGCCACCTCGCCCAGCGCCGCCACTTCTCCCTGCGCATTGGTGCCCACTTCCAGAATCACATATTCATGCTGCGGCTCCACCTGCAGCAGAGTCAGCGGCAAGCCTATATTGTTGTTAAAACTTTTGGGGCTGGCGTGGCCGGAGAGTTTCGCCGCCAGCACAGTGTCGATCAGGCGCTTGGTGGTCGTCTTGCCGTTCGATCCGCCAACCGCAATAACCTTCGCCCGAATTTCCTGCCGGTAGCCGGCCGCCAGCCGGTTGAGTCCGCGCACGGTCTGATCGCACAGCAACACCGCCGCACCGGCTTCCGTGGCCACACGCATTGCGTTGCTGTCAGGCGCTGTATCCACCAGCACCGCCGCCGCACCCGCCGCAATGGCCGGCGCTACAAAAGTGTGCCCGTCAAAACGCTCTCCGCGAATGGCTACAAACAAATCCCCCTCCGCCACATTCCGATGGTCTTGCACCACCCGCCCGCTGAAATTACGCTCCGATTTATTCAGCCACCGGCTTAGCGTTACTCGCCTTATTTGATCAAAAGTCCATGGCTTCATCGGGCCGCCTCCACCCTTCTCACCCCCGCCAGGCGCTGGGCCAGCGCCGCACGGGCCACCGCAACATCATCAAACGGGTGCTTGACGGTGCCAAGAATCTGGTAACGTTCATGCCCCTTGCCGGCAATCAGCACCACATCACCCTCTCGCGCTTCCTCCACCGCCGTTTGAATCGCCGCCCGCCGATCCGGGCACACGTGCACCGCACCCCGCGCTTCCCGCGACAATCCGGTCAAAATCATATCAATAATGCTTTGCGGCTCCTCAGTTCGCGGATTGTCGTTGGTAATGATCACCTTATCTGCCAGACGCTGGGCCACCGCCGCCATCTTCGGCCGTTTGGTGGCATCACGGTCTCCACCGCAGCCAAACACGCAGATAACTCTCCCCTTCGTCCACGGCCGAATCGCCCGCAGCACATTTTCCAGCGCGTCGTGCGTATGGGCGTAATCCACCAGTACCTGAAACGGCAATTCACTCCGGTTTACACCCTCCACCAACACCGCCTCCAGGCGGCCCGGCACCGCACGCATTTGCTCGATGCCAAGTTGAATCGCCGAGGCCGCTATGCCTTGACTTGCGCATGCCGCTGCGGCACACAGGATATTCTGGGCATTATGTCGCCCCACCAGTTCCGTGGTGAGGGTCCATGGCGAGCCACCGGAATGGGTGATGCGCAGAGTCATGCCCAAAGCGTCCAGGCGTAAAATATCTGCCTTAAAATCCGCCGGTTTATCCAGTCCGTAGCTTACCACCCGGGCCGCTGTTCCCTCTACCATCCGCCTCGACCATGGATCATCCGCGTTTATAATCGCCCATGATCCCGCACGTAAAGATTCAAAAAGCCGGGCTTTCGCCGCCGCATAATTCTCCATCGTCCCATGATAATCCAGATGGTCCCCGGTGAGATTGCTGAACATGGCGGCCGCCACCGGCAAGCCCGCCATCCGGCCCTGATCAAGGGCATGGCTGCTGGCCTCCATCGACACGGTGCCAACGCCGTTACTTTTCATTTCCGCCAATAGATCCGCCAGCTCCACCGGCCCAGGCGTGGTCATCACGCTTTCCCGTACCTGGGAACCATCGTCAATTTCCACCGTGCTGATAAGCCCGCAGCGCTGGCCGGCGGCTTTGCATATCGCCCGCACCAGATAGCTGATGGTGGTTTTGCCATTGGTTCCAGTCACTGCAAAAATAGTCAAACCACGCGCCGGTTCGCCGCGCAGTCGATGGGCCAGCCGGGCCAGTAATTCTTCCGCTGACACATCCCTTTCTTCAAGCCGCGCCATGGTGGTTGGCTGGTCGGCCAGCAATACCGCCGCCGCACCCCGGCTCAGCGCCTCTTGCGCAAAACTCTCCCCGCGATGCCGCGTACCGCTGCGGGCCACAAAAAGATCGCCCGGGCCAACCAGACGCGAATCTTCCACCACGCGGTTGATTTCCGGATCAACTGCGCTCTTGATCAGCCGCGCCGGCGGCAACTCTACATCTGTCAACAACACACTTAGTTTCATTTTACCCGCGCCCCATCCGCCGGACCTTGTAACCCCGCGGCCACACTTCCGCCCAGTCGCCTCAATGGCTCAATCCGCTTTGGGCCCACAACTGCTTTTCCTTGCCCCACCACGGATCCGTCGCCGGACTCTGATCCGGCGGCACCTGCAGATATTGCAGCGCTTTGACCATGATCTTCGTGCATTCCGGGCCTGCCACCGTTCCGCCGTAATGTCCCAGCTTGGGGTCCGGCTGATTCACACTCACCACGCAAATCAGCCGCGGGTTGGGTACCGGCCCGCCTTCCACAAACGTCGCGTTGTATTCATGCTTGTGGTAGCCATCCTGCCCGGCGATGGCCAGATTGGCTGTCCCCGTTTTCCCGTACAGTTGATACACCCGCGACAAACAATACTGCCCCGTTCCACGCTCCATCACCTGCTCCATAGCCCCTATCATCTCCCGGCAAACATGGCGGGAAAGCACCTTTTTCAGCGGCTGCGGGCCGGCAATTTGGGTCCACGATTCAATTTTTCCCGGCTTCACTTCCACCGCCCTGATAATCTGCGGTGTCGGCAGATAGCCCCCATTGGCAAACACACAAAACGCCCGCGCCAATTGCAGCGTCGTTACCCCTACCCCATAGCCAAAACTCGCCGACGTTTCTGTTCCCTTGGTCCACCGATCTTCCGGTCGAACCATCCCCGGAGATTCCCCCGGCAAAATGCTACCGGTCATCTGACCGAAACCAAATGCATGCACCCCCGCATACAGTCGTGGAATGCCCATTCTCCACCCTACATGCGTCATGCCGATATTGCTGGAATATACCAGAATATTTTCCACCGTTAAAAACCCATGGCCATCCACATCTTTAATCAACCGGCCGGTCGGATCACGCCAGCGGCCGTAATGGCAATTGAAAACTGTTTGCAGCGTAATCATGTGATGCTGCAATGCCCAGCCGACGTTAAAGGGCTTAAAGCACGATCCCGGTTCATACGGATCGGTTACCGCCCGATTCCGCCAGAACCTTGCCGGTGTGGCCTGATAGTCATTCGGATTCAGCGGCGGATAATTGGCCATGGCCAAAATGTCGCCATTGAACGGATTCATCAGCACCGCCACACCGCTGTGGGCTTTGAAGAATTTGCAGGCTTTATCCAACGCTCTCTCTGCCTCGCCCTGCATGGTGGTGTTCAGCGTCAGCCACACCTTCATGCCATTGCTGGGTGGTTTGTAGCCGCGTTTTTCAATCCACAAGGCCCGTTCCGTGGCCGCTTTGGCATACACCACCCGGCCGTTGCGCCCCACCAGCAGCGAATTCAACTGGCCTTCCAAACCCTGCAATCCACGATTGGAATTGGCAAAGCCAATCACCTGGCCGGCAAATGAACCCAGCGGATAAATTCGCCGCGTGGAGCGCTTAAAACCAACTCCATCCAGAGCATGATAATAAATATTCGCCAGATTCGGATGGTGGTGCCGCAATGCTTTTACTGCGCGACGCTCCATCTGATGATGTACCGCCTCAACCCGCCGGTAAAAGTCCTGCCTTACGCCGCGTTTCAGCCACAAAAACCGCCGCAACTGCCCATTGGGATAATAAAGATGCGCCCGTAGCATGGCCGTAAGTTGCGATGCACTTTGGCCCAGCAGCGGAGCAACGGCCCGGGCCATCACTTTTTCCGCCTTTGGCGCTTCGTTTGGCGGCAAGGCATTAAGCGTTCCTTTGGGATCAAAAATATAACCTGGATCTGCGTAAAAACTGTAAACCCGCACGCTGCCGGCAATCAGGGTGGAATCGCTGGTATAAATGGACGCCCGACGCGCCATCAGGTGCGTAACGATGGTATGTTCACTGCGCAGCTCGCGCATGGTACCCCGGGTGGAATGTGTCTGCAGCCAACCCACCCGCACCAAAAGCGCCGCAAAGACCAGCATGCTGCCCAGCAGCACCAAACTCGACAGCCATTCCGTTTTGCGTAATTTATGCATTGTAGTCCACTAACCTCCGGCTTCCATGCCTGCGGGTGATTTTGGCCAACCGCTCCAAACCATTTATTGCTCCCACTCACTGCCGGCTTAGCCTGCCCGGTAACATTATTTGCGGCCACCGCTAGTTGCCGCCGGAAGTCCCTTTAACTGGAACTGCAATCAGCGCGGGCATGGTAGCAGCGGCCCGCTGAGCCGCTTCCGCTGCGGCCCGGGCTTTTAATGTCCGGGAGATGGCAATCGGATTCGTCGCAGTCGAAATTTTTATCTGCTGCCCCCACAACAGATGTCGCCGCTGATTGATTTTAATAAAAAGTTTCGCACTTTCGCTGGTCAGATCCATGCGCTGCTCACGCAGAGCTAAAACCAGAGCTGCGACCAGGAAAAGGCTTACCAGACTCACGAGAAGTTTTAACATGCGCCATCCGCTATCCATGCGAATTCGGAATCATTTGATGTTCCCCGGCAAGGGCCATCACGCCGTGGAGTGATTCCATCATCTCCATCGGTTGGGTCGTACGATTCCATTCATACATTACGATTAAATCGCACGAAAAGCAATCCCCAACCTCTCATCCGGCGACGGTCATCTGTCTCGCCTGAACTCGCCGTTTGGGGGCCAAGCAAAAAGAAATTCATATTTCACGGCACCGTAGCCGGCGATGCCCCCATAGCCGCGGCAAATAAAAGCGCCCCACCGCTACCCGCTGAAATCTGATCGCGGACTAAAGCCCGCGGCCAAAAGAACCAGCCGAAAAGTGCGAAGTTATTTTTGCGCAACCCCATAGTACACGATTGCCCGGCATCATTATTGTTTTCAGGTTGTGCGCAGCAGCTTGCTGATGTCTTCGCCGTTGCGCCACTTTTTGTAAATCATCAGCGATTGTTCAATCACCGGAAAGGCATAGTCGGCCGGCAAAACATCATCCACCACCACGCGCTTATTTTCCAGCGATTTATAATCTTCAAAAAAACGCTTCAGTACCGCCAGGCGGTGCGGCGGCAACTGATGCACATCATGGTAGCTGTTGTATTCCGGATCATTCACGTGGACCGAAATAATTTTGTGGTCCACCTCATTCTGGTCTTTCATCGTCATCAGGCCTATGGCCCGCGCTTCCACAATCGTCAGCGGATACACCGGTTCCGCGCCCAGCACCAGCACATCCAGCGGATCGCCATCATCGGCCATGGTCTGGGGCAGAAAACCATAGTTCGCCGGATAATACACCGCCGAATGCAGCACCCGATCCAGCTTGAGCAGGCCGGAGTGCTTTTCCAATTCATATTTATTGGAAGCCCCCAGCGGAATTTCAATGATGGCATTAAAAACCGACGGCAGCAGCCCATCGCCGGGACTCACATCGTGCCAGGGGCTAACACCGCGAGTGGGTACGTAAGGGGCAAGTTTACCAGCCACAAATAGCTCCAAATATCAGATCACCAGAACCACAGCGCGACAGTGTAACCCGACGGAGCAGATTGTTCCAGCACGTCGCGTTGGGCAAACCATAGCCTTTCCTGGCGTAGGCTGCCAAAAATATCCGGCCGCTGAAAGCTGATTTGCTGCTTATCCCCCGCCACTCTCTGCGTCCAGAGTTTATCCCGGTTACCTGTAATAACACTCTCACATAGGGACGCCGCGGCGGTGAATTTGCGCCGCCAGTGACCCAAAGAACCAGCCGAAAAGTGCGAAGTTATTTTCGCGCGGCCCTCTAATCCAAGTGAAACACTTCCGGTATTTCTACGGACTTGGGGCTGTTATCCGGGTTGGCCGGCATAAGATCCTTCATGTGCTTCCACCATTTGCGGCAAATTTCCGTTTGGGCGATGGCCTGCCAGCGCTGTTCGCTTTCAATTTCCACATAGCCAAAAAGCTGCCGGGTTTCCGGGTGCAAGAAGATGGAATAATTATGGACGCCATGGGCCTTGAGCGTATCCAGCAGTTCCTGCCATACCGGGTTGTGCCGTCGGCGGTATTCTGCTTCCTTACCGGTATAAACAGACATGACAAAGGCTTTTCGGATCATTGCAGTATGACCTCCAGGCAAAAGTTCATGACGGTTAATCGTAACCCAATCGTGCGATTTCTTCCTTAAGAAATTCAAGGTTGACCACAGGGGGCTGATTTTTCCAGCGGCCCACGGCATCCGGTTTTACCGCAATTTTCACCATGGGCACGCCCAGAAATTGCGTGAGTTTTTCCAGCGTAGAGTCCTGATCGAGCACAAAATCTTCAAACCGCAGACTTAAAAAATGCCGCGGCCGGGGGGTTGCGCGGATTAAATCCGCCTGATACTTCCAACTGATGGCCCGGGCCAGTTGCGTCTCCGATGGGTCATCGCAGGGTATGCCAAAACGGCTCAGGTGGTCGGTTAAGTGTTCGCTTAGGATGCAATCCCGTGGATCACGCACCCAATGAATGTAATACGCATCCGGATACATGCGGGCAATCCACGGGAAAATCAGCGTAGTTTCGGGAAGTTTCCAGCCTTTGCGCACGGCGGGGCTGGCAATAATGTCTTTCAGATAGGTTTCCACCAGCCGGCGAAATTCCGGATCAATTTCACCTTCCAGTACGCCGGAAAAATCCCACTGGAAGTTGCCCTGGTATTTGATACGGCGACTGAAAACGCCGCAGGCTTCGTAGAGCGGTTCCGGCGGCAGCAGATCTCCAGATACATTTTGCGTCGTGCCCATGTAAAAGCCACTCTGCGCCAGCGTATGGGAAATCGCCCGCGTGCCCGAATGGCCCCTACCAATCACCGTTACCAGCGTGGTGGGGTCCGGGTGGTGTTCGCCTTTGTCCGCATATTTGTCACGTGCCTGGAGTTTGGCGGCGGCCTTGGGGTCGCCAATGTGCATGCTGTCGTAGGCCTGCTGGCTGGTCTTAAATGGCCCCACGCCCTTGAGTCCATGCCAGTCGCCCTGTGTCAGCATCGGGTTGCTGATACCCGTTTCCTTTTCGCGTCGGGCAATAAACGCGTTCATTTTTGCCCGCAGTTTGTGCACAATGTCCGGACGTTTCGCGGCCACATTCACATTTTCGCCGGGGTCTTTGACCAGGTCATACAGCTCCACCGCCGGCTTAAAATGGAAGTCCGGTTCCAGAGCTTCGATGAACTTCCATTGCGGCGTGCGCCAGCCGTGCTTGCGCATCCAAGTGCATTCGGTGATGTAAAACTCGCGATCAAAAGAGCTGGCCCGGCCCTTGATAAGAGCGTTCAATGATTTTCCGTCAAAACGGTCCGGCACCTTGATGCCCGCCAGGTCCAGAATTGTGGGCACCAGATCTTTATGCAGGTTGTACCCCTTGATGCGCCTGCCCGCCGGTACCTTGGCCGGGTAACGGATAATCAGTGGTACGTGCAGCGTAACATCATACAGGCCATGATGGTCAAACCAGCATTCATGGTCGTAGAGCGTTTCGCCATGATCGCCGTTGAGCACGATGATGGTGTTATCCAGAACCCCCAGCGTTTCAAGCTGGGTTAAAAGCCGGGCAATACACGTATCCATATAGGCCAACGCCCCGTCATACTGGGCGATAATGTAGTCTTTGTCGGTAATGCCGGGCGGCATCCAGGAGCGGAAATAATCCGCAAACGGCTTAAACGCCAGCACCGGCTCCATGGAATGGTTCTTGGGATCACATTCATGGCCCTGATAAAACAGCCGGTCAAACGGCTGCGGCGGCAGATATGGCGAATGCGGGTCCATGTGCCTTAGCAGCACCAAGAAGGGCTTCTTTTCGCCGGCCAGCCGGGCGAATTCCGGCTCGGCCACCGCGTTGAGATTTTCCGCCTTGGGCGAGCGGCCCTCATTCCATGAACCCCATCCGGTAAACTCCAGGTATTTATCAAATCCGCGTGAAGCGGGGTTCCAGCCAAAGCCGACGCAGGTGGTGTTATAACCCTGACTCTTGCAGATTTCCGCCAGCGTACGCACCTTCGGCGTCATCGGCCCCTGGTGCCGCAGCGCCACCACTTCCGTGCCGAAGCAATCTTTGCCGGTAAGCATCGACGAATAGGCCGGGGTGGTTGGAATATGCTGCGAATACGTACGTTCAAAAAGCGTTCCCTGCCGGGCCAGCCGGTCCAAGTGCGGTGTGGTAAGCCGGGGATAGCCATAACAGCTCATGTGATCCGCCAACAGCGAATCCACCGCGATAAGCACAATGTTGGGCAGCTTTTTTTTTACCATTTTCTTTTTCCCGGTCATCTGCAAGGTCCTTTATAGTTCATGGTGTACACGTAATCTCGTCCACCGTCAGTCGCAGCCGCCCCAGTGGGACCGTAACTCATGTATCGCCACCCGCCGGCCCAGCTTCGCCGATAAATGGCATGCCAGCGTCAGTTCCAGCACGGTTTGCCCTTCTTTAGCCGTGGCAATTGGCCCGCGCCGTCCCTGCATAAACGCCAGCAGTTCCGGGGCCAGGGCCGCAATCCGTACGCCATGATTGGCCGGTGTTGGAATATCACTCACCTGCCAATCTTTGTCGCCTTCCAGAAACCATTTAAGGCCCCGTGTTGGCCCGGGGGGGCGCGGTGCATTGCAGCTTGGTCCATCACCATGGTTTTGGATCACCACCCCCCGCGGCCCGATGATTTCCGTGGTATTTTCCCCCGCCAGCATGGTAAACGAGCTTACCACCTCGGCCAAAGTCCCGTTTTCATAGCGGAAAACCGCTATTCCCTGATCGTCGGGAACTTTCGAGTTGTGCCGGGTAACAATTTCCGCCGAAACACTTTCCGGCCGCCCCAGCATCCAATACAGAAAATCAATGGCGTGGCAGGAATCATCCGCCCACATCCCGCGATTCATCGCCGGATTCACATGCCACGAGTCCGCCAGCCATGGCCAAGCCTGAGTGCCAAGGCCATGGCGGCGGCGCATCATGTATACCGGGCCAATACGGTCTTCCCGGACCATTTGGCGCATCAACATATTTTGCGGATCAACCCGCATTTGCCAAGCCAGCGTAAAGGCGACTTTGTGTCGCTCCACGGCCTGCACAATCCGATCGGCCTGATCCAGCGTGAGGGCCAGTGGCTTTTGCAGCACGATGGTTTTGCCGGCCTGGGCGGCTAGTTCCACCACGTCAGCGTGCATGGAGGTTTCCGCTCCGATAACCACCGCAGAAATATCCGCACGGGCCAAAAGCGATTGGGCGGATGCTTCCTGGGCCACGTTAAATTTTGCGGCGTGGTCAGCCGCCCGACGGGCATCATGATCCCACAATGCCGCCACACGGATCTGGGGCGGATCAAGCTTTGCCCACTCGCCCAGATACGTCCCGACGTGCCCGTGGGCGACACCAAGAATGCCGATATTGAGCATCACAACGTACCATCCCCTTTCGCGCCCTGCAACGCGGCAAGTTCAGCGGGCTTTACAAGCCTGCAGGCAAGCCTGCATATGGCCCCGCGATTCCGCTGCAATCGCCACGCAACGCGGTACCTCATACGCCTTGGCTCCAATCACCTCCAGATTCACCGGCCCGGTGTAATGATGCTCATGGAGCACCCGGATATAGCCCAGCAAATCAATATCCCCGCGGCCATTGGCCTGCAACTCCGGCGTGCCGGGGTTCTGCTGGCGGCCCTTGCAATCCCGAATGTGTACGTGTCGAATGCGATGCACCACCGCCCGGATTGCCTCCACCGGGTTTTCGTTGGCCCGGTAAATGTGGCTCGGATCCATATCCAGGCCAAATGATTTCGATGCAATGGCATTGAGTGCCGCCAGCGAGGTGGGGGTGTTATAAATGGCCGCCCCCACATGCGCTTTCACGCACAGCGTCAGGCCGAAGGTTCCGGCCCGATCCGCTATTTTACCCAGCGAATCAATGGATTGCCGCAGGCTCGCCTCATCGCCGCTTTTGCCGCCCGGGCCGCAGTTGATGATGGGAATTCCCAGCTCCACCGCCGCGGCAAACGCCGCTTCCATCTTCGCCGAGTCCTGCGATGGCTGTTCCATCGCCAGCAGTGGCAGATTGTACTTTTTGGAAAGCTCACGAATCGGAGCCACAAGCTCCTTCCACCGGTCCAGCACCAAGTGTTCGCTCATACCATCAATGGCCGATAGCTCGATGCCATCGTACCCGCACGCGGCCGTCCAGCGAAAGGCCGTTTCCATATCGTGGCCGCCAAAAAGTACCGAATTAATGCCCAGTTTCATAAAGTATCCTTATGTAAAAACACAGCCACATCCCGTGGCCGAAATCATCTTGATGTTTCGCCCGGCACCGCCCGGCCGGTGGCGTCGCCCACCCCGGTTATACCGCCGGCACCGTTACAATGGTTCCCTTTTCCCAGGATTCAATGGCCGCTTCAATCACCAGTTGGGCTTTCAGTGCGTCTTCGGCTTTGCCGTCCACTTTTTCCGGCGGTGTTTTTTTCAGCAGGTCATCCACCCAGGCGTTAATACGCGATTGAAACGTATCGCCAAAGCCCATCATGCCGCCCAGATAATCCAATATCTCCGCCTCTTTGGAATTACGGCTGTGGAACCGCAGCCGTTCGCAGGCCTCCTCAATGACCACCCGCCCCTTAGCCCCCACCAGTTCGCAGGTTTCCAGCCCGTAACCGCCGCCGGCATCATAACTGCCGGTCAGGTGGCCGATGGCTCCGCTGGCAAACTGCACGTTCATCTGCACATTGGACCAGATGTTCCGGCCCGGTCCTTTCTTGAAAAAAGCCTGCACTTTGGCAATATCCCCGCCAAAGTAACGCATCACATCAATGGAATGGGGATGCAACGCCCGCATATGAAAATGGGGGCTGCTTTCGTTGGGGTTGTTAATCCACATGGTCATTTTGATGATGTTGATTTCGCCCAATCGCCCTTCGGTTTGCCAATCCTTGGCCCGCCGGGCCGCCGGCGTAAAGCGATGATTCAGATTGACGGCGTAAGGTAAATTCTTCGATTTGGCCAGCGCCACCATCTCCCGGGCCTTGGGAATTTCATTGGAAATGGGCTTTTCGCCCAGCACCGGCAAGCCACCGGCCAGCAGTTCCATGGTGGCCTGATAATGATCGCCGCCATTTTCCTTGCCGGCCGTGGTCATGCTGACCGCATCAATTTTTACCCCGGACGAGAGCATCTCCTGAATGGAATTAAAACCCGGGCAGTTAAAATTTTTCGCCGCCGCATCTACCCGTTCCTTGATAATATCGCAAACGGCCACCAGCTTGACCGCTTTGTTATTTTGATAGCAACGGGCATGGGTATTGCCGATGCCGCCCATTCCAACCACCGCAACATTCAACATGAAAACTCCTTTGTGCCTGTAAAAACCGGCCGCGTGCATGCACATGGCCGACACCTGCAACCACAATGCAGGTGCCGGGTATTGTGCCATCCACTGGTGTGCATTGCCAGCATAAATTGGGGAAAATTTTGCACTTTTTTTGGCAGTCCGCCTTCGCAAATGCCGCTCGACCCATCGGCCATTTTTTACTTTTCAATGCCCTTTGGTGTTGAGCGCTGCCGACTCTTTTCCAGCCGATGGAGTCGCCGGTATCGGGGACATATCTCTGCCCCACATTTCCCACAACGCTACCGTCAATAGCAGCCAGCAGATAATGCCTGCCCAACGAAGGGCTGCAGCCTGCACGTCGGATACGGTCAGCACGTGCGGTGCGGCAGAAGCCAAGATAGTTTGGCCAGTGGAGTTTTGGGATTCGGCTTTGAGCCTTCAGCGTTCGGCAGTTACCGGGCAGTGATTTGTTCATCCGGTCTGGGGAGGCCAGGTGCGGCGGAAATATTTACCGGAAGAGAGCTATGCTATAACACCGGGACGCACGATTTACCCGCTGCCGGCCACTTGACCTCCGGTAAGCATATTCAGCCGGGTTTGCTGATGGAGCTGGGTGGTAAGGTCCTGCGGGCCGGCACCTTTCCACCAATGAATGGGGTAACGCCGGCGGGTCTGGGGAGGCGGCCACGTGGATACCAGACGCCGCACAAACGCCCGATAGGCCTTGTCGAGCGTGCTGATTTGTTTGGACAGATAGGCGCGCATGAAGATCGGCCCAGCCCGACGGTTCCAGCGCACGGTACCGGCGGCGATGTCCTGCGGGGTAAGACCGGCGTGCAGCAGCAGCGGGGTTAACAGGCCGCGCCGCGCCGCCTCCAGTAAACGCATGAGCCGCGGACGGTAGCGGCTGTGTTCCAAAAACAGGGACAGGGACCATATCTGGCCGTAATAGGTGGCAATGCGCTGCGGGCCGCGAGTAACTACATAACCTGCCTGGGTGGTGATGATTTTTTTCAGCGGCCATAACTTGTGGACGGCGGCGGCCTGCTGGAGCGCGTGCCAGCGTGGATAGTTGAGCCAGGGTTCAAATACCGGCTGGCCGTGGTGCCAGGCAATGGTTTCATTCTGGGAGGCTAATCCTTCGTCGAGCCATGCGGGCAGATGATCTTGAAGCGATGCATAGCTGAACTGATGCCAGGCTTCATGGGCGGCCACCGAAAACATTTCCCACCGGTCCAGGCGGTAGAGGGCAAAAACGCGCTTCCGGGTATAGCCACCGGCGATGATGCGCAGATAAATGGGGGCCAGGGCGGGATGGGCCTGCCGGGTGTACAGCGCCCACTGGGTGCGATTGGTAAATACGTATCCATGCAGCGGCAGGGTTGGTGCGGCGTGGGGCACCAGGCGCTTGAAGCGGGCGTAATCGGCCTCCAGAACCTGGCCGAGCATCATCCGCTGGCGGGCGTTGTGAATGGTGGTGAAAATGGTGTAGTGGGCGGTGCGGATCTGCGATAAAAGAGTTAAGGCTTTGGCGGCCTGCTGCTGGGCCGAATACCCGGTACAGCCCGCCAGCACACCGATTAGCAACAACAGGACCGCAGTCAGCGACCAGCGCGAAATCTTGCACACATCGCAAATATGACAGGCTTGTAATGGGGGCATAAGTTCCTCATATCGGTTCCGCAAGGCCAAACCCGGTGACGGATTGTAGGGCACATGCACCGTCTTGGCACGCCTTGCACAAGCAACGCTGCAACTTGGTAAAGCCAGAGCCGTTTGGCCCGGTAAGACAGTCAAGCGTAAGCCGGCCATGGGGGTGCGGTTCTCGTTGATGACGGCGAGATTTAATTTACGGAGTATTGCAGTATGCACAGTATGTCCAGACAAAAGATGGTGGTGTTGTTGGCGGCGGTTATAGGATTATGGGCGGTTGGTTCCATAAGCCAAGCGGCGGTAAATGGGGCCCGCACCGGCAGCATTACAGGGAAAGTGGTGGATAGCCAGGGCCATGCGGTGGCTGGGGCGATGGTGCGGCTGATCAAGATACCGCGGAATGTGAGCCGGCATAAACCGCTGGGACGGGTAATCAAGGATCTTCAGCCTGGCCAGACCATCTGGGCGATCACCGGCATCACACGAACTGCTGACTGGGCGATCACCGGCATCACACGAACTGCTGACGATGGCACGTTCACCGTCAATAACGCACCTGCCGGCAGGTATCGCATTCTGACCATGCTGCGCGGGGTGGGTAGAGGGCGCCTGCGCAAGGTCATTCACGTTTCCAGCGGGGAATCAACCGATGTCGGCACCATTGTTTTGCACTCCGGACGACGAGGGAAGCATTAAGGGACCACAACCGCGGGGCGAGGGTTGAACCGGTCGGTGGCCAAAGCGGGAAGAGTGGATTTTCCCCGGGTTTTCATAACAGCACTGTGCGGTTATAAAACCCGTTTGGGGAAATGACCATGGTTCAGAGTTGCGTAATATTTGATTTTGACGGCGTGATTGCCGATACCGAAGCCCAGCACCTTATTGCGTACAATGAGGCCCTGCTGCGCCTGGCCGGGAAACTCGGCACCACCCTGCGCATTGCCCCGAGTTCCTATTACCAGCGTTACATTGCGTTTGGCAATCGGGAGGGCTTTGAATGTATTTTGCGCGATGCGCAGGTTCAGGTTTCCCCACCGCTGCTGGAAGAGCTTTGCCGCGTTAAAGACCACATTATGGACCATGAACTATCCGAGATCAGTGCCCCTTTGGCAGGCGTTAAGGATACTCTGGCCATGCTTGCGGGGTGGCACGTACCACTGGGAATATGTTCCGGTGCCCGGCGGGTGGAGATTTTGCGCATTTTGGAGGCTTTTCATCTGCGGGATTATTTTCAGGTGATTGTGGCCATTGAAGATGTCCGTCGCGGCAAGCCCGATCCGGAAGGATACCAGCAGGCCTTTGACACCCTGCAATTACAGGGCAATGGTGAATTGAAGCTGGACCGGAGCCTGGTGATTGAAGATACCGCCGGGGGTGCGGCCGCGGCCCACGGTGCCGGTCTGCGCGTGCTGGGCGTGGCCACCTCCAGCCCGCTGGAAAAAGTGCAAAACTGGGCGGAATTTGCCGTGCCGGATTTAAGCCACGTGCAGCCGCAACAACTGCGAAGCTGGCTGAAACTGTAACGGAAGTGGCAGGTGCGGGGGGCAGCGGGACGGGAGTTGGGAGACAGGGCGCGGGGGAAAGAGCGGTGAGCGATCAGCGGTTGGCGATTAAATTGGCGATGGCGGGGCGGAGATAAACGGATTTCAGAGTTGAGATTTCAGAGTTAAAGATGCACGGGGCGGTTTGACGCGGTGGGAGCAGGGATTGTGTACTCCGCGGCTGGACGGAGAAACAGCCGGCTGCTGCGCCGTAAGATATGAATTTATTATTGCGCGGACCGTCAACGCCGCGAAGCCGGTGGCATCAACAATGGGTGTTTCGCGACGCAATTACTGCGGCCATTCTTCCGGTAAGGCCACGGTCCCGCCGATGTGAAAAAAACTCTGCTGCATTGCGGTACGTACAATAATCACCACAATCCACCCGTAACACTCCGCATCGCTGCAATTGGAGCTGCACCGCCAGCTTCAGATCCACGCAGTCCTGCCGGCCGGGATGGTGAATAACGGCCCTGGCCAGATCCGCCTGCAGCAAGGCCGTGGTTACATCGCGGTTGACCATGAAAAAGTCCGGCCCGATCGCCGGGCCAATGGCTGCGGTAACTTCCACCGGCTTAATGCCCATCTGGTTTAGCCTGCGGATGGTGTGGCTTACAATGTTGGCCGCTACGCCACGCCATCCGGCGTGTACCGCCGCCACTACCCGTCCGTGGTCTGCGGCCAGCAGAATCGGCACGCAGTCGGCAATACGTATGGTGGCGACCACGTTGGGCCGGCAGCAGATAATGGCATCGGCGGCCAGGGCGCCTTGAAATTCCGGTGGAATTTCAGGGGCGACGGTGTCGCCGGGCGAATGCGGTTGGCCCCCGGATGGTTCATCCAATACCGCCACACCGCAACCATGAACCTGCTGCACCCACGCGCGGGCGGCAGCCGGCAGGTTCAGGCCGGCCAGCAGTCGGTGATAATTTTCGGTGATGTTGGCGGCGGTATCCTGGCGGTCGCTGCCGGCAGGGTTGCCGAGGTTCAGGAAATCAAACGGCGGGGAAGAAATGCCACCGATGCGGGTAGAAAATGCGTGCTTCACACCCATTTCCAAAAGGCCTGGCGACTGGTAAACGACCACGCCGTTGGAATATATGGAGCGGATAAGCATGGTGGAGGAAGCCTCAACACGTGGTAAAGGGACGGATCATCTGGGGCGATTGGGGCCAAGCCGTCAGCCGGTGCGCAGCAGGTCAGGACGGTTTCTCGCCATGCGGCACCAGGTTCAAGGATGCGGAATTCATGCAGTAGCGGCGATGGGTGGGGGCGGGGCCATCATCAAATACGTGGCCCAGATGGGCGGCGCACCGGGCGCAGCGCACTTCGGTGCGCACCATGCCACGCGAATCATCCTGGTGCCGGGTTACCGCGTCTGGTGCGATGGGGGCATAAAAGCTTGGCCAGCCGGTGCCGGAATCAAACTTGGTGGCGGAGTCAAAGAGGTCCTGGCCGCAGCACGCACAGCGATACGTGCCGGGTGTTTTGGTATTCCAGTATTTACCCGTGAACGGCTGTTCGGTTCCGGCCTGGCGGGCGATGTGGTATTGCTGCGGGGTCAGCAGGGCTTGCCACTCGGCATCGGTACGGCTTTGCCAATGGGTGCGGCCACAGGAAGATGGTGCATCAGTATTGCAGGCGGGAGCAGCAGGGCGGGTCTGCGGATCAACGGGCATGAGCAAGGCTCCTGGTAAGAGTAAAGATCAAGAGGATGCGGCTTTTTCGGCGGCGGCTTTTTTCCCATTGCCCAGGTGGCAGGAATGGCTGATGCCGCGGCGCTGGAAATAGCGCTGGTGGTAATCTTCGGCCCGGTAAAAAGTGGCGGCAGGCTCTATGGCCGTAACCACAGTAGATACGTATTGTCCGCCGGCATTGCGCCGCTGTTTTTCCGCCGCGGCAAGCTCTTTTTGCGCTGCGTTATGATAAAACACCACGCTGCGGTACTGCGTGCCGTGGTCCGGCCCCTGATAATTCAGGGTGGTTGGATCGTGATTTTCAAAAAACACCTCCAGAAGCTGCTGATAAGTTACCCGGGCAGGGTCATAGAGAACCTGCACCACTTCGGCATGGCCGGTGGTGCCGGTACAAACATCGCGATAGGTGGGCTTGGCCAGGTGGCCGCCTTCGTAGCCGCAGGTTACATCAATCACGCCGGGTACCTGGCGAAAAGTGGCTTCCACGCCCCAGAAGCAACCGGCGCCAAAATCAGCCCGTTCTAACTCAGCCATGGCGAAAACTCCGCGTTGCAACAACTGTGCGTGCCATAGCGCCGGGCAACTGGCGTGCCGGTGCTACAAATCTGTCAGAATCATAGCATGTACTGGCGGGGAAATCCTGATGGGGTATCGCGACTGCTTGTTGGCGGAGCTTTGCTGGGGGTTGACATATTCCCCGGCAGCGGGTATTGTATCAGTCAGCCTCGCCAGGAGGCGGTCGGACCACGGACCAGAATAGTGGGAGCTTTAAGGACGCAACTTGCGTCAGGCGAAATGGATTGCCCATACCCGCTAACTCATTGGCGGGGCATGTGGCCCGCAGGGGAACGGTTGAAGAGTTCCGTTGCGGTGGCCGGATATATCCGGCAGTCTATTATGCGGGACTTTCTCCCGGGCCTGTGGGCATTGCTGCAAAATCCTTGAACGCAAAATACCCGTTTCCGGCTCATACTGTGCCCCGGTGGCATGGGATGGCCGGGCGGCATACAGGAGTGCATCATGGCCGAAAAGTTGCGCGGAAAGCGGTACAAAGAAAATGCCAAACTGCTGCCTCAACAGCCGGTAACGGTTGAACAGGCGCTGCCGATATTAAAGCAGTTCAAGAAAACCAAGTTCGATGAAACCGTGAATATCGTCGTGCACCTGGGCATCGACCCCAAACAGGCCGATCAAATGGTTCGCGGATCAGTGAGCTTGCCCAAGGGCATCGGCAAAACTCGCCGGGTGATCGCATTTGTGCAGGGCAACAATGTGGCGGCAGCTACTGCAGCCGGGGCGGTTGACGCCGGGGCGGATGAATTGATCAAGAAAGTCAATGATGGCTGGATGGAATTTGACGTGGCGATTGCCACGCCAGACCTGATGTCCAAGGTCAGCCGTCTGGGTAAGGTACTTGGCCCGCAGGGTAAAATGCCCAGCCCGAAGGCCGGCACGGTAACTTCGGATGTAGCCACCGCTGTGCGGGAATATACCGCCGGCAAAGTGGAATTCCGCAATGATGCGGGCGGAAATGTGCATGTGGTGGTGGGGAAAGTGAGTTTTAACGACGCAGATCTGGCCGCCAATGTGCATGCGTTTCTAAACACCATCCGCCGGCTTAAACCACCGACGGCCAAGGGTCAATATGTCCGCAAGGTAACACTGCACAGCACCATGAGTCCGGGGCTGCATTTGGATGTGGCGCACCTGAATGTGGAAGACACTGCGGAACAACAAGCCTGAATCGGCTAAGGTACCATGCCCGAAGCGGGCCTTACTTTGAGGTAAACCATGAGCAAACGTGTAAAAAACCTGATTACCGCGGAACTGGAAAAACGGCTGCGCGGCAGCGATAGCGTAGTGATTGTGGATTATGTGGGCATCAGCGCCACGGACACCAACCATCTTCGCAGTAAATTGCGGGCCAAGCAGGTGCGCATGACTGTTATCCCCAATACAGTTGGCAGCAAGGCCCTGGATAACGTGGGTCTGAAGGGTGCCAGCGGCATTCTCAATGGAACCAATGCCTTGATCTACGGCGGCGAATCGATCGTCGATGTGGTCAAGGAAATAGTAGCGCAAGCCCAGGAAATCCAGAAGCTCACCATCAAAGGTTCGGTGGTAGAAGGACAATTGCTGGATAAAAAAGCCACCGAAGCGCTGGCCAAGATGCCCAATCGCCGCGAGTTGCTGGGCCAGATCTCCAGTCAGATCAGCGGACCGGGCCGGACCTTGGCGGGGCAGCTCGCCGGACCGGGCCGGAATATCGCCGGGCAGATCAAAGCAGTGGCGGAGAAAAAGGAAAAGGAAGCCCCGGTCGCGGCTTGAAGGCGGACCGAATTTTATGGATACGATTTGTATTTCGTTGGCCATGAGCCTGCCTGGAGCAGTTAAAACGGGGCGTGTTGCCCTGGCTGGTGGTCGCGAGCAGATAAGGAAAGGTTTTTACCATGGCAGAATACGCTGCTGAAATCGTTGAACTTGGCGATAAGATCGTTGCCCTCTCACTGCTGCAGGCCCGTGCGCTAAGCGAGTACCTGAAAGAAAAGCATGGCATTGAGGCTGCCGCCGGTGGGGTCATGATGGCAGCACCCGCCGCCGGAGCCGGTGCTGCCGGTGGTGCTGCACCCGCCGCCGCCGAGAAAACCACGTTTGACGTGATTCTCAAGAATGCCGGCGAAAAGAAGATTCAGGTGATCAAAGTGGTACGTACCGCCACCAGCCTGGGCCTGAAAGAAGCCAAGGACCTGGTGGAGGCTGCTCCGAAGACCATTAAGGCCGGCGTGGAAAAGGCCGAGGCCGAGAAGCTCAAGAAAGAGCTGGAAGCCGAAGGCGCTACCGTGGAGCTCCAGTAATCACCAACACCTTGGACTTGGTGGTTTCAGGCAATTGATGCAAACCCCAGGCGGGGCCGCTGTTGAGCAGCGCCCCGCCTTTTTTGCTGCGCATTGGCCGTGCGCAACCGTTCACGAGGTGGCGGCCGGACAGGCTGGAAGCCTGCACCACAAGGGTGCCCCGGCTTTGGGGTACGGTGTAACTGCCGTAACTCTAGCCTGCCGGCATGGTCGTGAACGGTTACGGCCGTGCATACAGACTGGTCGGCCTGGGGCGGCGCAGGCGAAAATTTTAAATCTGGCGCATAATACGCCCGAAAGTGACGCAGCGACCAACCTTGGCCTGCGCCTGGGAACCACTGGATTGTTCCAAAAGGAGATTCATGCCGGTTTTTCGTATTGAAGTGCATCCTAAAAATACATCCCAGGATCCTGCTGGTGCGGCCATTCTGGCGGAAATTCAGCAGCTTCAGCATGCCGCCCATACGACGGGTGCCAATGGCCAGGATCCGGCCATCACCAGTGTGCATACCACCCGCGTGTATCTGCTGGCAGGGGACGAGATGGTTTTGACTGCTGCAAACCTCGAAAAGCTGGCCCGGCATCTATTGGCGGACCCGGTAACGGAAACGCCGGTTATCGGCATCGGGGAGAATGCACCGGACTCTGGCGTAGAAGTTCACCTGAAGCCCGGGGTGATGGATCCGGTGGCCGCGAGTGCGGAAATGGCCATTGCGGATATGTTGGGCCTGCCGCGCAGCAAGCCCGGCGAAAGCCCGCCCGTGCAGGTGCGCACCGGAAGACGTTACACCTTTGCGCCCCCGCCGGGCGGGGAAGCGCTGAAGCGGATTGCCCTTTCGATATTAGCCAACGACAGTATCGAGCAAATTCATCTGGAACCGTTTTTCCCGGCGGAATTTCCCAGCGCACGGTCCTACCAGTTTGCGAAGCTGGAGGTGCCGGTGCAGGGGCTTACGGATCAAGAACTGTTAAGCCTGTCGCGCCGGGGACATCTGTTTCTGGATCTGGCGGAAATGCAGGCTATCCGCGATTATTTTGTATCCCTGGGCCGCCCGCCTACGGATGTGGAGCTGGAAACCATCGCCCAAAGCTGGAGCGAACACTGCGTACATAAAACGCTCAAAAGCCGGGTGGAATTTACCCATCACCCGGCTCCCGATGCGGCCCACGACGGGCACGACCATCATACCGGCAGTCCGGAAAAACTCATTATTGACAACCTGGTGAAATCCACCATTTTTCGGGCCACCAGTGAACTGAATTTGCCCTGGACGCTTAGTGTGTTCAAGGATAACGCCGGGGTTATTGCCTTCGATGAAGATTTTGCCCTGTGTATGAAAGTGGAAACGCACAACCGGCCGTCGGCTATCGAGCCTTATGGCGGAGCCGCCACCGGCATCGGCGGGTGTATCCGCGACGTGATAGGGACGGGGCTGGGAGCCAAACCGATTGCCTGCACCGATATTTTCTGTTTTGCCGATCCGGCGACGCCGCCGCAGGAAGTGCCACATGGCGTGATTCATCCGCGCCGCACGGCCCAGCGCGTGGTGGCGGGTGTGCGCGATTATGGCAACCGGATGGGAATTCCCACGGTGAATGGGGCGGTGTTTTTCGATCAGCGCTACATCGGCAATCCATTGGTGTTCTGCGGTACGCTGGGGCTGATGCCGCGGGAGTTTTCCGCCAAAGGGTCCGCCCAGCCCGGCGACCATATTATTGTCATCGGTGGCCGGACCGGCCGTGACGGCATTCATGGAGCCACTTTTTCCAGCGATGTGCTGACCAACACCCACGCCGATGAATTCAGCCATGCGGTGCAGATCGGCAATGCCATCACCGAAAAAAAATTGCTGGATGTGATTCTGCAGGCCCGCGACCATGCCGACGGCCCGTTGTTCGGCGCCATAACCGACTGTGGTGCCGGCGGACTTTCCAGCGCCGTGGGCGAAATGGGCCAGCACACCGGTGCGACGGTACATCTGGAAAGAGTGCCGCTGAAATATCAGGGCCTTTCTTACACGGAAATCTGGATCAGCGAAGCCCAGGAGCGCATGGTGCTGGCAGTGCCGCCACAGCACGTGGCGGAGCTATTGGCCCTGGCGGCGGCGGAAGATGTAGAGGCCACCGATATCGGCGAATTTGACGGCAGCGGAAAGCTCGCGCTGTACTACAATGGAATCGCGGTGGGCCAACTGGACATGGGTTTCATTCACGATGGCCTGCCTGCGCCGGTGCGTAAGGCCTGCTGGCAGCAGCCCCTGCTGCATGACCCCACCCTTGCGCCACCGCAGGATTACGTACAAGCGATGGTGGAGCTGTTTTCCCATCCCACCATTGCCAGCAAGCACTGGATCATCCGGCAGTACGATCATGAAGTGCAGGGCGCCACGGTGATCAAGCCGCTGACAGGCCCCCGTGGCGATGGACCAGGCGACGCAACGGTGCTTTGGCCGCTGCCGGAAAGTCCGCGTGCGGTGGCGCTGGCGGTGGGTTGCCAGATGCGGTTTGGTGAAATCGACCCGTATCAGATGGCCCTGAACAGCATGGATGAAGCCATTCGCAATATCGTTTGCGTAGGCGGCGATCCACGGCACACGGCGATTTTAGATAATTTCTGCTGGCCCAAATGCACCGATCCCATGCACCTGGGGGCGTTGGTGCGGGCCTGCCAGGCTTGCTACGACGGAGCCAGGGCTTTCGGCACGCCGTTTATTTCCGGCAAAGATTCACTTTCCAACGAATTTATCACCGACCGCGGCGAGCGCATCTGTATTCCGTACACGCTGTTGATCAGTGCTGTAAGTGTGCTGCCGTTTGTGGATCGGGCGATCACCATGGATGCCAAGGAACCGGGGAACCTGCTGGTGCTGGTGGGCCGAACCCGGCGCGAACTGGGCGGATCGATGTACTGGCACATTCACGGCCATACCGGGGCGTGCGTACCGCAGGTGGATTTAACAGTGGCTCCGGCCGTACATCAGGCGGTGGCGGGACTGATCAGCCATGGCTTGGTGTGCAGCGCCCACGATCTTTCGGAGGGCGGGCTGGCGGTGGCCATGACGGAGATGCTTTTTGCCGGCGGGCTGGGAGCACAGGTGGATCTGGCGGGCGTGCCGCGTGATGAGGGACTGGGCGATGACACCCTTTTATTTTCCGAATCCGCCACGCGATACCTGCTGGAAATAAAACCGGAACATCTGGATGCGGTGGTAAAAGGCCTGCGGCCTCATTCATTTGGGGTACTGGGAACCGTAACGGAAGCACCGCAGTTGAAAATACGTTCCACGGGGGGGCCGGTATTGCTGGAGGAGCCGGTGGATACCTTCAAGCAGGCGTGGCTTAAGCCGCTGGATTGGTAAAAGGGTTCTTTACCTTCAGCAGAGTCTGCGGTTATCCTGATGTGATGCTGCTGCTGAAAAAACATCTTGTGGCCCTGGTTCGCGCCGGCAAAAAACACCAGACCATTCGCCTGTGGGATCGGCCACATGTACGTGTGGGCCAGATCAGTTACACGCCAGGATTGGGCAAGCTCAAAATTACCGGCCTTGAAGAATTGCCGCATCTGGATGCGTTGACCCCGGCCGACGCCATCGCCGACGGCTTTGCCACCCTGCCCGAGCTGCTGCGGGAGATTCATCAATCTTATCCGGAAATTCCTGCCGGCAAGCGCCTGTTTCGGGTAACATTTGAGTGGCCCTGGCCGCCAACCGCCGATCCCATCACCCCGGAAACAGTTCTCCCGCCGCAGTCCGCACCACCCCGCACCTCGGCCGCCAAACGCCGGCCTGGTTTAGCCCGCAGTTCGGCTGGACCAGGCTCCACACCGGCCGCAACTGCAAATCCGCCAACGCGTTTGACTGCCACAGCAGCCCAGCGTGCCGCTGTGAAAAGCTGGGTTCTAAGCCAGATGGAAGGAAATAAGTAACCGTTCACGAAGGGGCGACCATGCAGGCTGGAAGCCTGCTCCACAAGGGGCACCTCTGCTTGGGTACGCCGTAACTGCCGTAGCTCTGGCCTGGCAGCATGGCGGTGAAGGGTTACACTTGTGGGAACACTCTTATTTTGGCTAAAGGGTGGCAAATCCGGCTCAATTCATATTAAGACCGAACGATCGCCTCCCCTCATTTCCCATCAAACCGGTATTCGATTAGAATGGCTTTGTCCGGGTTGGCGGTGGTCATTCAACGTGAACGGGCTTTGATTATCCATGCATCCTCTTGAACCGCTGCGGCGAAATATCGAATCGATCTTCTTTGGAAAAAAAGAAGCTATTGATCATTTGCTCGTCGGCCTGCTGGGGCGCGGCCACGTTTTAATAGAGGATGTTCCAGGGGTGGGGAAAACGGTGTTGGCCAGAGCGCTGGCACGCAGCATCAGTTGTCAGTTCAATCGCATTCAGTTGACCCCCGATCTGCTGCCGGCAGATATTGTGGGCGTATCAATTTATAATCAGGAAAAGCAGAATTTTGATTTTAAACCCGGGCCGATCTTTGCCAACATTGTGCTCGCCGATGAGATCAATCGCACCACCCCGCGCACCCAAAGCAGCTTGCTGGAAGCCATGAATGACGCTTCGGTTTCCGTGGATGGCCAGACGATGCTGTTGCCGCAGCCGTTTATGGTGGTGGCCACACAGAATCCGTTTGAGTTTGAGGGCACGTATTTTCTGCCGGAAAACCAGTTGGACCGCTTTCTGCTGCGGATTGAACTCGGCTATCCGCAACGCAATCAGGAACTGGCGATTCTGCGCCAGCAGCCGGGCCGACGTCTGCTGGAGCACCTGGATCCGGTACTTTCGATGGACGAAGTGCGGGCGTTACAGGGGCAATGCTCGCAGGTTAAAATTGACGTGCTGCTGCTGGAATACATGATGGATATTGTCGAGGCCACCCGCAAACACGAAGCCCTGCACACCGGGATATCGCCCCGGGGCAGTTTGGCCCTGATGCAGGCATCGCAGGCCATGGCCATGGTGAACCAGCGTGATTATGTTATTCCCGACGACATTAAACAACTGGTGGTGCCGGTGTGCGCACACCGGGTGATCAGCAAAAGCTACATGGCCAACGGAGACGTCAATTCGGCTACACGCATCATTCAGGACATTATCCAAAACGTGCCCTGCCCGGTGTAAGCAGAACCGGCCCGTCAGGTTGGATCAATCGATTGGGGCTGCCCATGCGAATTCGTAAGACTTATTACGAACTTACCGCCATCGGCTTTGTGTTCGCCGGCGTAACGGCATTTGTGATGCTGGCAGCGATCAATTCGAAGACCAATGTGCTCTTTTGGGCGTTGGGTATTGTGTTGGGCAGCATCCTGGTTTCGGCCATTATGGGCAACGTGGTGCTGAAAAAGCTGGACGTGGTCCGTGTGGTCGGCGACCATGCGGTGGTGGGCGAAGCGGCGGATGTGCAATACCGGCTGACCAATCGCAAGCGGTTATGGCCGTCGTGTGCGGTCCGTATGACCGAAGCACGTATGGTCGGCCATCTGCGTCGTGTGCCGGAGGGGTATTGTCTGCATTTAGGTCCGCAGCAGGGCACTTTGGTGATGACACATCTGGTTCCGGAAAACCGCGGGTTGGTGGAACTAAGGGAATTGCGGATATGCTGCTCTTTTCCGTTTGGTTTTGTAAATCGGGCCATCCATTATCTGGCTCCGCAGCGCATTGTGGTGTATCCGCGCATCGGCCTGCTGAACCGCCGGCTCCTGGCCCAGACCCGGACTTTTTCCCCGGGCGGGTCGGTGAGTTCTACCGCACGCGGCGGCTTTGATGAATTTTACGGCCTGCGCGATTATCATCCTGGTGACTCTGTTCGATCCATTCACTGGCGGCGCACGGCCCGCACCGGCAACATGGTGGTGCGGGAAATGACCATGGATACTCCGCCCACCATGATCGTGGTACTGGACCTGCGAACCTGGCGTACTCTCACCGACGGAAGGGCCCAGAGCGAACGCGCTATTGAACTGGCCGCATCACTGATCTGCGCGGGCCTGATGGACAATCTATCGGTGGGGTTGTGCGTGGCCGGGTATGCGGATATTACACCCACGATTGTTAAATCGGGCCGCGGCCAGCGTGATCCGCTGATGGAATCCCTGGCCCTGCTGAATCTGGATAAAGTTTCCGCAGCCACAACGGTCCAACCGGCGGGGCAGTCTGAGTTTGTGCGCGCCCGGGCCGAATACATGATTATCAATTTAACCTCCGGACAGGATTCGCTGGACATGGTTCCCCCCGGCTGCCAATACACAGCCCTCTCCATGGACGACCCGGAAAGCGCCAGTTGGCTGCGCTTTAACCCGCCCGTGGCCCAGACACAAGGGACGGCCGCGGCCGGGCCTGGTGCGGCTGAGGCACCGCCAGATTTATCCAGGGCCAACGCCTAACCCATCAGGGCCTGCTGGAGCACCAACGCAGCAAAGCCCTGCGCGCCTGTAACTGCAAACGCACATTCTCCTTGATTTTCCAACAACGATTCCTGACTGTTTCCGCCTCTACCTATAACCAAAACACATAATATATATAACCAGCATATATTTTCATAATCGATCTAAAGTGTCTATAGTAAAAATGTGAGCTTGGCGTTAAGGCTCAATAAAGGATTAAATAATGTTTTGTGCCACTGCCAAAATAACTGCATGCAACCAAAAAGCTGCGCCGGGTGCGCGCCCGGGCAACTTTAAGGATAAGTTCATCGGAAAGTTTTTTGAAAGGAATTTCCATGTTAATGCACAACACCATCAAGGTATCGCCGATCCTGGCCCTGGCGGCCGTGCTTTTTGTGGCCGGAGGATGCAGTTCTCAGCGACAATCGGCTGCCCTGCAACTCCAGCCAGCCCCGACCCAATCGCAGGTGAATGCTGCCAATAATAACCGCGGCACCACCAATTATTGCAAGAATGTGCACTGGGGCGACGAGTTTGCCGCAGATTGACGTCGGCATCGTCAGGTCCTGGACCAGGGTAGATGGTGCCATCAGGTGTTGCCGGCATCTGGAAACCCTGCCCGACCACGGCAGGCTCAGCCGGATGCTGAGGTTCCTGCTTTGACCTAACCGCTCATCGGACGATAATGGCAGCCGCATAAGGAGAAAACCGATGCGGATAGCAGCCATCGCCAGTGGGTTCAGGGTAACGGTGTGGGCCGGGTTGGCCCTGGCCGCCCTGCCATTGGATCGAGCTGCGGGGGCGGTGCCTCCGCACCCGCAGTTAAAATCCATCATCATGATCGCCAGGCAACAACATCCCGCGCCGGACGCGGCGCGTCTATCGCGATGGATTCATGACCTGGCCAACGGCAACACCAAAACGCAAAGTCGGGCCGGGCGGCTTCTGATCGCCGCCGGCAAAGCGGCGGTACCAGCCCTGAAAAACGCGCTACATCAACTGCACACGGTGCAGGTACACCAGCGCCTGCAGGCGGCACTGGATACCATTTACATCCGCCATGCGCTGCGTGCCCCGCTGGTTTCGGTGCGGGCCAGAAATGCTTCCGTCAAAACCATCATCGGCGTCCTGTGCGACGAAGTCGGCATGTATCCCTATTTTCCGCCGAAGCCGGCCTGGACAGCACAACGCCTTAACATCAACGTACAGCGCCAACCCTTCTGGAAAGTGCTGCTGCGTATCGCCAAAATCACAGGCATTGGCCCCACGGGCGCAGAGGGCAATTCGCCCACCATGTGTTTTTTTGACCGCCCCGGACTTTTCTCCCACGCATCGACGGTAAGCATCCACGGCAATATCGCCCTGATCATCCAATCGGCCCGGCAAAAAACCATTTATGGAAGCCAGCAAACCAGCGGACAGGGCCATCGTGAGCTGGTGATAAAATACTGCGGCCTGTACGTGCCAACACCGCACGTGTTACTGCAAATAGCCCCTCTGGAGGTTCGACTGGCCGTAGACGACCAGCACCGGATTTTGGCTCTGCCCACCCCCATCAGATATATGATCTATGATTTTGGCGGCAACACTTCGGCCATGTTCAGTTTCCCCTGGCCGGTGGTGTTGGGACGGCCATCCACCAAAGCAATATTCCTCGCCCGGTTGCAAACGTGCCTCATAGTAGCGGCGTCTACAGAACCACAGGTGCAAAAATGCAGCCATCTGGAGGCCGGCAAGGCCACCATGCACTTTGCAGGCATTACTGTTGCGTTTGGCCGACCCATACGCGCCGGCAACCGCTGGAAGGAAGTGATGCATATATCCGTACCGGTCAGGCTTGCCAAATCGCCGCGCATCAGGGCATTGATGGCCCGATTAACCGCTGTACCTGTCAATCCATTTTACTTCCTTAATTCCGATGGCCAGCCACTCACAGACATGGTAGCCGGTGGATACGGTAATCTGAAGCACTATCAAGGCACTTTTTTTATCACCGGCGGCAAGCCCGCCACGGTGGAGGCGACAATTTACCGGCACACTACCGTCATAACCGTACCGTTTGAGTTCCATCATATCCCGCTGTTGCGGTAGTGATTAAGCTGCCAGGAGAACCTTCCATGAACAAATCCAACTTCAGCCTGTGGGCTGCCATAGTCGTCATAGCGTGCCTGCTTACCGCAAGGTCGGCGGAAGCTACCGGTGCCACCCCACCACGTGCTATACCGCCAATGACCGCAGCCACCCCTGCTGCCGCGCCGCCGCACTCGGTTCGTCATCCGGTGGCCGTCACGCCATCCATTATCATGTTGCCCCGGCCCGGGCAAGTATTTACGCCTAAGCAAATTGCCGCCTGGGTCAGTAAGCTCAGCCGCCCTCAAATCGCCATTCGCCGCCAGGCTAAACACCACCTGATCGCCGCCGGCACAGCCGCTGTAGCTGCTCTTAAAGCCGCCCTGGCGGGTTGGACCACGCCCCAGATGCGCCGGGATATGCGCGCGGTGCTGGCCGCCATTGCCCGTGCCCACGCCATCCGCGGGCCATTGGTAACGCTGAAGCTCACGAATGCGCCGCTACGTATCATTCTCCGGCAGCTTTGCCGCCAGGCGGGCCTTACGGCGCAGTTTGCCGGCGCACGCCTGCACTGGACCAGCCGACGATTAAACATCCGTGTGCAGCACCAGCCATTTTGGAAAGTTATTCAGCAGCTTGCTTACATAACCGGTATAAGCCCCTGCGGCAACGACTTTTACACGCCCGTCGGGTTATTTTCCTTTTGTAGCCATGGCACCCTGGCCAGGCACACACCCGTTTATCGCCGCGGCGCTTTGCTGCTGGCCATTCAAGCGTCGTCGGCCGGAGAAACCATTCGCTTCACCGCCCCAACGGCCCAGCATGCCGCCGGCGGGTTTGGCGTTCGTTTGATGGGGTTTTGGGCACCAGGGAGCACAGCGATTGAGCAAGTCGGCCCGATTCAATTTACCCAGGCCCTGGACAATTGCGGAAAATCGCTGCTGGCATCGAAGGTGTCGCAGAACTGTTATACCGGCAATTCCTGTGATGAGTTCACGTTTGCGCCGCGGCTTCATTGGCCCTCGCCCCATGCCACCAAACTCACCGTGCTGGCCGGTGAAGTGCCCGTGGTGTTGGACTCAGTTCCGCGTATCTGGCGAATTTCCCGCCAGGCCTTCGGCCAGGGCACACTGAATTTTCATGGCCTGCACATCGCCATAGGAAAGCCTACGGACGTGGTAACCGATCCGCTCAACCCGCACATCGCCCGTTGCCACATAATGGTTTCAATTTCCTCTAATTCAGAGGCGCGGCAATCGCCGACCACCGCAGCGTTACTCCACGCCCTGCTGGTCGGCTGGCCCCCTGCATTCGGCCCCAATATCGGCGGTGTTCTGGGCTTTACCGGTACCCGCGGCCAAAAACTCCAGTGCCGCATGGGCAGGGCATTCAAAGGCCCTGGCTGGAGTCATATCATTCACATCCAGGGCGGGCTGCCGGTAACGGCCTGGGTTAAACTGCACACCGGCTTGAGCCACGTGCGGATACCCTTTATATTCCACAACGTACCACTTCCGAAAGGCTGCAGCGCAGAATCCCGCCTTGCCGCAGCACCCCAGGCGCTGCATCATCCCCGGACCGGGCCGGCCACACTGATTATGCCCGCCCACAAGCCTGTCCGGCCCGCAACTCCCGTCACAGCCAATCGGCTCGCCCAATGGATTCACCAACTAAACAATGCCAATGCCAAAAACCGGGCTACGGCCCGGCGGAACCTGATCCGCGCCGGCCCAGCCGCCACCACCGCCCTTCGCCACGCCCTGCACCAGGCCCACCGCCCTTTATTTCGCACCCGGTTGGCCTCTGTAATGGACACCATTGAAACGGCCAACATTCTGCAGGGGCCGTTGGTTTCCCTGCACTTAAAGCACCCCACCGTCCAAACAGTAATACGTCAACTATGCTTGCAGGCAGGCCTGCTCCCGCACCTTGACCAGGTGCCTCCATTAAACCTGACTTCCTGCAACATCCGTCGCCAGCCGTTTTGGAAGGTGCTCCGTCAACTTGCCCATCTCACCGCAATTGGTCCCACCGGCCGCAGGTTCAACAATTACCAGCCGACATTCGGCACTAACAGCCTGCTTTCAGACTCTGTCCCCATATCCATACATGGTGCCGGGGCTGTGGCGCTTAGCCTACTGCATCGTTTTGAAAATCGCTGGCTGACCAACGTAGGCAGCGGCAATCCCACACAAGGCTTTAACGCCCACTTTTTTGTGCTTTGGGCACCCACACCAAAGCAGATTCTGGAACAAATTGGCAGCCTCTACGGCACCGAAACTATCACCGATGCCCACAGGAAAATCGTGCTGTCAACGGCCATCAAAACCACGCAAAACTGCTATCCGCAGACGCCCCAGGACGGCGTTTTTCCACTGACGGTTGCTTTGCACCAGCCGCCGTCGCGGGCCGCGGCATTGGCCCTGCGCGGATGGGCCCGCGTCTACGTATCCAGCGACATACGGACCCTGCACGTGAACAATATCGGCTTCGGCCATGCCACCCTGCAGGATCAAGCTATGAATCTGGTGTTCGGCACGCTGACACAAATTCCGGGCGGCTGGCAAATTCCTTTGCGCATCAGTACGCTGAATTTCTTTTACCACGGTAAAACCAACCATTGGCTGGCCTTCGCCGCCATTCCCCTTGAGCAACGTTTTGTCCGGGAACTTTTTGGCAGCAGAGAAGTACGGTTCTACAGCGCCCACGGCCATCTTCTGCACATCAGCGCCCATGCCGGCGGCCCGATCCTCAGCCACGGCTGGGGCTATTACCGTTACACCATCAATGTTACCGGCGGCAAGCCCACCCGCGCCAACATCCGCTTTTTTACGCGCACGCTACTGGTCAAATTGCCTTTTAATTTTCCCCATCTGCCGGTACCGCGGTAGACGCCCGCAGAACAACGATCAGCTTTCAGCGGTCGGCTTTTGCGGCAGGATCCCCGCGCCCTGTCTCCTCCAAAAATACGTATCTCCCTGCTCCCAACTCGCGGCGTAGCCGCGCCCCGACTCCCTACCCCATCGCCAGCGTGCCCACAATTTCCCGGATGGAGCTTTTTCCTTTGCGCAGCAGATAACCACGCAAACCCTCGGCAATCTGCTGCGGAATCGACGGATCAATAAACAAGGCCGTACCCACTGCTACCGCCGACGCCCCGGCCAGAATAAACTCGGCCGCATCCTGCCAGGTTTGAATGCCGCCCATGCCAATCAGTGGAATGTTGTGGGTCTTGGCCACCGTGCTGTACACCCGATGCACCATATACACCGCAATGGGCTTAATGGCCGGCCCGCTTAGGCCGCCGGTGCCGTTGGCCAGCACCGGCCGGTTTTTTTCAATATCCACCGCCATTGCCGTAAACGTATTCACCAGCGATAGACAATCTGCCCCGGCTTCCACCGCAGCCCGGGCGGTAACGGCAATATCCGTAACATTGGGCGAAAGTTTTACAATAAGCGTGCAGCGCGTTACGCGCCGTCGCACGTGGGCCACCAGTTCCGCCAGGCGCATGGGATCTGTGCCGAAGGAAAGGCCGCTTTTCACATTCGGGCAACTGACATTCAGCTCAATGCCCGCCACCACCGGCACCTGTTGATCCAACTGTTCGGCCACATCGGCATAATCATCCATGCTCCAACCGGGAACATTGACAATCACCGGTACGCCCATTTTTTCCAGAATCGGAACCTTCTCCGCCAGAAACCGTTCCAATCCAATATTGGCCAGGCCAATAGCGTTGAGCATTCCGGCACGGGTTTCAACCACACGATAGCTTTCGTTGCCGGGCCGCGGCTGCCTGCTGATGGATTTGGTAACAAATGCCCCCAGCTTCGATAAGTCGGCAAAGTTGGCATACTCATCAGCGTAACCGCACGTGCCGGATGCCGTCATGACCGGATTAGCCATCCGCAAATTCTTAAGCTGCACCGAAATGTCCGGTGTCGGCGCGGTGACGGAAGCATTTAAATTGCCGATCGTGGTTGACATTATGGGTAGTTTGCCAAGGAACCACGCCAAAGTAAAGTACTGGCACCGCCACCCAATCACAAAATTATCCTTCGGTCGACAGCGGTGCTGGGCGGATCGCTTGCACACTGAGGCGGCATTTTGGCGGCCGCCGGCCTGCAGCCCCTATAAAAACCGGCTCTGCGGCCCTGCGGGCACACCAGTAAAAAATCTCTGTAAAAAATTTAACTTTCTCCCAGCTTTCGGCTGATAGTAAAAACAACCAGCGCGAGATGGCGTTGGTTAAGCAATCTTCGGAAAAACCGGGATTGTCAAAAGAGTTGAATAGAGACGAGAGAAGAGATTCACTTTACCGGGGTAATCAACCCCAATATTTTCTTCTCACGCGATGTAAAAAGCGTTTTCGTAGATCCGGTGTGTGCCGGGCTGCAATCTGGATATTCGCCCATGGCGGCGACGATTTCCAACTTAACGTGCCGCCTAAGCAGGGAGAGTTTATATGTTGTCTACTCGCAGTTTGCTCATGGGTGCGTGTACCGTTGCTCTCGCTGGTGTCGCGGTGCCAACACTTCAGGCCAATGTCATACAAACCTTTTCCGTGGCCAATGCCAACGTCGGCGATGGAACCAACCTGGCCAATGCTACCATTGCTTTTGATGTCAGCTCTACTAACAACACCATCAGTGTTACCATCACCAACGCCAGCGTAATGCATGCCGCCAATGAATTATTGCGCAGCGTCTCTTTTGACGTGCAGTCCAGCGGCAACACCGCCCCCAGTTCGCCGGGGGCCTTGGCTTTGTCCAACGGTCAAAGCGTCACCGTGGCTGCAGGTGGGGCCGCCACCACTACGCCGCTCTCCGGTCTTTCCGCGTTGGGTTCCAACGCGTGGACGATTTCACCTTCACCCTCCGGGCCAGGTAACACCAACACCTTTCTTTTAACCAGCAGCGCACCTAAATACCTGGTCATCGGGCCTTCGCCGTATATCGATGCCAATTCCAGCATCGACGGGAACCCGAGCCATAGTGTATTTCTGGGCAACAGCCCTACCTTTACCTTCCACATGCAGAACCTTGCCGCAGCGGACGGCATTAACAATGTCGTTGTTGGCTTTGGAACCGGGTCCGATGTGGTATCCGCAAATCTGCTGAGTACCACCACCGTTCCAGAGGCTTCCACCCTGGCTTTATTGGCAGTTGGTTCGAGTTTATTACTGGTAGGCCGCCGGAGGCCGCATCCGGCCTGACGAGCCTGCCGTTTCACCAAGCCCGCCTTTTTCACGCTCCACGCCCCGGGGTTGATTCCACCCCGGGGCGTCCTTTTTGCCCCGGTGATCTGCCGCAAGAACCTGGATTATCCCAGCACCATGCCGGCGGCCACCAAACGCGAGCGCAGCAGGGAATAATCCACGGCCTGCATGGCACACCGCGTACCAAGAGCACAGTGCGCAGCATGCGCCACCACTTCGCCCAGCGCCATGAACACCGGCTCCATACGCACCGACCCATACGCAATGTGCGACGCAGACACACACACCGGCACCACCAGATTTTCACATTCACCGCTCCGCGGCACCATCGACCGGTAGGAAATGCCATACGGTCCGGCGCAGTACACCTGCACATCGCCCTCATTGAGCACGCGGGCCTGGCCGGCATCCATTTTGATAAACCGGCTGCAATTGTGCGAATCCATGGCATAACTGCCCATGGCCACCGGATCCGGGCAGCGCCGGGTCAGGCGGCAATCATGCTCCGTTAATACATAATCCCCAATCAATCGGCGGGCTTCACGCACGTAAAGCTGGTGCGGCCAGTGCCCGGTGGCGGTGAATTCGTCCCGGGCCAGGCCCCAACGCCTGTAAGCAACGCGATAGCGCTCTGGAATTTCCGGGTTGTTGGCCATATGCCAATAAAAACCCGCCTGGTAGCGTACGTGATTTTGAAATATCCGTTCGCGCCGGGCATAATTGCTCCGCGGCCAATCCCAGCTTTGCCCAATAAAATCGCTGGATACCGGGCCATGATTGTTGGTATCTGTTTTATGGAAGCCACCCGCGGTGCGCGGGGCCAGAATATCAAACTTCTCCGGTACACCATTCGCCCCCGACTCCCGAAGTTGCTCGTTGTACGTGTCTTTCTGGCCCTGAAACCAGCGCGTGGCCAATACGTAATCGTCCGGGTTAAACCCGGCCGGCCTGGCCCAATCCACGCGCAGCGCCGGATCATCCGTCATGCACATCCGAAAGCAGTAGGCCTGCACTCGAGAATCGCTTTGACCCTGCCGCAGCGACAAATCTTCGTCCATAATGCCCGGCAGCAGCCCGCTGCCGGCATCGCCTGGCCGTACGTATGGGTCCACCGGATGGCTGAACTGGTGCAGGTCACGCACCTGAATGCCGTTGAGCGTTTCGCCGTAGGCCGCATTGCCCTCGCGTCCAACCGTATGGCTGACCCCGGCCAACGCGAGCAAATCACCTTCATAGCTCGCATCAACAAATACGTCTCCATGCACCTGCAGTCCGCCCAGCATGGTAATCATGGCGATTCGCCGACCGTCCATCGTTACCGATTCCACATACGCCCCGGTTTGCACCGGCACATCGGCTTCGGCCAGCATCCGCTGCATCACTTCCGCAGCCACGTGCGGCTCAAAAGACCATACTTCGCCAAGTCCGTATGCCCGGCCCACATCCTGGTAAAACCTGCGGGCCATACCGCTGATAACGCTTTTGTTACCATGATCAGTCCAGCCCAGGCCCCCGGTGGTCAGGCCGCCAAGGTGTTTACCGGGGTGCAACAGCAACGTGCTAAGGCCCAGCCGCCGGGCGGCAACCGCCGCAAAAACGCCCGCCGCTGTTCCACCATACACCACCACCTGGGCCTGAAGCGTTTCGCGTCGGGCACTGATTTGAGCATCGGTAAAGTAATGTAAACCGGGAAATATTTCCGCCATCATTATTATCCAGTTGCCGTAAAACCCGGCATCAATGTCATCATCAGATGGACGTAACCATCTCATCTATCTTCTGCGATTTACAGGCTTAAGTTTATGTACTGACCAGATTGCTCTTGATCGCCAGAAAGTTTGCCAGTAATCGATTGCCATCTTCCGTCAAAAAGCTTTCCGGATGAAACTGCACTCCGTGCAACGGCCAGCGCCGGTGCCGCACACCCATGATTTCTTTTTCCACAGTCCAGGCACAAACCACAAAATCCTCCGGCAGCGTACCAGGCCGGATCACCAGACTATGATACCGTGTGGCCGCAAAAGGATTGTTCATGCCTGCAAAAACTCCCTGCCCATCATGGTGGATCGGCGAGGTTTTGCCGTGCATCAGGCGCCAGTTCCGCTCCACCACGGCCCCGTAAGTATGGCCGATACATTGATGGCCCAGGCAAACACCCAAAATCGGTATGCGCGGCGCAAAGGTTTGCAGCACGTTGTTGCTGATACCGGCCTCACGCGGCGTACACGGTCCCGGCGAAATGATAATATGGTCCGGCTGAAGGGCCGCAATCGTTTCCACGGTGACTTTGTCATTACGAAACACTTCAATGCGGTAATTCGCATTCAATTCACCGATGCGCTGCACCAGGTTGTAGGTAAAAGAGTCGTAATTATCGATCAGCACAATCATAAGGGCAGATTATACGCAGAGGATGGCACGTTGTGCCACCTGATCAATACGCCCAGCAACCAGAATTGTAGCCAATATGGAGCGATTGGCACTAAGTTTGGCTGCACCATTACGACCTGCAGAGATTGGTTGATAAATCAACCACTACTACATCGCCAACCCCTGTCAACAATAATGTTAATGACTTGTGGATAACCTATCGTCCATTAGGCTTATAACATAATAAAAATCAATGCTTTACCGAATTTCCTTAAATATCATTAACACGATCTGTCAACAACTTAAATATTCAACAGCCTATAATGTTCGCGCTCAAACAAATTATCCACAACAACTCACATTAAAACAACTGATATAAGTTTCTGTCAAATTTAAACTTATATAATTTAATCGGCCTTATTTCCACATACCGACAGCTGCTATCACTACCACTGTTACTTTAAATCATTAATAATATGCACTCCCCAAGCCTATACCCACCTGCTTTACGAAAAATTTTGCTGTTGGAATTGTGGATAAGATGTAAATAACCTGGTTCATCCGGCCATATCAAAGTTGACTGCTGATAGTTATTTTTACGCGATAAACGGCCCCTTTTGATGCATTTTGGAGCTTGTTTAAAAGTCCTTGTCGCAAGTGGATATTTAGTTCCGCAGCAACCACGGCATTTGAGGCTATGACATGCAAAACTCCACGCGCCAATGACGCCAGCCGCGTGTGCCGACAAAGTTGAGGCGGCATCAGGGCGATCCAGTTTTCTGTAATGCCTCCCAGCAGCTTTCCAGGTTTTGTAATGTGTTGCTTAAACCAGACTTGCAGAATTGGCCCGAGCGGAGCCGGCGGATTTTCGGCGCTGACTCGCCGCAACGATATTTGTCGCTGTAATGACAATGCTTGAGCGCGAACCTTCGCGTCCTTAATGGCCGTTGCCAACGATTCGCCCTGGTCCGTTTTGCTTTTGCCAAGCTTAGGATTGGACTTTGGCCGCGTCATACCTTAAGCCCATTTCCTGCGGAGCGTTTCCTATTAAGTCGCCGTTAGGAGGGCAGACTCACCGGCATAATGACATAAAGAAAATCCGGACCGAGTCGTAAAATACCCGGTTTGGTGGACGCTTTCATTTCCAGCACAACTTCATCTACCGTGGCTACTTTCAAAGCATCAGCGAGATAATGCGGATTAAATCCTATATCTATGGGTTCGCCGGAATAAGAGACATTCATGGTTACCTTGGCATCACCGGTCTCCGGAGCCCGACTTGTTACCACCAGTTGCTTAGCACTAAACGAAAGTTTCACCCCTTTGGATTCCTCATTGGTCAGCAGGGCGGAACGTTTCACCGCACTGAAAAATTCTTCGCGTTTAAGGGTCACCTTGCGGTCGCAATCTTTGGGAATAACATCCTGGTAGGGTGGAAACAGGCCTTCCACCAGAACACTGCTTAAAATAGTTCCGACACTGGTAGCGGGTTTGCCATCGGCGGTTTGTTCCACCACATGCGCGTAAAGCTTATTTTCGCGAAATTGCAGATGCACCACATTTTCTGGGTGAACCAGCAACCGTTCCAAAAGAGAAATTGCTTTCAACGGTACCACTGAAGCTATCTCTTTGGCATCTGCAGCAATGACCTGATCCTGTGTTTGTGCCAATCGGTGGCCATCGGTTGCCACGAGCATCAGCTTTTTACCTTTGCGTTCAAAAAGCACTCCATTAATGGCATAGCGACTCATTTCCTTAGCGGCGGCAAAGCGCGTACGGTCCAGCATCGTTTTCAACGTGCCGGCCGACAAGGAGAAATCGGGCTGGCCTTCAAATCCGGAAATGGGTGGAAATTCCTCGGAATTAAAACCCAATAACTTGAAAACACTGTCTGAACCCATGATGGTGGTTTGATCGCCATTGGTTTCCAGCACCAGGGTGTCATCCGGAGCACTGGTAATGATTTCCAGAAATTTCATGGCTGGCAAAAGCGCTGATCCAGGCTCTTTTACTTCTACTTGTCCAAGAGTACTCTCCAGTGTTACTTCCATATCGGTGGCCATGACACGCAAAGCGTTGCCACCGGGTTCGTTCAAGGTGGAAATTTTCACACAGCCGAGAATAGGTTTGGGGGAACGGGCAGGAACCACGTTGGCTGCCTGGCTCAGGATTTCAAGTAACGCTCCGCGATTTATGATTGCTTTCATGGGTTTCACTTCCTGAAAATCCACAGATGATCGTGACCACCATTTATGCGGCGGCAATTTTCGGATTATCTTAAAGGTGCGGGGAAAAAATAACAACCTCGGAATGTGTAGAGCCGGTGGGCATACACGCATCCACGCACCCCATCCACCGGGTGTAACTCCTATTGTTGGCGATTAGGCGGCGCGTTGGTTCCAGTAATTTTCCACCAGGCCGGCGTATTCCAAGCTGCGCAGGGCGGCCATGTGTTCGGCCCGCTGCACACGCCAACGGCAGGAG
>JAJYDW010000055.1 GCA_021790385.1 Planctomycetota bacterium
CGGTGGCGGAGGCGGTAGCGATATACAACCAATGCCGCCCGCACGGGAAGCTCCAGATGCGTGTTCCCCAGCAGGTGCACAGCGATGGGATAATACCCCAGACGATAGGGCCAAAACCGGCAGGCGATGCGGCGTGCCGGAAGGTCCGGCACGAGAACGGAAAACCGCGCCGCGTGGGGGCGTCTGCTGGGCTGCGGTCGGACTCGCTGCGCTCGTCCTCCCTGCGCTGCGCAGACACCCCCATGCGATCCCCCGAAGGAAGTTAAACTTGGATGCGAACAATGAACAATAATGTGACAACTTTAGACCAGGACTTGACAATCATGGCCTTGCTGGAGGCTTTTGAATCTGGGCGGCGGCTCCGTCCATGCCTAAATAGTCCAATTTCAGGGTTTATGGTTTATTTTACCTACTGTTATTGGGTTGGGCGACCGCGGACGCATCGCTGGTCGGGCCGCACCGGCGAATCCATTACCAATCCCTGGACCAACGAAACTTCCATCATAAACTTCGTTGATCCTCAGCGGTCGTTTACACAGCAGGGGCTTGATAATCCGGAAAGTATCATTTTTCATACCAACCGGCGGGAGGATGAATGGCATATTCCGGAGTGCAAAGCGTTCTCACCTGGTCATCGATGAATGATTCGCCAGGGTCGGCCGGTCCGACATGGAACGGGCACTCTTGTTAATTTAATGGAGAAATTCATGGCTTTTGCTTCCAGGCATTGCAATGCTACGCGGCGGGATTTTGTCAAAGCTATCGGGGCTGCGGCCGCGGCCGCGGCCATCGTTCGAACATGTGGCACCGTTGCCGCAGGCCTGACTGGCCGGCAAGTTGATTCCGTTGAGGCCCTGCTAAAAACAGCGGCCGAACATGTGCCAACACCTTCCGGTGTTGCCGCGGTGCGGCCCATCATCGGAACCGGCTGGCATGGCCACACGTTTCCCGGTGCTGTAGCGCCGTTTGGACTGGTGCAGTTAAGCCCTGATTCGGCGGGCAATCGCAGTGCGGACCCTTACTATGGATGGGATCATTGTCCGGGCTATCATTATTCGGACAACACGATTTTGGGCTTCAGCCATACGCACCTGCAGGGCACCGGGGCCAAAGACCTTGGAGATATCCTGCTGATGCCGGTCATCGAGGGGGTGAACTGGTATTGGAATGCCGAGGCTCCGGGGCGGCAGCATGAGACGCAGTTGGAAGCGATAGGACCAAATTCCGGTTGGGTTTCACGCGGGCTGGGCCATGGTTATTCCTCGCGTTTTTCCCATGCGGAGGAGAAAGCCAGGGCGGGCTACTACAGCGTTTATCTACAAACCCCCCAGGTGAAGGCAGAATTGACGGCAACAACCCGTTGCGGCATGCACCGGTATACCTATCCTGCCCTGTCGACCGGAACACGCCGGGGGTTAATTCTGGACATGGTTCATGGTCTGGGCTGTAGTGTTTATCATGCCGAACTCCATATTGAAAGTTCGACCCGAGTCAGCGGCAAGCGGTATACGCATGGCTGGGCGGCGGATAAACAGGTTTATTTCGTGATGGAATTCTCGCGACCATTTCAGGGATCGCAGGTGATGGTAGATGGCAAAATAACCGCCGGGAGTACCGGGCAATTCACCGGAACACAGATCAAGGCAATTTTTGAAGATTCACCGATGAACAAGCCGCTGATGGTTCGCGTCGGCCTTTCCTGCACCGGTATTGAAGGAGCAAAAAAGAATCTGGCACAGGAAATTTCTACCTGGAATTTCGACGCGGTCAGACGATGGGCCGGGCAGGTTTGGGATCAAACTTTGGCGATCGTCGATGCCAGGATGCCCAGTGAGGCGCTGACGCAGGCGTTTTACACGGCGGTCTATCACGCCACGGTTGCGCCCGCCACCTTTAACGATGTAGATGGAACCTATCGCGGCGAAGATCGTAAGAATCATGCCAGCCCGGGATTTACCAATTACACCACCATGTCCATCTGGGATATTTATCGGGCTCAATTCCCTTTTATGATGCTCACCCAGCCCGCGCGCATCCCGGATGTCATCAATACTCTGCTGACGGACTACCGCCAACTCAAGGAACATTCGCTGCCGGTATGGCCGCTGTGGGGCAACGAAACCTGGTGCATGACCGGATTTCATGTGGTGGGCATGATTCTGGGGGCTTATGTCCGTGGGTTCCGCGGTTTTGACGTTAGCGCCCTGTACGCTGCCATGCGCGACACTGCGCTGGTGGGTGCTACCGCCAACAACAATAATAAACTGCAGGAGGAATTTCGGCATTATGGGTATGTGCCCACCGGCTCGCAGAAACAATCCGTTTCCCGCACCCTGGATTTCGCCTACGACTATTGGTGCGTGGGTGCCATGGCCGAGTTGCTCGGCCAGCATGATGACGCCAAAAGGTTTTACCAACTGGCAAAGAATTATAAAAATCTCTTTGATCCCGCGACCGGATTTATGCGGGGCAAAACCGCAGATGGAAAATGGCGTCAGCCATTCCGTCCGGACCAGGACTACACGCAGGATTACACCGAGTCAGATGCCTGGCAGGCCACCTTCAATGTGATGCAGGACGTACGAGGCCTCATTGCTCTGTACGGGGGGGATCGGCCGTTTATAGCCAAACTTGACGCGTTCTTTACCGCCCCGTCAAAAGTGTACACCGCACCGCCGGACATCAGTGGCATGGTCGGTCAGGATGCGCAGGGCAATGAGCCAAGCAACCACATTCCGTACCTGTATTCGTTTGCCGGTGCGGCCTGGAAAACCCAGTATTGGGTGCGCAAGGTAATGGCTTTATACAACAACACTCCCAACGGTATTCCGGGCAATGACGACTGCGGCCAGCTTTCCAGTTGGCTGGTCTGGTCGGCTCTGGGCTTTTATCCAGTAAACGCGGCTACGGGCGTTTATGTCCTCGGCAGCCCCATTGTGGATCGCGCGATCATTGGTAACCCACAAGCCAAAACCACTTTCACCATTGCCACCGATCACAACAGTCCGGATCACTGTTACATCGACCAGGTAAAACTCAACGGCCGACGGCTAGAACGATCATGGATCACGCATCAGGAAATTGTTGGTGGTGGCGATCTGGTATTTCGGATGGCGGCTAAACCCGACACGGATTGGGCCACCGAACCGCAGAATCGCCCGCCATCTGGATTAATCCGGTGATTCAGCGAAATACGTCTGTTACGCACAGTTGTAAGGCTTTTCTTGAGAAAGGTTCATGATGGGCATCCAAAACTCTACCGCATCATTGCAGCAGGACTCCAGCGCCGCCGGCTTGAGAGCGATTGTGTTCGCCGCGTTCGCAGCCGCTCTGGCTGGACTGTTGTTCGGCTACGATACAGGAGTGGCTTCCGGTATTCAGGGGTATTTACAGCAGTATTTTCATCTCACTGCCGGCCAACTCGGCTTTGCCATCGCCTGCCTTGATCTGGGCTGTATTGTCGGGGCCCTATTCGCCGGTACCCTGGCCGATCGTTTTGGGCGGAAAAAAATTTTGCTTCTTTGCGCCCTGCTGTTCATCGCCTCCGGCCTATTCTCCGCCATCCCGCGGAACTTGGCGGAATTGGTGTGTGCGCGAATTCTGGGTGGTTTAGCCATCGGGGCGTCTTCCATGATCGCCCCGGTCTACATTGCGGAAATTGCCCCGGAAAAACATCGCGGCCGGCTGGGGGCGCTGTTTCAACTGGGCATCGTTGTTGGCATTGCCATTGTGTACTGGGTGAATTATTTGATTTTGGAATACGGCAACTCTACCTCTGCCACCGGCATCCATTGGAGCCGTGATTATGGCTGGCGCTGGATGCTGGGTTCCGAAACGCTTCCGGCGCTGTTGTTTCTGGTGTTGCTCATGTGGATCAAGGAAAGTCCGCGCTGGCTGATTTTGAACAATCGTCAAGCCGAGGCGCGATCAATTCTGACCCGCTTCTTCGGCAGCGCCAAGGCCGAGTCGGAAATTGCCGCCGTTTGCAAGGTCGCCAGTGAAGAAACCGGGCAACTACGTGAGTTATTCACCAGGCACTATCGTTTGCCATTGTTTGTTGCCCTGTTTTTGGCGGTGTTCTCTCAATTCAGCGGCATCAACTCGATCATATACTATGCTCCGCGGGTGTTCGGGGCCGCCGGCATGAAGACCACCAGTGCCTTCGGTTCCACCGCTTTGGTGGGTATGGTGAATCTTCTATTCACATTTGTTGCTGTGGGCTTTGTGGACCGGGCCGGGCGCAAACTGCTGCTGACCATTGGCACGGCCGTTCAAGCGGCGGCGCTAACCTCGGTGGGATTGGTCTTTGCTTTGGCAACGAAGGAGCCGGCGATTCAGACGGCGGGCGGCAGCATCCGGTTCCAGGGCGGCTTGTCGCAGGCGACCTTTGCATCGCTGGCCAAATCCGCGCATACTTCCATCAAAATGATTCCGCATTTTTCCACCGCTCAGGTGACCATGCTGCTGGTAAGCGTGCTGGTATTTATCGCCGCGTTTGCCATGGCCATGGGGCCGATGCCCTGGATCATTATTTCGGAAATCTTCCCGGCCCGCATCCGTGGCCGGGCGGCCTCGCTGGCGGTTTTAACTCTTTGGGCGGCCATTTTTGTGGTGGCGCAGACTTTTCCGGTTCTGAAAAATGAGCTTGGATTGATGACCACCTATTTTATCTACGCCGGTTGTTCGGCAGTAAGCTTTTTGTTTACCGTATTGGTGCTCCCGGAAACCAAAGGCCGCACCCTGGAAGAAATCGAGACCCACTGGCGGCACCGCATGGCTGTGAATCCCGGAGACTCTACCGCGGTGTAGATTGGCGGCCAAGTCCCGCGGTGGTCGCCCCGGTATCGCCAGCCGCCAAAAACTTCTCCCAGCAATTTCTCCACCACCTTCTGCCCCCGGCTCTTGTCCACATGGAACAGCGTATGGCGGTCATCCAAGAGAGTCCACAGCCATTGATTGATCCCATTGACCCGCCAGGTGTTTTCATCCATGTGGGCCACAGGCGTACCGCGAAGGAAGACCTGTAGCCGGGGATATTCACCCTCCAGCCAATGGCTCATACGGTTGATCTGTTTGGTCACGGCTCCGGGAGATACCGTCAAGCCCGGCAAATCCGCCAAGAGCTGTGTGCTTAGCCAGTAGGGCAGGCGATACTGTATTCGCAGCAAGGCCGCGGTAGCCAAGGCATTGATCCCGATTTGCCCATGCGGAATATCCACTGTCGGTGGCTGTTCCGGAGACCGGCTCTCCACCCGCTTGCGACAGCCCGGACAATATCCGCGGAGAGTGTGATAGCAACGCGTCACCACCTTGGAGGGAATGATGTCCTCTACAATACGGTTATGTTGTTGCACCTCCGCCAACTGAACACTGCAATACGGACAGCACGCCACTTGGCCAGCGTCGCGCGGAACCGGTACCTCCACATGCTCATCAATCTTTTCGGGCATGGGGCGAAGTGCGGCGGCATGGCCAACCTTGCGGCCAGGCCGCAGGCGGGGCCGGTCCTTGGACACATTGGCTTTCACCAACGCGGGCAGCACCTTGGGCGGCTGATTAAGTTTTTCCTTAATGCCCGCCAATTCCTTACGCAAGGCCATATTTTCCGCAGCAAGCTTATCCAACCGTTTTTGCTGCCGGTCGATCTTCTGATACGCCTGATAGACCTCCGGGCGTATGGCCTGCAGTTCCCCTTCCAGGTGGTAGCACCGGGAACGATAATGACTCAATTCATCCTTGAGTTTGTCATACTGCTTGAGAAAATAATTGAACCGTCGAACCAGATCACGGTATTGCGTGACACCGTCGGCTCGACCCGCAACCGCGTTTGCAATCAGCTTTTTACGATGTATTTTTACTTCGCTATCCATAGCGACAGCAAGCATACCAGCGCATGGACGATCGCGCCAACACCGTTATTGCGAATATTTGCCGCAGTACGGGAAACAGTTACACAAAGACTTGCGTTGGCCGGAATCCCACAACAGTTTTCGCGATTGCACCAAGTTTGCCGTCGAACGGGCAACCTCAATTTGGTAATCAGCCTCACGAATAAATGTATATTCCTGCGGCGGCGTCCAGGTCAATTGCGGATTCATCTGGCAAATGCCGATAGGATTTCGCCCATACTGCACCCGAAGATGGACCGGGGCCAACCCTGCGGGCATTCCAAGTGACCGTGCTTGTGACACTGCGGATAGCCACAAAAGATTGACCGCCGCCACGCACACGACGGTACGCCGGAACAACACTGTTGCACATCCGCACCGCGGACGGGGATTTAATGTCTTGAACATTGGCTAAAATCTTTCGATCATAATTGCCGACTGGCACGGGTTGGTACACCGCCAGACAAGTCTTTCTCGCCGCTTCGCGGCTGCGTTTAGGCTACATCCTATTCCCAGGAGTCCTCTGAATCTTCGGCGTAGTCGCAGGGCAGATGTGTGGGGCTTTTACATTCCACCGAACCATCGGCAAAGAAAACGCTCGAGTCGGCAGCCCGACATCCGTGCAATCCTTCCGCAGAATCAATAAAACCCTGCCAATTTATATAAGCTATATCATATTGCAGAGCAAAGGACATTTCAAGCGTAAAATAAAATTTTTTCGGGGCTGTCTCAGGGACGCCGCGACCGACCTTGGTGACCTTAAAAACCAACAAATGATAGCTTATTTCGTTTTAAGCGGCCGATAATGCCGGCCCTACATGTTACTATATCTTAATTAGCCAACATTAGTGATTTTCTGCCGGATGTCCCACCGCATGGATTAATGCCTCAGAACCATTCCACCGGCCGCCCTCTTCCGCCCAGCCGCCGCCGCTTCGGCAACATCGCAAGGAGTTCCAATATAGCCAGAGTCTGTGGCTCAACTTGCCAGGAGCGGGTATAGTTGGTTCTTACATCCACCAGAGGCCATCATAGCAAGGTCTTGTCACATGTCTCACCAACCCGAGTTAAACCACGGATCGCTGCCGGAGGCAGATCTATCCCAACGAGCTTTAGCCAATGCTGCCGCGACACCTCGGCAGACGCCACGCCAATCAAGCGATAAATGCCGCCGGCCACGTCTGGTATTGACGCTTACGGCAATTGGTCTGGTAACGGCCATTCTCATCCCCGGAGCAATTCTGCGGATCTGGATATTCCAATGGAGCACACCGGCTCACTATACCCCGGATATGCGCAATATCTGGGACTGGGGTTCTTTTACTCTCAAAAACACCAGACATAATTGGATACGTACCCTGCACCACCCGGGAATCGCCGGCACCACACTGCCCATATTTTTACACCGTCTGGCCGATGTGTACCGGCGATCTCGCGTGTTGCCGCAAAGCCCTGCCGGTTACCGGCTGGACTATCCAACGTGGCGAATTGCGGTAGCCGCTATCTGGGTCTGGATAGAGCGTAGTTTACATCCATACGCCACGGTATGGCGGCCCCGCTATATGACACCCCTGCTTTGGTTGAACACTGTGATGGAGCTATTTGGATTTATCGGCATCTTTCTGCTGGTGCGACATTGGGTGCTGCGCCAATCGCAACCGTTCTCCTCCCGCCGGAAATTCCGGGATTTTATTATTCGCGGCAGTTCGCAGTCCACCAATGCCGATCTCCGGCTTCGTACCTTTCCGTCCACTTCTTGGAAACCATGGATGTTAGGACTGTTTGCGGCAAGCCTCTTCTGGTTTAATCCCAATGTGATTCAATCCGCCCACACCTGGGTTCAGTATGACGTTTGGGTGATTCCGTTTTACATCGCGGGTCTTTATCTGGTGAGTGTGGACCTTTTTTTTCTTGCCGGCGTCATTGTTGCCATCGGCTCACTGCTTAAAGGACAGGAACTTTTCTGTGCCGCGATGTTCATTTTATGGCCGATCTTTGAAGGCCTGTTTCTTCGTGCCTGGGAATACATTGTTGGCTTTGTCCTGGCCGCGGGACTGTGCAATTCCATATGGCTCTTGGCCGGCCCCGCGGATTGGTACTATCTGGCCGGCGTGTTCATCGCCGGATTAGCCGGTGTCGCTTGGATTATAGTACACAACCGCGTACGCTGGTTTTACGCTGTTCTTTTCACCGTGCCGACAATTCCTTTAGCTTTGTGGCCCTGGTGGAATCATACGGCACACGGCCCACCTTGGATGGCCTTGATGCTGACGACATGGTTGGTGGTGGGACCGTGGCTGTTTCACCCCCACCGAGCATGGTTTTTTTTTGCCACTGAGGCGGCTCTGGCTATGGCCGTTATTGCGATATCCATGCCGGCTCACTGGATGTGGCTTAAAACCGGCTTTCTCTTTGGAGCCAGCGTCCACCACACCAATATGCTTTCATTACCCAATGCCGACGGCCTTGGCCTGATTTTGCAAGATAACTTCCACTGGGGGCTGACCGAAAAGGTGTTCACCCTGAATTGGCCGGTAGTTTACACGATAAATATGCGGCTCCTGCTGGTCGCAATTGTTGCTTTGACCATGCTGGTTTGTGCCTGGGCGGCCGCACGTCATCATCGTCGCAACAACCCCCGGTTTTTGCTGGCCATGATTACGCCATGGATTACCTTTTTTGCTTTTGCCCCCTGTATGTTTGAGCGGTATCTACTTTGGGGATCCGCTATGCTGGTCTCGGTTGCAGTGGCTTTTGACGCGGGGCTGGTGTTGCTGGGACTGCTGCTTTCAGTGCTCAGCTTCTTTATGACACTTACCGTTCAGCTCGAATTTAACCAGTTCAAACCGCATTGGCTGGCACTGATTCAATCCGCCGAACCTGGCATTGCCTATGCAGTGGTGCTTGCTGCGCTGATCTGCCTGTATTGCAGTCTGCGTTCCGGCCGACATAAACCGTGTTCTGAATCCGCCGAGCCAAAACCGTCGCAAATCACTACCCATCCGTAATACTCACCCCGACAATAGGTTTGCCGCCAAGTTTTTTCTGGTTTTTCACCGTGGTGTCCATAACGCCTCTTTACATTTGGCTGTCCTGCGCCCCTCAAATGACGCCAGTGGATCGTATAGACTTTCGGTAAAGAAAGAGTGTCCATCCCACAAACCCCGTCTTCCGTATATCGTTTGGAAGTGAATAATGGTTGAGCATGCAGTATGCCCACCCACGGCTTCCTGGGATCAATGCCGATACCTTGTAGGATATGCTCGGAACATTGTGTTAAAATTGATGGCAGGGCGTGCAACGTGGCGAGCGTTACGCCCAGCACCCTGATGTCAGTGTGAGATTACCAATGCGTATCGAAAACCCCCAGACCAGAAAAATGGTTCGGATTATGCAGACGGCCTATCGGGGGCTTTCCAGCGACGCCATTAAAAAAAGACTCTTTGCAGATAGCGATTCCCGTTCCCCGCGTTACCGGCAAGAGCGAACAGCGCAGCTACTTAAAGCCCTTTGTGAAAGTGGCCTGGCCATGGAGTATCTCGGCACGAAAACCCGGCCGCGTCGCAAGCGGTACCCTTACCGTGAACCGCTCCGAATGTACTACCTCACACTGCGCCGTCCCGTAATCAGCTTAAGCGACGAAGAATTGGATACTCGCCACCATCTACGGATGCAAGGGTTGATTTGAATTCCATCCCACAAGGGTCCTCCAGCACCACTTCTCCGCCAGGGGAAATGCGCATGGGGCGGATGATTTCCAGAGATCAATTCGACGGCAACAAGGTGTATGGGGATTAAATATGTGCGGCAAAAACGTGCACTTGTGCGCGCATTTTGCAGGCTTCGGACACTTTTACGAGGTTAAAAAACACCTATCCAGGGTGTAGTGCCACGTTTATCGGGGTGTTGGGGCGCTTTCTCCCCGGTTTAGTGATGATTATTTTACGGTTCCGGCGGCATTAGCAACAAGGTGTGCGGGCAGAACCATTATAATTAGAGACATGGACTATATACCACACGATCAGAATGACCTCATTCCGGTGCCGAAGCCAAAGCGACGTCGCCGGGAAAAGGTGGACGATCTTTGGGATCGCTGCATGATGGAGAGCGATATTGACGGGCTGATACGCCTGCTGGTTTATGACCCCCGCCTCTTTGGCCGTGTGCCTGAATATAAAGCCAAAATCATCGGTCTTGTGGAAACGCTCGCCGCCAACGATGTTGATGAACTGATAGCTAAAATCTACCAACAGAACCTAACAGCAGTTAGCCGGTGGATGCTTCAGGCCCGCATTAAGATGGAGAGCTTGCGTCGGGACAGAGCGAGAGGTATTACTCCTGATTCACCTGAGGTGGCGAACACGCTGCAACAGCATACACAGGAGTGGGAGTTGGCGATGGACCAATTTAACATGCTTGCGCAAAAGTACATGGGTGTAAGGGACTCCCTTAAAAGAAAACCACGTGCAAAAGACAACCCGCATGAAAAGACGGTAGATGGCAGATTGCCCCACGCGGAATGAAAACCATGCCCCACCGCCGCCACATCATGCACGATTTAGATTGCCTGAATCCTACCGAACACGCCGCACCTTACAGCTTAATTGGTGGCACACGTCCTCCGAACTGGCGCTGGCGAGAGGCATCCTGGGTGCTCCGGCATGGGGGGGACTGCCATTACATCCGCGACAGGCTGGTTTGGCGAACCGTTTATTATCAGCGAGCCTGCGCGGCCACGAGCAGCGAAGACGATCTGTTCACGGCTTTCCCAGGGATGTATCGCGTCCATCATCTGTGGCGGTCTGTTGGTGATTTACAAAGATGTTATCTGGAGGCCCTCCTTTTGACCTCGGAACCGCTGGAGAAAGTGGCCCAGATCATGATGCATGCCCCTAAGGATGTGGATCTGTATGAGAGGATTTTCTTTAACGTTCGACCTTATCTGAACAACAAGTTTTATATCTACGCCACAGTCTTCAAAGACATGTTGGCGGGGGGGCTTTCCCCGGATCAAACCGGTCTCTTGCTGGCGTATGCTGCTTATCACGGCGGTGTCGAGGCCATGGAAGATTTGATGGGGCTGGATCGTGTGGATGACGAGAGTGCTCAGGATCATCGTTCCAACACAGCGGATCATTTCCGCGACATACGTTACTGGCAGGCTGTGCATATGGTGGAAATGAACAATTACAATCAAATTAAACTCATCAACTCCCACGATCAAAAGAAGATCGGCGAGGAAGATAAGGCTGTAGACAATGAAGCCCCGTCTGTAAGGGGAGCCGTGAATGACCTCATCAAAGGGGTTAAGATTTCTGTGCATACGGTCGAGGACGCCCTAACCACAGCCGATGCAGATGATCGTGCTAAAATGGATACAGCACAAAGTCGTTTGAAAGGTGCCCAGAGAAAAAGCGAATTAAAGGCCAAAACAGATGACGAATGAATGAAATAGCATATTTGGATGGTGGCGGTGCCATTATTCGTTATTTACTAAGGTTTTTTGATTTTTGTCGCCGTCACCAGTATCGCCAGCATGTCAACAGCGTCATTTGACAGTGCCAGCATCCGGAGGCAGTTTATGGGGTTGGATGGCCTGTTTGGGGTGGTAGTGTTGACAAAAGTCATTATTCCTTAAGTATTTTGGACATTTGTCATCAGTCAACGTGTCAACAGCCATCAACGGCAATTTGCCAGGGTCAGCAATCTGCGGCTATTCTGCCGATTTAAGCCCCGGCGGGCAGTCTGGACGCGGCCCGAATTTCATCCGGCAGGTGTGCCCAAGCGTGGATAACCGTTCGTAGGTCCGCATCGGGTGCAACGGGTGGTTGCCCTACAGGTTGCCACGCCAGCGAAACTTGTGGTTTTATTGGTGTTTTGTGGGCAACGGCCCTAGGTTCGAATCCTAGTCCCCCAGTTTCCCCGGCTTTTGCCACGTTAAGACTCTCCCGGCCACCAACCACCGCCCGCTGAAAGCTGACCGCTTTGTTCCCCCGTGCCCCAAACTCCCGCCTCCCTACTCTAATAATGGGGCGGCCGGGGCAAATATTCTGGTGTGCGCCGGGCGGATGACGCACCATTATCTGGGCAAGAGCGGAAAACTGGCAATCATAAAATTATCTCTATCGGTGGTAAAAATGCACCACTGAATGACATTGTATGGCCGTATGCCGGCATGGAATTTGGGAGGTAAACAGATATCGATGCGCAAGGCTGGTGAAAATGCCGAACCGTTCCGTCAGGCCGCAACGAGCCTGGCGCTTATTCGGTTACATCCACCTTCAGTGGTTTACCCGCCGGACGAGTCATATTGCGGACACTGATCTGGCCAGCCAACGTTTGCACAATGGATACCAGTTGCTTTTGACTCGGACCGGCAGAGGAAAAATTGGTGAAGGGATCGCCGTTGTCCGACAATTTGCGAATTTGCATGTCTATCGGCAGTTCGCCCAAAAATGGCAGTCCCATGGTTGTGGCCATCTTCCGGGCACCGCCGCGGCCAAAGATATCGTACTGAGTTCCATGTTCGCAGACAAAGTAACTCATGTTTTCCACCACCCCCAGAATGGACACGCCTAATTGCTGGAACATTCGCACGGCCCGGCGGGCATCCGCCAGGGCTACTTCCTGCGGCGTGGCCACAATCACCGCGCCGGTGAGCGGAATGGATTGCGCCAAGGTCAGCGATACATCACCTGTGCCAGGCGGCAAATCAACAACCAGGTAATCCAGATCACCCCAGTCCACCTGCTCCAGAAATTGCTTGATCACGCCATGTACCATCGGTCCGCGCCAGATGAGTGCTTTTTCCGGCGGCACAATGAATCCGATGGACATCACCTTGATGACATGTTCTGCCGGGCCGATCTCAAACGGCACTATTTTTTCGTCGCGCAAGGATGGATTTTGAATGGCCAGACCAGTCATGGTGGGAATGGATGGCCCGTAAACGTCGCCGTCCAGCAGGCCTACGCGGGCACCCTGCAGTGCCAGTCCCACCGCCAAATTTACCGCCACGGTGCTTTTGCCCACGCCGCCCTTGCCCGCACCCACCGCAATGATATTGAGCACGCCGGGCAGAATGGGTTTTTGCTCAATCATGCTTCGGACTTTAGCGCTTAAGTTCACTTCCACGGACGCCACGCCGGGTACCTGCATCACTGCCGTGGTTACCGAGTTGCGGATATTTTCCTTCAGAGGACATGCCGGCGTGGTCAGCTCCACATCCACCTTGACGGCTCCCGCACATATATGGACTTCCTTGACCATGTTCAGGGTGACAATATCCTTGAAAAGCTCGGGATCTTCCACGGTTTTCAGGGCATTGATAATGTCTTCGCGGGTCGCGGCCATAACTGAAACTACCTTTTTTTACGATGCGTAACTGTGCAGGCCCACCAGGAAAAAATTGACGCCAATCCAGTTGAACATCATAGCGGCAAATCCGAAAACGGAAAGCCAGGCAGTCCAGTCGGGGCGGTATTTGGGTGTTACAAAACGCAGATGGACGATGATCAGAAAAATAATCCAGGTCAGCAGAGAAAATGTTTCCTTGGGATCCCATTCCCAGGGCCGTCCCCAACTGTAATCGGCCCATACGGCTCCGAGAATAATACCGGTACCTAAAAACCAGAACGCCATCTGCAGGATCACGATGTTGGCGGAATCCAGTTGCAACAGAAATTTGCGACGGGCCAATTCCAGTGCGGACACATCGTTTTCACCATTGGTTCCGCCTCCGCCCATGCTGCCGGAACCGCCGCCGGAGCCTGCACCGGCCAACGCCATGGAATGGGCCGGGCCGCTCACCGGATGCAGGTGATAAAACAGTTTGGTGCCCAGATAGGTCATGCCCATACAGAAGCTGGCGGCAATCAGGGCATACGAACTGATAATGACATTCACATGGATGTAGAGCCAATACGTATTAAGGACACCATCCACCTTGCCGATGTTGGCCCCGATATGGTCTCCCAGCACAAAGGGGACTACAAAACAGGCGGTCATGGCCAGAAAGCCCACAAAACTCATGGCCATGCCGAAAAGGCTGTTTTTTTTCCAGAGTTCCAGAAGCCATCCGATGACGCAGCCTACAAAGGCTGAACCAAGAACGCTTTCAAATTCATTTTGGATGGGAATCCGGCCGGCCAGCCACCACCGTGTACCCATAAAGGCGGCCTGGGTGAGCACCGCCATGGTGAAAAAGGTCATCGCCGGCCGACGCATCGCGGGGACACCGCCGACCGCGGCAATGAGAAAAAACGTCAGCGATAGAAAATACAAAATCACCCCAACGATGGTGCCGTCGGAAAAATAGTCGTACCAGTATTCCACGTGGCGTTTCAGGGGAGGCGGATAAGCCGCAGGGTTAATGCCGGGCAAAACGGCGGTCAGGCGGGCAATGCCTGCATTGGCCTGGGAGGCCTTGTTGGCCCGCCAGCCATTCACCAGTTCGGCCATGCCCAGGACCACCTGCAAGGACTGACTGCGGGTATAGCCGGCGATAGGCTTGAGCCTGGCCAGTTGCGGTAATGCTTTCGCGGCCATGCTGCCGGTATTGGGGGCCAGTTCCAGCGGTTCGTGCCACATGCCGCTGGTCTGGAGCGGCGGGGGCGGCACGATGCGCAGGGAAGAACTTAGATTCTGGAACGTGCTGTCCGCCTGGTAAAGCTGAGCCAGCGCGGAGTTGAGAATGGCGTTGGAACTCAGGCGGTTGAGCAGGCTTTGCACCGCAGGATCGGCTAGAAAAGCCGGGCTGACCGTGCCTTGCTCCAGCAGGCGTTTTTTGGCGGCCTTGCCCTGTACCAGCTTCATCAGCCGCTCACGGATAGGAACCGTTTCCACAAAAATAAAGTTGCGATACATCCAGGCTTCGGGGCGAAAGGCCATGTCCAGAGCGGTATAGAGCGGGTTTTGGCCGTTGATCGAATCATATCCGCAGATAGTATGCAGGTTTTGTTCCGCCCACGTATCCATAATTTTCAACTGATCCTGATTTTGAATGGTCAGCAGTCCCAGGGGTCCCAGATTGATTTCCTTTTTAAATTGCGTGCGATTCTGGTCCATCAATTTCTGCGTGAGCGCCATTCTGCGCCAGTCGGGTGTTGGATTCACCGCCGGTGAATTGGGGCCAATGAGTGGATGGCCTGGTGGCAGCGCCTTGGGCGAACCCTGGTCCACCATCACCACGCCGTGAACCAGCGGCGAGATCAAGGTTATCAGGATGACCATGAGCCATAAGCCCAGGAGTTGGCGGAAAGGCATGGCCGACCGCCGTTGGTTGAGCAGAGTCTTCGGGGATTGAGAAAAAAAACGCATCATGGAGACCTCCAAGTTCACGGCCAACATTCTGGACCGTCAAACGAGTCAACACATTGTATACATGCTGACCCGGCTGCGACGGGCCGCCTGTTCATTCAGGTGGTCACCTGGGCCGTTTTCCGGGCCGCATAAGCTGCAAACTGCCGCTTTTTTATATTAAGCAGGACCGGCTTGAAATAAAAGGCGTAGCCGATACCGCTGACGATCAGCAGCACGCCAGTCAGCATGGCATAAAAGCCGTCGGTGTTACCAACCCCCAGAACCGTAAACGGCTGGCCGTTGGCTTGACGCCCAAACCGGGCTTGAAAAAAGGATAACCCCATTGCGCGTTGCGGGTGATTCAGATGAATGGTGGCAATGTGGGATCGCCCGGTGTTAAGGTTGGTCATGCGTACTTTGCTGATGAAATCCCGCGGAAAATTTTTACCGCCGTGATAAAATATCTCCCGGCAGCTAAGCAGGGTCAGTGCCACCGGCAGCGGGCGGGCCAGTTGGGAAAAACTCAACAACAGTGTTCCGGCTCCCGGTACCACGACCCTGGTGGGGGGCAAGTCGCCGGTCAGTCCAAATTGCTCAAAAGGTGCGAAGATGTTATGGTCCTTCCACTTCCCGTCGGAGGCGCTAATCTGCAGCACTGCGCGATTCATGGTGTCTTCAATTTTAGGCCGGCGATCCGTCTTTGGAATGGTGTACGGACGATACCGCGCATCAGCAACGCGCAAAATTGAAAATCCCAGGTGAATGCCGTCTATAACCACCGGAACCGGGTGGTGCAGCGTCAGGCTATGCACGGTTACACTGCCGGTGTGGTGCCGGTGAATTAAGGTAAATTTTTCGGTTTTATCCTCCACAATCCAGAACTGGCTGTGCCGGGCATCCTCGTAGCGGATGTGGATGTTGTGATCGATGCGGTTGGGAACCAGTTTCCGCTGGCCATGGACGAAAACAAAATCCGGCGTGCGTGTTGGATATCGAAACAGCGCCACGCGCTGAAATTTAAATACCCCGGTCTTGTCCTTCCGCGTTATCGCCAACATGTACCCCTGGCTTTGCGTGCCCTGATAACCCTTGGATAGCATCGGCATATCAATGGGTTCCAGCGGCGTAATTTTATAACCGGTATTTTTGACGACGATGGGCACGTTACGATGAATCACGTAGACCCGGCGAAAATGGGCCGCGGGAATGTTCACAATCAGGGCTTGATCGCCAGCAAAGCTGGTCGATATGTCGCGCAGCCGCCGCACTGAAGGGTGATAGAGATATTCAACGCCGAACGGCGAATTGGTATCCAGCACGCGATTGGCCGGGCTGGTGGCCACGAGCCATCGCCCGCCGCTGTGGCCGGAAATACTCAGGTTGAACAACACGGCGGGGCGGCGCGGAGTCACGCCAATTTTTCGCGGCATGGGCATCGCCCGCAGCACCGCATACGGGTAATAGCCGATGACCTTGATTTTTACATGGCGCAGGGCCGGATTGATGGCGGCGAGCTGCGAGGAAGGAATCGCGATGTTGAGCGGATTACCGTGCCGGGGAGAACGCTGATCAAATATCGGCAGCGCTTTCAGCGGGATCATTGCGTGGGCCTTGGCTCCGGCCGGGTTGGTCGCCTGTACGTATAAGGCGCGATCTGTGTTGTCGTAAAAATTTTTCACAGTCTGATGCAGAAAAATCCGCGTCATGCCTTCGCGCTTCATGCCAAAGTAAAAAAAGCATCCGATGATGAGGGTTATAATACCCACATGCACCATCCAGACGCCAAGTTTGTATATGTTCAAAGGGATACGCCGCAGCGTTACCACCGCCAATGTGAGAATAAGCAGCAGCATTAAAACAATCATGGGCCATGCGTCGAAAAATTCCATCGTGGTGACATCAAAATAGGCCCGCAGTTGCGGCAAGCCGGAACCCAGGCCGATATAAACCCCCGTGAGTCCCAGCCAGACCAATCCCAGTATCACAGAACTGAAAAAGCGAACGACGTAGCGCAACGGTCCGCGGCCATTGGCCAGCCGATCCAGAAACCGCCCGATGGCTGCCGGGGCTTTACCGATTGTGGCCACAAGCTGCTCTATCAGCCAGGGACTAGGAGCGGACGGTTCGCCGACATTTGCCCCGGGCCGTTGGCTGTTCTGGCCTTGTGCCTCGTCAGGTTGAAAGGAAGTGTTCATTGCAGATTAAAAAAAGCCTTTCAGCGCCAAGCCGGAAGCACCAAGCACCGGCTATTATTTTTTAGCTTCCTGACGCGTTTAATGGATTGTAACGGCTCTTGTCTGGAAAGTCTTGTGAAAAAAATCACAAATTATTAGGCCAACATCTCCTCCGCGTTTGAGGCATCCCCACCATTATACGCTATGGAGTTTCGTGGGGTTTGGTGGCAAACCTATTCCCGGGGCCTGGCTGTTTTCTCTGCACGCCCGCGGTATAACCACGCGCCAGTCAGACCCGCCGCAATTTTGTCACCCGTCCGTACGGCAACCATTCCACAATAAACAAATTGCCGTGGCGATCCCAGGTGGAGCCGTGGGGGCAGCAGAAATGGCCGGGCACCAGTTCACTTCGCGGCACGCCGTTGTTGGCGCGCTGTTGCACATTCGGGTTGTCTCCAAGGTGAACGGCCACGTTGTTGTATTTATCGAGAATGGTGACCCGGCCGAGCAAATCCGGAATGGCCAGAAAGTCCTGGTATGAGCTGAATTGGCACGGCAACCTGAATTTGCCCGTGCCGTCGTTATCCTGTTGCGGACTGGCATTGGTCACCAGATGATCCAACTGGCCATCCAGGGTGAAATATTGCAGGCGGTGATGGGCTCGATCGGCCACCACAATCATGGGGTGATCCGATGTGCGGGTATCGCAAAAAATGCCGTGCGGGCAGCTTTCCTGATCCGGCCCATCGCCATTGCCGCCAAAAGTAGCAAGCAGCTTACCATGAATATCATACCGGCAAATATACCCCAGCCCGTAGCCGTCGGTGATATAAAAATCGCCGGCAGGCCCAAAGGCCGTGTAGGTTGGTGAATAAGGTTTGGCCTCCGGATAGCAGAGCTGGCCGGCACGGTTGCGGGCCTGGGCCGGGTATTCGAGTTCCATAACAATGTCGCCTTTGAGCGTGGTCTTGAATGTTTTGTTTTTTCCGGTTGGTGCCAGGTAAAGGAACTCGTGGCCGTTTTCACTGCGCAGATCCATGCCGTGGGCGGTGCCGCGGAAAGTGTCTCCACCCCAGGCTTCAATGAAGCGTCCATCTTTCGGATCAAACACCGCGGTTGAATTGTGGCCATTGTGATGGATAAATATCCGTCCGTCTTCCGCTTCCTGCACGGAGTGGGTGTCGCCAAAGCTCATTCCGGCGGGTAATTTGGCCCAATTGTCAATCCATTCAAAACGCAGATCTCCGTGCCCCAGGATAACCGGTTTACCGCCGGCCTTATCGGAGGTCTGCAGCGCGGGGGCGTTGGCATTGCCGGGCGATTTTTCTTTTATGATCACGTCATGGTCCTCAATAAATGGGCAGAGCCGGAATCGAACCGGCGACACATGGATTTTCAGTCCATTGCTCTACCAGCTGAGCTATCTGCCCAAGGGAACATGGCGTAGTTTAAGGGACCATAGCGAAAATCTCAAGCGGATCGCCGGGCGAATGTTGTACCAAGCAAACTTGAAATCGAGTGGGCTGACGCAGATAATATGGCGATGAACTTGTATATGATTTTAATAGTTGTTGCGGTCTTGGCCGTGTTTTTCATTCTGAAGCGCCTGGGCCTTATTTCCCATCGCGCTGCCCGGCAACATCTGCAAAACGGAGCCGTGGTGGTGGATGTGCGTAGCAAACAAGAATTTCAATCGCGTCACCTGCCCATGGCGGTGAATGTTCCATTAAACGAACTGCACCATCTTGCCCCCCGACATTTACCGGATAAAAACCAGGTGCTGCTGCTGCATTGTTTCAGCGGAACACGCAGCGCCATGGCTCGCCGAGTTCTTCGTCAAATGGGCTATGCCAATGTTTTCAATCTTGGTTCCTACGGAAGGGCCCACCGCATCGCTACCAGCAAGTAAGTAACTCGCCGTGAACCGCCACTTGGCCCAGTGTCTTTGACCAACCTTTGTTGCATTATAAGACGTGTAAACGACGGTAATTGGAGCGATAAAAAGCGAACAGAGGGCCGGTTTTTGACGATAATATGCGGTGTTAAGGTGCTCCGCCAAATAAAACGGCCGCCGAAAAAAATGTGCTCACACGTTGTAAGGTGTTATACGCAATGATGTTATAAATAAAAAATATTGGATTGACAGGGTCTTCCCGGATGGCTGACGACGGCATCGATTTTGCACCGTCCGAATATCAATCCAAGCAGGGGAGGTTAGCCTTGAAGAACATGAAATGGCATGAAATTAAGGAGTATTCATGGCGACGATTCATCGTTTTGTGGTGGTACCCGCTGTGCCTGATAGCCTGCAGGGACTCAACGAACTGGCGTACAATATATGGTCTTTGTGGAATTATGAAGCGTCCAGCCTGTTTAGCCGACTCGATCCTGATGTATGGGAATCAACGTCGCACAATCCGGTGTCACTGCTGAATCTGGTGAGCCAGGAGAAACTCAAGGCGGCGGCATCGGACGAAGGATTTTTAACCCACCTCAACCGCATTATGGCGGATTATCGACGCTACATGAGCCAGTCCACCTGGTTTAGCCAGAATCATGCGGATCAAAAGGGTGCCCAGATTGCCTACTTTTCTGCGGAATATGGCCTGCATGAATGTCTGCCGATTTACTCCGGAGGTCTGGGCATGCTTTCCGGCGATCACCTTAAAAGCGCCAGCGAAATGGGACTGCCACTGGTAGGCGTGGGTCTGCTGTACCGGGAGGGATATTTTCATCAGCAACTGAATGCGGATGGATGGCAGCAGGAAAAAAACCCGGAGAACAATTTTTTCAGCATGCCCATTATTCAGGTGCGCGATGCCGACGGCAATCCTGTAAACATCCAGGTGGAATTTCCGGCCGGGCCGGTACGGGCCAACATCTGGAAGGTGCAGGTGGGACGCATTAACCTGTATCTGATGGATGCCAATTTGCCGGACAATCGCCCGGAGGATCGGGATATTACCGCTCGGCTGTACGGCGGCGATCATGAAATGCGCATTAAGCAGGAAGTACTGCTGGGCATCGGCGGAATGCGGACGCTACGGGCGCTGGGCATCACCCCATCGGTCTGCCATATGAATGAAGGCCATAGCGCGTTTCTTTCATTGGAACGCTGCCGGGTGCTGATGGAGGAGAAAAATCTGGGCTTTCCCGAAGCCCAGGAAATTGTCGCCGCCAGCAATGTCTTTACAACGCACACCCCGGTGCCGGCCGGCAACGATTTTTTTTCGCGCGATCTCATTGAGCGTTACCTGGGTGCATATTATCCGAAACTCAAAATGAATCTGGAACAATTCATGGCCATGGGCCGGGTGAATCCGCAGGATGCCAATGAATACTTCGGTATGACCGTGCTGGCATTGCGGATGGCCTGGCATTGCAACGGTGTAAGCAAGCTGCATGGAGAGGTGTCCCGGCGCATGTGGCAGCGTATTTGGCCGGAAGTGCCCGCCGACGAAATCCCCATCACGCACATTACCAATGGCGTGCATACGCCCACCTGGCTTAGCGACGGTTTTGCCCGGCTGTACCATGAATATCTGGGGACCAATGGCTCAGAGCGGCCATGGGATCATAGTGTGTGGAGCCGCGTTGACAAAATACCGGATGCCGAACTGTGGCGGGCACACGAGCGCCGAAAAGAGCGTCTGGTACACTTTGTGCGGGTGCGCCTTTGCTCGCAGATGGCGCGCCGCGGTAATTCTTCCCTGGAAATCAAGCGCGCCGATGAAGTGCTGGATCCTAAGGCACTGACCATCGGATTTGCCCGGCGCTTTGCCACCTACAAACGGGCTACCCTGCTGATGCGTAATCCTGAGCGGTTGCTGAAATTGCTCACCGACCGCAATCAACCTTTGCAGTTTGTGTTTGCCGGCAAAGCCCATCCACACGACGATGGCGGAAAACATTTCATCCAGAATATTGTGCGTTTCTGCCAGCGCGACGAGGTGCGTTTACGCATGGTATTTCTGGAAGATTACGATGCCAATGTCGCCCGGCATATCACGCAGGGTGTGGATGTGTGGCTCAACACGCCCCGTCGACCGATGGAAGCCTCCGGCACCAGCGGCATGAAGGCGGCGGCCAATGGGGCGATTAATTTAAGCGTTCTGGATGGCTGGTGGTGCGAAGCGTACGACGGTGAAAATGGCTGGGCCATCGGCCATGGCGAAGAATTTTCCAATGACGATTATCAGGATGAGTTGGAGAGCCGGGCGATTTTCGACCTGCTGGAAAAGTCCATCATTCCATTGTACTACGATCGCGGCCTTGACGGCCTGCCGCGGGGGTGGCTGCGCCACATGAAAGCATCCATGCGAACCATTTGCCCGGTGTACAACACCAACCGCATGGTGCAGCAATATGCCCAACAGGCTTATTTGCCCGCAGATGCTTCATTTCACAAGCTTTCTGCCGATGACGCCGCCGCTGCTGCCGCCCTGGCCCAATGGAAAAACAACATTCGTTCGGCCTGGGGCAATGTACGGGTACGACAGGTGGAACAGATCAGCGGTAAGGCGCTCAAGGTCGGCGATGACCTGGAAGTGTCCGCTACTGTGGACCTGGGGTTGATTCCACCTTCTGATGTCCGGGTGGAAGTTTACTATGGACCTCTCAATGCCATCGGCGAGATCCACGAAGCCCAGGTGAAGGAAATGACCATGATGGCCACGCCCGAGCAGGGAACGTCTTTATACCTGGGGCGAATTCCAACAGTCAATTGCGGTCAGCAGGGATTTGCGGTGCGTGTACTGCCGCAACATGCTGAAGTATCGCTGCGTCTGGAACCCGGCTTGATTCGCTGGGGCTAAGGGGCTGTCAAGAAATAACCTGTACCATCCAGTTGGTCCTTTTGGCGGCGGGCATCGTTGCTCGCTCCTTACAGACCCATTGGCAGGGTATGCTCTTCGCTCGCGTCTCGCCAGCCACCAAAATTCCTGCGCCGTATTAATACCCTTTATTTCCTGACAGCCCCTAAGCATAGGTTTCCAGATCGACCGAGCCCCGGTCTGATGATAGCGCATTTGCCGATGGATGCGGATTGCCAAAGGCAATCCACCAGGCCGCCGCTGCGGAAAAAGCTGCGCTATGACAACCACCTTTCAGGCGGCCGGCGTTAAAAGGCAATGGCCATACCCGCGAACACCTGCTGGGCGTGGAATTTATTGGAACCCAGGTCCAGCTCATAATCCACAAACGCGCTGATATTTTTGTGAATGGTGACGCTTAAAGACGGGGCGATAATCGCTACGTCCCGACTGGGCGATTCCGTGTTGATGGTAAAGCTGCCTGTGC
>JAJYDW010000009.1 GCA_021790385.1 Planctomycetota bacterium
CCACCTTCGCTTGTAAATGATTCCTACCGTAGTGTTTTATCCATTTCTGTACCGTTGTCGCGCCTGGAATCCCGTGGTGCAACCGCGCCTGGGTAATCGAAGCAAATCGACCATCCTCCAACTCGTCAACCACCTGCCTCTTGAAGCACTCACTATACCGCTTTATTACCCGTACCCGCTTACCAAAACTCCTGATATTTCCATTGCCATAAGTGACAACCTATATCAGGACGTGACACTCATCCACTTAGTTCACTGCTCTGTGGCCTCCAGCGGGACGACACACTCGACTTAACCGTCTCATGGAAGAAGTTTACACCACGTATCTTGGTACGGAATCAAGCGGCTGTGGGAAGACGTATTGAGGAATTACCGGCCCGGCTGCATTCTGCTGAGCGCATCTGCAATCTGCTGCCGCGATTTCGGCGACAACGTTGCCCCATTCACTCCAGCCGATGAGCCGATACCCTGCACCAGCTTGCGAGCAAGTAGATCAACCGCCCTCATCTGTCGTGCACCGGCGCGGCAAGCGCTGCACATAGCCAAGTGGATGGCCAACCAGAGGCGTTCGCCGCTTCCCAAGCGCCGTTCATGGCCGATTGATGCGAGTTCCATCGCATGACGGCAGGAGTAGATGTTCCATTTTCGCCACATTAAGCTTCCAGTTCAATCCAGCATGGCAACCAATCATCCGCTTGCGCCGCCAATTCCCTTACCTTCCAGGCAGGCTCGCAACCGCAAACGGGCCCGATACAGCAACACGTACAAGTTAGTCGAACTTATCTGTAATGTCTTACACACTTGCTCGGAATTCTGCCCATCCATGACCATTAGCGCGAAAGCCTGTCGCTGAGATTCCGGCAATGCTTCCATACACCGGTGTAACGCAGACAACAACTCCGATTCTATGGCAGAATCTTGCGGGTCTATATGCCAGCGACGGGGCAACGTCTTCCATTTTCCAATCCGCGAAAACATTGCCTCCACCACCGAATCTTCGGGCAAGGTATCGGTTTGATCACGTTGCTGCCGACGGAAGTAATCCAGAACCTTGTGCTTCAAGATTCCAACCAGCCAGGTGGAAAACTCACACTGCCCCTGGAAGTTTTCCTTTCCCTTCAGGGCGGCAAGAAATGTTTCCTGGACGAGTTCTTCGCAGGTGGATCGGTCTTTAACCCGGAGTTTCGCATAGCGAAAAAGTATATCGCCGTACTCTTCAACCCAAAGCTCCGCCGACGGCGACTGGCGTATATTGGGTTCGTCTACCCTTACGGGTTGATTTACGCCCACGCACCACCTCAAGAAACCAGTAGCCCCTAACCGCCTTGCGGCCCGTAAGAAGACTCATAGCGGGCCTTCGACCCGATAAAATATACCCGCACTAGGAAGAAAGCAACCAAATCTCATTCCATCAGATCCATGGACAACTGGATTCTGTCAGATGCGGGTACCGTAGCCCTGACTTATGGCCCGTGGCCTTTGCTGGGCAGAATTTCCATCAGCGCCCATTGATTGTTGCGTTGCCAATTCCATTGCATACGCTGCCAGCGGCGCTGGGCGGCCGGGCCGTGCCCCTGAAACCAGTTCATCCAGAGCGCGTTAAACCATGGATGAACCATCGGCGACTGCCAACTGGCCAGCAAGATGGCTTTCAAATTACGGCCAGTGGGTACAAACTGCGGCAACATCTGTCGGCGCATTAAAAACGCTACCGTGCGATGCTTCTTCCACGTCCGGCGAATCAATTTGAGTTCCATCTGTCGCAGTTGCGGCGCAGACCTGGCATGAAGTTTTCCGTTGGGGCCTTTCTGGCCCAGCAGTTTCATGTATGCCTCTGAACGGGATTTTTGCAGGCCATGCGGGCCTGTTTGTTCGGTGGCATTTTGCATCCATTTAAAAAAATTGGGCGAAAACATCTCCACCCCATAAAGCCGACAGCGGCTCACGCTGTTGAGATAATTGCCAATCCCTTCGTCCACAAAAATCACGCTATCCGGCGGCAGATCATGCTTTACCACTTCCCGCGTCTGCACCAGATTTAATTTCTGGGCGCTCTGGGCCAGCAGACGCGGAGCCATGGTGTACAAATTGTATGCGCTGCCCAACAACGTCAATAAACCCACAGTAATGGCGGTGGCGGCTTTGTCCTGCCCCATGGCCTGATCCAGCAACCACAGCGCCGCCAGAATAAGGGCCGGAAAAATATCCAGAAAGAATCGCAGGTACCCAGTGGTGTTGATGTTGGTAGGTGCCCAATAATAGAACATGTACAGCGCAGCACTGGGCACCACCCACAGCACCAACATCAACGCCGGTTTCCAATGCACCCAAAACAGCCGCACCAGCCCCGCAATGGCCAGAGGAAACAACAGGAAAAGACCCAGGTTGGAAAATTGCTCCAACACGGTTTGCCAGTTGCCTTGCCGGGGATGAATACCGCCGGGATTGCCGATAAAGTATTTCCAGCTAAAACCAGTTTGCTCTTTGCAAAAAGCGTATCCGGTACGCCACGGCTCGCCAAACGCAACCCATTGAATAGCCGCCAGAATGGCCACGGGAATGCAAAATGCCGCCAAAACTAACACACATTCCCACCAGGACCGCCGGGCCTGCCACCATTGCAGGGCCACAACAAAAATCAGCGGCACCACCCATAAAAATTCCGTGTACCGGATCCAACAACAAAAACCCAACGCCAAACCCGCAATCATGCCTCGCCACATGCCGCCCTTTTCCCACCAGGCCAGCAGGTTCCAAAATCCCAGCACCGTAAAAAACAGGGCTGCGCCGTGCGAATTAGCATCATTGGCATAGGTAAGTGTTACCGGATTGCAGGCCAGCCAAATCACGCCCATCAGTGCAAGGAAATTCCCCAGCATGCGCCGAAAAATAAAAAAACTCAGCAGGCATGCCAACACCGTGCAAACCGGATCCACCAGGTACATCGCACTCGGTCCGCCGCCGATCATCCATGCCATTGCCCCAAGTACTCCCATGCCGGGCGGATACTTGGCATAAATTCGGCCATCCGGAGTTTGAATCATCATATGGCCGACAAACTGGAAAGGATTGTGCGGCGTAAAATAAAGGCGATGGTGTTCCACCAGCATGCGTGCCGTGGTCATGTAGCCATTCTGATCAACGCCGGAATTGGCCGGCTGATGAAACCCGGCAATGGCCCAGGCAACAAGCCCGACTAAAATGACCAGCAGGACATAACTGATCCACTGGCGCGGATGATTTTCCGGCGTGTGGGGAAAAATCGCCGCCGGCTGGAACGAAAGTGGCACCGCCACCGCCGGCGATAGCGTAGCCGTTTTCATGAGTACCTGTTCCATGTTAGTAACTGCGGCATCTTAAGAAGGGAAACGCTTCAGCAAGGCTCTTGTTGCAACATTACTGAGATCGATGATCGGCCAACATCCGCGGCCAGTTTGCCACCACCAATTCCAGCAACCGCCGGGACATGGGGCCGCCGGCGTTCATGCACCACCGACGGCTGCATTCCGCTTCCACCGTACCGACAATCGCCAGATGGTCTGCCGGCAGCAAACTCGGCACCCGCGAAGCCCATTCCAATACCACCAGGCCGTTTTGCTCCAGCAGTTCCTCCAAGCCCACGGCTGCAAATTGATCCGCATCCCGCACCCGGTAAGCATCCAGATGATACAACGTTTTCGATCCTGGACGACTGGCATCGGCCTGGTAGATATTGAGCAGACAATACGTAGGGCTGCATACCAGTGAACAATCTTCCACCTGCGCCCCAACCGCCATGCCGCGAACCAGTTGCGTTTTTCCCACACCCAGAATGCCGTCTAAGGCAATGCACGTTCCGGGCTGGGCGAATTGTCCGATCAGTTGGCCCCAGGCCAGCGTTTGCTCGGTGGATGTCGTGCTGATGGTGGTGCTCATGGTTTGGCACTTTCATATTCCCAACCACCGCCCGGCCAGGGTTGCGGTGTGCCGTGGCCATCTAGTAAAACGAATTGCTGTTGAGTGGTTATCGTGCCGATCACCGTAAGTTCCACCGCCAAATCCAGGGCCAGGATGCGGGGAACATCGGCGGGAGTAAGCGTGAACAGTAATTCATAATCTTCGCCATCGGTCAGGGCGTGGTCCAAGGCGGATCGGCCATCGGTGCCGGCCAATGTATGCGCATCGGGGTGAATTGGAATGCGGGCCGCTTCCACCACTGCCCCCACGCCGGAAGCCGCCAGCAGGCGGGGCAAATCCTGGGCCAGACCATCGGAAACATCCATCATGGCATGAATGTCTGCAACACGATGGATGGCCTGAGCCTCGGCAATACGTGGTATAAAGGTCAGGTGCCGGCCCAAAATACTGCCACCCACACGCCCGGTCAGGACAATGGCATCGCCGGCAACCGCACCACTGCGCCGCACCGGAGCAGTGCTTGAATCGCCCATGGCCGCTACGGTAATGGCCAGACGCTGGTCCCAGACGGCGGTGTCTCCGCCGACAATCGGACATTCAAATGCTGCCGCGGCTGATTCACAACCCCGGAATAATTCCTGGACCATTTCCGTCGAAGCCGCATGGGGCAACGCTACCGCAATGAGAAGCGCCTGCGGTCGGCAAGCCATGGCGGCACAATCGGAAAGGCATCTGTTTACTGCCTTCGCCCCGGCCTGGCGAGGTGTATGTTCGCGCAGATCAAAATGCACCTGGTCCAGGGCTTGATCTATTTTCAGCAGAGCCAGGGCTGCGCCGGACTGGTCGGCCGTGCCACGCAAAACCACGCCCGCCATGTCATCGCCAATACCGACCGGCACGTGGGAATAGCGACGGGCATTGGCGGCAAACCAGGCGAGTAAATCATTTTCGCGCATGTTGGTTATTCTAATCAATAGACTAGCGAGAGCCACCAGCCTGGTCCACGCGCATCACCTTCAGGCCGGAAAACCGGGGCGTAGCGAATGCAAAACGCGGGGGTACGCGCAGAGTTAATGAAGCGTGGGCCAGCTTTAATGTTAAGTGCGCCCGGGCTGCGGGATACCAGATATCCACGCGAAATGGCACCTTGGGTGCACCGGCTACGGGGCGTTGGCCGCGGATGGCCACTGGACGATAATAGCTCAAACTTGCCGCCGCCACACTGCGACCCTCTCTATCAAAACGAATCACGGCGGTGATTTCTCCGCGACGGCGATTAAAAAATAACATCCGTTGAATCCACGTATGCCCATTTTTACCCAGATGGATCACATATATGCGATTGAGCGAAGAACGGCTGGCCGCGGTCATGGCCAGCCGCTGCCGGGCGGTCTGGTACAACCCGGTAATGGCCAGCATCTGCAATACGCGCCGCGGATCGATGGGCATAACCTCCGGCGACGCAGTTGGTCCCGTGGCATGCGAAGATGGCTCGACCCAGGCTTGCTTGCTGTGATGATTGATCATCCAGGAATGGGTCTGATTCATTCCCAGTTCAAAGGCATTCTGCCCAAGATACGTACCAATCAGCAGCATATTCGCTGGTGCACGATGCAAAGCATCAGTCAAGGCCGGTGTCTGATCGACCATGAGCGTGCCATTAGCCTGAAATTGTTGCCGATGGCCATGCCGACCACGATAGGCCAGGGTGATGGAACCCGTGGCCCGCAATGTGGCCAAAGCGGCGGCGCGGGAGTTGATGATGGCCAATTGCTGACCCAAGGTCAAAAATGGTGCCGGTACCAGCGGCTTATGGACAACAACCTGCTGCTGTGAACAGCCCACCGGTACCATCAACAGCACCGCCAGGAGAACAAAAAAGCGGTGGTCTGGGCGAACGCGAATGCTCATCATGACCTTTCATTGGCGAAACGCCGGCCCGTGCATCGGCTTCATGAGGTAACAAACCCACACCATCGGCACCGGTCGGACCAAAAACGCCGCTGAATCCATTTTACGTTCATCCGGCGCACCAGCCAAGCCCATTGACAGACACGGTGTTAGACGGGGTATGGGAGGGAATAACGTACCCGGGAGTCGGGTGACGGTATATATTTTATCACCACAAAGGGCGCAGGCTGTGTGCCGTGGCGCGACCAACGGTTGCGGCTTTATGGGCGTGGTGAGGCGAGCATGTGGCGGCAGAGGGTTATTGCCCACGAAGCTATGGCCGGAGTGCGGCGGAATATGCCAAAAGATTTTTCTTGCATTGTCTGCGGCAGTTGTTATACTCAGTGTTGTAGCCACCGCAGGTCGCAATGGCGGGGTTATCGAAAAATGCGCCTGACCAAGGCGCAAGCCGTGAGGCCGAAAACCCGTAGCGACCGCCAAGTGGATTGATCCGTCGCCGAAAGGTGCCTGAACGCAAGTCTCCTCAAAATCTGGCACCCGACAGGATGTGATGAATCTGCTTTCCAGAAAAAGCGGTGGCTTTTTTCGTTTTTGCACCACGCCGCGGTTTCTGGTTACAATTTGGATGTGAAAAGTGGAATCCTCCCCGCCCAGGCTGTGGCGGGTGAGGTTTGGATTTAACAGGCAAGGGCTGCGGCAACCTGGCCGGCAGAATTTATGAATATCTCATGCAACGCTCACGATTTACCGCCCGGTGCGGTGTTGTGATGGGCGTTGCTGGTAATGTTGAACACAGTTTTTCAGGAGAATTTTTCCATGGCTAAACCAACCCGTAAAGACCTGCTGCGTTACCCCATTGAACATATTGACATCACCAGAGAACCGGGCATTGTATCCGTAGTGGAGGCGATGAAGTCCATGGCCTTTTCGGCCCGCGATCTGCACCGCGCTTCAGACATTTACGACCGCATGTTACGCGATACTTCGTGCGCGGTTATTTTAACGCTGGCCGGTTCACTTATTTCCGCAGGGCTGAAAAAGATTATTGTGGACCTGCTGGAAAATAACATGGTGGATGCCATTGTTTCCACCGGGGCCAACATTGTAGATCAGGATTTTTTTGAAGCGCTGGGCTTCCGCCATTACCTTGGATCGCAATACATGGATGATGCCACCCTGCGCGATCTGCATATCGACCGCATATATGATACATACATTGATGAAGATCAACTGCGCATCTGCGATGACACCACGCGGCTGATCTGCGATTCGCTGCCGGCCCGTCCACATTCCAGCCGGGAATTTATTCAGGCCATGGGCCGCTACCTGGTGGATCATGCCAAAGACCGCAAGAGCATTGTTTTAACCTGTTATGAAAAGGGCGTGCCAATTTTCTGCCCGGCGTTTTCCGATTGCTCGGCGGGTTTCGGATTGATTGTGCATCAACTGGCGCGGCCTAATGGCCACCTGAGCCTGGATTCCGCCAAGGACTTCCGTGAATTAACGCAGATCAAGGTGATGAACCGCGAAACCGGCATTGTGATGATCGGCGGCGGCGTACCGAAGAATTTCACGCAGGATATTGTGGTGGCGGCGGAAATACTGGGTGCGGACGCCCCCATGCACAAGTATGCTATTCAAATTACTGTGGCCGATGTGCGCGATGGTGCGCTTTCCAGTTCTACCCTGCGTGAAGCCAGCAGTTGGGGCAAGGTGGATACTGTTTATGAACAGATGGTGTATGCCGAAGCCACGCTGGCATTTCCGCTGATTGCCGGGTATGCGTACCACAAAAAAGGTTATAAGGCCCGCAAGGGAATGAATTTTGCGGCCCGACTGGATGCGATGGATAAAGCCTCCAGCGGTAAAATAACGGAAATAAACAAGGTGCGATTGGCCAAGGAAACGCGGCGATTGCAGCCTGGCAAGGGGGCTCGCCGCCCCGCCGCGAGCGGTGCCATATAAGCGGGTATTACTACGGGCAACAAGGCGATGCCATGCCGCCGGGGTATAGGTTACAGTAGCGGATGCCGCGGCATTTGGGGCGGGCGGCGGTCCGGCGGTAAGCTGGGGCCGGGAGCGGTGGCGAAGGGAAACGGCATCTGCTACGATAGGGTGATTCAACGGGGCGTAGCTCAGCTTGGCTAGAGCGCTTGGTTCGGGACCAAGAGGTCGCAGGTTCAAATCCTGTCGCCCCGATTTCCACGAAGAGTCAAAAACCCCAAAAAACCGCATATTCATTGGCTTTTTTTGCTGATTTAATCTGTTTCTTTTCAAATCCAGATTGCATCACTTTGCACGCAAAAGCGTAAATAAGAGGCTTTGGGCGCAAAGTTTGGTCCCACCCTTGGACCCACTTGCCTTGAAAAAAACCTCCCAAAAAGTATTGAAAATAAGGCTTTTTTGCAGTTTTTCACTGGATGGTCATTTTCGACGGGGTTTTTTGGTCCCACTTGCTCCCGTTTAGGCGTGTTTTTTGATCTTTTTGCCCTGTTTTTGAGGCTTAAATGGCAACATGCTGCCGGTGGATTGTCCGGACCAATCCGGCAATGCCGCTACGGCGTCAGCGGTCCCTATTAAACCAGCATCGGTATACACCCGCATGGTCAGGTCGATCTGGCTGTGCCGGGCCAGTTCCATAGCCACCCGTGGCTGTATACCGGCACGGCTTAGCGCCGTTATGAAAGTGTGTCGCAGTGCATGGAAATCCACTATCCGGCCTTGGCTGTCCTTTTTGGGAATTTCCGCCAGCCGCAAATGCGTGTAGAACCTTTTTCGCCCCGGAACCAAAAATACTTTATCTTCCGGCTTGGCATCTTCCGGTCTTGCAGCTTGTATGGCCTTCACCACGTCACTCCGCAGGAATAAGGTAGACATCTTGTGATTCTTTGAAATGCTTGCCCGGACCGCCACGAAGGGCCTTAAGGCTTCAAGGTGAATATCGCCCCAGCGCAACGCGGATAGTTCACCTCTGCGCAGCCCTGTGGTCAGGGCCATCAGGTACGCCAGCCGGTATTTGCCGGACACCTCCAGCAGACGCACGATTTCCAGGTCCGTCAAGGCTCGGCGGATTCTCACTTCACGGCCCCGTTGCTCGACCAAGCCAACAACCACCAATGGACTAGAGGCTAATCGCCCATGCTGTACCAGCCACTTACAAAAAGACTTTGCGGTTATGACATACGTATTTTTGGTTTTGGGACTGCGATCAAAGCCATTACGCCACCTCATTAAAGAATCAGCCGTAATATCGGTGGTGCAATTCCAATGGCAATCCCCGGCAATCTTCGTCAAGAACCGGCGAGAATTATCCACGTATACGTTGTCGCGGCCTTTACCTTTCAGGTCGTTGATGTAATCGCCAATATGCTTTGCCAGTGACTTGCTCTTTGCCGCCCCAAACAGATCGACCAGACCTACCTCACCACGCTCGATCATAGCCTGATGCTGGGCTGCCTTGGATTCAGTCGCCCGTTTGTCGGTGTAGCCCACGTACCTTTGCCACGCTCCATTGGGCAGTTTCACTTTGTAGGACCACTTTTGTGCTGTTTCACTTTTTTTGAATACGCTGGCCATAGCTGTTTCCTTTCTTTGAAACAGCCGTATCCTACCTCCGCTCGGTGCTGGGCATTAGCGGCAGCCCGGCAGGTGCTGTTGCCGCTGCTGGCTGGGTTGGCTGTCTTTTGCCCGGATTTCCGGCCAGAAACTTTTCAAGATTATTTTTTGCCGGTCGGCCCATTACTTTATCCTCCCTGCCAATACGGCAGATTTTCCAAGTTCGCCCGAATAACGCGAAAAAATGTGCAAGATGTCGATGCGGTCATCTAAATGTGTCCATGTGATGTTTTTCGCCTTAATTTTGCGAAAATATCAATCGTCGGAGTAGCCGCGCTCCCGCGCAATGACCGCACACACGTCGTCGCGGTAGTACAGCAGTGTGCCGCGTGGTCCTTTGTCAACCGGCGGAATGTTGTTCCGTTTTAGCCACGCGTGCGATTTACCTTTTTCATATCGCAAAGCGCTCACCTCGGCGGCGGATACCAGCATGTCGTCGATCAACTGCTGCAACACGTAGTCATCGTAATTTTTTTTCATATTTTCCCTTTCAAAAAAGATGATTCAAGAGAAACAAAACGGTCGTGGAATTTCAATTCTTTGCGCGATACGTATTGGATATGTTGAGCGTGGCCGTAGAGGTAACTGAACAGTGTGGCACGGCCCGGCACGTAACAACGATACTGTTCGGCCAGATGGACAACAAGTGTGTCGATCTTATCCTGTCGCGAAAGATGCCGCGACACACATTGGTTTGCGCCCAGTACGGACACGCCATAAATCGCTCGCCATACATTTTCCGGCGTGGGATTTTTTTCGGTGATTTCGCATTGTTTTTTTACGTCGCCAATGGGCTGGCTCGTATCGAGGTCCGGTGGCTGGCCACGGAAAAGTGGTTTGATCTTTTTGTCTTTGCGTGATACGTAGCCACGTGCCTCACATATCTGTTTTGCCACTTCGTCCCGCACGTAGTAGTTCCTCGCCCGGCCACAAATAGTTTTGGTCATCTTTGGTTTTATACGCTGGTGGCCAAGGAATGATTTAGCGTCGCGGCGTGGACCGAGCATGGTTTGCACCTGGTCAAAATCCACCAAGCCGTCCGGAATCGAATCCAGTTCTTTTTTTGTCCTTTCGATTATTACGGGTGGTACGTGGCCAAGGATTTCCGCAGCCGGGGTGCCAAGCCGCATTTGCTCTTTTAGCGCGGGCGGTATGGGCGGTATGCGATCAGTGTCACAGAGGAACCTAAGATAATCTAAGGCTTTCTGTTTGGGATATATATACCAACGTCCATGTTTTCCAATGGGCGACAAGCCAAGCCGAGGCAGATCGTATCGAAGGTTTTTTAGCGTCCGCCCTGTGATGGCAGACAAGTCGCGGATAGTTACGTGGTCTGGATTGGTGGTGGTGGTGGTGGTCATAATCAAGGTGTCCCGGTAAGAGGTGGTAGTGTGGCTTGGGCGGCGTCGGGCACGGCGTAAGATGCAACGACAATCGAATTACCAATCGCGATGGAGTAAGTGGCTCCCTGGTATAGCCCGATGAAGTTGCCCGCTGAAGTGGCGATCTCACCATTGGCGTTCGTCGTGGCGACAACCGGCGAGGCATCGAATATCTGGCCAGCAGACGCGGATGGCGGCGGTGTAAGCAGACTGAAGGTAACAGGAATGCCAGCCAGTGGAGCACCAGCAGGCGAATATGCAGTCCCGGAACACCAACACGTAGATGGTGCGGCAATATACGTATTGGCAATCTGGCCAAGGGTGATGGTCTGGGCGACTGAAGCCGATACCACAAGCGGAACAGGTGCTGGCGATTGGAATCCCAAAGCAGACGCCGACAAACTCCAATTACCGGCGGCCACCGAGAGGTTAGCCACGCCGAGCGCGTCGGTAATCGCGGTCATCGAGCCAGCCGCGCCAACGACGGCCACGGTGGCCCCTGCAATGGGTTGGCTGTTTGTGTTTTCGATGGTGGCGGTGATTACGTACGGGCCGCCACCAGAGGCAATGTCCTCATTCGTAATGTTGCCACTATTAAAAAATGTGTCGGTCAGAATCGACGGAACCAGATAGGCCTGCACGTACAGCCGGACCGCGTAAGGTGGAGCAATCAAAGATGCAGGTAAAGTCCCCACGTAGTAGCCGCTCGGAAACTGCTCCGCCAGCGCCAAAGCATAATTAGGCCAATCGGATTGGTTGAAATTTTCAAATTGCCCGGTGGCAAAGTTATACGGTTGGGATTCCGCGTCGTAGATGACCGCATATACGATTTTGCCGGAGGTGTAAGACGTTGCGATTGTTATCATGTTTTTACCCTACTTTCCGCGATATCTCAACCAACAATCTGGTCTGCTCTGTCATTGCTGTTTCCATTTTTTGTCGCCAATCGCGCGAGTCCTCGCGGTCTCGATCTAGTCGCGAAGTGAGGGCATCTACACGTAGCTCGATTGTCGTGATTCGGTTTTCGTGCAGGACCGTATGGTTGCGCAACCGGAATAAAAGTCCAAGCACTCCGAATAGAGAACCGCAGGCTGCCGCGACTACGTATATGATATTCATCGCAACCTCGGCCCACGAAACAGAATCCAATGCGACACCCAATAGCCCACCACAAAACCAAGCTCGAATACCAGCACCACAGACGGGACGAAAAAGCACCCGAAAGCCAATAATGCCAGCAGGTAAAACCAGATCATCAATTCCAGTCTGGTCAGGGCCGTAGGCGATGGATTGTCGGTTTGGGCCGGAGTACACCCCGGCGATGGCACTCTTGGGCGGTTTTGGTCGAATGACAGGCGTGACATAGACATTGCAAGTTCCTCGTATCAAGGTCTGTAAATATATCTTTGTTATTTGGATCGCGCGGCAGTACGTGATCGACTTCGGTGGCCGGGCGGATTCCACATATCACGCATATCGGCGTGTCGGCCAGCAGCAGAGCACGTAGCTTTTGCCAGCGTGCGGTGGAGTAAAGGCGGCGATACTGGCGATCATTTTTTCGATACATTCTGGGCCGCCCACACTTTCAACGTTTTGTTTTTTTGGTTTTGGCCGGGTGGCGTAAGGGATATTCCTGGGAGTACCACTTTGCACATATGTCGGCAAAGGTTTTTACGTCGCACGGTGCGCCAGCAAAGGCGGCGAATACCTGCGCGGCAATCCAACCAACCAAATAATCGTCGTGGCCAATCCGCAGCGTACGTATCACGATTAGTCGGAAAAGAGGTGCGAAGTCGTACGGGGTGTAATAGCCCTGGCTCCGGCGGCCAGTGTACAGATCAATCCGGAGGTCAGGGTGGATTGTCTTTTCAAGGTCGTCGTATCGACACTCATACATACGTATCATGTTGGGTCTCCTGGTTTTGTTTTTTTACGTATTCGTTTTGCAGGTGTTGGGAAATCTGGCTTTCGCGTTTTATGGTTTGGTTCTGGCGGGCAAGCCAGTCGGATACGCCTCTGCGGGCCAGCGTAAAGTAAAACTGGAAGGGTTTTTGCGGTTTTTTTGTCTGGGATAAAATCCAAAGATCGGTCACTAATCCCTGCCGCAAGTCCTCCCTGTCCGCGGAGGAAATACGTAGCCTCCTGCAAATATAATCCGTGAAAACATACAGGATTGCCGCCCATTGTTCTGGATTCTTTTTTCGGCGGCGGTGCAAACGGTCGAAGGTGTCGGATAGCGATTCCTTCATTTTCGTGCCCCGGAACCGGCCAGCATTAGATTCACCCGGAGCGACATTCGCCGGTAAGCCAAGCGGCGGAAGGTCAAGATATCGACTGACGTGCCAGCAGATTCGGCGAAAACCTCAAGGGCGGCGGAAAAAGCAACCGGATAATTTTTACCGAAAAAGGTGGGTGGAAGTTTGGATTTCAAAAGCCCGGAAATCGCAACGGCAGCCAGGTCAGTGGAAAAGTCTGCGCCAACGTCCCGGTGGCCCCTGTGCAACGCCAGGACGAAAGAAGGACATACGGGCTGCTCGGCCAATGCGGCTAAGGCCAGCCAAGCCGGATCAGGCGGTGGTGGGACTGGTGCTACTGGTGCTGGCCGGTGGTGATAAAGAAGGTCGGAATCGAATCGCATGAAAAACCCCTTCAAAAAAAAAATGTGTAACCCATACCTGATATATACCGCCGAAAATCACACAATTTTCACTTTTTTGCGTTGGATTTTTGATTTTCCGGCCAAAAATAGGCAGAAAACCACGAAAACATTGGCGTTTTGATCGATAAATTTTTTTTGGAATTTTTGGATTTTTTTTGCGGGCCACTGAAAAATCAACAGTTTCGGGATTTTTTTTGCCCTTTTTTTCGCGGCGGCAAAAACGGCCCAAAATGGCCAAAATGCGTCAGGACGCGATTAGATGACCGTGGCTGCATTTTGGGGTGTCGGACGGGGTTAGGTCGGTTTGGGTGGCAAAAGTGGCGTGGTGGCCAAGGGAAGTGGGCGGTCTGTGGGTGGTGGGTGGTAGGCGTGGCGTGGCTGGCGTGGGTGGAAAGAAAAAAGAAGAAAACAAATCCACCGGGGTGGGCTGGCCAGTGCCAGATCAGCCAGGTGGCCAGATCAGCCGGGTGGTAGATCAGCCAGCCAGATATTGTCGCTCATAGATTAAATCAGTCGCCAGCCAGATCAGCCGGTCAGATATTGTCGCCCGCAGATTAAATCCGGTAGTCGCCGGTCAGCCAGTGCCAGCCAGTGGTTTTGGGTGCTCTGCATTTTTGTCTCTTTTTGCGCTTTTTTTTGCTTTCGGTTTTTGGTTGATTTTCCGCCAGGCCGAGCCAGCCCCATAACGGTCATAACGGTCATAACGGTGATGTATAGTTTGTCCTCGTGAAAAAAAAACAGCTTGCTTATACGGAAACCAACGTTATCACCGTTATGTCTGTTATGCGCCTCGATATTTGGCTAAAAACGCCACTTTTATCGGACGCGCAAATGGCACCGTTATGCGCTTTCCGCCGCCGGACCTCCCGGCTGGCAGAAACGGGTGTTTTTGCCTCCGCACCGTTATGCGCTTCCACGTTTTCAATCTCGCAAAAAAAGAGAAAACTGTGATAAAAAAACAGCCCCAAAAACAGGCAAAAAAGGCAAAAAAAACCACCACCAAACTGGCAACCACATTTCCGCAAATGTGAATAATACAAGCACCCCTTATTCGCAAAGGTGAAACATGCAAGCAAAAAAAAACCGGCAGCGGGCCGAGCTTAGGTGTGGCCCACCGCCGGGAGGTGTACTGGTGGGATTCAGTCGGGGGCGGTGTAGGTGCAGGCGATCAGCGTGATTCCGCTCCATCCTCGCCCGCCACCGTATCTCAGTTTTGGCCGGACATCCAACCCGCTGGCCGCCGCGTGGCGCGAAAGCAATTCGCCGAAAATCCTGGGATTGACAGGGTGGCCGCCGGTGTCTTTGGAAAATTCGTTAAATGCGGCCACCAGATCGCGCGTCGAAGCCCACCCGCCAGCCACCACATTGCACTTTTCCTCCAAAAACAAGGAAATCGGATCACTGTCCTCGCGATACGTACTGGTGGCGGCCACAACTTTTTCGGGTTCGTCCAATCCGTCGCGCGTCCAGAGCCTGCAACCCTCCACCAGCCTATTCAAAATCCCGCTGGCCTCGGCCACTAACTCGTCGAGCAGCCCGGTATCCTGCTCATTTTTGGAAAAAGTTCGCTCAAACGGAACCAATTTTAGTCGCCGCCAGATCGCGTTGGTATTTTCACGCACCACTGGCTTATTGTTGGTTTGGATTATCATTTTGTGCGTGCGTGGGAATTCGTAAAAATCCTGCCTCATCCGCCGGGCTTTGATGGTGGAATCGCCGGTCAGCCTTTTCAATAATTGTGTACGTATTCGCGCCCCGCTTTCCGTTTCACTGGCCACGACCAGACGCCGCCCTTGCAAATCCGCCAACTCGGTCGGGTGCGAACCTCCCTTATTCTGGATTAGCAGGGTGTCGGAAGCGGTCGCCGCGTAATCGCCCATAATATGCAGCACAATAGATATCAATGTGCTTTTTCCATTTGCCCCCTCGCCGTAAAATATCGGCAGCAACTGGCTCGTGATATCCCCGGTAAGGCACATGCCCAGAATCTTCAATACGTATTCGACTGTTTTTTCATCGACCGAAAATACCTCCCTCATGAATCGGTCGAATCGCGGGCACGTGGCCAGCGGATCGTACTTGACCGGGGCGATTTTTGTGATTTTATTTTCTGGCCGGTGCGGTTCAAGCTCAAAAGTCCGCAGGCAAAGGGTTCCATTTTTCAGGTTTAACAGAAAATTGTCCGCGTCCAAATCTTTAGCCCGCGCAAACAAACCTGGCTCGCTACGTGCTGTTTCTATCATTGCGGCCATCCGCCCAGCCGTCAAACTGGCGGCGGCGTGCCGGGCCAACTCTCGATTACGTGTTGCGGCGGCCTCGGCCTGTAGATCGAAGATAGTCTCCTCGGCTGTCTGGACAATGGCCCCAGCATCATCGGCCTGCCAGCGTCCACCGGACCACACGTGCCAGCCAATGCCGGGTACGTACAGTATCTGGCCACGATTCCGCCGCGCAAAATACTTGGCGTTTCCGACATCGGTCAGTCTTACCTCCTCCGCCAACTTTCCGGCATCGACATTCGGTGCTGGCGATACGTCTACTTTAGTGTATGCGTCTTCGAGTTTGTGGTATATTTCTTTTTCGTCCCACGGTGGCGTGCATCGGGCATTATATTCGCGCAGTAATTGGAAACCTTCGGCGAACGACACCCCGGACCTTTTGATTACGCAGGCGGCCCGGTACGTGGCATTGTGGCCGCCCTGGCCAGCCACCGCGGCGGGCAAAGATTCCAATTTCGCCCGGCAAGCCCTGACCGCCTGGCTCTCTACGCTGCTGGTCGTGGCTGTTTGCGCCGGTACGCCTTTGCCAACCGCGGCAATCAATGCAACCAGCCAGTCCGGTGCGGCGGCGACGGGAATATCGTCTGGGCTGTGGCCGGGCAGCCAGATATATGGTTTTCCATTTACTTTGCTCGGCGGCGCGACTACGTATCCGCCAGTCCCACGTATGTCGGTGGCCTGGAAAATCTTACCCTGGCTGTTGCGTATTTCCGCCTCCGAACGGAAATAGCAATGGTGGCCGCCCCTTGGCGTTTGCGCGGTTACGGTTTTGGGCAGCGGCTGATACCTCTCTTGGAATCTTTGCAAACCGTCCGTGGCATCAAAGTCCAAGACAAACAGACCTTTACCCGTCGCGATTCCGACATTGGCCTCCTCGGTAAACATATGGACAATGGTAGATGGATCATTTGTGGCATCAAGGCAGCCGTGCTCCGTGGCCGGTATCTTTTCGCCTCGGCGGCATGGGAAAACCGAAAATCCCTGCCCGGCCAACTTTTGTGGGAGAGTAGTCCCGTGGTGATTGTGGTTTTGGTTTTGCGCGATCATTTTACACCTCATTTTTGGCCACCCAAAAAACCCGGCGGCATTGGGCCGTAGCACTCACTCGTGCCACTGTTTGCTCTATACCGGCGAAAAAACGGAAATCTCAAAACTGTTGAAAATCCAGCAATTCCGCCAAAAATAAATACCGACATTGCCCCCGTTTTCCCTTTTTTATTTTCTTTTTTTCGCCCGGCCAGCCCACGATCAGCCAGCCTCACCGATTTAATCTGTTGCGAGTTATTTGTTTCCCACCCCCACCAAAAAGGCCAAAACACGCCAAAACCGCGCCAGACCGCCGTAAATGCCCCAGGATTGATCTTTGGCTGTTTTTGGCGCGAATACCCTATCCGCCGCCCAGAAACGCAATGGCGGGCGACTAAAGGGCCAGTGCGTGTTGCCGTTGCGGGCAAATCTGGCAGGGTTTGTGTTTTCTGTTATTGGTTGGTGGGTTTGGTGTTGGAAGTGGGGGGCTGGACTGGTGGCTCGGCTTGTGGCTGGCTCGGATGGACTGTTGGCTTGGCTTGCTCGGCTTGGTGGCTGGCTCGGATGGACTGTTGGCTCGGCTGGCTCGGCTGTCCGGTGCGTGGCTGGCTCGGCTGGTTGGCTGGCTAGGCTTAATTCTGTCGGCACGATTCGATGTAATCCGCCAGGTCTCTCCTTCTTACGCGGCGTGAGGAACCAAACCGGTAACTCGGCATCTTTCCGGTCGCCACCTGCTCCCACGTCCACCGCGTCCCCATACCTAATTCGGCAGCCACTTCCGGTATCGTCATGTATTCACTGGGCCGTTTTGGGGTTGTTTTTTGCATGTTATTTTCCTTTTTTTAGACCGAAAGCATCATACCACATTTGCCGCCGAAAATCCAGCAAAAAAACCAAAGATTGTTGTGCGAAAAATGCAATAAATCCTAGGTTTTGGTAGTATTTTCACCCAAAAGATACGTATCCTGTTTTCCTTGGTCCCACCCTTGGACCCACTTGCCGAAAAAACTCACTATTTCCTAGGGAATATGGGGTTTGACACTTGGTTCGGGACCAAGAGGTCGCAGGTTCAAATCCTGTCGCCCCGATTTTGGCCGCAGGCCAAATTAGAGCAGGAGACTTGAGAAAATAGTTGGCAATAAGAAGGTAATGAAACGATGCGGCGAAAAAAAGTAAGGATTGAGGCAATCCCTTCTGCAGCAGCAAAGATACTTGGTTGAACCTGGACTCAACCATGCCCCATGCCTGAAAGAAAAAAGCCGTCGCCCGGCCTGTCTATCCGCCGCCGGCAACCGTCCCTACAGCCAACGTCCGCTGTACTTGCTGGAGAAACTCTGCATCCGGCACCGCATAAGATCGGAATTTTTCCAGCGTACCCTGTTCTTCACTGTAGGCTAAAGCCCGAACTGGCCCCAGGCGGTTGGCCGCCGGAGAATCAATGAGGTTGCTGCTGTCCGATGCGCTCATCTGAAACAGCACCCGCGTATCAAACTCACGCATGGAATTGCGGTCCAGGGCGCGGTCAATCGACACCACCGTATCCGTCCAGATAACCAGATGGATTCCCCACGCCGGGCCTTCACGCAGCAGCTCCGCAAACTGCTTACCCGGATCAGCCTCTTTGTCATCACCACCATTGGAAAACCCGAACGCATCTTCCGATTTGCGCAGTGCCCGGTAACGCTGCAGCCCCAGCACAAAAATGAAAATCGCCGGCGGCGCGGTTACAGTTCCACCCTGCCGCTGCTGTAATTCCTTCGCCAGTTCGCCAATCACCTCCGGCACAGCGCGGTAATCTACATTTTTAAAGCTTAATTTCGTAACCGCAGCGGTGGCCGCCAATACCCCAAAAGACGGCGAATCAGTGGCGCTACCATCCAGAATATACAGCCGTGTTTCCGGCGGCTGCTGCCCCGCCAACGCCAGCATCGCCGCAGCCATAATCGCCAGCGCCTGCTCTTCCGACTGGCCGATAAGCATCACATTGCCGCCGCTTTGCCGGCGAAAAACCACACTGGTCGGATCCTTGATGGCCACCGGCTCTCCCAACCACACCCTGGGATTCACCGCCACGCGTGGGGCCTCCAGCAGGGACAGCAACTGACGGTTCTTGCGGATATCCGCGGCCGTGTTACCTTCAAAAATGATAGTCGGTTGAGTTCGCACTCCGATAGGCTCGGCCTTTTTACGCACCGCCTCCAGATACGTATCACGTTGTTCATCGGCCAGCCATGCCACCTGGAACGGGCTATTGCCTTCCACCAATCCGCCCGCATCGTTGTAAATAGCCTCGCCCGGCCGTGATAGCAGGCGGGCCGCTGAATTGCCGTCGGCCAGCACCACCTGCGAATCCGCCTCGGTGGTCTGCAAGGCAATGCGCACCGCAATCTGTCCGATGGTGCTGCGTGACAAACCCGAAGAACCGGCAATGGTCTGTGATCCCAGCAGCACGTGAATGCCAAACGCCCGCCCCTGCCGCACCAGCCGGTCCAGCAGCAGCGCTGCATCCTGTCCCAGTTTGTCATCTTCGCTGAAAAATTCCTGGAACTCATCAATCACCAGCAAAGTGCGCGGCAGCGGCTGCCCCGACGCCTGCCGATAACCGCCCAAATCCTGGGCCCCCACCGCCCGATATAAATCTCCCCGCCGGCCCATCTCGGCATCAATACGCTGCAGCACACTTAAACCGAATTCCCGGTCGCTTTCCACCGCAATGGCCCGGGCATGCGGTAATTGATGGGTGGCATAAGTTTTGAATTCCACGCCCTTCTTAAAGTCAATCAGATAAAGTTCCAGTTCCTGCGGCGAATACCACATCGCCAGATTGGTTACCAGCACGTGCATTAACGTGGATTTTCCGGAACCGGTTTTGCCCGTTACCAGGGCGTGCTGCGCCACTCCCTTGCCCAGGCGGAAGGTTTGCAGCCGCGTGGCCCCGCACCGCCCCACTGCCGCATGCAAATCAGCGTCGCTATGCCGCGTCCAGAACGAATCCATATCCGGGGCAATCGCCGCAAACGAAACCTCCACGCGCTTGGATTCCCGCGCCTGTTTGCCCACCAGGTGCAAAATGGTGGTCAGGTCGTTTTCGTCCGGCGCAGCATCCAACGTCAGCGGAAACCGGCTGAACACCTCATCCCGCCACACGAACCGATCTTCCTGATACACCAGATTGATGCTGTGGGACTCCAGGTCCTCCAGATGCGTGCCGGCCGGTACAGCCACCCGCGTATCACGATAAACCAGGGTATAAACCCCGCATCGCGCCCCGGTCGTCGCAATGCTGCTTAACCGGCGCAGCGCTTCATCCGAAAAACCCACCGGCAGGTCCGCAAGCACCAGAAAACGGTACGGTTCAGCCAGTTCCCCCGCCTGAATGTTGTAATCATCAATCGTCTCAAACTCATTGCGAAGGTATTTTTGTATCACCGTTTCCATGTGGTCGGTCAGATCCGCCAGCCGTTGATCAATTTGTTCCGCCTGTGTCCATATCCGGCCACCCACCAGGGCTTCGTCATAATCCGTCAGGTGCATAAACCCCGCAAAATTCTGCCCCAGACCCACCGGATCAATAAGTGTGAATCTCACCCGCCCCGGCGGCAATGTGGTCAGCAGCCGCGTCATCACCGCCTGCAGCGCTGCCAGCGCCGCGGGACGGCCGGCACGGTCTGCATGAATCAACAATGATGCATGCCGCGGAAATGCCAGCAGTGCCGGCATTGCAAAGCGATTCGGAATGTTGAGTGTAAACGGCCCGTCCCTGGCCGCCTCACGCACAATCGCCTGTACATCCACCGCCAATTCGCCAAACCGCACGGTCTGGGCAAAATTGCGCGGCGGAACCCAATGCTCCCATTGCCCGGCCTGAGCCGCCGGCCCGGCCGCCGCCGGCTCTGCCGGAGTCTGCAATCTCGACAGGCCCTGCGTCCACTTTTGCTCCAGCTCCGTCCGCTGAGAGTCGTACTCATTTTTAATACGTAACCGATCTGCCGCGATGCCCTGTTGAATGTTCGCCAGTTCCCGCTGATACTTTTCCCGCATCTGGGCTTCGCTTTGCTGGTACCATTGCCGGGCTTCCTGCTGCGTTGCGGCATCCTCCTGCTGCACCTGAGATAAACGAACCTCGCATTCGGCCGCACTGGCCGCCGTCGCCGCATCACGCTTCGCTTTAGCCTTTTCCAGCAACGCCGCCGCCTTCTCCTTTTCCCGCTGAACTTCGGCCTTGTGACGCTGACGCGCTGCGGCCAGATCGGCATCATGCGTCAATTTGGCCGCCGCCAACACGGCCCGTGCTTCAAGGTCGGCATAAAATAAAGCCTGGTGCGCAGGGTGAAAGGCCCGCCGCACCGCACGCCGGGCCATCCAACGCATCACCAGCAGCAGCAAAGCCATCGCCACCACTGCCCCCGTCCCGGTTGCACCCATCAGGTTTAAATCCGGCCAGATGACTCCCGGCAGCAACTGCGGTATCCCCACGGCCAGCAGCACCACCACCGCAAACAGCACGTATGGCCATACCCCAACGAAAAACTTCGCCAGATCAATATGGTCCAGCATCGTCAGAGCCTGATCAATGTCCGCCATATGGCGGTCGAATTGGGCCTGAATATCGGCCTGTTTGGCCGGAATGGCCGGCCGATCGGATGGATCGCCCGCAGCCGCCGCTTCCGCATCCGGCACGTGCCCATATCGGGCCAACAGCGCGAAAACCGCATCATGTTTCGCCTTGAGTGTGGCGGCGTTGGTTTCACGCAATTGTCCAAGCTCCGCGTGCAGCCGCTTTTGCTCCGCTTCCAGTTGAATATCCGCTTCCCACACTACCTGTTCGTAGTGTTCCTTAATCTGTTTCTGCATGGCGTCAAAGGTTTGCCGGGCCTGCTTTTGAGCCGTAGCATCCGCCGCCCTGGCTGCCTCGGTTTGCTCCAGCCGCCGGGCCTGTGCCGCGTCCTGCCGCTCCTGAAATTTCTTCGATAACTGCTCCTGCACGTGCCGCCGATTCGCATCCAGATTCGCCAGCGTCCGCTTTTCGCGGTCGCTCACTTCCGCGGTAGACGCCCCGTACCCGGTTTCGACGGCCGCCTCACGGGCGGCACATTCCGCCGCCAGTTCCATCAACTCCCGCAAAACTTTACGGGGTAAATCCACCGCAGATTTGGCCGCAGGTTCCATCTTCACGTGGACAAAATCTTCGCCCATTTCCGCTTGAGCAGCCAGCGCTGCACCATCATCAGTTTCTTCAGCCATAGTCCTCTTATCCACAATCGCGTTTGATATCGCTCAAAATCCGGTTCATATAATCCATTGCACCAACGGCAGAACGTGAATCTTCCACCAGTGGCCTGATAAAACGCTCTTCAAAGGCATGGCTGTTGGCATCGTTCCACACCATCTGCAGCTCACCCCAGCGGTGTTCCACCTCGCGTACCAGCTTGCTGATATTTGAACGGCTTTCATGCATGCTCATGGACACCACCTTCGATTCCGGAAATTAGTTTTTGCACCAGCCATGATCCGTCCACCTTTACGTACGCGACCACAACCGCCCATCGCGTTGATTGTAAATTCGCAGCAACCCTTCCGGCCCCACCAACACCATAAAACCCGATCCCAAAGCCAGCGCCTCCGCCAGGTCGGGACGCATTTCTAACAGCCGCCCCACCGGAACCGTCTGAAAGTTTTTCGGGGCCGGGCCATCCACCGGCCCCACATAGACCCCGCCCTGGCTTAAACGCGTCAATACCCACCTGCCGCCAGGCACGCCATTTTCCGCTATGGTTACCGGTGCATCAGGTTGCAGTTCCACTGATGCCCCACCGGCCACCACCATGCGTGCCCGTTCCACCCCACTTAACACCGGCACGGATAACACCACGTTGCGTCCCGGCTCTACTGCCACAGCCTGCGACAAAACATCCTCCGCTGGGATAACCGCCCGCAGCGCAGCCGCTTCACCATCCTGCAACTTTTCAACCGCCTCACTGGGAGCCCGTGCCATCGCCGGCCCGCCACCGGCACCGGCAGTTTCTGCACCGGTCGCGCCCGGCACCGCGGATTGAGCCTCCACAGGCGAAGCAATATAGCGTTCAAGACTATCCAGCGCATTGGTCAGATGAGCCAAAGCCGCGGGCATACCCGCCGCCACGGTGTTGCCCAGCGGCTGTACGCCGCCCCGATACAGCGATATTTCCTTGGGCAAACGCCGAATCCACGCTTTGGTATTGGCTAATTTCTGCTCCGCTTCCAACAGGCTGTTCCTGGCCTTCAGCACCGCTTTTTGTTCTTCTACCACCGACGGATGGGATCCGCTGGCATCCTTGTACAACTGCTTGTCCCGCAGGGTCTGCTGGGCTCTTTGCAGCACTTCCTGGCGTTTGCGTATCTGCCCGCTCCAATACGTGCTTTGTTCCGTTTCCAGCCAGGTCATGGTGCGGTTGATATCCGAATCCGCATCGCCCAGCGCCAGCCCCGCAGCCTCGCCCACTTTGGCCAGATAGGCGCGAAACCGTTTGATCGCGTCGATATCCTGAACTTTTGCGCCTTCAGCCATGTTTACTCCCAGCGCCGGACCGGTGCCTTTAACGCTGCTTAAGATATTCCTCTATCACATTGGCCTTTTTAGCCAAAAGCTGTGCATGTTGGTGCGATTCCTCCAAGAAAATGGCGATGGTCTTCAAGGTTTGCTCAAACGCCTCGGTAAATTTTCTCTGTTCCTGATCCTGCCATACGCTTTCCAATCCGCGCAGGCGCGCCTGCAAACTTCCCACCAGGCCCTGCAGATCATTGTTAAAACGATTGAGATCCTGTGCAAAACGCCTTAGTTCCACGGGATCCACATTTGCTTTTGCCATAAGCCAACTCCTTACAATATCACTATAGTGTAACTGCAACCTGCTTTCCAATGCCCCACACAACCAATCTTCACACCGTTTCCACAATGCTTAAGCCGTGCAGTGCGTTCCCACGTAGCCCATGCCCGCTTGACCTGGTTGCCGCACCCCGACTATCCTGCCGCACAAATAACCATGGTTGATGTACGCGCATTAACCGGAATATAGTTGCTACACCAGCGTTAATCCCATCGGGCCGCTGGATACGGTTAATACAAGGAGGTGGACCTTGCGATTGCTTAGTATGCTTACCGGTGTGCTGCTGGCCACATTTGCCACCGCCACCGCAACAGCTTCAACCCCCAAAGCCCAGGCCCAATCTCTTGATTCCCAGGCCATAGCCCTGCTTGGTGCCCAACATGACGACACTGCCGCCGTCAAAATTCGCATGGCCTGTCGGCTGGATCCGTTCTGGTCTGAAAGCTGGGGATTGCGGGCCGTGCTGGCCTTTCGCCAGCATCGATTGGCCACCTCTTACAAATATCTGCTCAAGGCCATCGCTCTTAGGCCCCACGACCCGGCAGAATTAAACAACCTGGCCGTACTGGCTCAGGCCCAAAATCACCCCTTACATGCCTGCACGTATTACCTGAAAGCACTTGCCGCCCACCCCGGTGGTCATCAACTCTATGACAATATCTGCTCGCAACTCAACTGCATGGGAACCAATCGGTCACTCCGCTTTCGCACCCTGCAAGCCGCCTATGTTGTTACCGATAAGCTCCTACAAAAACGCATGGCCGCCAAAGGCCTCATCCGCTATGGTGCCACCTGGGTCTCCAACACCCAACAACAATCCGTGCATAAGATAACCCGTCGGTTTATCAATTTCGAAAACTCTCTGGTGGCACAATACCTGGCCGATCTGAAAAAACTTCACCACATCAACACGCAAGGCCGCACCAACGAACAACGCATTGCCGCCCTTGTTCGTTTAAGCAATTCCAATGCCTGGAATAATCCGGTCAATGTAGAACACCAACAACTCTTCGCCGCCCAGATCAAGCGAAATCAACTGCTGGCCGCGCGGGCCGCAGTACTCCGTCATATGGCCAAAGTGCGCCGGCGTAACCGCAATCTTTTACACACCCCGGTCGGCCGCATTTTTTGCGCCCCGCTGAAAATGATCCTGCCAGACCCTGCATCCTCTACCGAAACACCACAGAATAATTTCCCGGCTTCATTGAAACACCTGGACTCTTCGCCCGTGGCCGCTTATTCCCTCATCATGCTGGCCGATCACCAGATCATCGCCCAGATTAAACACCAGATACACTCTGACCGAACGCTTGGCGATAAAAAAGACCTGGCCCTCCAAACCAGATCACTGCAAATCGCCAAACACCGGTTAAAGGTGGACATCATCAATGCCCGCGGTCCGGAAGTTCACTTTCTGGGTGCCACCGACCATGCCGTCAAGATCGTCTATATCGTAGATCACGAAGGCTGCCTGCGCCACACTTACGGCTTCCTCCGCCGCCAACTCGCGGCTTCCATCCATCAACTCCACCACGCCCAGCAATTTGCCGTTATCGTCTTCTGCCGCCATTACCATTTTGCAGGCCCGCGCCGGCTTGTCACCGCCACCGCCCGAAATAAACGGCGATGCCTGAAACTGCTCCGCGGCGTAAGACCCATGGCCTCGCCGGGCCGTCAGTTGCAATACTTCACCCGCCCGTTCAAAGCCGCTCTTCGCCTACATCCGCAAACCATTTTTTTCCTCACCGGTTCCGGCTGTGGCCCCCCATTGGCTAAAGACGTGCAACAACTTAACAAAAAACTCCAAGCCCATATTTTTACGTACACACTCATACCTCCCGGTAACAAAGATGCTTCCACCATCCAGATGATGGCCCAAGAAAATGGTGGCCAGTATCGCAATTTGGTGCCGGATGATATCGGAAATTAAATCTCCGCCTGCCCCGGCCATCCACATCAGAGCTTGTCCGCCACCCTTAAACCGACTATCCTGCCTTGCCGCAGAAGCCTTTCGGCTCCAACGCCAGGCCTGCGTATTAAAATGATGAAGCCCGGCTAAAAGCCGCTAACGTCACGGAGTTTACCCATTTTAATTCTTGCCTACTACATTCAAACTCTTAGCCCTTTTATCTGGCAATGGGGCCATTCCGGCTTTGGCATTCGCTGGTATGGTACCGCATACCTCACCGGTTTTATCCTTGCCTATTTTATTCTCAAAAAACTTATCAAAGACCACCAACTGCATTTACCGCCGGCCAAATTGCCGGATTTTGTCTTGTTCGTCGCTATTTTCGGCGTGGTCATCGGGGGTCGACTCGGAGAAGCCGCTCTCTATCGCCCCGGCATGTTAACCACCTTTACCCACCACTTCCCCTATTGGAGCCTGCTGATGGTGCAGGATGGCGGAATGTCCGCCCATGGCGGCATCATCGGCGTTTTTGTGGCCACCGCTATCTTCGCCCGTCGCCATAAATGCAGTTTCCTCAACCTCATCGACGCCGGAGCCATGGTTGCCCCCATCGGCATCGGTTTTGGACGGCTGGCCAACTTCATAAACGGTGAACTCTATGGCCATGTCTGGCATTCCCGCCTGGCGGTGCAGTTTCCCACAGAATTGATCTATCAGTCCCAACCGCTTGATGCACGTATCCGTTACCTTGCCGGCAAAATTAGAACCGTTCACCCCCATCTGGCCCAGTTTATGGATCACAATCCCATCGCCGGGATGGTAACCTTCTTAACCCACCACCTTCAGGCCCACCATCCCAATCTTTTGCCGGCTCTGGCCCGACATCCCCAGGCGGAAATTGTGCGTCTCGCCCACACCGGCAAGTATCCGTTTCTACAACAGCAACTGCAACAAATTCCGGATTTTCTCCGGCAAATTCAACTCAACGTCAACGTCCGCCACCTCTGGCAAACCCTGCATCCAAATTTCCATGGCACGCTGCCCTTTACTGCCCGCCTCCAGATCATCCGCCTCGCCCGCCAGGGCAATGCCATGGTCATTAATCACCTCCGCCATATTCTCGAACCACGCATTCCATCCCAGCTCATTGAAGCTTTTTTTGAAGGCTTGGTGCTTTTCCTCATCTGCTGGTTCATCGGCCGCAATTGGCGCAAGGCCGGCATGGCCAGCGGCGCGTTTGCCGTCTTCTATCCCATCATGCGCATCATTGGGGAACAATTCCGTCAGGGCGATCAACCCAAGCTCATCTTCGGACACTGGATCAGCCTGGGAGTTTTATACAGCGCGCCCATGCTGATCGTCGGCCTGATTTACTGGATCTATCTCATCCGCCGACCCGTCACGCCGCCTGCCGCCCCCTGACTGCGGCTCGATGAATGCTGATCGCTCATCGCAGCTCGCGACTCCTTACCGGAACCCCTGCTCTCCCGGTTTATGCAATGTCGGCCCGCGGGCGGTTATCTTTTCCGGCGCTTTTTCTATAGGAATGTTCGGACAAGAATCTATCCAGCGACCGCCGCTCGGAGCCGTCCAGCGAACCGCATTGACCAATACCCGCTGCACCTGCGGGTGGTGATACGTGGGGTACATCTCGTGCCCCGGCCGAAAATAGAAAATCTTCCCGTTACCACGGTGAAACGTGCATCCGCTGCGAAATACTTCCCCACCCTGAAACCACGAAACAAAAATCGTTTCGTCCGGGTTGGCTATGGCAAATGGCTCCCCATACATTTCCTCATTTTCCAGTTCAAAATACCGGTCAAGGCCCTGAACAATCGGGTGGCCGGGGTTGCATACCCACAGCCGTTCTTTTTCTCCGGCCTCTCGCCAGGTCAGACTGCAGGTGGTGCCCATCAGACGTTTGAAAATCTTGGAATAATGTCCGGAATGCAGCACCACCAGTCCTATCCCTTCCAGTACGCGTTTCTGTACACGGGCCACAATTTCATCCTGTACCTGATCATGGGCCGCATGCCCCCACCAGATCAGCACATCCGTTTTGGCCAGTACCGTCTCGGTCAGCCCATGTTCCGCTTCGTCCAGCGTGGCGGTGCCAACGGTTACCCCGCCGGCCTTGCGCAACGCCTCCGCAATGGTTACATGCATTCCCTGTGGATAAATTTCCTTAACTTTGGGATTCGTTTTTTCGTGCCTGAATTCATTCCAGACCGTAACGTGAATGGGTGCTGCCATCATGTAAGCTCCAATGAACTGTAAACCGTCCGCCGACGACTATCCTTCTCATTATACATTTGCCATCTCGATTGCAACAATATTCACACCGCCGAACCATCCGCAATGGACCGCGCAAAGACTCAGGGCCTCAGGACCTCCGGGCCGAGATGATCATAATTTGGCTTTATTCTCGGACGAGGATATGGTTACGTGTAGTGTGGCTTAGCGTTTATACAGCGGTTGTCCGCCGCGGAGCGAAGCTGCTTGTGAGCAAGTTTTTTAAGTTGGTGGTGGGCAGGAGAGCTAGGTAACAATACGTGAACCGTGGAATGTCATATTGGATATTGAACACATTAACTCATATAAATAATATGTGGTTGATCGGCCTATTTTCGGTGGGTTTCATCATCATCTAAACGCGGAGGACTGGGCTGAAATGGTTGCTCCCGCTGTAATTTTTAATTCTTATTTCCGCCAGCATTATTTTCTGCTGCGTGCATGGTGCCTGCGGTACATCCCTCCAGGGTTGCACGCGGCGCACACTCCCAGCGTGGCTGGCCTTTGCCGTGGCCGCCAAGTGCCGATTTTGCGGGCCTGGTTCGCCTCGATCACACTTACGGTGGTACTTTTTTCGCCCCCACGCTGCCCGCCCAACCACCTCCGGGCGCTCGCCGTGATTCCGCCGAGCCAGGCGGCAGGCGGCTTGGGAAAACCAGGGAGTGATTAGGCCGATCCGCCATGCCCATTACGCCGGTTTCGCCATGATAGGTGATGCCATGAATATAAGACCACGTTTACGGCTAATGGCAGGAGTCACCCTGATTGGCACCGCTGTGGCGGTGGGGGCGACAGTTCCTACATAACAGCGATGGGTGGTCCGGTGGCGAAATTACAGGCGGCCCTGCGCCAAGCTCTGGCGGCCGACCGGCTGTGTAGCGCCGACCAAGCCCACCCCTCCACCATGACCCCCGCTAAGCGCAAGACATTTTGGGCGGCAGAAATGGGTTTTGAATTTGAAATTTCAGAGTTAAGAGTTTGATGGGCAGCGGTAGATTGGGAAGACGCGGCCACCAAGGTGGCCGGCGTAGCGCCAGTTGGCAAGACCCAGCGGTGGGCCGCTTGTATTCGTCGTGGTTGGAGGGAGGAATAGCTGGAAAATGCGGCCTGGGACGTATAGTAAATCGGAGGTTAAATCCATGATCGAGTGAATTGTTAATGTTCGCCGTGGCGATGGGGACATCGCCGGCTACGATGGCGTAGGATATGAATTAATTGTTGCGCGGCGCTGGAGCAGGACTTTTCATTGTAAGGCGCAGTGGGTAAACTGCGGCAAGTATGGTCGGCGTACGTTTTTAAGGAGCTTGTTACATTGACCTCACTAAATAAAACACGAATCGGCATCATCGGCTGCGGTAATATCAGCGGCGTTTATTTTCAGGCGGGTAAGCGCTTTGAAAATCTAGAGGTGGTTGCCTGCAGCGATCTGGATATTTCCCGGGCCAAAGCCCGGGCGGCTGAATTCGAAGTTAAAATCGCATGCAGCCCGCAGGAGATACTTAAGCTGCCGGAAGTGGATCTGATCGTGAACTTAACCATTCCCAAAGCCCATGCCGAAATCGCCATTGCGGCGTTGGAGCACGGCAAGCACACATACAGCGAAAAGCCTTTCGGCGTGAACAAGGCCGAAGGGCAGGCCATACTTAACGCGGCGAAAGCCCGGAACCTGCGGGTGGGCTGTGCGCCGGATACTTTTTTAGGCGGCGGCATTCAAACCTGCCGGAAGATTATTGATGATGGGTGGATCGGGCAGCCCATTGCCGCGACCGCCCACATGGCGTGCCACGGTCATGAAACCTGGCATCCGGATCCGGATTTTTATTACCAGCCCGGTGGCGGGCCTATGTTTGATATGGGGCCATATTATCTTACGGCTCTGATTAACCTGATCGGCCCGGTGCGGCAAGTTTGCGGGTTGGCCCGAGCCGCATTTGGCCAGCGGCGCATCACCAGCAAGCCCAAATTCGGCACGATGATTGAGGTCAACACCCCCACACATGTGGCCGGAGTCATGGATTTCTGCAATGGAGCCATCGGCACCATTGTGACATCCTTTGATGTGTGGCATCACCAGTTGCCTATCATTGAAATTTATGGAACTACGGGAACATTGCAGGTGCCGGACCCCAACGGCTTTGGCGGAGTCATTCGCGTACGACGTATGGGCGCGGCGGATTGGGCCACGGTACCGCTGGCTTATGGTTATCAGGAAAATTCACGAGGTTTGGGCGTAGCGGATATGGCTGCGGCCATCAAGGCCAATCGTCCGCACCGGGCCAGCGGCGAACTGGCATTTCATGTTCTGGAGCTGATGCAGGGCTTTCTGGATGCCTCCAGAGAACAGGCTTACGTGCAGATAAAAACACAACCGGATCGGCCCGCGGCGCTGCCGCTGAACCTCGTGGATGGCAAGATTGACTGATCGCCGTGAGGGGCTGCGCAAAATAACTGCACACTTTACCGGCCGGTTCTTTTCAGCGGTGGCTGGTGGCGGAGTTGTGGTTCGCCGCGGCAATGGTGACATCGTCGGCTACTGCGCCGCATTCATACACTTTATTTCCTGACCGCCTCTTAGCGCTGATAAAGCGGCAGATAATGAAAGGGCACGCACAAGCCGAGAATAGCCATGCCAGTGGCGTAGGTTTTGTGGCCCTGCATTTCAATACCAAAGGGGGTCCAGAATCCGGCGGGAGCTTGAATTTTGAGCAGTTGCTCGCAGATATGCGGATAAATAACCCGCCAGTAGCGTCCTCCCAACTGATTGGCAGCCTGAGAGCAATAATAGACGGCATAAAAATAAAATTGTTCGTTGGTGGCCAAGGGATGCGCCAGAAGATAATCTCCGCCGCTAAGGGCCTGGGGCATATTGCGTTTGCCCAGCAATTCCAAAGCTACAATGCCGGTTCCCGTGCGGGCCCGGCCCGGAGGGCCGTGTGGCTGATAAGAAAATCCGCCATTGGGGCAGGCGTCCCGCAAGACAAAAGCAATACCATCTTTGATGGCCGATGCCGGAATATTTGCGCCGGAATCAGCGGCACCGCGCAAGGCCATGAGTTGCCAGCCGGTACAGGAAATATCCGCATCGGTTTCACCGGGCTGATAACGCCAGCCACCGGCAAAAATGCCCTGTGTGCGTTTTTGGGCTCGCAAAATAAGCTGAATGGCTTTGCCGATGGCTTGGCCGATGCGCATGCGCAAATTACCATGACACAAGCCATAAGCTTCCGTCAACATAACCGTACTGATGCCATGATCGTACATGGTACCGCCCGGTGGAGCGATGTAACCATCCGGCTGCTGAATGGAAAGAATCCAGTTGATGCCGCGATCAATAACGTGATGATATGGCCCCACCTGGGGCATATAACCACGAGCCAGAAAGGCCATAACAGCGACGGCGGTGGAGGCGGGCTTATCTTGTCGGGCCGCGCTAAAGCTGCCGTCGGGCCGTTGATGCCGGGCCAGCCAATGCAACCCGCGAGCGATGGCAGCGCGGACGTTTTGGGGCACTGAATCCGGCCCGGTTGTACCGTAGGATGGTGATGCCGTTATGCCGACCCAAAGCCATGCCAAAACGACGGCACAAAGAATGGCGGGAATGGTTCTGCTGGTGTACATGGACTATTCTCCCGGGCCTGTTGCAGTACCCATCCTGGCAATGCGCAGGTAATAATTACGGATCAACCGGCGATAACCTGGCGGCAGTTTTTGCCGGGCGATGTTGATCAGTCGCTGCTGGCGGAGCGGCCCGAGATTTTCCCACTGGGCAGCGCTGATACCAAATGCGGAAATTCTTGGCGGCAGCCTGGCGGCGGGGCCGCTCGGGCCGGATATACCCGACGGATTAGAGGACATACCGGGGGCGGCCTGGCCCGGCCTGGAAGATGCCGCGGCCATAGGTCCAGCCTCCGTAGACATATTGTCCGTCATGGACGCAGTCTGACTCATGGCATGGGCAGCGGATTGAAGCGACTGGGCAGCCTGGGCCGCAGCCTGGGCATTGCCGGTGAGGGCATTTTGCTCGGCAGCAATCGCATTCTGGACCTGCTGCGCCGCGGCAAGCATGGGAGCCGATTCGCGGTGGCCAGAGCTGGAATTATTCTGGCCGTTGGACTGCCGTTGTTGCTGGTTTCCGGAAGTTTGCTGATCACCTGGAGCGGGCTGATGCGAATGGTTTTGGCCTTGGCCGCCGGCAAGCTGACGATGGATTTCGCCGGCGTGCGCCTGCCATTGCTGATAATGCGGCAATTCCGCAAGTTCCGGGGAATGATTGAGGCCATTAAGCACATCCCTGGCCATCTGCATGTGTTCCAGAGCCGCCTGCTGATATTCCTGGGAAGCAGGCTGATTGTGCTGGGCCTGGGCCTTGGCGGCACGGATTTGCTGCGAGGCGGCCCGGCGCATCTGTTGGCGAACCTGGGCCATGGTTTGCGCGATATCCGGCGCGCCTTGCCGAGCCTGTTTTTTTATTTGGGCTGCAAACTCTGTAGATTTATTGATGGCGGAGGCGATTTTCTTTTGTCGGGCGTGAATGGCCGTGGAATTCAAGGGTTTAAGATCGGCAATAGCACGGGCAGTTTGTGCGGCCAGCGCATCCTGGCGACGGGCCAACTTCCGCACGGCGCGGCTGGTTTGCTGAGCTTGCCGTTGCAGGGATTGGTATTGATGCAGCGACTGGGCCTGATGTTGCGCAGCGCTGCGGAGTTTGGCGGCGGCCTGCACGAGCAAGTTACCACCTGCGGGCACCAGTTGATGCAGGACATTATGGGCAGCCAGTTTGGCGGCGGCACGGACCGCCTGCAACTTGGCTTGTTGGGTCGGCGAAGGATTTTCGTTAAGCATCTGGTCGGCCTGCTGACGAATGGCATCAGCCACCCGGGCCGCATGCTCCAGGGCGTCAGCGGGCACGGTTTTCTGTTGCAGCCCGGCCAGGGCCTGCTGCACACGATCTGCAAGATGATTGGCAATGACTTTATTCTGCAACACCTGCTGCCGGGCGGCCTGTTCCTGCGGCGATTGCGCCTGGCGTGAAAACCTCTGGAGTTGCCCGGCCTGAACGCGCAGAGTGGAGGCGATATGGCGCTGGGCTTCAAGGCCTGCAGCGTTGTTGTTTTGCTGGAGGTTATTAACCGCAGCCTGCATCATAGCGGATGTCGGATGCAGCGCATGAGCGCTGTGCAACTGCTGTGCATGGCTGTGATTGAGCTGGGCAATCGCTTGATTGAGGGCCTGCTGCTGCGCAGCCAACGCCCGAAGTTTTTGCTGCTCGCTCACCACATGAAGCGCCGCTTGCAAGCGGGTATTGGTATGCTTTTGCGCCTGAATAATGTCGGTTATGCGTCGCGAGAGCTTTTTGAGCTGAGGCTGAAGTTTATCCGCCTCCGGCGTCTGGAGCACCTTGTTTTGATGAAGCAATCCCTGGAGTTGCCGGGTGGCCTGCTGCTGTAAACGGCTAATGGCCGGTGTTGTACCGGTAGCCGCCAAAGCCTGGGAAATATGAGATTCCTGTTGGGCCAGTTGGGCAAGGGATTTCTTTAACCTTCTTTGCAGGGCAATGTTCTGATTGTCGGCAATAAAACGGTGCATCAATTGCGCAAGCTGAGCCTGGGCTTGCCCAAGATCCATCCGGCTTTGGGCCGCCAGGGGCTGGCTTTTTCCCGGTTGATTGGCATTAAACCGGGCCTGGGCCATGGCGTTGGCGGACCGGCGCAAAAGACCGCGGGCTATTTTGTTCGCCTGGGCTGCGATATCGCCATAATCGGTATGGACGAACTGGCGCGTTTTGGTGGCGAGATTTCGGCCGACCGCGGCGATATTGTTTTTCACCTGCGATGCGAGCTTGCGGAAGTAAGGAGAAAGTGCGGTCTGATGCGGTTGACCGGCAATCTGGGCCGCCGGCCCCTGTTGCTGCTGAATCATCTGCATCGCGTGCTGGATGGCGGCCTGCAGGGCGTGTTGTATTTTTTGATCCTGCCGGGCCTGATAACTCTGCTGCAGTCCTGGATCTATGATAAATTCATGGAGCGACGTTTCGGTGACATGTTCAACCGGTTCTGCGTTGTCGATGGCTTGTAGTTGATAGTTCAGCCGGGCAGGGTGCAGCAATGGCCATTGCTGCAACATCCGGGCAATGGAGACCATCCATTGCCCTTTGAAGGTGGAAACATTCCGAGATCCCAGCGGTATGGAGAAAGTGCGCGGAGCGGAACCATCCACGGAAACAAATGCGTTGATAGCGGTGAGGCGAAACTGGGCCGAGGCCCGAAACACCACAGGCACATGATCGTCGGGGCGTACATGAATGGTTTGTGCGGGTTGAATGATCCGGATGGCCGGAGGGAGAGAAGGTAAAATGACAATGGGCCATTGATTGCGGCCCACGTTGCCGATGCGTTTATTATTCAGCAAAGCAACACGATAGCTGGTGGTTTTCCACAAAGTGAAAGTGGCCTGATACACTTGCAAGCCCATCGGTGTAAGCGGCAGCGTTTGCGAGGTGGACGTGCCGGTTGCCAGGACCAGGGCACTTTTTTTATTCAACGGTTCGGTGGTGTGGATTATCACCTGCACCTGGGTCCCCTGCAATCCGGTAAGAGAGCCGCTGTCACTGCGCACAATTTTGGCAGGCAGATGCGAGTAGGCAGGATACGTGTAATGCTTTTCATAAAGCGTAATCGCCGGACGGGCAATGACCTTCACGGCATACCATGCCGACGCTCCGTCCGCGGTGACAATACGATACTGAAAGCTGCTTTGATTGTCGGCAAAATCATGCCGAAAGGACCTGGGACCGATGCGGGTCATGGCGGCGGTGGAGCGCTGACTATGGGCATAGAGGGCCTCCACGGAAACACCGGCGTCATTTACAGCAAGACGGGGGGGCGGCGGCGCAGGGAAAAACGCCCGAATGGAAACTGCATCTCCCTGCCCGATAGCGACATTGCCGGGCTGCACCCGGATATTCTGGTTTACGGGCAAGGCCGCAGCCCACGGCTCTATCGCCTGCTTAAGCCCACGGGCGACCAGCCCCGGCATCAGCAGGCCAATGACCAGCCACGCCAGGATCAGCGGGGTGCAGTACAATGTCCACCGCCCTAACAATCCCAGTGAAACAGCGCGCTGCGGGTCCACGGTTTGGGCATCCGCTGCGGCCTGACCAATGACATGGTCCATGAGTTGCCGGGACCCCTGCAGAGCATCCTGCCGGTGCTGCACAAATTCCACCGCGGTCAGAAAACGCTCCTGTGATTCGGGCGTGGCAACATCCATGCTGGTGGCAGCCTGGGCGATATCCAACGGAATCAGCGCCGGACGGAGCAAACGAATGGACGTAGCAAGTATGATTCCCCAAGACAGTATGGTCAACCCCCAGCGCACGATAAAAGGCATGCCGGGGAACCGCCCCAAAAGCAAGGCCGCAGCCAAGGCTACTGCCATAGTAATGGCCGCAACTTTGGTCAGAGCAATGGCGATGCGCACGGCGCGATGTCGGCCCGCAACAGCGCGCAACGGCCGATGAAGGCGTTCGGACATTTCTGTGAATTCTGGAAGTGGAGGTACTGCCGACATTTAAAAGTCCTTAGAGCCTGGCGGAAACACGAATCGAGTCGTTCTGCCTGTTATTCTATTCTAACGTCCAACCGAATAAATCATTCCATCCACAAACCACCATGATGGCGTTTGTTCTAAACAATGCCATTACGTTTGCGAATAATCCACTCCACCATCACCACCAGCGTAAAGAGAATAAGAAATATAAATTGCAGCAGCTTGGTGTAAAAGCTGTGCGGATTGCCGAAAAATCCGGACTGTTCCGGAATATGCAGGGTTCTTTTAAGGTTCGGTATTTGCCTGGCCAGTAAGGCGGCAAAAGGACCGGGCAAAGCGATACCATTACCGGCGGCTGCAATTCGCAACATTTGCGCCGGGTCACTGGCAGTATCCAACATTTCCAAATCCGGCCGTGGCCGGATCCAAAAGGGAAGAGATTTCACTGTGGCGGTCGGGTCGTCTTTGAGCAGCAAACTCACCGGCGGACCGCGGAGTGTGAGCCGGTAGTGGCCTGATGATAGCCCACTGATGGAGGCTTCATAAAATCCGGGGGAGCCTGGTACACCAATCATCCTGGCGGATGCTACGACCCCACCGGAAGGTGCCGCCGCATTAACCGAAGATGGAATTTTCCGGACGATTGCCCGGAACGCCAGGCCTGTTTCCGGCAGAAGATTTTCTCCCAGCACACGCGCCCGGACGCGCACCATTCGCCCCATCCGAAAAGCATGATGGTTCAACCCAAAGCGGACATACCGTCCACCGGCGGGCAGTTGCGACCCCACCGCCCAACGCAGTACCTGGGACCATAAGACGTTTTGGAGATTGTCCCCCCCCACCTGCCGCAGCCGCCAACTTTCGTCGCTGGCCAGATACAACACCCGCCCAGAACCCACGGACATGGTTGCCAGCAGCGCCCGGTGTTTGGACGTTAGACCGTTATGAGCGACATTGGCCCCTGGGTCTCCAATAGCCCATAGCACCCGGGCGGCGGGTTTGACATGCGTTTGGCGGCTGTGCCAGTACCAACGCGGCATATCGCGCCACAACTGGGCGTTGTGCCCGTGGGTTAAACCAAACTGGCCAAAACTGGAACTTAAGCCTTCCGCGGTGAGTTGCGGCACAAAACCTCGCCGAAACTGCTCTTCGAGTACGGCCGGAGACCAATGGCTGGTCGGCTTGACCGGCAGCAAGGATTGCAGCGGCATACCGATGTAGTCTCCCGGCATGTGCTGAGGACCGGCGATGAGCACCAGTGCCGCACCGCGATTTTTAACCGCGGCCACAATGGCCTGTTGATCGGCGATATTGAGCACGCGTGGCGGCACATCGCCGATAATAATGAGGTTGTAAACCATCCACTGCTTAATCGTTTGCGGCAGAATTTGCGCCAGATAGCTGGGATTTTTGGGAAACGCCTGCAACGCCGGCGGTGCCTGGATTCCCGGAATTTTTACGGGATGCAGAAGAATGGCCTGCAAGTGCACCCGCGGATTGCGGGAAAAATATTTGACCAGATATTGATAATCCCATCCCGGCTGATCATCCACCAGCAGCACCTGCAGCTTATCACGCCGCACCGTTACCCGAAAATGCCGCACCGTACCCATGCGATTGAGCACTCCCGGAATGGGCAGAATATGGATGGTATACCGATAGCCCCCCGCCAGCGGTGGATGATCTTGAAAGACTACAGGCTCAAGAACATCCGGACTATGAGCCTTGATAACTTTAGACTCCAGGAGTTTTTTTCCGCGTAGAAATTCCAACCGCACTACTTTGCCGCTCAGGCCGGTAATATGAATAAGGGCGGTAGCCTTCACCACGGAATGTTTATATATCCAACCGGGAGCTTGAATCTGTTTAATCGTGGCTGCCGGCGCCGCTTTGTCCGAACCTACCACCAGGGTAAAAACTTTCATGCCGCGCACGGCCAGAAGCCGGGCAATTTCCGCCGGGGCAGGCCCCGCATTTTGCCGCCCGTCCGAAACAACGACCACGCTGGAAGCCCGGCCATTGGCTGCGCGCTGGGCCACAGCTTGAAGCCCGGCGGCGAGATTGGTCTGCTTGGCTGTTGAGGACATCGCGCTTTGCAACACCTGATTGGCATTGCCAGGCGTTAAAGTGCCGGCCGCCACACCACGGGCGCCGAAACTGACCACCCGCACCCGATAGCGTTTGTACAACTGAGGAAAAGCCACCTGTACCTTCGGCGGGCGGTAGCTCAAAATAGCCTGCGCCAATTCCGAGCGCGTCATCATGCCCACCCGGGCCAAAGCCTGCGACACCTGCTGATTCCCGGCGTGAGCCGCCAGGAAAGCTTGATCTTGGTAATTGGCAGCGGCGTTTAAATTCTGCAACACCAGATCCATGTTAATGCGCATGGCCCGCCAGGGAAGCGTCTGCTGAGGCAGCGGATTTTTAGCCTGTTGAACCTGCTTGATGATGGTAGTCATCATCGCTTGCAGCCGAATTATTCCAGCGTGTAGAGCAGCACTTTCCTGATGGCCTAAACCCGTGCTCAGGCTATCCGCCACCGCCTTAAATTGGTTTCGCCAGGCACGCAGCCGATGGAGAAATTGCTGATCCACGTGTGATGCCGCCAATCCGATACTAAAACGGCTGCGGCGCTGCAACTGGGCAAAACGCGAAAGCTCCTGACTTATAATGCTCAAACGGGCCAGGTCCATATCCGTCGAGTCGGACCACACGCCTGGGGAGATATAACCTAATTGACAAGCCCAACGCAACTGCGCCACGTGCGAACCCTGTGGATCGGTCAGGGCCATCGACTGGCTGCGATCCAGCACCAGCCAGAGTGTGCCGGCGGAATGAACGTCATGCGTCCAGCGGAGAGTGGGCCGTAAAAGCAGCAGCACCAACAGGAGGACCAGAGCCAGGCGTAAAATCAAAAGTAATACCAGCGTTCGCCGGGGCACCAGGGATTTCTGGGCCTGATACAGATATACAATCAAGCCCATGCAAACTACTGCGGCCAGTATGATGAGCCAAAGACCAAGGGCCGGCAGCACAGAAAGATGCCAGCCGGAATTACCCGCTGTTTTAGCGGCCGATTCGACTGCGGCCCTGGCTGCGGTTGTTGCTTGCATGGCAGTGCTCATATCCTGCAACTCCCTGCGGACAGCCACGCACCCGCCGATGGTCGGCGCGTAGACTTAGACCTTGGCATTGGACACCTCCTGAGGCACGGTCACCAGAGGCGACGCCAGCAACCGACGACACAACAATACCTCACCGATCAACATGGCCATCACCAACAGAGCCAGCCACGGCCAAAGATCCACGCCCACCAGCACACTGCTAAGCACACCGGGAATTTGCGCCGGTTTGATCACGCCGTTGATATAGTGCTGGTGGGTCAGCCAACTCAGGTCGGCCTTGGACACAAGCAGCGGATCCAACGCACTGGAATCAATGGCGACACTGTAATATACCGGCTGCGGAATGACCACCGGTTTAAACACCGCCTGATATAATCCCGGCAACTGGGTGTGATTATAAACCATCAGGTATTTACCTTCCGCGGTAATTTGCGGTTGCACTGCGACTGCAACCCCCGCCGGATTGATGATTTTGGCACTTTGCACGGTGGGCTTCACCGGCCCGGTCCAGACAATGGCATCACCAGGTTTTAAAAAGTGCCGCCGGGTATGTTGATTACCGCCCAGCGCCAGGGCATAAACGCATTGATCGACCAGAGGGACAAAACTACCGGCGGCGGTGGGCCAATCATTCCAGGAACCATCTACAGGCGTAGACCAGATCACGACCTTGCCGCCTTCAATGCCCATAGATTTTTCGAGAATAATCGGATCTCCCACGGCGGTTGCCAGCAGAACTTTCACCAGCGGGCTGGCCGGCGTAAGCTGCCACCATTTCGACAGAGTTACGCCCACAATCATGTTGCGGTTCAAGGCTGCCAGAATATGAACTATGGAATTACCAGGATGTTTAATCACCAGCATGGGACTGGTGGAAGCGTGTACCAGCGGCCCCAGGCCGGCCACCGAAAACCCTGCCGCAGGTAAGGCCTTATTCACCAATGACGGCGTGGTGTTTCGGCCCAAAATAAACCAGACCCCATGACCGGCGCGGGCATAATCACCAAGGTTTGCCAACAGCCGCTGCGGCATGGCGACCGGATCGTTGACAACTACGACTGCGTAGTGTGCAAGCTGCAGTCTTTGCGCCGTAGAAATGCTTACCACCCGCGGCTGAATCAGGGCCTTGCGGGCCATTGCTGAAGAAAATGGCTGCATTGCCGCCTGCAAAAAACGGCTGGCCCTGAACCCCCCGGTGTTCACCGCCTGGCTATCAATAATAAGTACTGGAAGATGTCTGCGAACGTGGACGGACGCAATCGCATGGTTATCTGCGGACAAAGCGTCATGCACATCGGCCTGCACCTTCACCCAGTGGGATCCGGCATTGTTGAAACGATAACGAAAGGCAATCGTCTGCGACTTGCCCGCAGCCAGATCAGCGATAATCCGCTCTGTGACTATTTTACCGTTGACCAGAAAATGGATAGGCACGTGCGACAACGGCAAGGGTCCGGAATTGCTGATGCTCACGGAAAGCCGCACCGGACGACCTACACCCACCAGCGCCGGCTGAATGTGAATGGATCCGACGGATAAATTGGACAAGGTCGGGGTGACGTGCACCGGCACATCGTAAACCAGTATTTTCCCCGGGCCGGACGGGCCGCGACGCATGAATTGCCGCCATAGCGAAGGATGGTCCACCTGCCACGAAATCGCCCGCTGGTTGGATAACACCAGAATCACTTTCTGAAAATTACTGCCGCGGTTGACCATACGCCGGGCCATAGAAATGGCAGCGGGAATGGAGGAACCGGTGAGGCCGGGTGGCTGGTGGCTCAGCGGGCGGAGGAATTGCCGCCGTAACGCCGCTTGATCCGAAGCAAGGACGGGCAATTTGGAAAGCGACACCGGCCGGTGTTCCGCCAGAATGACCGACAGCGTGTCCGCCGGGCGCAACAGGGCCATCACGCGGCGCAGAACCTGCGTTTGTTTCTGGAAGTCGGTCTGCCCGCTGCCTCTTAAGCCGGAGGAAATGGAGTGGTCCATCACCACAGCAATATCGCTGGTAGCATGGGAGGAAAACGGATTCAGGTGTCCAGCCCCGAGTATCGGCCGGGCCAGCAAGAATGCCAGAAGAGCCAGCAGGGCAATGCGCAGCAGCAATAGCAACCATTCTTCAATGGTACGCCGACGTCGTTGCTGAATGGAAGACTCTTCCAGAAACATCATCGCTCCCCATGGAATAGGCGTAGTGCGATGACGGTGCAATAGATGAATCACTATCGGCACACCGGCAGCCAGCAGACCCAGCAGCAAAATCGGCATTTCAATCATCAGCAGCGTCTCTCATACATACGCTGGGCCAGATAAGCCGTCAGTGCCTGATCAAAAGGCTCTTTGGTATTGAGTACAGCCCGGCTGATGCGCAACGAGTTGGCAGCTTCATGAATGGCCGCCATGTGTTCCCGCAGCCTGGCCATGTACCCGGCGCGAACCAGGGAAGGATCGAGCCGCAACTGGTGGCTGCTGCGTTCCAGATTTTCAAAAAGCGTCCACTTCCGGAAGGGAAAATTTATCTCATCATCGGCCATCACTTGCAACAGCAACAGTTCATGCCGACGATGGCGAAAATGGTGCAAAGCCTCAATCAAGTCGTCGCTTTTCTCAAAGCAATCACTGATCAAAATCACCAGGCCTCGATGGCCGAGGCGCTCGGCCACTTCATGGAGCCGCGGGGCCAGCGATGATTCACCGCCGGATTCGGATTCTTCCAAAGCCTCAATGATATTCATCAGATGCGACGGTGCACTGCGCGGGGGAATAAATTTTCGAATCTGGTTGTCCAGAGTGATCAGGCCCACCGAATCCTGCTGCCGCAGTGCCAGGTACGCCAGACAAGTCACCAGAAACTGGCCATAGCGCATTTTGCTAAGCGGTTCATTGACGCCACGGTACTTCATGGATCCACTGACATCCAGCACAATATGCGCCTGCAGATTGGTATTGACTTCGTACTGCTTGATGTAATAGCGATCGGCCTTGGCAAAAACCCGCCAGTCGATGCGTTTGATGTCATCACCGGGCACATATTGACGATGCTGGGCAAAATCAATGGCAAACCCCAGATGGTTGGACCGGTGCAAACCCTGCACGTAACCATCCATAAATTGCCGGGCCACCAGTTCCAACCGGCTGATCCGGCCCAGCGCCGCCGGATCCAGCAGGCTCGACGGTGCAACCCGCACCGCGGCCGGAGATAATGTTGCGTTTTCAAGTGCCATGGTCACCCGGTATTACTTGAAGTTGATCGTTAGCATGCCGATGCTGCCGGTGCAGTGGAATCCGCCGGCCGGAGCATCACACGGTCGCCGCCAAAGAAGAAGCCCCCTGCGAGCGCGGTATCTCGCGCAGCAGCCGATCAATGATCTTGTCACTGCTCAAGCCCGCCGCTTCCGCACTAAACGTGGTGAGAATCCGATGGCGCAGCACGGGATGGGCCATCTGCGCAATATCTTCCGTCGTAACATGGACCCGGCCGTGCAGAATTGAACGGGCCTTACCCGCCATAATCAGGTAGATACCCGCCCGCGGCCCGGCCCCCCATTGAATCGATTCGCGGATAAACGCCGGCGCATCTTTTTCATGGGGGCGCGTGGCCCGCACCAGATCGCGGGCATAGGCATACACATGGTCCGCCACCGGAACACGCCGAACAATCTGCTGGAGTTGAATCACCGCCGCCGCATCCAGCAGCTTGTTCACGGCAGGACGATAATTGGTGGTCGCCTGCTTCATGATCTGCACTTCTTCATCCGCAGTCGGGTAATTCACCACGGTCATGAACATGAACCGGTCCAACTGGGCTTCCGGCAGGGGATAGGTACCTTCCTGCTCAATCGGGTTCTGTGTGGCCAGCACAAAAAATGGTTCCGGCAATTCATAAGTATGCTCCCCTGCGGTAACCCGGTGTTCCTGCATGGCTTCCAGGAGAGCGGCCTGGGTTTTGGGCGGGGTACGATTGATTTCGTCTGCCAGAATCATGCTGGCAAAAATCGGGCCGCGTACAAATCGAAACGATCGCCGCCCCGTGGTGTGGTCTTCTTCCAGCACATCGGTTCCAGTGATATCCGAAGGCATTAAATCGGGAGTGAACTGCACCCTTTTGAACGGCAGATTCATGACATCGCTGATGGTTTTGACCAGCAGCGTTTTCGCCAAACCCGGCACGCCCACCAGCAGGACGTGCCCCTGGCAGAACATCGCCGTCACCACCTGCTCAACAACCTCATGTTGTCCCACAATAACCTTGCCGAGTTGCTCGCACATACTGCGATAGGCCCGTGCTAATTCGTCCACAGCCTGTAAATCCGAGCCGGTTACACCCGCCCGTCCCGCCATGGAGGGCAATTTAATAACCGGGGGGGTTGACGTGCCAAGTGGTGTAGAGTCGGTCATTCAAATTTCCTTTAAAATGCCCTGTAAAACAACCCGTCAATACGAATCTAAACGCATTTTACCACGCTTTATTGCTTAAGAGAGTGAATACCAAAACTAATAAAAGGTGTAAAAACAGTTGGGCGGCGATGGTTGGCGCATTGGCCATCGGAGACCGGCGTCATGGAGATTGCGAAGCCCGCCTACTCGATGAGATACATTTCCACCTCCATCGAGCAAGAGGTTACAATGGTTATGATGATGTATTGCACAAGGCAGAACACAGTTGCCGAACGCAGACCTAAGTATACCTTTTGACGGAATGGTCAGAATGATCAACTTCACCGCCATTGATTTTGAAACCGCCAACTATGAACGCAACAGCGCTTGCTCACTGGCCATGATCAAAGTTATGGATGGGGAAATAGTGGACCGGTGGTTTGCTCTGATCCGCCCCCCACCGGGTGACTTTGTATTCACCTATCTGCACGGCATATCGCCGGAGGATGTCGCTAGCGCCAAAACCTTTGGCGAACATTGGCCCGCGATCCAAATGTTCTGCAGTGACACACCGATGCTCGCCGCCCACAATGCGGCTTTTGACCGGGAAGTCTTGCAGGCCTGCTGCCGGTTTTATCACATTAAGCCGCCGCGTTATCAGTTTGTATGCACGGTGCAGGCAGCCCGCTGGGCCTGGCCCCGTTTACCGCGCCACACCCTCGACGCGGTCTGTCGCAAGGTGGACGTGCCGCTCAACCATCATGATGCCCAGTCTGATGCCCATGCCTGCGCACAAATTTTATTGCGTACCATCAAAGCCGGATATCCGATCGGTTGCCGATGAAGGCTGCATCCGGCCAGGAACCTGTTATTTCAGATCCATTCAAACTGACTTGCACCGTTGGCCTTTTTCACCTTACCCAAGAGGTATGGCGTTTCGCCCAACGTCCGCAGGTGAGCCATCATGGGCCTGGCGTAATCCGGCCTGACCACGATACAAAATCCGATGCCCATGTTAAACACGTTGAACATTTCCTGCTCATCCACGGGTCCGTTTTTCGCCAGCCAGGTAAAAATCGGCGGAACAGGCCAGGCATCCCGGCGCAGTCGCACGCCCATGCCATCCGGCAATACCCGCGGCAAATTGCCGGGCAAACCCCCGCCGGTAATATGGCTCATGGCCCTGACGACATGCTTCACCTTGTATTTTTTCAACAGGGACAATACCGCTTTAACATAAATTCGCGTCGGCTTGAGCAACTCTTCGCCCAAAGTGCATTTGAATTCCTGAATAAAATCACCCGGAGTAAGGTGCAGCTTGTCAAAACATATCTTCCGGACCAAAGCGTAGCCATTGGAGTGAATACCGCTGCTGGCCAAGCCAATGACGCTATCGCCGATCTTGACTTCCGAGCCATCTAAAACCTTGTCCCGTTCGACCACCCCCACGGCAAAGCCGGCCATATCAAATTCGCCCGGTGCATAAACAGCAGGCATTTCCGCGGTTTCGCCGCCCAACAGAGCGGCCCCGGCTTCCACGCAACCATCGGAAATACCTTTGACCATTTCCGTGGTCGTGGCTGGATCCAGCTTATGCAAAGCCAGATAATCAAGGAAAAATAAAGGCTCTCCACCCTGCACAACCAAGTCGTTAACGCTCATGGCCACCAAATCGATGCCCACGGTGTCGTACTTTTTCATCTGGGCGGCGATTTTTATTTTCGTCCCCACCCCGTCGGTACAGGCAATAAGCACCGGCTCGCGATAATTTCGGGCAAAAAGCTTTTCGTTGAAGTCCAAGCGGAAAAGCCCGGCGAAAGCTCCATACTTGCCCAACACCCGCGGTCCGTACGTTCGAGCACAGAGATGTTTTATCTGGTCGACCATTTCATCGCCGGCGTCAATATTGACGCCGGCCTGTTTGTACGTGAGATTGCCAAGTTTCTGCTTTTTCATCGGGCGAGAGTGTAGCAGAATATTGGCCGCCTTGCGAGTGTGCGGACCAGCCGCTGAATGCCTGCTTTATCGCGTGTTGTGCATCGCCATGAAAAACTCGTTCATGGCCGCATGCATCTGCGGATTCCCGCTGCTCAGGCCGCGGGCCATCATCTGCGGAAGCCGGGCGGCGAAATTACCGCCAGGTCCATGGCCGTGGCCGGGGCCAGGGCCATTGTTACCATTTTGCGGATGGGCGGCCTTCCACCTGGCATGCATTCTCATAAAGCGGGCTTTCATCTGGCGCACCACCGCCTGTTGCTGGGCCGGAGTGGCACGGGCAAAGGCGAGCAAAAAAGCCTCGAAATGGGCCCGGCGATTTTGCCACATGGCGCGACGCTGCGCCGGGGTCATTGTTCGCCATGCAGACCGATTAAAATGATGGCCGGGGTGAAACATGGGAAATTGCAGAGGTTTACCCGCATTTTGTGCCATAATTTTGGCGACTTCCGGCGAAAGCCCCGCCGCCCGCACCGTACTGGTAAAGAACATGCGTCCGTAAACCACTAAAACAGCCAGCACCAGCAGCGCTAATACAATCAAGGATCGCGAGTTGCGGCTGGACCGCTTCAGGCGGTCGATTATTCCGATTTTGGGCATAAATATCTCCTTTTAGCCATGGTTTTAATGCCAAGTGGGTGCCGGTTGTGAAGTGACACCATTCACCTGCGTGATATCCCGGGCCGTACCGACATGCCAATCCGCAAACAAAACATTGGCGGATGTAAGCTGCCAGGCCGGACCATGAAATGGATACATATCTGCCAGAACCCAAGTACCCGCGGCAGAAAGCAACTGGTAGACATCAATAGTATGGTTCGGCGGACCAATTTTCCAATTCTGAATGACATCGCCGGAAAGCCCCATGTTGTATTGGTAACTGGTTCCTTCTGCAGCAAAATAAGAGGGGTAAGTCGTGGAAGAACCAGCCGGAGAGAACGCGTTAATATCCGCCGGGCACAACCACGCCGCCGGATTACCATGGTCGTTGATCGGCGGCACCCAATTGGGTGTGGGGATAGTTGCCGGCGGAGGTACCTTGCCAATCACGCATTGAATTGGCGGTGGGTCGGTCACCACGATACCCTGATCGGTAGTGATGGAGTAATTGACAGTGGGCATCATCGGCGAAACCGGAAAAATGTTATTGCTGTCCTCCTGAAGATATTCCTGAAATTCCTGCCCCAGGCTATGCAGGTTTGCCTGGCAGGCGATTTGTGCAGCTCGCTGCCTTGCCGCCGCCAATGCCGGCAATAACAGGCCGATCAGCAAAGCGATAATAGAAATGACCACCAAAAGTTCCACCAGGGTAAAACCGTGTAGGGGCCGGCGGAAGCGGTACGATGAACACGTATTCTTCATAATCTTCATATTCTTCATGGTCTGATAATCCTCTATCCAACATCCTCTAAATACAGTTCCGCCGCAGGACAACGCTGCATTATTTATAAACAGCATACGCACGCAACACATCACATTCGTAGCAACGCAGCTTGATAGTCAAACGTGCCACTTTCACTAAAGTTACAATCGGCCTCGGTGGCCACGCGGATACCCTCAGTCTGGCCTTTAAAACGTTGTAGTCATAATTGTATTTTGAGCCACCAAGGGTAGAAAGTCCCCGCAGAGTAGTCTGGCTTCTTGAGGATCTCAACACGGCCAGTGCCAAGGGGATACTCCACCATCGTTTACCGGGAAAATGTTTAGATCGCGCGCTCACCCGCTTCAAATTCACTTATTGGCACAATATGACTGCCCGCGATTGCGTGATATTCGCCCCCGCCATATTCCACGCCAGGATTCATCGGGTTCTCTTTGCAAACGAAACTTTGCTATAATACGAACGTAGTTAAATGGTGTCTGCTGCCACCAGAACGATGCAGTGTTTTGAAACGGAGAATAACACCCATGAGTCAATTTTCAAATTCCGACTATAACGACGCCCTGGTTCCCTCCGAACAGGCCGATGTCATTGCCCAACGCCGGTTTATCAGTAAAGTTTTCGCCTGGATGACGGTAGGGCTTTCGGTTACAGGCATTGTAGCTCTGTTGGTATCCGGCAATAAGGCCGCTAATCAATTTGTGAATGGCAGCCCGCTTACCGGCATTATCCTGTTTGTCGTGATGATCGGCCTGATTTTTGCTATCCGCGGTGCGGTAGCTAAATTGCCGGCCATCACGGCCACGCTGTTATTTCTACTTTTCAGTGCGGTCATGGGAGCGGCACTATCGTCGATTTTTCTGGTTTACACAAGAACTTCGATTTTTGAGGTGTTTTTTATCTCCGCAGCCACCTTCGGCAGTTCGGCCGCCTATGGGTATATTACGCAGCGAGATTTGACTTCCTTGGGCCATCTTTGCGGCATGGCACTCTGGGGAATTATTATCGCGATGCTGGTGAACTTCTTCATGCAGAACTCTGCCTTGCAATACCTTATCAGCGTCATTGGGGTATTGGTGTTTGTGGGACTAACGGCGTATGACACTCAAAAAATCAAGTACCTGTATATGGCAGGTCCGGATGGCTCACAGGCTAACGAGAAGGCCTCCATTATCGGAGCCTTGACGTTGTATCTTGACTTTATCAACATTTTCCTTTTCCTCCTGCAGATGCTGGGTCAGCAGCGCGATTGAAATATGACTTGCATTCAAGCAGGATGGCGCGCATAATATTGAATGCAACGGCACACCTGCCTGCCTGCGGGCTTTGGTGAGTGGGCCTTTTTCGTAAGAAAAGCGACGGCTTGGACCGGCGCAGGTGTAATTCGCCATCGGCGGACGCTTGCTAACCTGGCCAAGGCAGTCGAAGTTGTTGAAAGGTTTTTATGTCTACTTCCACTTCCCCTATCGGGGCGGGGGCGAATGCGCCTGCCGCCAAAACTACATCCAATTCCAATGCCACCAACGCGATCGGCGCTCCACCGTCGCACCGCACGAGCAGCATCGTGGTGGAAAATATCGCGAAAGCGACGGAATTCACCGCCAACGGTTTGCCGGTTCTGGGGCGACCCACTGGCAAAACGGATCGCTATAACGGCATGACCGGTGCCCAGATACTTTTACAGATGTTGCTGGAGCACGGGGTTACGGATGCATTTGGTTATCCGGGTGGAGCAATCTTGCCCACGTTTGACCAACTCTACGAAAAGCAACTGAATTTTATTCTGGTGCGGCATGAACAGGGCGCCGGCCACATGGCCGATGGTTACGCACGTGCCACCGGCAAACCGGGCATTGTGATTGTTACCAGCGGCCCTGGTGCCACCAATACTGTTACCCCGCTGGCCACGGCATACATGGATTCCATACCCATGATCGTCTTTTCCGGCCAGGTGCGAAGCTACCTGATCGGTAACGATGCCTTTCAGGAAGCGGATGTTACCGGCATCACACGACCGGTGACGAAACGGAATTACCTGGTGAAAAATGTGCGTGATCTGCCACGTATCATCAATGAAGCGTTCATTATCGCCACAACCGGCCGGCCCGGTCCGGTGCTGGTGGATTTGCCGGTGGATGTGACTACGGGAAAAATCGAGGATGCGGTGGATGATACGCCTTATCTGCCGGGTTACAAAATCTATAAGGCGGGCCACAGCAAAATGGTGAAAGCCGCGGCGGATTTAATTAATGCCTCGGAACGTCCGGTGTTGTACGTGGGCGGAGGAGTGATTCTCAGCCAGGCGTGGCCGCACGTGCGTGAAATTGCCCGTAAAGGCAACATTCCCACCACCACGACACTTCTGGGCCTGGGGGCCTTTGATGAAAACAGTCCGCTTAGCCTGCACATGCTGGGCATGCACGGCAGCGCGTATGCCAATTATGCGGTGCAGGAAAGCGATTGTCTGATAGCCGTGGGTGCACGCTTTGACGACCGTGTTACGGGCAACCTGAAACTCTTTGCGCCCAAGGCGAAAATCGTGCATGTGGATATTGACCCTTCCAGCATCAGTAAAAATGTGAAAGTGGATGTGCCAGTGGTGGGTGACGCATGCCTGTGCCTGGAAGAAATGCTGGGCTACATAGAACCGCGTCCACGCAGTTCGTGGCTTTCGCAGGTGGCCCGATGGAAGGCGTCTTTCCCATTTGCCTATAAAGACGATACCGAGCTTTCCAAGCCGCAGGCCATCATCGAAGCCATTAACAAAGTGACCGGCGGAAAAGCGGTGTTCACGACAGGCGTGGGTCAACACCAGATGTGGGCGGCGCAGTTTGTGCGCTGGAGCGTACCGAGAAGCATGATTACCAGTGGCGGTCTTGGAACCATGGGCTTCGGCCTGCCAGCGGCCATCGGCGCACAGGTCGGCCGTCCTAATGATCTGGTCATTGACATAGACGGCGATGCATCCTACATCATGACGGCGATGGAGCTGGCCACCATGAGCCAGTACAACCTACCGGTGAAAGTGGCAATATTGAACAATCGCTTTCAGGGCATGGTGCGGCAATGGCAGCAGCTTTTCTATAAAGGCCGATTTTCGCACAGCGAAATGGTGAACCCGGATTTTGCGGCCATGGCGGAAAGCTTTGGCATTCGGGGTCTGCGCTGCCATCGCAAGCAGGACCTGATTCAATGCGTGGAGGAAATGGTGAACCACCCCGGCCCGTGCGTGGTGGATTTCCTCTGTGAAACGGATGAAAATGTGTATCCAATGGTGGCCAGTGGAAAAGGGCTCCATGAGATGGAGTTGGGCATTGTCGGCTGTGCAGCGCCCAACAGCGATCGGGAAATGGGCACGTTGGCCTGAATCCATCTGCGCTTTCAGCGTCCGGCATTGGCGCGGCAACCAGGCAAAACGAAGGGGCCAGGCGGGTTTGCTGAAGGCTTAACCTTCAAGGAGAATTTCATGCGTCATATTTTAACTGCTACGGTGATGAACGAACCCGGTGTGCTGGCCCATGTTGCCAACATGTTTTCCGCCCGGGGATTTAACATTGATTCGCTGGTGGTCGGCCGAACCGAAGATCCCAATTTTTCGCGCATGACCATTGTGGTCAACGCCGACGAACGCACCCTGGATCAGGTGCGCAAGCAACTGGCTAAAATTGTTACTGTAGTAAAAGTGCGCGACTACAAGGAAACACCGTACGTGTCCAGGGATCTGATGCTCATCAAGCTCAGCGCCGCGGCCAACAGCCGCAGCGAAATTATTGAACTCGCCGCCCTGTTCCGAGGTCGCGTTGTTGATGTGGGCATGAGCAGCCTGATGGTGGAACTTTCCGGTGAAGAAGAAAAACTTGATGCTTTTGTGGAATTGGTGCGCCCCTACGGAATCCGCGAATTGGCGCGCACCGGCGTGATTGCCATGTCTCGCGGAGGCTCAAGCAACGCCGGAACAGACGACGAAATCCGAATCGAACAACGTCCGGCTACAGCCCGGCCGGTGGTTCGCCAGCCTTTGTCCGGCAAGCGGCAGCCCAGCCAACAGGAACTTGAAGCCACTCCTCCGGGATAACAACCGATACACACTCTGATGGGGCTGTCAAGAAATAACCTGTACCACCCGGCTGGCCCTTTTGGCGGCGGGCGTTGTTGCTCGCTCCTTACAGACCCATTACCAGGGTATGCGCGTCGCTCGCGCCTCGCCGGCCGCCAAAATGTCTGCTCCGTATTCATACACATTATATCCTGACAGCCCCTGAGGGAATTTTCGGGTATACTGGTCTGGCGCGGTCGGTCTGCACGCAGCTTCGGCCGTGGCAAGGTGATGACACAAATTCCAGTGCGTTGGCGAACGACACAGGAAAGGCGATAGTCACTGATGAATGACCGTGAACGCTTTAACGCGACCATGCACTACCAACCGCGGGATCGCAGTCCCATCTGCGATTTTGGGTTCTGGCCGGAAACCATCGACGGCTGGCACCGCCAGGGTTTGCCCGTCTGGGTTACCGGCGGACACGATACCACGCACACTGATAAATTCTTCGGCATGGATTTGTACAACGGCGGCCCCTCGCCAAACGTGTGTCTTTACCCCGCATTTCCGGCAACGGTGCTGGAAGATCGCGGTGATCATGAAGTGGTGCAGCAGGGCGACGGCGTGCGCGTGTTGCGTAAAAAATACATGGGTTCCATTCCCACCCACCTGGGCCATCTACTGGTGGACCGCGAAAGCTGGAGCACGCACTACAAACCTAAACTGAACCCGGCCACCCCCGGCAGATTCCCCAGCGGACCGGACTTGGATCAGGCAGTTAAAATTTGGACCGACCCGCACCGCTCCACCCCCTGTGTGGGCTGGGGAGGCAGTTTGTTTGGATGGCTGCGCGACTGGATGGGGATGGAAAATATTGCCCTGGTTCCGTATGACGACCCGGCGTGGTTTGAAGAAATGGTAACCACCCTGGCAGATGTTATTGTGGCGATGCTGGGCCGGGTGTTCGCCACCGGGGCCAAGCTGGACGCCATCAGTATGTGGGAGGACATGTGTTTCAATTCCGGACCACTGTTAAGCCCGCATTTTTTCAAAAAGTACCTGGTACCGCAGTACCGGCGCATTACGGATCTGGCCCGCAGGCACGGCGTGGATGTGATATGGGTGGATTGCGACGGGAAAATTGATGATTTGCTGCCTTTATGGCTGGAAGCCGGCGTGAACTGCATGTTTCCGCTGGAAGTAGGCACCTGGCAGGCGGACCCCGTGCAATATCGAAAGCACTACGGCCGCGAACTTTTAATGATGGGCGGATTTGACAAACACATTCTGTCCCGTAGCAAGAAAGATATTGAACGCGAGGTGCATAGGCTAACACCCCTGGTGGAAGAGGGTGGCTTTATCCCCTTTGCCGACCACCGGGTGCCGCCGGATGTACCACTGGAAAATTATATGTATTACCTTGAGCAGGCGCGGCGATTCTGGGGAAAAAATCATCCCAGCCTCAAGCCCATAGGGAAGCTTGATTTGATCAAAGAAAGCGTATCGCCGCAAAAATGAACCTATCGACCGACAGGGCTGGTGGTCTGGCGACGAAACTGCCCGTATTGTGCCAAGCAGGCAAGAATTGATGAATCATCCACCTGTTTCATTGCAAATTGAAATCACCACTGGTACGCGTACTGTTTTGCTGGATCAGACCCAGCAAATGCTTCCGCTGACGGAAGTACTGCGTCATATAGGGTTGCCGCTGAATACTCGCTGCGGCCAGCGCGGAAAATGCGACGGCTGTCTGATAGATTTGCTGCGGGGAAAGTTGATCCACCTGGTAGATGGCGAAATAATTAACGCCGGGAATCCGTTATTATCCGTGCGGGCTTGCGAATATCGCGTGACGGATCCGCAGAACTCCCCGCCCGAATTACGGATTTGTGTGCCGGCCAGGTCCCTGCTGGCTTATGAGCCGCAGGTGCTCAAGGATTACCGCATCAGTGTGCCGTTTTCCATTTTTCCGTTGTGGCAGCAGATTCCGGTGCAGCGGCAAGAGCCTGATGAGCACAGCGCCACGGCTGACGGGGCTGCCCACTATCTGAAACAATCTTTGGGTTTGCGCTCTACACCGATTGTTACCCCCGCAGCCCTGCAACAGTGGAAACAGAACCGGGGAGTCTCCAAGGTTTGGGCTGTCCTGCAATATCAACCATCCGGCTGGTCGATTACCGCATTTGAACAAGAGCCTGTCAGGCAGCCATTGGGAGCGGCCATCGATATCGGTACCACCACAGTGGTGGCACTGCTGGTGGATTTGAGCACAGGCCAGGTGCTGGCACAGGCGGCAAATTTTAACGGGCAGATTAACCTGGCTGATGATGTGGTTACACGTATATCTTTATGCGGGCAAGATCCAACCATGATTGCACGCATGCACGAGGCTGTATGTGAGGACACGATTGTGCCGTTGCTGCGGGAAACATTGGAAATCGCCCGGGTTCCAGCGGACACATCACTGCAGGCGGTGGCGGTGGCGGGTAATACCACCATGCAGCATTTGTTTGCTGGTGCGGATCCTTCAGGACTGGGCACGGTGCCGTTTACGCCCAAATTCCTGGAGTATCTACATTTAAACGGCCCCAGAGTATTTACCGTCGCCAAGAACGGGTCTGCACCGGCCCAAGCCGTTCATCTTCTGCCATCACCGGCCGCTTATGTGGGAGCCGATCTGGCCGCTGGTATTCTGGCCTCCGGGCTAATTTACGATGATGGCCCATCGCTGCTCATTGATATTGGCACCAATGGAGAAATCATCTTCAAAAAGCAGGATTTGCTCCTGGGCTGCGCCACCGCCGCCGGCCCAGCCTTCGAAGGTGCCGGGCTGGCCTGCGGCATGCGAGCCGGTGATGGAGCTATTGCCTACGTACACCTGAAGACCGATCCGCTGCAAATTCAAACCCGGCGGATTGGTGAAAATGGGTATGCCGCTGGATTGTGCGGCTCGGCTTATGTGGATTTTCTGGCGGAAGCCCGCCGCACCGGCCTGATCGATACGATGGGCCGCTTTGATCTTCAAGCCGTGCCGGACGCCCAGGCCCACATAATTGCCTGGCGGCCACGTCGCAGTTCAGTGGAAGACCGGGCGATGGTGTTGGCTTATGGCCAAGCCAAACGCCCCATTGTTGTGGCGGAAGCGGATATTGCCGTGCTCTTATCATCAAAAGCCGCGATTGCCGCAGGAATTATGATTCTAATGAAGCGGGCCGAGGTGACGCCGGCGCAGATTAAACGCGTATATTTGGCAGGCGGTTTTGGAACTTACATGATTGCCGCCAATGCCATCGCCTGCGGACTCTTGCCGGGCTTTACCCCAGAGCAAATAGTCCCCGTCGGCAATACCTCCCTGGCGGGAGCGTACCTTTCGCTGGTAGATGCTTCCGCCATGGATGAAATCCGCCGCCTCGCCCGGTGTGTCCAGACCCTTGAATTGAATCTGGACCCCGAATTTGAGACCACGTATATCGATCAACTGGCTCTGCCGGAGGTCCGACCAACATAAATCGGACCCATGAACCCTTCCGGAACCGTCATAACTTTTATATGCCGACCAGCGTCTTTGTCCGCAACCGGTACACCAGCCAGGAACCCATCCACACCGTTGCAGTCAACAGCACAAATCCGGCACCAACAAACACAAAGTGACTATTGATAATGGCTACCCATGATCCCGTCTGGGGTGACAAAATTCCCCAGATTTCAATGATGCCGATCCCCATGGCCATCACGATGGTGGCCAGAGTCATGGCGGCGTTGTAGTACCTGGCACCACGTGGCGTGGTGAGCGCCCAATTACAGGCGGAAAGAATAAGGATATTATCCAAGGAATCCACCAGACTCATGCCCGCAGCAAATAAAAGCGGAAATAAAAGACAATACCAGATGGGCATACCTTGTGACGCGGTCCCTGCGGAAATAATTAAAATGGCCACTTCGCTGGCGGTATCAAAACCCAGCCCAAAGAGAAATCCAACGGTAAACATCTTCCAGTTGTTGTCCACCAATTTCAAGACCGGGCCTAAAAGGGGAGTCAGCAGTCCGCCGGAAAGATTCGTTTCCACCTGCTGGTTGTTTCCAAATCGCTCCCCGTCTCGCCACATTTTCGCCTGCCGCCAGGAATGATACAGCCCCCAGAAATTCGCCCCCCCCACCGCCAGCAGCAGCGCGGCCGAAACCACCCCGCCAAAAACCGTTCCGAATCTCAGTAATCCGGAAAGTGAGTGGCTTACTCGACTGACGCTGACAATAAGCAGCAAAGATAAACCTACTACCACCGTGGAATGCCCTAGAGAAAACATCAATCCAACGGAAACTCTCTTCTTTCCAGCAGAAAGCAACCGGCGGGTTACGCCGTCAATAGCCGCAATATGATCGGCGTCCAGAGCATGACGAAGCCCGAAGACATACGCAGTTGCAGCCAGCGCTACCAAAGCCGCGTGTTTATAAAACACCAGCCCTACAACCACCCACAGGCCCAAGCTCCAGAGAATCAGGAGGGCCAAGAGCCATAAGCCAGCCGCCTTTACTGCAAGCCTGCGATCAATAAGAGGCATTACACTTCTCCATGTTGCCCCAAAATACCATCTTGGGTCGGTTTTATTAACCCCTCCGTCTATTGCCCCTCCAGATGCTTTTCAATTTCAACCATGGCACGGGTTTCGTGTTTGGACCGATAGACCGCCCAGGCAATAATCACAATGGAGATCACTCCAATGGTTGGCGCAATCCAGGATTGGGAACTTAGCTGGTTAATAGCACCGGAGGGCAGGTAAGTCTTTTCCGTTTTCCACAGAGAGGCGTCGAACGGCAGCATCAACGGAACAGCCAGCAGTGCCACCATATTCATTACCTTCAGCAGAGGGTTAATGGCGGGGCCGGCGGTATCCTTCAGCGGATCGCCCACCGTATCACCAGTAACCGCGGCTTTGTGCCGCACGGAGCCTTTGCCTTTGTTTTCGGCGGCGCTCCGCGGTTCATCCTCGATGGTCTTTTTGGCGTTGTCCCATGCGCCGCCGGCATTGGCCATGAATACCGCCATCAACTGGCCGGACAAAATAGCACCAGCTAAAAATCCAGCCAACGCCACAACACCCAGCAGGAAACCGACCAGTAGTGGAGAAAGAATGGCCAAGAAACCCGGACCGATTAATTCGCGTTGGGCCGTGGATGTACATATATGCACCACGCGGCCATAGTCGGGTTTCTTTTCACCGCTCCAGATTTTTGAATCACGGAACTGCAACCGACATTCCTTGACAATTAAAAATGCTGCCCGTCCCACCGCCCGAATGGTCATGGAACTAAACAGAAAAGGAACCGCACCGCCCAGCAGCAATCCCACCAGCAGTTTTGGACTCGCCACCGTCATAATGCCGGACACGGCTCGATATGCCGCTTCCGCGACTCGGGCGTGATCAGACGTGCCTCCCGTAGCCACCAGGGTGATAAATGCCGCAAATAAACTAACCGCGGCAATCACAGCCGAACCAATGGCGATGCCTTTAGTGAGGGCTTTGGTGGTATTGCCGGTAGCATCAAGATCGGCCAGCACCTGGCGAGCCCGCGCATAATTGGCCTCCCCCATTTCTTCGCGATCATAACCCATTTCGCCGATACCATTGGCATTATCCGCCACCGGGCCGAACACATCCATACTCAAAGTGTTGCCGGCCAGCGTGAGCATGCCAATACCCGTCATGGAGATGCCATAAGCCACAAAAATCGGATTGGTACCCATGAAGATCAGGCTGCTGGCGGTTACGCAACACGCAATGATAACGATAGCACTCACGGAGCTTTCCATACCTACCGACAATCCGGTGATAATGTTGGTAGCCGAGCCTGTGGAGCAGGCTTTGACCATGGAATCCACGGGAGGCTCGTGGGTACCGGTGAAGTATTCCGTGGACAAGTTCAGGGTCAAGGCCAGAATAATGCCAACCAGTGTGGCTTCTGCCGGACGCATATCCAGTCCGTGAATGCCGAAGTTGGCCCACCATGGAGAACTATTCATAACGGCCTGCAGTCCAGCTACATGTGCGATAGCCACACCATTAAACCGCAGATACCAGAAGCCCACCGCCAGAAAGCCCACCGTGCTAAGGACCGCTCCGAGGCGATAACCACGGTTAATGGCCCCCATGGCTGCAGCATCGTTGCCGGTATGAGAGGCACGAACACTGAACGTTGCAATCATATCTGAACACACGCCCACGCCCCGGACCAACAATGGAAAAATCATGCCGATATGACCGAAGCTGGCCCAGCCCAAGATCATAGCGGCCACCATGGTAACTTCATAGCTTTCAAAAATATCCGCAGCCATGCCTGCACAATCGCCGACATTGTCACCAACATTGTCCGCGATGGTAGCCGCGTTTCGCGGATCATCTTCAGGAATATCCTTTTCCACCTTGCCTACCAGATCCGCCCCAACATCCGCCGCCTTGGTATAGATTCCACCACCCACACGCATGAACAAAGCCAGCAGTGTTCCACCAAATCCAAAGCCCAGCAGTGCCTCCGGGGCGCGATTGCCAAAATACATAAAGATGGTGGTTGCTCCGATCAATCCCAATCCATCATTGAGCATGCCTGTAACCGTGCCAGTCCGATAACCAAGCTGCAATGCTTTACCAAACCCTTGCGGAGCCGCAGCCGCCACCGCCAGGTTTCCTTCCGTTGCCATCAACATACCAACGGTCCCCACCGTCATGGAAAATAGCGAACCCATTAAAAAGGCAACACCACGTCCGAGCGGTATATTCCATCCCGCGGCACTGGTCCAACTGGCGGTAGCCACCAGCACCAGAGCAATAAGACCGATTAATGGAAGCAAGGTTTTCCGTTGTCTTCTCAAATAGGCAATGGATCCTTGTCGAATGGCGGATGCTACCTCCTGCATTTTGGCTGTACCGCGATCAGCCCTCTTGATCAAGCGGATTAAAAACGCTGCATAACACAAACCCGCTATCGCGATGAGTAACACCAGAATCAACGCCACCCGCTCCGGCACGGTAAAACTGGGGGTATATAGAAATCCGAAAGGATGAAACTCACCCGTGACAGATCGAACAGAATGGCTAATAATTCCGGCTTTCACCGGCGGATATTCCTGCTGGGTAATGCCTATGTAAATGGCCAAAAAACCCGCCAGTACGAACGCCATGACCGTACTTTTGGCATGACTCAAAAAAAACTTTTTCCAGTCGTTGACGCTTGTAAAGGTCATAGAGGGTCTCCTTAATCTGAATACCGGGCACAGCACTCCTGGAGCCGCGGTCGGTTCATCACGGTACGTAATACCCGCCTCAACCAAAGCCAGGGCGGAACCTCTCACGCACTTACTTACTTCTAGAGTTAAGCCCAGATGGTGTCAATATATAATGACTCCGCCCCCGCCGGTCTGTTTTCAGGACTGGGCGGCATTGATCACCGCGGCAACACGGCCTGCCGTTCACAAACAACGTCTGGAGAGAACTCTGTGCGCCTGCCCCTGGCGCCGCTGAGTTCAGTTGGTCTTCGGAGCTTGGCGCGCAACCGGCGAGGCTCTCGGGACGGCGTTTTCGCGAGGCCAATACCCTTATCAACATTAGCGATTTGCAACATCAACCACTCGTATTAGATATACGTATTAAGACCTTGATGCCACCGGATTTTCCGGCAGATTCGCGGCTGTGTCCCACCTGGCAACCATTCCTCCCCCGCGATCATCTCACGTCTTCACCAGTTCCTGCAAACAGCCGCCAGTTAGGAAATTTACCTATTATCAATAAAGGTAAGACCCTACATCACATCCAGTGATTATCCTATAGGCATACCCCCGATGTTTCGGCGATACTTACTTTTGTGCAGTGGCCAACAGCAGCACGATGCAGCAGTGGCCAGGCAGGTGTAATTGCGAGTTACTTGCATAGTTTCGCAATTAAATACAATCGCAACTGAAGATGGAGTTGCTGATGTTAACCCGGATGAATGATGAACTGTGCGAAGTCATGTGCGAGTTCTTCTCGCTGCTGGCCCATCCGACCAGAATCCGGATGTTCTGCACTCTTCAGCATGGCCCCCAAACAGTTTCAGCACTGGCGGAACAATCACAAATTTCCTTGCCCAATGCGTCTCAACATCTGCGCGTTATGCGTCAAAGCGGAGCCTTGACCCATGAGAAGCGAGGCCAGCAGGTGTTTTATCAAATTGCTGATCCCCGATTTATCCAGGCCGCCGAAATCATTCGGGATACCTTGCTGGAAAAAGTCCAGGGTCATGCACGGCGGACGGCTCGTGGCACTGTATACCGCAAGAACCCGCGGCCACAGGCGCAATTGGCCCGGCCAGCCACTCTCTCCATGGTCACCAAAGCACACAATCAACAGAACCATAACAAGGTTATACCTCTATTTAAGAAGGAGTTTTCATTATGACCACCGAAGAATTAACCGCCATAACACCGGACAAGGTGATTGATGCCAGAGGCACAGCCTGCCCAGGCCCGCTGCTGGAAGCCAAAAAAGGTATCGGCGCGGTGAAAGTAAGCCAGATCATTGAAATCAAATCCAATGATCAAGGCTCACGCAAAGACATCAGTGCATGGTCCGGCAAAATCGGCCATGAATTTCTCGGATTTATTGAAGCGGATGGCCACGACCGGCTGTTTGTACGCCGCAAAAAATAACCGCCGAATCTGTTGAAATACAGGCAATATCGAGGTGCTGTATGGTTGCCACCTTTACTCCTAAAATTCTGGTTTTAGCCACGGAACGATGCGCCTATCCCGGCGCCGATGCCGTAGGCAAAGCCCATCTGGAATACGGTTCCAACGTCAGTGTGCTGCGTGTGCCCTCACCGGTACTGTTTCCGATGGATTTTTATCTGCGCTGCTATACGCGGGGAATAGACGGCATACTCATCGCCGCCTGCGGGTCTGACTGCCCGTATCGTGGTGCTTATGATCGCCTGGCCGCGCGCATTGACAAACTCACTGCCGTGATGAAGCGTGAGGGACTGGAAATTCAGAGAATTCGCCTGACTGCCATTTGTACGGTGTGTATCAAGGCATATCTCAAGGAAGTTGGTGAACTCAATGATAAATTGCTCAAGCTGGGACCGGTTGATCGTGCCAAGGCCGCCGCCATTGAGCAAATATGCCGGCGGCAACTCAGACCCGCGGCTGCGGTTGCGGCGGTCGAACCCGTCAACGCATGATGAAAGGTGGATGTCATGGTAGCAATGGAGAAAAAGATTCATACGGATGTACTGGTCGTTGGCGGCGGCATCGCCGGCATCCAATCCGCCCTGGACATGGCTGATCAGGGATTTAAGGTCATCATCGTCGAGCGGCAATCCAGCATCGGCGGCCAGATGATAGCCTTAAGCAAAGTCTTTCCCACGTTGGATTGCGCCAGTTGCATCACCACACCCAAAATGTCGGCGGCGGCTCATCATCCCAATATTCAATTGATGGTCAATACCGAAGTGAACCAGATTGAAACAGTCGGTGCTGGACAGCAGGTTACTGTGACCCGCAAGGCGACCTATGTGGACCCGGAAAAGTGTATCGGCTGCAGGCTATGCGAGTATGCCTGCGAAATCGAATATCCCGACCCTTTTGAACTGGGATTGGGGGCCATACGGGCTATTGCCATCCCCTTTACCAACGCCATTCCTCAAAAAGCGGTGCTGAACCCGGATTATTGCACCACCTGCGGACTATGCGCCAGGGCCTGCCCTACTGACGCCATCGATTATGCCCAGGAGCCGCAAACCTTTACAATTCATGCCGATACGGTCATCGTGGCTTCCGGTTTTGCGCTTAACAGTCTGAATGTAAAACCTCAATACAATGCGGCACAAAGTAAAAATGTCATTTCACCCTTGACAATGGAGCGGCTGCTGGCACCGCACGCCCCATACGGCCGGGTGCTGAGACCTTCGGACGGCAAAATTCCCACCTCCATCGCATTTGTTCAGTGCGCCGGATCACGCGATGAAACCATTGGCGTCCCCTATTGTTCGCGCGTTTGCTGCATGTATGCCATCAAGCAAGCCATGCTGCTTTCCGGCGCATTGCCGATGGCCGATATCACCATTTACTACATGGATATCCGGGCTTTTGGTAAAGGTTACGAGCAGTTCTACCAGAATGCCAAGGCCATGGGAATTAACTTTGTGCGCGGCAAAGTTGCACGTATTGAATCCGCTCCGAACGATGATATGCTGCTGCACGTTGAACTGACCGAAGAAGCAGTTGATCCCTGCCGCCAGCAGCGCCATGACCTGGTCGTCCTGGCCCAGGGCATGCTGCCGCAGTGGAATGTCTCGGAGCATTCATCGCTGCAGTGCGGATCAGACGGCTTTGTGGCCTCACCCGATGTGATCAATCCAAGCGCCACCAACCTGCCGGGTATTTTCTCCGCCGGTACCGCATCAGGCCCTAAAGATATCGTTGACACGATTACCGAATCCGGAGCAGCCGCCATGGCCGCCCGCCGTTATTTACATCAACAAAAAGGCGATAAAAACCCGGACATCCCAACCGATACGGCGGCGGTTCACCTTGTTCAGCGAGGCGCGGGAGAAATCCGTGACGGCCAAACCGTCCAAGCCGGGCTTGGAAAGGAGATCCGATGAATACGATCAACAACAGCCAACATGACCACCAGGAGCCTCGCATCGGCGTTTATATCTGCCGCTGCGGTGGAAATATTTCCGACGTCGTAGATGTTGATCGCGTCGCTGAGGTGTCCCGGCATATTCCCGGCGTGGTGGTGGCCAAGGTTCACACTTTTTGCTGCAGTGACCCCGGCCAAAACACCATCAGCCAGGATATTCAGGCAGAAAAGCTCGACCGGGTGGTGGTGGCATCCTGCTCGCCATTTCTCCATGAGTTGACTTTTCGCGGAGCGGTGCAGCGAGGCGGTCTGAATCCGTACCTCTACGAGCATGCGAACATTCGTGAGCAAGGTTCCTGGGCGCATAAACATGATCCGGCGGGAGCCACCGCCAAATCCATTCGCATGATTGCCGCGGCTGTGGGCAAATTGCAATATTCCACCCCACTGGATCAAATTCGGCTTCCCAATCATCGTAAAGCACTGGTCATCGGCGGAGGCGTTGCCGGCATGAAGGTAGCCGCCGACCTGGCCAGGCGCGGCATTCCGGTGCTGCTGGTGGAATCCAGCGGTCGTCTCGGCGGACGGTTAAATCAATGGAATCGGGTGTTTCCAACGGATACCCCCGCCGGCCAACTGGTTACTAAACTCCTGGCCCAACTGGATGCAAACCCGCTGGTGGAAATACTGTTGAATTGCAAAGTCACCGCGGTAACCGGTTTCGTCGGCAGCTTCCAGGTAACCATTGAAGGACCGCTTGGGCCGTCTGGAGCTATGACCTCCACACAAACCACCATCGGCGCTATTGTCATGGCCACCGGCTTTAAACCCTACGTTCCCGACGATGGTGAATTTCTCTACAAAAAAGACCCGGGCGTAGTAACAATGCCCGAATTCATTGACCTGATGCGCGGCCAGCAGACTGACACCGGCGAACTGGTTTACAAAGGCAGAACCATACGCAGCGTCGCATTTCTGCACTGCGTCGGCAGCCGGCAAATTGATGGCGTGCATACACCGCGGGCCGATGGAAAAATCAATACTTATTGCTCCCGTGTCTGCTGTACGACCACGTTGCAGCAGGCCCTGGCAGCCAAAGAGCGTTTTCCTTCTCTACAGGTGTACGACCTGCATCAGGATATTCGCACCTATGGCCGCGGGCACGAAGATTATTACGTACGGGCCGGCAAGGCTGGAGTCGTGTTTTTCCGTTATCACGGCGACGAAATACCGCGTGTCGCGCTTGCGGACGGCAAACGCCCTGCTGAACCATCATTGCACATCACTTTTAAGGATTACCTCACCTGGGGTGAAGAGTTAACCCTGGATGTGGATATGCTGGTACTGGCCGTCGGCTTAATGGCCGGCGACATTCCCGATCTGATCAATATGTTCAAACTCCCGGTCGGGGAAGATCGCTTCATCCAGGAAATTCACCCCAAGCTGCGACCGGTCGAAATATCCGTTAATGGCGTACTGTTGGCCGGAACCGTGCAGGGACCGATGAATATTGAAGAAACGCTTAACGCCGCCGGAGCGGCCGCGGTCAAGGCCAGCGCCATGTTCCTGAAAGATGTGGTGGAATTAAATCCCTATGTAGCCCAGGTGGAAACCGATCTTTGCCAGGGCAGTGGAGCCTGTGTTACCCAATGCGAATATGACGGAGCCATCGTCATGGTTGAAACCCAGGTGAACGGCAAGACCGTGCGGCAAGCCAAAGTCAACCCGGGCTTGTGTGTAGGTTGCGGGGCCTGTGTGGCGGTATGCCCCACCCGGGCGATTAACCTTAACGGCTGGCGACTGGATCAATACGACGCCATGGTTGACGGTCTGACTGCGGATATTCCAGCGGTGGCAGCAGCCACAAGTTGATTTTCACACAGGAGATTTTGTCATGTCTGCCAAAACACTCACTGCAGAACAGAAACAGTCGCTGGCTGCGCTGCGCAAGCGCATGGGTGGTATCAGCGAGGAAAAACGCGCCCGGCTCAAGGAACAAACAACCATTCGAAAGGCCATTCGCGAAGCGCTGGCCAAAGGCCCTGTTACCGTGCCGGAACTGGCATCCGCCACTCAATTTCCGGCGCAGCAGGTTTTCTGGCATCTCATGGGCATGAGAAAGTACGGGCAGGTGCGCGAAGTCGGCGATGCGGACCCATACGTTCGCTACGGCCTGGTTGAAAGCGATAAACCGACAGTTCCGGAGAAAAAATCCTTCCAAGGCACAGCAGCACCGAGTTCTGCTCATTAATATGGTATTTCAGGAGGTCCAGCCATGACCACACAACTCCATAAGACACTCCACGAAGAGATGCATTTCTTCGGCGGCAAAGACGTGGATTTATGCATGAATTGCGGAACCTGCACCGTCATTTGTCCCCTGGCACGGGACGAAGGCGGCACGTTTCCAAGACGCATCATCCGCCTGATTCAGACCGGCCAAAAGCGACTGTTGGTTAAAAGCCTTGATCCATGGATGTGTTATTATTGCGGAGATTGCTCGGAAAACTGCCCGCGCCAGGCCAATCCCGCCGAAACCATGATGGCATCGCGCCGATATCTGACCTCGCAATATGATTGGACCGGTCTGGCCCGACTATTTTATAAATCCGCTATGATGGAAATTCTGACCATTGTGCTGGTGGGCCTTTTCGTCACCGGCCTGTTTGTGTGGTTTCATGGCCCCATGGTGCTTTCCTTCCCCGTTCAGCTCAACACCTTTGCCCCGGTCAAGTGGGTTGAATTGGGTGACTGGATCATGGCGGGCACACTTTCATTTTTCCTGCTGACCAATGCCGCACGCATGGTTTGGAACACGCTGGGCGGAAAACAAATGTTTGGCATTTCCTCCCTGATATACTTCAAGGCCGTACCGGTCTTTTTTGATCATATGTTTACCCAGCGGCGATCACGCCAATGTGGATCCACCCGCAGCCGGTCCTTCTGGCTCAAACACCTGCTGCTGGTCAGCGGTTACCTGAGCATGCTGGTATTGGTGCTGATACTGTTGCGCTGGTTCCAGACCGACCGAATTTATCCGATCTACAATCCCCAGCGACTGTGGGGTTATTACGCCACCCTGGCCCTTTTATACCCCACCGGAGCATTCCTAATTTCCCGCTGGCGCAGAAAGGAACCCATTCATTTTTTCAGTGAAGCCAGTGACTGGATATTTCTGGTCATGCTGTTTTTGACTGCACTTACCGGCATCATGGTCAGCCTGGCCCGAGTCAATGGATTCCCCATGACCACGTATGTGATATACGTTATTCATCTCTCCATCGCGGTGCCCATGCTGGTGGTGGAGGTGCCATTTAGCAAATGGTCCCATTTGTTATATCGCCCCTTGGCGATGTATCTGGTCAGCGTCAAAAAGGCCGCGGCGGCGGTTTCACTCAAAACACAAACGGAGGCCGCCACTGCCTGATTGCGGCCAGAATGATTTGGCATGCCATGCGTATAATTTTTGATTTGAAAGGAGCTTCTTATGACTGTTCTGGAAACATCTGCATGGGAGGAAAAGCTTTCCGCCCTAACCACTCGTGTGGAATCTCTGGAAAAGTCCGCGGGAAATGACCACCTGGCCCTGGGCGTGATGAGCGGAAATCTGGATACCACCATGGCGGCGTTTATTATCGCCCTGGGGGCTACTGCTTATGATGTGCAAGTGGATATGTTCTTTACATTCTGGGCTATTGCCGCACTGCGCGATCCTAAAAAGGCTGTACGCAAGGGATTTCTGGACAAAATGTTCGGACTGATGTTACCGCGCGGAGCCAGGGCTTTGCCACTCTCCAAACTGCAAATGGCAGGGGTTGGCCCCAAAATGATTCGCGCGGTCATGCAGCAGCGCGGCGTAAAATCGCTGGAAGGCTTAATAAAGGATGCCGGGGAACTCGGGGTTCGCATTCATATATGCGAGATGTCCATGAATGTCATGGGCTTCAAACCTGAAGAAATGATTGATTATCCCAATTTGGACTATGTTGGGGTGGCCACCTTTATTAAATTAATCGGTGAAGCCAAACAGGCATTTTTCCTGTAAACTATAGTCACTAGGCCATTGGCCCTGGAGCTAATGGCGTGGTATCGCCGCTGTTTCGTGATTCGCGCGGCGGCGGGAACGAGGAGGTACCGATCGGCTTTTTCTGATTGCCTGACAGTTTCGGGCAGTGCGGCCTAAGAGGATCTGATTTTATGGATATGACCACCAATTATCTCGGGATGCAACTTGTAAATCCGTTAGTTGTCGGGTCTTCGCCACTGTCTGCCGACCTGGACATGGTCAAGCGTCTGGAGGACGCTGGTGCGGCTGCGGTCGTCATGCACTCTCTTTTTGAAGAGCAAATTCGCCGTGATAGCCGGTCTTCCGTTTACTACCGGGAAATGTACGCCGATAGCTATAGGGAAGAACCCGGCCTGATGCCCACCCCGGAAGAATTTCTGCTTGGCCCTGATGAGTATCTTGAACAGATCCGCCGCATTCGCCAAGCGGTTAAAATTCCCGTCATTGCTTCCATCAACGGCATCACCGCCGGTGGCTGGGCGGAATATGCCAAATCCATTGTTCAGGCCGGTGCCCATGCCATTGAGTTAAATGCCTACCGCCTGGCCACCGAGCTAACCGTTACCGGCGATCAAATGGAAGAGGATACCATAGCGGCCATTAAGTCCGTGCGCCTGCAGGTCAACATTCCCATGGCCGTTAAACTCTGTCCGTTTTATTCTTCATTGCCCAATTTTGCCCTGAAATTAGCCGACATGGGAATTCAAGGCCTGGTTCTTTTTAACCGCTTTTATCAACCAGATATTGATCCGGAAACACGAACCGTACTGCCCCGCGTTATCATCTCAGATTCCAATGAACTGCTGCTGCGGCTGCGCTGGATTGCCATTCTGGGTGGCCGCCTGGATGTGGATCTGGCCTGTTCCGGTGGCGTACATACCCATCTGGATGTGATTAAAGCCATCATGGCCGGGGCCAATATTACGCAAATGGTTTCCGCTTTGCTTAAGCATGGCCCGACACATTTAACTCGCATACGGGCGGATATGGAACAATGGCTGCAGACTCACGGATACCCATCCATCCGTAAGTTGCACCGCTCTATGCAGGGTGTTGAAGGTGTGGATCCTCAAGCCCTCGAACGTGCCAACTACATGCACGTGCTGCAAAGCTGGCATTACAGCAGATCGGACCGATAGTCCATCAGCCAAACAGTCGCCCCCGCTCGACCCAAAATGATTGATATATCAACGGCCGACCGGCCTAATAGCTGCGGTGCCGGAAAAGCCAGGTCGCGACTGAAAGAGTGATGGCGGCGATGAATGCCATTGGCCACATCTGCCCTACCAGCAGATGCAGGGGAGCCGCCTGCAAAAATACCCCACGCAAAATTACCATAAAATAACGCAATGGGTCCGCCAGCGTAATCCACTGCACCCATTGAGGCATATTGGCGATCGGCGTAGTGAAGCCGGATAGAATGATTGCCGGAACCAGAAACAAAAATGCTCCCAGCAGCCCCTGCTGCATGGTGGCGGATATAGCCGATATCGCCAGCCCCACCCCGATGGCAGCCAGCACAAACAATACGGTGCCTGCATAGAGTGTCAGCAGGTTGCCCAGCAGCGGCACATCGAACCACCACACCGCGGCTATGATCATCACCGTAGCCTCGGCCATACCAATGATAAATCCAGGCAGCGCCTTACCCACCAAAATTTCCACCGGCGTAAATGGCGTTACCAATAGTTGATCAAACGTTCCCTGCTCGCGTTCGCGGGCCACCGAAAGCGCTGTCACCAGCATGGTCACCACCAGCGTCAGCAATCCCACAATACCGGGCACAACAAACCATTGGCTTAGCAGGTTGGGATTGAACCAGGCACGGGTTACCAGTTGTGCCGGTGGCCCGGCAATATGGTGGTCCGAATCCCAATGCAGATTAAAGGTCAGAAGGATGTCCCGCACGTATCCCAGGGCAATCAGCGCGGTATTGGAATTGCGCCCATCGACAATCACCTGCACTCTGCCCGGACGCCCGGAAAGCAAATTCCGGCTGAATTGCCGCTGAATATGCACCACCACCAGCGCCCGGCGATTATCAATCAGCGGGGCTATCTGCTGTTGGTGCGTAATCACAGCTACGCGATAAAAATAGGACGATCCATGAAAATCCGCCAGCAAATCACGGGCAGCACCTCCGGAATCTTCATTGTACACGGCATACGGCACACGGGTTAAATCGTACGTGGCCGCGTAGCCAAATACCAGAAGCTGCACCAGCGGCGGAACGATGATGACAAACCGGCTTTTTTTATCCTTCAGCAGGGATAAAAATTCCTTGATCATCAAGGCCAGAATTCTCATGATCGCAGCCATGCGGCTATTCCAATCTCTTACGGCTTTTACGACGGGTCAGCCCCAGAAAAATCATTACCATGACCGCCAATGCCAGGGCGTTGGGCCAAAGAACGGGCCATACATCGCCGGCTAAAAAAATCGTGTGCAAAATAGACACAAAGTAACGCGCTGCCAAAACATGGGTAATAATCTGAATTACACGCGGCATGGAGGAAATATCAAAAATAAATCCGGAGAGAATAAACGCAGGCAGAAACGTGGTGATAATGGCTACTTGCGCCGCCACAAATTGATTCTTGGTAACGGTGGAAATCAGCATGCCCATACCCAACGCCGCCAGCAGAAACAGCGACGAGGCCACAAATAGAAATCCCACCGAACCACGCAGGGGCACGTGAAAGAGAAACACCGCCATCAAAACTGAAAGCGTCATGCCTCCCATGCCCAGAATATAATAGGGAATCAGTTTTCCCAATAGCAGTTCCGGCAGCCGCACCGGCGTCACCAGCAGCGCTTCCATGGTGCCACGTTCCCATTCACGTGCCACCACCAGGGCTGTCAACAGCGCTCCGATCAGCGTCATAATGACGGCAATAAGTCCGGGAACCAGAAAGTTGCGACTACGCACCTGGCTGTTAAACCAGACCCGTTGCTCGATGTGTACCGAAAACGGTGCCGGTTTGCCCCTCTCTGCCGCCCGATGCGATGCCCACCCTTCCCAGGCATTCTGCACGTAACCGGAAACCAGCCGGGCATTGTTTGCATCTACACCGTTCAGAATCACCTGAATGGTAGCCCCGCCCGGTTGAGTTAAATCCCGGGCAAAACTGGAACGTAAGCACACAATGCCATCCACCCGCCGATGCATAAGGGCCTGCTGCGCCTGCTGCATGGTAGCCATCATCACGGTCCGGAAATATGCGGATCCCTGCAACCTCGCGGCAAATCCATAGCCGTCCGGTCCGGGTTTTTCCAGCACCACCGCCACCGGCACGTGCATCGCGTTAAGTGATACACCGTAACCAAAAAGCAGCAGCAGCACGACCGGCATCACAAAGGCAATGGCAATACTGCTGGGATCACGGATAATCTGCAGAAACTCCTTGCGAATCAGTCCACGCAGCCGCCGCGGACGACCCCTCGCTGAAACCGGCATGGACGGTAACATCGCCATCAAGCCACCTTCCGCTGTGAGGATTCAATAAGATGAATAAAGGCATCTTCCATGGTGGGGCTAGGATGGGCTGGAGTGCCGGCACTATGACGTATTGCCGCCGGCGTTCCCATGGCTAAAATTCGGCCCGCAGCCATAATCGCCAACTCATCGCAGTATTCCGCCTCTTCCATAAAATGAGTGGTCACCATAATCGTCACGCCGCCATCCACCAGACCATTGATGCGATGCCAAAAATCGCGACGCGCGAGTGGATCTACCCCGGAGGTTGGCTCATCGAGAAATAAAATATCCGGCTTGTGCATCAGCGCCGCAGCCAATGCCAGCCGCTGTTTGAAACCCAGTGGCAGTCCGCCGCTGTTCATATCTGCTACGGACTCAAGTCCAAATTCCCTTACTATTTCATCGATGCGCCGGCTTCGCTTTCGCCTCACAAGTCCGTAAGCACTGGCAAAAAAACGCAGGTTTTCCATAACGCTTAGATTGCCATAAAGTGAAAACTTCTGCGACATATAACCAACGCGACTCCGAGCCACGGCCCGCGCCGTTCTTAAATCGTATCCAGCCACACGCAGCATACCTCCACTGATGGGCAGCAGCCCGCATAACATGCGAAACGTGGTGCTCTTCCCGGCTCCATTGGCACCCAACAGTCCGAAAATTTTCCCTGGCGCTACGCTGAAACTGATATCATGTACGGCATAAAATGAACCAAACTGTTTGGTAAGGTTCTTCACTTCAATCACCGCACCGCCAGCCTGGGTTACAACACCAACACCCTTAGCTATTGCTGCGTACCCCGTCGCCACGGCGGCAGCCGGCTGAACCAGCGGAGCTTGCGTCGATTCGCTTTTAGAGCTGCGCAGAACATCGACAAAAGCGTCCTCAAACCGCGGCGCTACTGGTTCCAGCACTGCGTCAGGAAATGCTCCTTTCACCTGTTTCGGTGCCTCGGATGCCCGGTCTAAAACCACCCGTACGTCATCGCCGATAATTATCGCATCCACTACCTCCGGTCGCCGGGCCAGTTCACGCATCAGTGTGCGCCTGGTGATTCCCGGTACGCGCATCTGAAAGGTCCGCCCGGCCAGAGGCTGACTGAAAGAGTCCGGTGGCCCCTGGTGTAATATCCGACCTTCGCTCATTAACACCACATCGCGACAGCGCTGGGCTTCATCCAGATATGCCGTGCTTAACAGTACGCTGACTCCTTCGTTTTCCACCAAGCGATACACAATGGCCCATAGTTCTCGCCTTGATACCGGGTCCACGCCCACCGTCGGCTCATCCAGGAGAATTAAACGGGGCGATCGCACCAGGGCACAAGCCAGCCCCAGCTTTTGCTTCATGCCGCCGGAAAGCCGCCCTGCCAGCCGCCCCCGAAACGCTTCCAGATTGGTCATACGCATCAGTTCGCCATAACGTTTTGCCCGATCACGCGGAATAACTCCCTGCAGATCCGCGTACAAATCCAGATTTTCCTGCACGGTTAAATCTTCGTACAGACCGAAACGTTGCGGCATATAACCGATGGAACTTTGCACGGACTGTGGATCTTTGCCCACATCAATACCCAGAACCTGTATTTCTCCGTCATCGGGCCGCAGCAATCCCGCAACCAGACGCATTAACGTAGTTTTGCCGGCCCCATCAGGGCCGATCAAACCCGTCACCGCTCCGGGTTGCATGGCAAAACTTACCGCCTGCAGCGCGCCGATCAACCGTTTGCCCGCGTGAAAACTCTTGCTGACATTTTTTAATACCAGAACATCGGGAACCGACGTCGTGGGTGCGATGGCGGAGGTGGCGGGCATGATTCACCTCTGCGTAGCCGGAGCCATCGCGGATTGGCTCACGTGGGATGTCCCCAGTGGAATAATCACTGTGGCCGGCATGCCCAGGCGCAGTTGATTATCCGGATTATTCACGTAGACACGTACCTGATAAACCAGAGAGGTGCGCAGTTGCGGGGTTTCAATGGATTTGGGAGTAAATTCAGCAGCCGGCGAAATATAGCCTATCCAACCAGAATAATTTTTGTGATAGCTGTCCGTGCGCACGATGGCCTTCAGGCCTTCGTGAATTTTTCCCAGGTCCGCTTCCGGCACATAAACGCGCACCCACACCGGATTTATTAAAGCCAGCGTGAAAACGGGGGAACCCGGCGAGGCCATATCGCCTACTTCCAGAATCCGATTTTCCACCACCGCGTTACACGGAGCGTAGAGCCTGCATTCGGCCATGTTCCTCTGCGCCAATGTCACTTGCGCCTTGTCCGCCTGCAACGTTGCCTGGGCGGCACGGATGTCTTCTTTGCGCGGCCCTAAAATACTCAGCCGCAGCGTTTCCGCAGCAGCATGCACTTTCGCAGAATCTGCATGGGCAATGGCCATTGCGTCGTCCAGAGCCTGCTTGGTAATATCCTGCTGCTTGATGAGTCGGCGCAGACGTGCCAGATGAATCCGGGCATTCTGGGCGGTAGCTACTGCCGCAGCCAAATCAGCACGATCACGGGAGATTTCCTCCGGGCGCGACCCCGCCATCAGCCGATCCACCACCTGCCGCTGAGCCGCTACCAATGCCTGGTCCCGCTGAACCAGCGGCAGCAGCAGGCTGGTATCCATGGTGGCTACAAGTTGACCTTTTTTGACATAATCCCCTTCCTTCACCCCCAGAAAATTTATGCGTTGATTCCCATCAAATGCCAGTTGCACCTGGCGGATGTCCACATTTCCATAAAGCACTATGTTGTTGCCAGAGGTTTTCCGATGTGTGTTCTTCCAGGCGTAAATGCCGGCTGCAACAGCCCCAACGAGCACCGCCAGACAAAAAAGCCGCAACACTTTTTTCTTCACGACCATAGTCCAAAGACACGCAGGACCATCCGAACCACTGCAGAAAATCGAGTTCTCAGTTGCCAGACTGGCTTCGCCATCGCACAATGATTTTATGCTACGCTGGATTCAGTGGCAAGCAAAACATGTCTCGCAAGCTCAGAATCGATACCCAATCTGAAAACCAAATGAATTCTCCGCCAATGTCGCACTGGTGGCGGCTAATCCGGGTGCGAGCGGCCCGCCATTGATCGTATTACTGAATGCGTGCTTGTACGCCTCGGTCAAGCTCCAGCCCATGCCCAAAGTCTGCGTCGCACCCACCGTAATGGTGTTTTGAACCACCGCCGGCAGCAGAAGGTTGGATGCGGTATCGGAGGATCCAATGGGATCTGTTCCGTATGAATAGCCGCCGCGGATGGCCAGCCACTTCGTTAATTGGTATTGAGTGCCGATGTTGAAAACCCATTCGTCATGCCAATGTGTGCGCATCACTACTTGATTGGTGCCCACCCATGGACCATGCAGCGTAAGGGTATTAAGGGTGCTACTCCAGTTAATCCACTGACCTTCCAGGCTGATCGTCCAACGCCTGGTCGGATGAAAGGCTGCACCGAGCGAGATCTGCTGAGGATAATTAAGTGTCGTGCTGTATTGGCCGGCGTTGCCCTGCACGCCGTTAAAATTTTCTGTGGTTTCCTGCCAGGTCAGGGGAGTGAAAAAAGTTGGCGTTCTATACATCAATCCCACCGTTACATATTTGTTGATTTTGTGCAGCACCCCCAGCGACACGCCGGCTCCAAATGCCGTGGACGGGCTCGCCAAATTAATGCCCACGCCATTAAAAGTCTGCTGCATGGACATCTGTTCCAGGGAGATATTCACGCCCAGACCGACCGCCCAATCCGGGGTCGGTTTCCACGCCAGTGCCGGCGTCATCGAAAAGTATTGAATATCGCTGTAAACCTGCACCGTTCCCATGGGGGTGTTGGGTTGCAGATAATTGACGCCCATACCGGAAGTGGCAAACATGCCGCCGCCGAAATATAAATTCGGACCGAACGCCGGAGCAGACCATCCCACCGACGGAATTCCATAAAGATTGCTGTGACTGCCCACCTGACCAAAACCGAAGTTGCTGCTTCTGGTGGGGTTGAACCATTCCGCCGAAAAGGCGGCCTGCGGCGGAATAAACGCCAATCCCGCGGGATTGGTAATTGCGGTCATCGGATCACCGGGATCCGCCACCACAGCGCCGGCCATCCCGATTTCATATTGTCCGATCCCGATGAGTTGATAGCCATCCGTAGCCCGGGCCGCCGGTGCCAACGCCCACAGCGACAGCGACGCCGCCAACGCCAGTGGTATAAATTGGCCAGCCAATCGAACCATAGAATTGGATTCTGCTCTCACCTGATTGCCAGGTAGTTGAACGTTTTTCATGGTAACTCCATTACCTAAAAAAACACCAACACACCGGCAATCATTTTCCCCGGGTTGAAATTCCCAGGTATTAGGAAAAGCTATTGACTGTTCATAGGTTAATCACCGCAAACACACGTAAGAGTTTGCCCTACACCTGGCACCAATTGGTGCGACCGCGATAATTGCACATCCACTTTTGATTGGCGAAGGGGCTGTCAGGCAATACTCTATACCATACGGCAAATCCTTTAGGCAGCGGGTGCCGCTCGCGCCTCGCCGGCCACCAAAATGCCTGCCACGCCGGAGCAACGCTGGAACGCGCAACAACCAGCCCACTTCTTCCAACCGTCCAGCAGACCGACAACTATGGATGATGTTTACGGCATACACAGAATCCGATCACTGAGATTCTCATCGCCGCGAAACCAAACAGCGCACTACCCGGGATGTTATCGCGGCGATACCGGCCATTGACAACGAACGGTGGTGCCCTGGCCGGGCTGGCTTTCCAGAGAAACGGTTCCACCCATAGCAGCGACCGCGTGTTTCACAATAGCCAAGCCAAGGCCGGTACCACGGTCTGCACCGCCCCGGCTGCGATTAACGGTGTAAAACCGCTCGAAGACTCGATCGCGATCCTCCGGAGCGATGCCGCAGCCGGTGTCCTGCACTTCCAGGATAATCGAGGTGCCAGGGGCGACATCCGGCGCGGATTTCGGCAAGGTGGCAGCCGCACCCGTCACAACCGTGCGCCAACGCACCGCTACGAAGCCGCTGGTGGTGAACTTAAGGCTGTTATCCACGAGGTTCTTGAGAATAAGCATGATCAGTCGCTCGTCGCCGCGAATGGACACTTCCGGTTCGACCGGACCCAACCGGAGTTCGATATGTTTTTGCTGGGCAAGGTGGCCGAACATCTCGACAATCATGTCATGAAGCCCTGCAGTATCAATAGGCTCCATCCGTACGACCGAACGGGGATCTTCCGCCCGGGATAAATCCAGTAAATCACGGACCAGCAACTGCAAGCGCAGAACATGTCCATCGATGATGGACATGCAGCGGCGTAGAGTTGGTTCGTCGTCCATGCTGGTATCGGCAATGGTATCCACGGCGGCTTTGATGCTCGCCAGCGGGGTCCGGAGTTCGTGACTGGCGTTGGCGACGAAATCGGTTTTCATCTGGACATTCTGAATGATTTCCGTCTGATCCTGAATAACCAGCAACATGCCCTGGCGTTTGCGATCGAGCATGACCGGAGCCACACCCAAATCTACAGTGCGAACCCGCCCGGAAATCATAAGCTTGATCCGATCGCGAATGGGGTGATTTTCACGGCGCGCGGCGGAAATTAATTCCAGCACCGGAACTTGGGCCAGAAAATCGGTGTAGGGATCGCCGGTGCGGGTTTTACCGCCGCCGGGAAAGACCTCCTGGGCTTTTTCGTTGCAGACGGTGACGTGCATTTTTTCATCGGTGATGATCACGGGATCACGAACCTGACCCAGCAACGTCTGCAAATGGGCAAAAACCAGGCCAAGCTCCTCCTGGCCGCGACCGACTTGATCGACCAGTGCGCCCATGCCGGCGGAAAGTTTTTTTTCCAGGTCCCCGGTGTTGGCACTGGAGACGGCTTTGCCGGCGGCAGGCTGGAGGGCATCGATCTTACTTAGAACAGATGTGAGGAATCGACGGTGATTCCACCATAATATGGTCAAGCCGACCAAACTTAAGACCAGCAAAGCCAGCAATATGACGACCGCGGATGGAAAAGCAGTGGCTACCGTGCTTAAATTTAATCCGTCATGCAGCAAAGCGAGTCCCAACCATCCGCGTGCGTCAACCAGGCCGCCAGATATCTTTTTCCAGCATGGCACGAGACAGCCATGATACCGGATAAAGTCAATTATTGGGGCATACGCCGCAGTTTCAAGCCACCTGGTCTTTGGCTTCTAACAGACGGTAACCGACTCCGCGTACCGTATGGACCATCCATTGAAATTCGCCGAGCTTGCGCCGCACCGCCGTAACATGCACATCAATAGCGCGATCGGTAACAAAGACACCGTTACCCATGACCCGGTCGGTCAGTTGATCGCGGGAAAGTACGCGACCCCTGGCATTGGCCAGAGCCGTGAGCAGCTTAAATTCCGTGGGGGTGAGATTGATGGGTTTTCCTTTGAGGGTAATTTCATGGCGGGCCTGATCAATGACCATGGGACCGGTGTTTAAGATGGGTTGGGTCTGCTCGACGGAAGATTTGCGCCGGAGTACCGCGGCGACGCGGGCCAGCAGCACCTTCATGGAAAAAGGTTTGCTCACGTAGTCATCAGCACCAAGAGACAGGCCGACAATAATGTCCGTCTCTTCACTGCGAGCGGTGAGCATGAGCAATGGAATCGCGGTGGTTTGAGAATCACCCTTGAGTCGCGTGGCCACTTCCTGGCCGGTTAATCCCGGCATCATCAGATCAAGAATAATTAAATCCGGCAGGTGCTTACGCGCAATTTCCAGGCCGACCTTGCCGTCGTGGGCATAAAGCACCTCGTAACCGTTGCGTTGCAGGTTGAGACGAATCAGCTCCACCAAGTCCCGTTCATCATCGATTACCAGAATTCGCTGCTTACGTGTCATGGGGAAATCCTCGTTTTACAACTGTTCATCTGTGTAACATTGGCCGCAATGAGTAAAGGTGTCAAGATGCGGGAAAAATGTTTAACATTTTCTAAGCGCAAAGCTAACCAATTGCCTGTGGTAAAAATCGTAGCTGGGTGGATGACCTTGTTGGGACCTCGCGATTGACGTACAGTGGTGTTGGAAGGCCAGATGTATAATCGGGCAGCAGCCAAATCAGAAGTGGAGTTAAACGCCAGGTTTGAATCCAGGCCCAAATTTGAAGGAGAATTCATGGAAGAAGGCTGTATTTTCTGCAAGATTGCGGCGGGAACAATTCCGTGTTTCAAAATTTACGAAGATGAGCTGGTGATAAGCTTTCTGGATATTGGACCGGTGGTTTTGGGCCATACCCTTGTCATTCCCAAAAAGCACTACAAGAACGTGCTGGATGTGCCTGCGGAAGTGATTTCCAGCATCAGCGGCCGTCTGCCGATGTTGGCCAGAGCGGTGATTTCCGTGGTGCAGGCACCGGCCTGCCATGTGTTGCTCAACAGTGGAGTCGAGGCGATGCAATCTGTCCACCATCTGCACTACCATATTATTCCGCGAAAGCATGGGGACGGATTTGGCGTTCCTTGGCCGGCAGGACGGCTGGACGCAGGGATAGGAAGGCAATTGGCCTTAGAGATCGCTGCAACGATACATCAATCGCGCTAAGTCCAAGCGGATAAGGACAGTTAAGTGTTTTTATGAACTACGTTTACAAGCCAGTTTGCAAAGCTATGTCCTCGGCAATAGACTATAACACTTGGTTTATCGGATGACGTACCATGGATGGTTTTCACCGTGGTGAACCTCTTGGAGTTTAAGGATTGTTTGCCGGCATGACCGCCAACATGCACGATATTATGGTAGTTGCCTACTTAACGGCGCTGCTGATTTTGACCATTTATGGTATACACCGTTATTGGATGGTGATGCTATATTATCGCCATGGGCGTAAACGTCTGACAACGCCCGAAAAATTCACCCAGTTGCCCACCATTACGGTGCAACTCCCACTGTTTAACGAAAGATACGTTTCCCAGCGAGTGATTGAAGCGGCGTGTCAACTGGATTACCCGGCCGATAAGCTCCAGATTCAGGTGCTCGACGATTCGACAGACAATTCTGCGGCAATTGCGGAAGCAGTGTGTTGGAAGATGCGGTCTGCGGGACACGACGTAGAATATATACATCGGACTAATCGCCAAGGATATAAGGCAGGGGCCTTGGAAAATGGGCTCAAAACGTGCAAAGGCGAATTTATAGCGATTTTCGATGCCGATTTTGTGCCCGAGCGCGCTATGCTGATGCAGGCCATTCATTACTTTACGGCCCCTGAAGTAGGCTGCGTGCAGACCCGGTGGGAACACGTCAACCGGCGGCAATCCTTACTAACGCTGTGCCAGGCGATCTTCCTGGATGGCCATTTTATGATTGAGCACACCGCCCGGAACCGCGGGGGCCGCTTCATTAACTTTAATGGCACAGGCGGAATATGGAGGAAAACGGCAATTATGGATGCCGGCGGCTGGCAGCACGATACGCTGACCGAAGATATGGACCTTTCCTATCGTGCACAGTTGCGGCATTGGAAAATCGTATTTCTGCGGGATGTGGTTTCGCCGGCGGAGTTGCCGCCGGAAATTACATCATTTAAGCAGCAGCAGCACCGCTGGACCAAGGGGAGCGCCCAGACGGCTATCAAAATTTTGCCGGGACTGATGTGGTCGCGTTTGTCGTGGCGCGTGAAAATTGAGGCGTTTTTTCATTTAACCTCGGGCGTGGTGTATCCGTCAGCGGTGATATTGGCACTGCTGGTATTTCCAACGTTTTGTTTTGGCGGGCCAAGTCTTCTGTCGCCCAGTTCGCCGCTGCTATGGACGCTGATGATGAGCTTGTTTACGGTCATGACCTTTTCGGCGGCGACGTTTTACATTGTAGCCCAAAAGGAACTGGGGGAAAATTGGGTGCGAATGCTGCCGCTGGTACCGCTGCTAATGGCGATCGGTATGGGTATTTCTCTGGCTAACGCCCTTGCTGTCATCGGAGGCCTTTTCAGTCGAACAAGCGGCGAATTTTTGAGAACGCCGAAATATGGCATTGCCGCCGGGGATCACAAAAACCATTGGAAGGGACGGGCCACGAGTTTCAGGCACCGTGGATCCCTGGTGGCATACCTGGAGGTTATCTTTGGATTGTATCTGGTAGCGTGCATGGTGCTGGCGGTGGTACTGGACCGGGCGATTCTTTGCCTGCCGTTTCTTTTCATTTTCGCTACCGGTTATTTTTACGTAGGCTTTTTGTCCCTGTACAGCCAATGGCTTTCTAAACGCGGAGGTTCGCCGCCGACGGATTCGGGCACGACATTGCCGTTGGCGACGGATGTTATTCCGGCGATCCAATAAGCAGTCAGCACCGTATATAGTGAGTGTGGAGCGTGGGTGGCGCAAATTGTGCAGGAATTGAATGATTCTATCTGTAAAGAGTTGATCTGCTTAAGGAGCTTATAAATGGACAATCAAAAGAGCGTTTGGGGCATCATATTCTTGATGACGATTATTGCGGCAGGCTTTGGCCTTGCGGGTATTTTTGCACCGGCGAAAGTGGTGGCGGCAGCCAAGCCGGCCAAACTTACGCCCGTATATGTACACATGAACGGGTTTAATGCGTTTGTGGAGTCGGTGGTGGCAGTACGCCCCGGCCAACCGGTAGTTTTCGTTAATGAAGATACGGGCGTACATACAGTACAGGGCTATAATCCGATCACGGGTAAGGCACTCCAGTATCCGATGGGGATGCTGCTGGGTACTCCTGGCCCGGGCCATAAGGTGCATACCTATACCGTGCGTTACAGCAAACCGGGGGTTTATTATTACTATTGCACCATGCACGCAGTACTGGAAAAAGTATATAAAAACATGGTGCAGCCGGCCCATCGGGTCGGGGTACATGGCTTTGCCGGGGCAATGGCAGGCATTATCATTGTGACGAAAAATCCGGCGATTCTTAAACAAAATGCACCCACTTGCCGCGACAAAATCCTCAAAAGCTATTTTGGCGGCTAAAGAACCTGGATCGGCTCTTGCCACAAAGCGTTGCTTGGTGCAGGCTGGCGGCGCGAACCCGGGGAATAACGCTGGCGTATGGGCTGGTAGTGGCGAATAGCCTTCGTGGTTTTAGCCACTGGCGAAGGTGGGCAGCCACAAAATGGGCGATGAATCGCGAAGGTAGAGTGCAAAAGTGCCCAGAGTCGATAATATGCAGATGGTTTGACCGTAGGCCACCATGTAGCTATTTGGTATGATGCCGGGATTAAGCTGGAGCCAACGTGAGTGATGTGAAAAATACTAACGAAGCGGGGATGGAAGCCACAAGTCCGACGGCCAGCCATGTTCATCACGAACATGACCATGGTGGACATGACCATCATCATGCGCATAAACATAGCGCGAAAGATGTAGATGGAATCGCATGCGCGTGCGGCAGCGAACATGGTACAGGCGGACACACCCACGCAGGCGTGGGAATGAATTTTCAGTTGACGGTGCTGGTACCGGCAACTGTAGCTATTTTAATTCTGGCATGCATTTTATATCAGTTCCCGAACGAAAGTTATCTGGCCCAGGGGCTGGGGCTGTTAGCGGCGGCCATTGCAGGTGGGCCGATTATATGGTCGGCGATAAAGGGGTTGGCACGCGGCCATACTAATGTTAACGAGTTGGTAGCGTTAAGCATTATCGGCGCGGTAGTATTGGGCTGGCCGATTGAAGCGGGGCTGGTGGCTCTGATCCTGCAAATCGGAGCACTCATAGAGCAGGTTGCCGCGGAAAGTGCCCACAATGCCGTACTGGCGCTGCAAAACCTGGCTCCTGTTCATGCGCGTGTACGTCGAAACGGGAAAGATATGATCATTGGAGCCGAAGAGCTTCGGATGGGTGATGTTATCGTGGTATCGGCGGGCGAGCGCGTGGCCGGTGATGGCCAGATCATCAGCGGATCCACGAGCGTGGATGAGTCGATGGTCACGGGGGAAGCTATTCCGGTGGACAAGATAGCAGGTTCGACCGTGTTAGCGGGTACGATCAACCTGACGGGTTCGGCTGAAATAAAGGTAACCCGGGTGGGAGAGCATTCGGCTTTGGGACAAACTATTGCGTTGGTAAGACGCGCTCAGGCCTTTCAGCCAAGAGTTGTGCGGGCGGCGGATAAATTCTTTCAATTTTATACGCCCATCATCCTCGGGCTGTCGCTGGTGGCGTGGTGGGCAAGCGGCCAGCCACTGCGCATGGTAACCATGTGGGTAGTCGGCTGTCCGTGCGCGATGCTGCTGGCATCGCCATTGGCTATCGTAGTAGCCTTGGCACGGGCGAGCCGCAGCGGCATTCAAGTAAAAGCGGGGCCCTTTGTCGAAGCATCCGTTGGCCTGGATACTGTAGTGTTTGATAAAACGGGCACGCTGACGACTGGCGTGTTTGGCGTGAGCACGGTGAAGCCAGCACCCGGCGTGAGCGAAGATGAACTAGTGGCTTTAGCCGCACAAGTAGAAAACCGCAGCAGCCACCCATTAGCCAGGGCGATTACTACGTTTGCCCGGAAACGCGGGCTAACATATAGCGAATCGACGGATGTTACCATCCTGGAAGGCTTGGGCGTGGAAGCGATGGTGGACGGGCAACTGACGCGAGCTGGATCGGCCAAGATATTGCCGGCGGACCTGGCGGCCCAAGCCGGTGAGTTTGATGCCGTAGGATCGGAAGTACCGGTTGTGCCGGTTTACGTAATACGCGGCGGAAAGCTAATGGGGGCCATTCACCTGACCGACGAAATCCGGCCGGAAGCCCGGCGTGCCATACGCCGGCTGCGGACGCTGGGTGTGAATAAGATCGTGATGATGACCGGTGATCGGCGAAGAACGGCCCAAATGGTAGGCCAAGCCGTGGGTTGCGACGATATCTACGCGGAACTGCTGCCGGCCCAGAAAGTGGAACTGGTGCGGCAATTGCAGCGCGGCCATCATTGTGTGGCGATGGTGGGTGATGGTGTCAACGATGCCCCTTCCCTGGCTGCGGCCTCGGTGGGCATTGCGCTGGGTTTACGCGGTACAGATGCGGCCATTGAAGCCGCGGACGCCATTTTGCTCAAGGATGATCTCACGCGTGTACCACTGCTGATTTACCTGGCACGACAAACACGCACGGCGATTTTTCAAAATCTGGCCTTTGCCGTACTCTTTGCCGGTGCCGCTGAGGCCCTGGCCGCGTTCGGCGTTTTCGGGCTGGTGGTTGCGGCTTTGGTCCACATGCTGGCGGTGGTGGTAATCGCGGCGAATTCGGTACGACTGGCCGGCAACGTTGGCGTAAGCCGCAAGATGCCGCGGTCGCCATCAGCAGATACAGCGGCGCAAAGCATGTCTGCTGCGGATCAATCCAAACTGCCGGCGCTGGGTGCGGTTTGATCCCTGTAGTTGCGGCAACCATTGAATTCGGAGAAACTGAGGGAACTCATGGTGGCTTGAGCCACACGATGAGCCGGTAACAAGGTAGAGTACCAAGCCTGGGTTCAGGCGAATGTTGTCTGTGCGGATTGGAACATCGGACCAATTTTGCCAATTTGAGGTTTCATCTTGAAGCGAGCTGAACTAATTGCCTTCTGGGTCTGGATCGCCTTGCTGGCGGTGGCAGTTTTCCTAGGAATTGGTGCAATTAAATATGGACCGGTATGCTTTTGGGCGGGCACACTGGCCGCCGTTGGGCAGGCCTTGCTGGCGGCACTGGCATGGTGGGGACTGCGGTTGGCCAGACAACAGGCGGCGCTGGTGGAAGAGGTCACCCGCCCGAAACATCTCACGCCGATCGCCCCACTGGGCACGTTTCACATGAGCTACAGCGACGATGCGACTATTCCCACCCCGGTGGAAAAACCGGTTTCCGAGCCGGATGAAATCATGTCCCTGGATACGGGCTTTCAGCGTGTAATTGTGGGACTTTGCGGCTTTGCGTTTCTGGTGCTGGCGGCGATTATCGCATGGCTGGTGCATCACGATTTTGCGGCGATTACGCCCGGCCACCCAATCGTCATTTCGCCTGTCCCCATTGACCCCGGTGCAGTGGTGGCGGTCGGCGCTTCGATGCTGCTTTATTTTATTCTCATGTCGGCCACCCGCCTGACTGCCGAAACGGAAGGCTATTTGGACGCAACCAATAGCATTGTGTTGCTGGGTATCCCCGGTATTGTCGTGGTCACCGCCGGTGTGCTGGCGGCCTGGATGGGCACGGCTTATGCCAGTCAAACGGCTGCGATTGTGGTGGCCATTGTGCTGGCGCTGCAGTCCCTCGAGTTGCTCATCAATTCCATTCGCAGCCATGGCGGGGTTGAGGAACTGGATCAGGATATGTCTGATCTGCAGCGGCTGCCGCTGGTACCGCTGTTGGCCAGCGGCTGGATTACCGGACTGCAAGCGCTGGTGGCGGAAAGCGTGGGCATGTCGCGGTATAAGACCACGGCTCCGGGCATTCTTTCGCGACTGCTGCCGCGAATTATCATCGCTTTTGTCCTTCTCGTAGTGCTGATCAGCACACTCCATGTGGTGCCCGTCGGGGAGGTGGCAATTCGCGAACATCTGGGAGTCACAACAGCCGCTGAAATCAATCATCCGCTGCAGCCGGGCCTTCATTTTATGTGGCCCTGGCCTATTGATCGACTGGAAGATATTCCCACGGATCGCGTAAAGATGGTGACTGTGGGAACAGAACAACCGCACAAGTCCACCCTGGTCCCCAATGCGTTTTCCTTCTGGACAGAGCATTATTCCATTCCCGATCGAGAATTGCTGACCGGTGATGTGAACGAAAAAGGCAAATCCGCCCCGCAATTAATGGATGGATGGTTCAGTGCCTGGTGGCGGGTAAAAGATCCAAGCAAATTTTTTCGCAATGTGTCCAACAGCAGAATTGTGGCGGTAGGCGGCACCACTGGCACCGGCACCAAAAAGGTATGGAGTTCCATGTATGACGCCTTGGTGCAGCAACTGTTGTTGCAGGCGATCACCAACACTTTTTCCCAACATTCCTTTCATCAGATTCGTGCTGCGGAAACGGGCCTGGTGGCCAGACAGATAAGAAATTACATGCAACATGAGCTTGATTCTATGCACACCGGCATTGAAGTGATGGAACTTTCCATCAAGGATCTTCACCCCCCCGCCGGCCAGGGCAGTGTAATGACCGCCAATGGAAAGGAACTTGGACCGGCCGCCGCTTATGAGGAGGTCGTCTCCGCCCGCGAGAGAAAACAAATGATGATTGATACGGCCGATGCCGCCGCCACACAAGCGGTGCTGTTTGCCCAGGGACATGCGGCGTCGGTCCTGGCGGATGCCGACGCCTATGCCAAGGATTTGGTGGGTGTGCAACAGGGAAAAGCCCGGGCACTGCAACTGCGATCCGAAGCTTTTGCCGCCAATGAATCCGCAGTGTCGGGGTGGGAATTTTTCCAATCGCTTAAGGATGTTTTTAAGCGGGTCAACAAGGTTGTTCTTGGCCCGAAGGTGCGAGCGCCGCAGATTTGGCAGATAACCCGCCAGGCTGGCAGCGGTCCGCCACCGGCCATGCCCACGCAAATTACAGGCGGGGTTGGAACCAGCGGCGAAATGGCTCCAGTCCCTCCCGGGCGATGAGAAGGTCGCCAGATAGAAGTTAGTTAGGAAACATATCAAGGGTCTCCTTGAGGATAAGTTATGAAAAAACTGACCATTTCGATTATTCTGGTAGCCGTTGTCGGCGTGCTGTTTCTGGAACTATTTACATTTGTAGCCCGACCCTACCAGACGGTGCTGATTGACCGTTTCGGAAAAATTATCGCCAAGCCAACCAAAATTGCCTACCGTTGGTATCTGTGTTGGCCGACCGACAAACTTATCCGCATGGATATGCGCCTGCACCTGTATCAAAGCGATAATCGCGAGGTTACGACCAAGGGCGGCAAGCCGATTGATATTCGAACTTTTGCGGTA
>JAJYDW010000056.1 GCA_021790385.1 Planctomycetota bacterium
ATCGCATCCAGACGAACCCGTTCTTTAGCCGACATAACTAAGTTTTCCATCCTGTCTGGTATACCCCAGACTCGGGGGTGACACTTCTATTTCGGCTAAGGGGTGACAATTCTACTTCGGTACAACACAAGCCACTTTAACACCGTGCATTTTATCGGGATGCAGGCTAAGATAGATGGATAATATGTCGGCGGACAGGTTAGCTGAAATATGGCAAGTTCAAAATCCAGCATCTTTCACCATGGCGGGCGGGCCGGAGCGGCAGTCATCGCTCTTGTATCCTGCGTGTTGGCCATTCTATCCTGCAATTCCGCGGCCACCACAGCCGGCCCAGGCAGGATGGCCGCTAAAATTGCTTCGCTTACTCAGGTGGCGCTTGGCTCTGCCCCGCTTCCTCCAATTGCCGGGGCATGGCATCATTGGCATAAGCTGCTGCACCGTGACGCCATTGGCCGGTTGTATCAACTGGGGCGATTTTACCGGTCGCCGGGGCAGGTTCATTGCACCTATCTTGAGGTGATGGTGAATTGCCACCAGGTTGAACCAACCCGGCAGTTTCCAACCAGTGCCGCCATCGGGCTTAGGTATTGTGCATCTTGGGTGCCTTTGCGCATGCGGAATTTCCTGCGTTGCCACAGCCTGCTGCCGCCGCCGCTGGTATAAATCCCGCCGGCCCTTAACCGCCCAGCGGGACCACCTCTACCGGTATTACATCCACAACAAAACCATAAAAGGCCCTCAACATGCTGCCACAGATATTCAATAAAACGCTCGCTGCTGTTTTTGGATCCCGTAATGAACGTCTGATCAAATCCTACGCCACCCGGGTACGGGAAATCAATGCTCTTGAACCGTCCATCCGCGTCATGACCGATGCGCAAATGCGCGCCCGGGCGGAAGAATTACGATCCCGGCTGGTCAAAGGCGAAGATGATGTGGCGGTATTGCCGGCGGCCTTCGCCCTGATGCGAGAAGCCATGGATCGGCATATCGGCCTGCGCAACACCCTGAACCCCGCGGCCGGTTTTGATCCCTCAACGCTGAATCCCCGCGGCCGCGAATTATTTGATCAGGCCAAAGCCCAATGCAAATCGGAACATGACTGGCGGTTTGTGGACATACCCGTAGAACTTTATGAATTGCTGCGTGCCGCGGTACCCGTTGATCGCCCCCCTTTCCGGGCCCATCCGTTTGATGTGCAGTTGATCGGCGGCATGGTGCTGTACGAAGGGAAAATTGCCGAAATGGCCACCGGCGAAGGCAAAACATTTGTTGCACCACTGGCCTGTTTTCTCATGGGATTGCGCGGCTGGCATTGCCATGTGGTAACCGTCAACGATTATCTGGTCCGGCGCGACGCAGCCTGGGTGGCTCCGGCCTTTTATGCTTTGGGCATGTCCGTCGGTTACATACAGGCCTTCATGGAAAACGACGCCCGCCAGAAAGCCTATCAATGCACCGTCACATACGGAACCAACAGCGAATTCGGGTTTGACTATCTACGCGACAACATGAAACAGCAACTGGCGGAGCAGGTGCAGGGGCCGCTGGATTTCGTCATCGTTGATGAAATCGACAGCATCCTGATTGACGAAGCCCGCACCCCGTTGATTATCAGCGGTCCCGCCCATGACGATTCCCCCCGTTATCGGTCGGCCGACGAGGTGACGCGCAAGCTCATTGCCGCTCAGAAGCCGTGGGATATGGCCAACGCCAGGGTGGAACACCTGAAGCGGCAATTGAAAGGTGCCGAGGGTGAAATCAAAAATGTGCGGGGTGAAGCGGACAAGCTGGCGGCCATTCAGAAGCTGGTGCCGGACCTGCGGCAGCAGTTGACTCAGGCGGAGACGCAGCTTGCCAACCACGTGCAGCTATATGAAGTGGAGCTGGACCGCAAGTCCGTGCAGCTTACCCATGAGGGAATTCAAAAGGCCCAGGAATATGCCGGCGTCGGTTCATTTTATGTGGGCGGTAACATGGACTGGCCGCACCTGATTGAACAAAGCCTGCGTGCCCATGTCGTCTATGAACGCGATAAAGACTACGTGGTGCAAAATGGCGAAGTGGTCATTGTGGATGAATTTACCGGTCGGCTGATGGTAGGCCGGCAATGGAGCGACGGCCTGCACCAGGCTTGCGAGGCCAAGGAGCGCGTCACGGTGAAGCCGGAAACGCAGACCATGGCCACCATCACCATCCAGAATTTCTTTAAGCTCTATCGCCGGATCGCCGGCATGACCGGCACGGCCATGACCGAAGCGGAAGAATTTGACAAAATTTACAAGCTGGAAGTGGTGTTGATTCCGACCAACCGGCCGCTGATCCGCCAGGATGAGGATGACCTGCTGTTTTTGACGGAAAAAGCCAAATGGGAGGCGATTGCGGAACACATCAAGGAAGTTTCAGATTCGGGCCAGCCGATATTGGTGGGCACCACCAGCGTGGAAAAGTCGGAGCGGCTGTCCAACATGCTGACCCAAAAATACGCCATCGAACATGAAGTGCTCAATGCCAAGAACCATGAAAGGGAGGCGGAAATTGTGGCCAAGGCAGGCCGGCAATACCAGAATAAAGAGGGCCAGACCGTGGGAGCCGTCACCATTGCCACCAACATGGCCGGCCGCGGTACGGATATCAAGCTCGGGCCTGGAATCACGGAAGCCGGGGGGCTGTACGTCATCGGGACGGAACGCCATGAAGCGCGGCGCATTGATAACCAGCTTCGCGGCCGATCGGGCCGGCAGGGCGATCCGGGACGGTCGCGTTTTTTTGTGAGTCTGGAAGATGATCTGATGAAGCTCTTTGCTTCGGAATTCACACTGCGGGCGCTGCAGCGTCTGGGCATGAAGGAAGACGAAGCCATAGAGCATCGCTGGCTGACCCGCGGGGTGGAAAAAGCTCAGAAAAAGGTGGAAGAGCGCAACTTCGGAATCCGGAAAAATCTGCTGGAATACGATGAGGTTCGCAATCATCAGCGGCACTACTTCTACACCTCGCGCCAGAAAATCCTGGAAGGCCGCAATCTGCAGGATATGATCTTCGAAATCATCGGTGAAGCCGTGCAGGATGCGGTGAACGAGTACCTGGACCGCGATTATGTCGCCGTCTGCACGGCCGAATGGGTGCGGACCAATTTCAACACGGTCATAGATCCGGTAGAATTGCGCGATACGGAGCTGGCGGTGCTGGAACACACCATCCGGGATAAAACCCGGGAAGAGGCGCGCACCAACATACACACATCGCTTTCGGAGTTCATGGATCCCGATGCCGAACCGGCGGACTGGGATTATGCCGGACTGTCCACCTGGGCCATGAATCAATTTCATGTGTCGATCAGCGCCGCCAATCTTAAAACGATGGACCGTGAGCACATCGCCGAAACGCTGGTGGAAAAGGCGCTGGAACAGATTGAACTCAAAGACTGCTCGCCGCTGGCCAAGTATCTGGTGAAACATTACCCCCAGCAGCAATTGGCCGCATGGGCTAATGCCAAGTTTGACATGAAGTTGCCCCCGGAAGACCTGGTGAACAAAACGCCGGAACAGGCGGCTGCGGTCATTTTGAACACAGCGCGGCAGTTATACCAGCAAAGGGAAATTGCCTATCCGGTGGAATATGCCCTGGAGGTTACCATTGGCTCGGGCGGCACAGACAATGTCTACGCCTCGGAACAGCTCGCCACCTACATCAAAGCCAAGTTTGACACTCCGATCACCGGCGAAGATGTGCGTTCCATGGATCTGAAGACATTGCACCAGCACCTGGTGAATATCTCGGCCCGGGCCAATGCGGATATCGACCGTCAGATTGATGAAGCGGTGGAAAAGCTGCCTGAATCGGAACAACTTGCGGCCTGGGTTGCCAACCGCTTTGTAACGTCGGTACCGCCCGATGAATTTGTTGACGAACCACCGGCGGAACGCCGGGATCGACTGCGCGAACTAGCCCATACGTTTCTGCGGCGGGAATTGACGGAACTGGAACGCAACGTGCTTTTGCAGATATTTGATGAAACCTGGAAAGACCACCTGTATGCGATGGATCAATTGCGCGATTCCATCGGTTTGCGAAGCATTGCCCAGAGAGACCCTGTAACCGAATACAAGCGGGAAGGTTCCAAACTGTTCACGGAATTTATGCGGGCGCTGCGCGATAAAGTCACGGAGGTGATATTCCGCGTGCGCCTGGCCACGAGTGATGCGATGCGCGATGTATACGGGCAGGTGCATGAAGTGTTTGACGCGCATGAATCCTACGGGGTGGACTCCAGCGCCGCCGTGGAAGCGATGCGCAACGAAGCCCTGCCCTCCGGCGCGGAAACTGAACATGCGGATAACCCGGAGGCAATGGATCAGCCGGTGGCTCCCATCGTCAACGCGGGACCGAAGATCGGTCGCAACGACCCATGTCCGTGCGGCAGCGGGAAAAAATATAAACATTGTTGCGGGCAAATAGCGTGAATTCTGCCCCGGCCAGGAAATGAAGTGAATTGATGTCTTTGCGTCATGTTGCTATTGTCGGCCGTCCCAACGTGGGAAAATCCAGCCTGTTGAATTTTCTCACCGGACGGCTTATATCCATAGTCGATCCGACCGCCGGTGTTACCCGCGACCGTATATCATCGCTGGTGACGCATGCCGGCCGAACCTTTGAATTAACCGATACCGGTGGCTATGGCATTGCGGATTCGCAGGAGCTTGCTCCCGAGGTGCAGACGCAGTTGGGGCTGGCGATTCAGGCGGCGGATTTGCTGCTTTTTGTGCTGGATGTCAAGGATGGTCCCACCGTGCTGGACCGCGCGGTGGCCGCTTACCTTAGGCCATTCAATAAACCGGTACTGCTGGTGGCCAACAAAGCGGATGGTCCGCGTCTGGCGGCCAATGCGGCGGAGTTTTTTGCGCTGGGATTTGGCGAGCCGATCAGCGTTTCATGCACGCAGAATCGCGGCCGCGATCAATTGCTTGATGCGGTAACAGCGGCACTGCCTGCGCCAGAAGAAGAAGAGACATCGCCGCCGCATCCGGAGCTCAAACTGGCCTTTGTGGGCAAGCGCAACGCCGGCAAAAGTACGCTGGTCAACGCCCTGGCGGGTGAAAATCGGGTGATTGTTTCGGATATTCCGGGCACCACCCGTGACAGCGTGGATGTGCGTGTGGAAGTGGCGGGCCGTTATGTTCTGATCATCGACACCGCCGGCGTGCGCAAGCGATCTAAAATGACCAGCAACGATCTGGAATTTTACAGCTTTCACCGGGCTCAGCGCTCGATTCGGCGTGCGGATGTGGTTTTTCTATTGCTGGATGCCACGCAGGAATCGGGTGATGTGGATCAAAAGATTGCCGCGTATATTGCCGAGGAATTCAAGCCGGTCATCATCGTTGTCAATAAATGGGATCTGGTGGCCGAGCGTGCCTCACTGGAAGAATACTCCACATACATCGGCAGTATTCTGCGCCGGCTGGACTATGCGCCCATTGTCGGGATTAGCGCAAAAGAAGGCTTGAACATCGCACAGACCGTGCACCTGGCATTTACCATTCATGCGCAGGCCGGGCATCGCCTTAGCACCGGCCAATTGAATCAGGCAGTGGAGGAAATTTTGCAGTTACGCGGTCCCAGCAGCCCCACCACCCGCCCGGTAAAGGTGTATTATGCCACACAGATTGGTGTGTACCCTCCCACTATTGTGCTGTTTGTGAATAATCCAGAACTCATTACGGAAGAATATCGGCGGTATTTCGTCCGGCAGCTCAGGGCCAGAACCGTGCTTACGGAAACGCCGATTCGCCTTTATGTGCGGAGTCATCATCGCGGCAAAGGTCCGCGGCCGATAGCGCCGCCCGTCATCCGAGTTGAACGCCGGAGGCCTCCCAGTCGTAAATAAGACGGAAAACACCAGCCGTTGCCGGGTTTTACGGGCACCATGCAGGTTTTCAATGGCGCAAGGGCCGGTGGATTATATTTCACGAAAGCCACTTTAGATGGACGATTTGTTATAATGATTATGGCGACGGCGGAACCCTCCGGACTATTGCAAGATCCGTCGCATGATGTTATCTCGCCAAGCTTGCCGCCGATTGGAGCCGGGCAAACTTGGCGATGTTTTTGACACCCAAGGCGGTAAGCTGAAAGCGCTGTTGGCGTGCTTGACTGTATAATTTAGGGTATTTTGGCAATTCCGTTGCGTTTTGCGTGGATGCTCGTAAGGATGTTTGGCAGTGGATGATTCACACTTGATTCGAAAAATGCTGGTCAGCAGCAGTATACTCATTGGATTGGGCATTGTATCTATTATACTGCTAAGCTGGCGTCTTGGAGGCAACAGCGCCTGCGCTGGTACGGTAGCAGACAATGCCGCCGGCGTAGTGAATCTGCTAAGCACCAATGCACCCGCCGCGTACGCCGAGCAAGTCAGCCGTCTGGTGCGCAAGCAAAAGATCCACACGCTTCTGGCCTTGCGTCCATCTGATCCCAGCGCCCCCGGCATGGCGCAAATTTACCAATGGCAGAAGACTTATGCCCAGCGCATGCTGGCCATAGCGAACAAAACGCACCATCAATATGTACAGCAATCAGAGTTGGCACAAAAGTCGGCCAAGGCGGGCAAGGACCTGCCGGCCCTCAGCCACCTGCTGGCGGCCTACGCGGTAAGCCCGCATAAAACCGCGTTCCGTCAATTGCCGTGGGTGGAAAAGATTACCCGGCAGGTTGCCGCCCGGGCCGCGGTATATGATCACCAGGGTCGCTGGCTGGAATCATTGGAGCTCTATGCCGATCTGCACCACCTGTTCAAAATCTCCATGCGCTATGACAAGCGTTATAAGCGCATGGTGCGCATCACCACGCTGCTCGGACGCTATACACCCAAGCAGTTTTTTGCGATGCAGAGCAAACTGTTTAAGCAAAGCAAAATCAACAAAAACAATACTGTGGTTCCCAACAAAAAACCCGCCCCCACCTTTCAGACCCCGCCCACATTTTCCAACTGGAGAAACCGCCTTACCGGCATCAGCCAGGTGATGCTGATCAACGCCTTCCAGCGGGCCCACGACGCCTGGGTGTTGCCGGTACCCTACCGCAAGTTGCTGGTGGGCGGCCTGCGCACGATCGAACTTTTTCCGGAACTGCCGCCGCTGAGCCATGCTTTCCCCTTGCTGGCCAATGCCGAAAAGTGCCGTCAATTCAGCCAGGATTTGGCGCAAATTATGCAACAGGTGAAAACTGCTCCGAGCATTAATACCGCGCAAATGATAGGCTACTGGCAGGAAGTAGCCCAGGCCAACAAAAACACGGTGCAACTGCCCAAACGCGTGGTGATCCGCGAATTTACCGACAGCGGTCTGGCCACGCTGGACCCTTATACCGTGGTATTCTGGCCGAAAGAAGTAAAGGAATTTGACAAGGAAATCAGCGGCGTATTCGGCGGGGTGGGTATTCAGATACAGATGACCAATGCCGCGCCGCGGGTGGTAAGCCCGCTGGTGGGCACGCCGGCATTCCGGGCCGGCATTGAAGCAGGCGATGTGATTGTTACCATCAACGGTCAGAGCACCACCGGCATTACCATCAATCAGGTGGTGCAGCGGATTACCGGCAAGCCCGGCACCTACGTTACCCTTGGCATCCGCCGCAAGGGTCATCCGGGCATCATGGCATTTCGGCTTAAGCGTCAGGAAATTCGCGTTAATTCCATCAAAGGCATCCGCCGCAAACATGGATCAACAAAATGGCGATTTATGATTGATCGGCGCGACCATATCGGCTACATACGTATAACACAATTTCAACTGGATACCGCGCAGGAGTTTCAAAAGGCCGTCCAGCATCTGCTGCGACATCATGTGCATGGCCTGATCCTGGATCTGCGTTTTAACCCCGGTGGCTATCTGGAAACGGCTTTGAAAATGTGCAACATGTACCTGAGCCAGGGCACCATACTCTCCACCAAGGGACGCGTATGGCCGCGACACGATTACGAAGCACAGGGAGATCCACTGGTGCCGCCCAACATTCCGGTGATTCTACTGGTGAATCAAGACAGCGCCAGCGCTTCGGAAATCTTCAGCGGCTCCATGCATGACCTAAAGAGGGCCTTGCTGGTGGGCCACCGCACCTTTGGAAAAGGTTGCGTGCAAACCATGCATCCGGTGGGAACCAAGGGAAACGCCCTGATGAAAATCACCATGGCCTACTACTACCTGCCCAATGGTGAATGTATTCAGAGACTGGATCATGCCCGGATCTGGGGCGTTCAACCCGACGTACACGTGCCATTTTCCCCCATGCAGATGCGTCAGTTGGAGGCTACGTGGCAGTACAATGATATTATTCCCGCACCCGGCTATAAGCCTTCACCGGCAACACAAAAGGTCATTAAGATGGTCACCAATGAAAAAGCCTATGACACGCAGTTGGATACCGCCTTGATGATGATGCGGCTGCAGTTGGCCCAGACCCACTGACATGGCCGGGCCTGGAGGTGCCCCGGCCCATGAAAGGAATATGTCATGAACAAACAACGCATTATCGGCGACGTGATAAGCTCGCTCGTGGCTATCTTCGTGGGATTGGCGGCCCTGATGATGAGCATCCGTTACCTGGCCCGCCCGCAGGGAGTTCTGGATTGGTCGGTACAGCTTTGCGGCGCCGCCACCGTCGGCATTATTATTTTTTTCCTGTGCTGGGGGCACTTCCAGAAAACGCCCAAAGCTGCCCGGAAGCAAAGCGTAACGGCCGAGCCTAACACCTCGGCCAGTCAGTCCACCGGTTCAACGAATCCGCAAGCTTGAGGGCCGAACGGATAATGCGGATGGGTGGCCATCTTGCTTTTTTCAATCGATGTAGGTTTAATACCAAACGTAAATGGTGTCGGCGGCGAACTGATGTCATTGCGCCGTCTGTTTTTTGCAATAACTTTTGCAGGAGATTCCAGATGAACCGCATACCTCTTATCACGGTGGCACTCGTAATACTCACCGGGTCGTTGGCCGGATGTTCCAGCGTCGGTAATGACCGCATTGCCCATCAAACCTCGCAAACCGTTTCTCAACATCTGGTGCGCGGGCAGACCACCGAGGCCCAGGTGCGGGCGATCTATGGCGATCCGATGAAGGTAAGTTTTACTTCCGGTGGAAATCAGGTGTGGGAATATGAATTCACCAGGATGCATGCCACCGCCAGCGATTTTATTCCGTTTGAAAATCTATTCCGTTCCGATGCCAAGGGGCACCGCAACTCTCTGGTCATCTACTTTAACAAAGCAAATATCGTGGAAAATTATGCCTTCAGTTCTTCCTCGGTCAAAGTGCATCAGGGATTGACACCTTGATGGGATGCTAAGTCCCCCACCGGTGTTAAGCAAAAACCACCTTGCCCGGTGCATGGGGTACTTTACGCATGACACCCCGCGTATCCACAATCAACTGGGCGTTGTCGGCGATTTCCCGCCACTGATAGGCGGAGTGGTGCGTTGCAATCAGAATGCAGTCATAACCAGCCAGCACCGCCGGAGAAATATCCACGCTTTTTAAACGCAGCCGGTGGCGCCTCATCCGCGGAATCTGCGGAATGTGCGGATCGTTGTAATCCACATGCGCCTGCAGGGCCAGCAATTTTTCGATAAGTTCCAGGCTGGGGCTTTCACGAATATCGTCAATATCCGGCTTGTAAGCCATGCCCAACACCAGAATACGACTGCCCTTCACCGATTTGTTATGTCCATTGAGGGCTCCGGAAAGCCGCTGAATAACATAGTCCGGCATGTGCTGGTTGATTTCGCCGGCCAACTCAATGAAGCGTGTCGGCAAGCCCACTTCCCGGGCCTTCCAGGTTAAATAGAAAGGATCAATCGGGATGCAGTGCCCGCCCAACCCCGGACCGGGATAAAACGCCTGAAAACCAAACGGCTTGGTGGCCGCCGCATCCACCACTTCCCAGATATCAATGCCCAGCCGCTCCAACAAAACCTTCATTTCGTTGACCAGGGCGATGTTCACACAACGGTAGATGTTTTCCAGCAATTTGGCGGATTCCGCCACCTCGGCGCTGCTTACCGCAACCACTTTTTGCACCGCAGCTTCGTAGAGGGCCACGGCCGCAGCCAGGCTTTCTGCATCGATTCCTCCCACCAGTTTTGGAATCGTCTGGGTGCTGTGACTCTTGCGGCCGGGGTCTTCCCGCTCCGGACTGAAAGCCAGGAAAAAATCCACACCACAGCGCAGTGCCGTCGGTTGAGCCGCCGCTATGGTTTTGGCCTCCGGCTGGCGGCCCGCAGCCTTTTCCAATATCGGCAGTACCACTTCACGGGTGGTGCCGGGATAGGTCGTCGATTCCAGCACCACCAGTTGGCCGGGGCGCAACTGGCGGGCCACCGCATCGGCGGTCTGCTCAACAAAGCTTAAATCGGGTTCGGCGTGTCGGCCCAGGGGGGTGGGAACGCAGATCACAATAGCATCCGGCTCGTTTAGCCGTTGAAAATCGCAGGTGGCAACAAAGCGGCCGGAAGCGGCCATGTCCCGGATAAAATCATCCCCCAAGTGTCGCAGATAGCAACGGCCGGAGCGCAGCATATCCACCTTGGCCGGATCGATATCAAACCCGATGGTCTTAAAGCCCGCCGCATGAAATGTGCGTAAGAGCGGCAGCCCCACATAACCCAAGCCCATCACTCCAATGACGGCCGTGCGAGCGTTGATGCGCTGTATAAGTTGTTGTGATGACAATCGACCATTCCCAGCCAAGACCAAGGGCTTGATTTTACCGTTAGCCTCTCCCCGGAGCAACTTAAGAATCGAGCAAATTGCCGCGCCGGCCGAAAGGATGAAACCGCAGGCGACAATCCTTCATTTGGCACCAGGATTGTGTTATTCTGGGCGTTAATGCGCCGCGTGCTGATTATTTTTTCTTTGCTGCTGATGCTGATATTTGTCGGTGGCTTTTGGATTTCGGGCGGGGATGCAGCCCGTTCCCGGGCGATCATTTTTTGTCAGGCGGGGCAAATTCACACGCTGGACCCCGCCGGGATGACGTGGATGCAGGACATTCGAGCGGGGCTGGCGCTGTGGCAGGGTCTGACACAGTATAATCCCAAAACGCTCAACCCAATGCCGGGTGTGGCCAAAAGCTGGGCAATAACCGACCATGGACTTACGTATACGTTTCACCTGCGCCGCCATGCACGCTGGTCCAACGGAGCCCCGGTAACCACCGCCAATTTCATTTTCGCCTGGAAGCGCATGTTGCATCCGGCGACCGGTGCCGGCTATGTGGAAATGTTTTTCCACATTTCCGGAGCCAAAGCTTATTTCTACGCGCTGGCCAACCCGCACGCGATGCCCAGGCCATTTTCGTCGGTGGGCATCAAGGCATCTGACCGGCATACGCTTATTGTGCATCTCAACGCTCCCTGCCCCTATTTTCTGGACCTGATGGCATTTCCGCCATTTTTCCCTCTCAATGAGGCCAGCATGGCCCGCTTCACCGTCCGGTCCGGTCATTCCTTTGCCTACTACAACCCGCGCTTTACCCGGCCACCCAACCTGGTAACCAACGGCGCATACCGACTCACCACCTGGAAATTCCACCAATATCTGGAATTCAAGCCCAACCCCTATTATTGGGACCGCAAGGCCGTGCGTTGCCGGGAGCTGCGCATTGTTTCATTTTCGGATTCGTTGGCAGCGTTCCGGGCTTATCAAAGCGGGGCCGTGGATGTGCTTTCATTTGTGCCGCCGGAATTCACCGCGGCCCTGCTGCGCCAGCAGCGGGCCGGCCTGCGGCACGACGTGCATTACAGATCGGTCTTTGGTACGTATTATTACATTATAAACTGCACCAGAACGCCATTGAACAATGTGCTCATTCGCCGGGCGCTGGATCTGGCCATAAACAAAAGACAGATTGTAGATGACGTTACGCGGCTCCATGAAAAGCCTCTAAGGGTGCTGGTACCGCCTGGAACCATACCCGGCTACCATAGCCCGCATGGACTGGCCATGAACGTAACAGAGGCACGAAAGTTGATGCGGCAGGCGGGTTATCCTGATGGTCGCGGCCTGCGGCCGCTGAAATTTCTGACCAACGATACCGATTCCATGAACACGCTGGTGGCGCAGGCCATCGCCCAGATGTGGCAGCGCAATCTGGGCGTGCGCATCCGCATCGCAACCGAAGAAAGCAAAGCGTTCAACCAGGACTCTGTACATGGCAATTTCGATATAGCGCGGGCCGGCTGGTATGGAGATTACATGGATCCCACCACCTGGCTGGATCTTTTTCGCTCGGGCAATCCCAACAATCACAGCCAATTTTCCAACAGCCAATTCGACGAGTTGATGCATCAGGCGGATATCGAGCCGAAGCCGGCGCGGCGGTTGGCCCTGCTGGAGGCGGCCGAACGGTTACTGGTGGATCGTTACATGCCGGCGATTCCATTATTTCAATATACCGACGGCCTGATGTATCATTCCCGGGAGATCGGCGGTATTGGACCCAATGTCCGGATGATAACCCTGCTGCAATATATCCATTGGCAACACCGGCCCCGCGGAGGCACACATCCATGATGCGTATTCTGATATCCCGCATCGGCCAGTCGTTGCTGGTGATTATTGTGGTATACACCTGCACCTTCTGGCTGCTGATGGCTGCCCCCGGCAACCCGTTTATCGGAGAAAAACAACCGCCGCCGGCCATCATCCACGCCCTGAAAGTACGGTATGGACTCAATAATCCGTGGCATGCATACTGGGCATATCCGTGGCGGGTCATCACCCGTGGAGACATGGGGCCGACGATCAGCTACGCCAACTGGACGGTGCTGGATGTCATTCGCTCGTCGCTGCCGATATCGGTCTCGCTGGGAGCGCTGGCTTTGCTCATCGCGCTGTGGCTGGGCGTAGCACTGGGCATGCTGGGTGCAGTAACACGCGGCCATTGGCCGGACCTGACGCTGACTGTGGGCAGTCTGCTGGGAATCAGCCTGCCCAGTTTTGTCATCGGTTCGATTTTACTGCTGGTGTTTTCCACCTATTGGGCGCTTTTGCCGTCGGGGGGCTGGGGTGATCTGGCCCAGGTAATACTGCCTGCATTCACATTGGCAGCAGGCTTTCTGGCATATATCGCCCGGCTGACCCGCAGCGGCATGCTGGATGAATTCTCCGCCGATTACGTACGTACCGCCCGGGCCAAAGGCCTGCCGCCGAACCGCGTGATCGTCCGGCATATACTGCCCAACGCCAGCCTGCCGGTGCTTTCATTTTTAGGCCCTGCGGCGGCGGCGTTATTGACGGGATCCTTTGTAGTGGAGAAGATTTTTGCCATTCCGGGCATGGGCGAAGATTTTGTCAACGCGTGCCTGGATAAGGATATTCCCCTGGTGCTGGGCATTGTGATGGTCTATACCGTGATGCTGGTGGGGTTTAACCTGCTGGTGGATATCGCTTATGCCTATGCGGATCCGCGGATATCATGAGGATGACTACGGGCGATGCTCAACGTTAAGGAATCTGGTCTATGATTGTCGATTGCCACAGCCATATCTGGCAAAGTCCGGAGCAACTCGGGCCAGGTGCGCTGCCGGACCTGGCCCGGCCCATGGTGTTTGGGCGGGAGCGCATCCGGCTGTTGCCCAAAGCGGACACGGCCAGCCATCATATTCAAAGCGAACCTGCCGGGCGATGTTTCGTGCTGGGGTTTTGCAGCCGTTATCTGGGTGCCGATATTCCCAACAGCTTCATCGCAGCTTACTGCGGCGAACACGCGGACCAGATGATCGGCTTTGCCGGGATAGACCCCACGGCGGATGATGCCTGCCGGCAAGTCCGGCAGATCACGACGGAAAGCAGCCTCAAGGGCATTACGCTGTGCCCCGCGGCGCAGGACTTTCATCCGTGTGATACGCGGGCCATGGAAGTGTATGAGGCGGCCGCGGAACTGAAGATCCCGATTATTTTTGATCATGGGGTGTATTTATCGCCGCGCATCAAGCTGGACTATGGCCGCCCAATCCTGCTGGATGAAGTGGCCCGGAATTTTCCGAATTTGAAAATCCTCATCGCGGACATGGGTTATCCATGGATTGATGAAACTTTTATTTTGCTGGCCAAACATCCCAATGTGTATACCGACATCTCGGCACTGCTGCAGAAGCCATGGATTGCCTATGACTCCCTGGTACGTGCGTGCCAGCATCAGATTGACGAAAAGATATGCTTTGGCAGCGACTTTCCGTTTTCCAATGCGGCAACGGCCGTCAGCACTCTCTACAATCTAAACTTCCTGGCCAAAGGCACCAATCTTCCGGTGATACCACGGGAAATACTGGGAGCCATTGTGGAACGTGATGTCCCCGCAATTCTGGGGATTCATCTACCCGTCACCCGGGTCATTGCCGCCCCGCCCAAAAGCCGGTCGAACCATCGAAACCTGTAAACCATAAGGATGTATACATGCCAGAAAACGCCGCCAAAGTGATGGCCCTGATTTCCGTGCAGGGCCGGGACCAGAAGGGCGTGGTGGCCCGCTTCGCCACGTTTGTCGCCGAGCGCGGCATCAATATTGAAGACACCGAACAGCGTGTTCTTAGCGGCGTATTCGTGATGAATATGCTGGTGGATATCCGGGATATGACCGAATCGCTGGATCAGCTTATCACCGGCCTGCTGCACCTGGGCCGGGAACTTTCCATGGAGGTACGCGTTACACTTCAGCAACGTCGTCGGCTGCGGCGGGTGGCGGTGCTGGTAAGCAAAGAACCCCATTGCCTTCAGACGCTTCTGGCCCAGGCGGCCACACCGGATATAAACGGCAGCATCGTGGCCGTTCTGGCCAACCATCCCACGCTTGAACCACTGGCTAAAGCGGCGGGCATACCCTTTCATTGGAAAGCCAGCGGCCCGGACGCTGCGGCCAAGGCCCAGCATTTGACCTGGCTGGCGCACACCCTGAAATCCGTGGAACCTGATCTTATTGTGCTGGCCCGGTACATGCAGATTCTGCCAACCGAAATTGTGCAGGCGTACCGCTGGAAAATTATCAATATCCATCCCTCCCTGCTGCCGCATTTTCCCGGAGCCAATCCCTATCGCCAGGCATTTGAAAGCGGCGTGCGCGTTACCGGATGCACGGCGCATTTTGTAACCGAAGAGCTGGATCAAGGCCCCATTATTCTGCAGGATGTATTTCACATCAACATCGGCCAGGACACCGCCGCCGAGGTTCGCACCCGCGGATTGGAACTGGAAGCCCAGACTCTGGCCAAGGCGGTAACATTTTATCTCAATGAAGAATTGGTGGTGCTGGACGGCAAGGTGGTATTCAAACCCGGCATCAGCGCCCTGCTGCGGCCGACGAGGCGGGAGTAGGGGGACGCGGGCGGCGGCCCGCAAGGTGGGAGAGGAGGGAGGGCGGCCGAAGACGGGAGTAGGGAGATACGTATTGTCGAAGGAGACAGAATACGGGAGACAGGAGAGATGGCATACGTATTTACCGCGGAGGCGCAGAGGGTGGCGAGGACAAGTGGGATAAATAGCTTTCTGCGATCAGCGATTCACTGCAGATGTCACGTAGAACGCAGAGAGCTTTAGCTAACTTTTCCGGAAGTTTGCTGCCGTTTAAGTTGTTCCTGCCGGGCTAACTCCCGCACCTTGGGGATCATGCGGCTGGTCAACTCGGCCGCGGCGGAAGATTCCGGAAATTTTTCGACCATGCGGTTGGCCACTTCCAGCGCTTCTTCATAGCGTTGGCGATGCAGCAGGTCCTGAAACATGGCTTCATCCTCCTTGCACTCCTGAATGCGCGCGTTTTGTTCCAGCGTCAGCAGATTGGCCCGGACCTGTTCCACCAGTTTTTCATCCGGGTAACGCTGAATCAACTGCCGGGCGCAAATGCAGGCCCGCTGCCATTGGCGATGCTCTGTAGCCTCCTTGAGCGTGGCAAACAGGCGTTGTAATTCGTCAATGCGGGCAGCGTGTTCTTCCTTGCGTACCTGGTGCACCAGGGCGGCCACCGCAGGTTCACCCGCATAGTGCCCGGACAGGCGGTGCAGCAGATCGCGGACTTTATCCCATTCACCAATGCTGATCCATTCACCCAACTGGTTTTTGGCATCGCGGACCACCTGCTCCACTTCCGCCTGCTTTTCATCAGAAACGCGCTGCAGGAATTCGCGTGCCACCGGATCCGAAGAGTCCACCGCCAGCATTTCATCGATGTATTCTCCGGCGCGCCGCCATTCCCGCCGCTGAATGTGATGGCTGATATTCTCGGTAAGGCGGGCCTTTTTTTTCTTCCAATACGTATCCGACAGGGCTTGACGCTGCTGATCGTTCATCAACGCCACCTCCCGCAACTGCACCAGCAATTCCACCAATTGCCGGCCCGCCGCGGAATCCGGTTGATCCCCGCCGGCCGTATTCGCCGCGGCTCCGGATATCTCCGATTGCTCACCGCCGGAGGACACAGGGGCGTTGCGCATGGATTCATCCAGCAGGGCCAGCCGCCCGGCCAGATCACGGTGCGCTTCATCCACGCGTCCACGCAACCGGTCCAGCGAATTGAGTATGCCCCTTAAGGCCCGCGCCTGCCGCAATGCCACCCCCAGCAGACCGGCCAGGGCCAGTAAGACCGCGGCCAGCACCACCCCCACAAGCCCGCCCAAAAAAGCCACTTGCAACGCCGTACCGTGCGTCATTTTCGTCAGGATCGCGTCGCGATAAAAAATAATCGTGCCGGACACCGTCGCCAGCACCACCACCAGCGACACCAGATACAGCAAAGCTCTGGTAAATACCTCCTCCCCTGAATTACCATCGCCGATGCCGCCCACACGCCGTCGGCCGGAAGCCCCCGGGTCCGCAATCTGCCCCGCATCAACCTCCACATTTCGTAATTGAGCATCGGAACTCTCCGCCATGAGATAGCACCTTTCGTTAAACCAGCCGGATCATCGGGCCATCCAACAACCCGCGCCTTACGATTGTTCAACGCGGCCATCCGCGGATTGTTCCAATGCGACCACCTGCACTCCCCCGTCAGATTCCGACAATACCTGAATACGCTGTTCCGCGTGCTCCAGAATGCTGCGGCATTTTTTAACCAGTTCCATCCCCTGCTCGTAACGGTCCATGGTTTCCTCCAGGCCGATTTTGCCGCCGGCAATCTGTTCGACAATTTTTTCCAGTTGTCCCATGGCCTCTTCGAAGGTCATTGGCTTGTCTTCTTTTTTGGCCATCGTGCATATCCTTTAAGAGTGCCAATTGCCGTCCCTTTAGCCAGGGCGGCCAGGTTTCTCTGGTTATTATAATCACACATTTTGTACAATGCGATAAAACTGGCCCGGCCTTGGGTTCGCACTGCCCAATACACCCCATCTGGTATATACTTGGGGCAAGATGAGCGAACTGCAAAATGCCGCTGCACCATCACTGAAAAAGCCGCCGGCGTGGCTTTTTGCGTTGGGGTACAATTCGATGCCGGCAGAATTTGAGCTCCAGGGCCGACGCTATCGCTTCCATAAGCTTTTCAAGCATGATTTTTATGCGGCCACCGGCCTTTATCGCCCGGTTCCCCCGGCGGCCGCGTCGGATTCCGCTTCCACACTGCCGCCGTCGGACGATGCCCCCACTGCCGCTTGGGCCGTGCTGAAAATTCAACGCACTTTTCCGCTGTGGGGGCTGCCCATGCGCCGGCTGGGAGCCATGGTGGCCAACCATGAAATACGTATATTGCGCAAGCTGCAGGGCATTGCCGGGATTCCGGAATTTCTGGGCACGCTGGGCAGCAACGGGTACATCCACGCCTATGTGCCGGGGCGCGATTTATCCCCCGATTGCCACCCCAATGCGGATTTTTTCCGTGAGTTGCAAGACCTATTTTCCGCGATTCACGCCCGGCACGTCGCCTACGTGGATGCCAACAAGCGTGAAAATATACTCTATGGCGACGACCATCATCCGTGGCTTATCGATTTTCAGATTTCCTTCAACTGCCGCAAAAACCAGGATGACAATTTTGTAGCACGGGCCATTCTCAAGCGGCTGCAGGCCGAAGACCGCTATCATTATTACAAACATAAAACCCGCCTGGCTCCGGAAATCTGTCATGCCGACGATTTTGCCCGCGCCAACCATCAAAGCTGGTATATCCGTGTACATCGCGCTTTCGCCCAGCCTATAATTCATTGCCGTCGGCGTTTTCTGGCACGCTATAAATCGCGGGCGAATACCGAGGGCTGAGGTGCGACGATATTTCCGGCGGAGTTTTCATGACCTCTGGGCGCGTTGTTGTCACAGGAATTGGTGTGGTTTCGCCCAACGGAATAGGGGCTGCCGCATTCACTCAAGCCCTGGCGCAGGGCCTTAGCGGAATTGACTGGATCCCCAGCCTGGCCAAGGCCCCGATCCAGACGCGCTTTGGTGGTGCACTGAAAACCTTCCAGCCGTCTGAAATCATGGACGCCCGTGATTTACGCCGAGTACCGCGCATTGTGCCCATGGCCCTGGCCGCGGCCCGTGAAGCGTTGGCCATGGCGGATGTGGCGGTTCCTCCAGGCAGCGCTATGGCCGGAAATATCGGCGTGATCCTGGGTTCGGGTGGTGGTGCGGCGGAATTCATGGAAAACCAATACCGCGCCTTTTTTACTGGCGAAGGCAAAATTTCACCTTTTGGCGTTTCCGCGGCCACCGGCGGCGGAGCCTCCAGTGAAATTTCCATCGCTCTGGGCCTGCACGGACCTTCGCATGTCATCAGCAATGGCTGCGCTTCAAGCACCGACGCCATCGGATACGCCCTGTGGCATATTCAGCGGCAGAACACGCCGATGATGCTGGCCGGCGGAGCGGATGCTCCAATAACTCCCGCCATCATCGGCGGCTTTGAACTCATGCGTGTGCTGGCCGGCCCCGTGGAGCCGATACAGCGGTCCAGCCGCCCCTTTTCGCAAGACCGTCAGGGTTTTGTGCTCTCGGAAGGGGCGTGGATGTTGGTGCTGGAAGATTATCACCATGCCCGCGCCCGCGGTGCCAACATACTGGCCGAAGTGCTGGGCTGGGCCAGTACGTGCGATGCCTTTCACCGCGTGCAACCTGCACCCGATGCCGCGGAGTCCGCGCGAGCCATGCGGTTGGCCCTGAAAGATGCCGGAGTTTCGCCGCAGCAGATCCAATACGTGAATCTTCATGGCACCGGCACAGTGCTTAACGACCGGCTGGAAACCATGGCCATTCACAAATGCTTTGGGCGACACGCCGGTACCATTCCGATGAGCAGTACCAAATCCATGATCGGCCATCCGCAGGGGGCGTGCGGCGCGGCGGGGCTGGCCGCGACCATACTGTCATTGCGTGAAGGCTTTATTGCACCCACCATCAACCTCACCGCCCCCGCACCGGAATGTGATCTGGATTATGTACCCACCCACGCCCGCCCCACCGATGCCACCTTAGCCTTGTGCAACTGCATTGCTTTTGGCAGCAAAAATTCCGCTCTGGTGGTGCGGGTGCTGAAAGATTGAGCCACTCTCAAGCTGACTGGGCGAAAAAAAGCGGCTATCATCATCGCTTGTATGGATCGTCTATCATCATACCATCGCTGCACAATCATCCGGGTCGGTATCTGCATCATCGCCATGGCAGCCCAGCCGACGTTTTCTGCCCCGGCGGCCACCGCTGCTCTAAGCACCACGATGCGTAATTTGCTCAAGAAAAATGTTCGTATCCGCAATGGCTATGCGGTTTTTACCGGAAAGGTGCGGTGGCTGGCCAACAAGACGCTGCAATCATGTCAGGGCACGGTGCGGCTGGGAGCGGATGGTGTAAAATTCCCGGATCACGGACCGCAGCAGCTTTCTCTTGAGCATGTTCGCACCACTGCCAGCGTAGATGCCTTCCGACATGCGAGTGGTGTATTGGCCATGCATGCCAGCCATGGCCTTACCCGCATTACCTCCCTTGGTTATGCGTGGCTGCGGGCCTCGACCCTGGTAATGCATTGGAAATTTATCCAAGGTTGCCTGCAGGTGCATGACTTTCAGTTCCACGCCCTGGGCGGCACCATGGCTGGAAACGCAACGCTTTCCCCGGCAACTACCACCTTACGCATCACCTGCACCGGCACCAACATCGACCAGGCGGCACTGTTGGCTCATTTCGCCCCGCAAAGTTTTGACATCATGGGGCCGGCCGATGTTACCGCCTCTCTGACCATTCACTTTTCCGGAGCCATCACCGGCACAATCAGCGCCACAAGCACCAAACCCGGAACGCTGCGGATGTATCGGATTCCGGTGCTGGGAAGTATGCTCACCACCACCGGGTATTCCCAACTGGACCCTGTGCTTCGGCGTATGTTGCGAGCTTACCCGTACCAGAGAGAGAAAATCACTATTGCCGCCACCACCCAAAAGACCCTTATTCATCTGCGTTTTGATCGGAATAAATCCATTGCCGCCAAAAGCCAGACGGTGGTCATTACACTGCACGGACACAAGGTGAAGGTGCGTCCGGAAATTCCGCACATCAACAAAACGTTTATCGCACCGCCCATACGCCGGTTATTGCACGTGATGTTGACGCTTTTCAAACCGATAAAGCCGGATCATGATTAAGGGCGCGGGCTGCGGCCCGCGGTCAGCTTTCAGCGGTGGGCATTCAGCATAGGAATTGTTTCCTGGCGCTGACCCGCAGGTAAAGTTGGAGAATTACTTGCGGGCAGGATGCCCGCGATCCCAGGGATAAGTCTGGCAGGCAAAGCCAGACCGTACCAAGACATTTTAGTGCGGAGCGGTGGCTTCGAATGGCGTGCCGCACGGGCCGCCATCGGTGGACACCTTGACGCCCGCAACGCGCTCACCTCGGGAATCCAGGGTATCGTACCAGCCGGCAATTTCCTCGCTGCCGGCCGGCATGTAATGACATATCAAAGCCCGGCGAAAGCGGGACGCGCTCACGTTGGGGGTGGAACCATGAATCAACTGGCCATTGAAAAACAGCACGTCACCGGCCTGCATCACCGGCATTACCGGGTGCATATATTCCGGCGGGCGCACGAAATGCGTGGTAAACGAATGCGCCGCATCCGCCTGCTCCGGACAAATTGTCGGCAGATGATGACTGCCCGGCACCACTTCCATGGCACCGTTTTCGCGATCGCAATCGTCAATGGCGATCCACGCCGCCAGACATGTGCCGGGTTTCACTTTCAGATAAAAATTATCCTGATGAAGTGCCTGGCCGCGGGAGCCGGGGGGCTTGAAGTAAAACATGCTTTGCGCCGCCCACACATCTGATCCGGCAAAAGCCCGCAGCAAGGCCAAAATCCGGTCATCCAGCAGGTAACGCAAAGCCAGCGGCCCCACCGGAACTTCCGGATGGCGATGTGGATTCATCATGCGCGGATAAAACGCCAGCGGATCACCCGGCCTGGCACCTGCAAGAATATCGGAGATCCCTGGAATCGGGCCTTTGGCAGCCAGGGCCATAAAAGTGTCGCGTATATTGCTGACCTCCGCAGGAGCTATCAGCCCTCGCGCCAGAAAATACCCCTGCTCTTGAAAACATTGTTCCGGTGATACCGATACAGCCGCAGATACCATATAGTTTTCTCCTGTAGGTAGGGTAGGGCATGATAATATCTTATTCATAAAATCCTGCCTTTATTAAGATATTAGCATTTTCCGTATAGACAAACAAGAAAAGAAGCTGCTGATATGATATAATATTCTGCTATGAAAGAGGCTCTGCTAAATCATCCGACAACCCTGACCGGTAATATTTTTACCGGCCATTTTAAGGAAACGCTGGGCTATCGGTGCTATCGTCCGGGCGGCACGCCCGATTGGCTGCTCATTTATACAGTTGGCGGTGGCGGCCTGTGGCGCTACGCCCAACAGGAGCTTCGTGCCGGTCCGGGGGATGCGGTTTTATTTTCACCCCGGGCCTACCACCATTACCAGACCGACCCCGCCATCGGACGATGGGAATGAGATACTATCAAAAGTTGTGGACGGCGTAAAAGAGGCGGCATAACCTGAAGGTTGGTTTCAATGTTCTTTTTCAGGAGTACGCCACCATGAATAATA
>JAJYDW010000010.1 GCA_021790385.1 Planctomycetota bacterium
TGCCGGGAAGCATAAGCCGTTGGTGGATCGGGCCACATTTGACCGCGTACAGGTTCTGCTGGGCGGCAAGCGATACCAGGGCCATGATCTCACCTATGCGGGCAGCTTGATAACCTGCGGGCACTGTGGTGCGGTGATCACCGGGGAATCGGTAACGAAAAAGAAGACCGGGCGGGAATATGTCTATTACCGATGCAGTAAGTACACCGTGCCCGGCCATCCACGCGTTCGCCTGACGGAACAGGCATTGGATGTGCAGGTTCTGGCCCTGTTTGATCGCATACGCTTACCCGATGATCTACGGCAATGGTTCCAGCAAAGCCTGTTGGCATGGTCTAAACAGCAGCGGAGCGAAACCGAAGATACAGCCAAGGATTTGCAGCGGCAGATTACGCAAGCCAAGCAATTCCGGGACCGGCTATTGAACTTGCGGATCATGGAAGAAATCACCACCGATACCTATGCGGCCAAGGATACAGAATTGCGGGATCGCCTGGCGAGTCTGGAATTGCAGTTGCAAGCCCAAGGCCGGGGCCGTGATGAACATGGGGATTTGGCGTTGAAAGTGTTTGAACTTTCACAAAGCCTGAAAGATAAATGGCTTACAGCGGAAAGCCAGGAAAAGCGGCAGCTACTGGAAATTGTTTGTTTGAACTTGACGTTAAAAGAAGAAATCCTTGATTTTTCAATGAGAAAACCCTTTGATGTCCTCACCAAAGGGCTTGTTTCTCCAGATAATCGGGGCGACAGGATTTGAACCTGCGACCCCCTGGTCCCAAACCAGGTGCTCTAGCCAAGCTGAGCTACGCCCCGATGAATTGAGAGTAATGTAGCATATTAACGGTAGAAAGCCACTCCTGGCTGCAGTCGGCTGGGTGGATAACGGCAGAGAGGCAGTGGAGCCGGAGGTGATGCCCTAATTCTGGATAATCTTGGTTAGGGGCCGCGCAAATATAACTTCACACTTTCTGACTGGTTTTTTTGGCCGCGGGCGTCGTTGTTCGCTTCTTACAGACCCATTGGCAGGGTATGCGCGTCGCCGGCGGCCAAAACTCCTGCGCCGTAAAACATGAATTTATATTTGAGCGGCCCCTTAATTTTGGCATCGTAAATAAACAACAGCGCAATTTTCGTGGAAATTTGCGGTATTTCTTGACTAACGCCAACGGCGGCCTAGAATAATGGTAGATTCAACATGTTTGACATGCTTGGGTCTGATCGCCCCACCGGTGATCGCGACGGGTAGTGCCGATAGCGGGTGCTTGAAAAATGCCGTGCGGTCATGGTTTTTTAAGGAGTGATCAAGAGCTTGGGGAAAACTGATATAGAGCAGCGTATCGGTCGATTCAGGATGACTGTGGTCGGCATGTTTTCATGGATGAATTTCTAAGTCCACCGCGACGTAAGCGCGCAACACGATCCTTGCCGCCACCGTGTGGGATCCCACTTTTGCCCACACGCAAGTTGCCGCGCCCCACTCGGCAGCCCTGTGGCGGCTTTTTTCGTTGAGTATTTTTGGCAAGAGTTTGGCTGGTCAGCATGGCTTTACGCCCGAACCTGGATCCTGGTCCCAATCTTTTGACTGTGCCGGATGCAGCGGGAAAAATTCAATGGATTGATATATTTGGCAATAAACATGCCGTTGATCTGGAGATTGGTTCCGGCAAGGGCACGTTTATTCTGGCGGCAGCGCAAGCGCATCTGCAGCACAATTATATTGGCATGGAATGGGCCAAGGCGTATTGTGATTTTGCCGCCGATCGTTTGCGCCGCCACGGCTTAACCAATGCGCGTATGGTTCATGCAGAGGCGCTCTGGTGGATACGGTGTCATGTCCTGGACAATGCCGTTGCCGCGGTGCATGTGTATTTTCCGGATCCATGGCCGAAAAGCCGCCATCACAAGCGACGATTGATTCAGCCGGAGTTTTTGAGTGAAGTTCATCGCATTCTGGTGCCGGGTGGGCAGGTACGGGTGGTAACGGATCACGCGGAGTATTTTGAGTGGATAAAAGGTGTGTTTGCCGGTCAGGGTATTTTGGCGGAAATACCGTTTGAATCTCCGATGCCGCAACCGGCGGGCGGCATGGTAGGCACGAATTTTGAGAAAAAATACGCGATAGAAGGGCGGCCCTTTTACGCGATAGCGGCACAAAAGGGAATGGGAGCGGCACCATCTTTCACCGGCAAGCAGAACCGTGATATGCACCTGGTCATCAAGAAAGAAGGGTAAACAGGACGGATTTTGGCAATAGGCCGATGGCAATGGACCTCAAATGTCGATAAAATCGTCGGTATGGTGCAGCCGATGGGGATTATTTCAGGTTTGATGTTAAATGGCCAGCCAAGGCTGGGGGGCAACTATCGTCGCATGGTCGCGGTGGCGGCGGTGCTGGCAGCAGTGTCGTCGGCACGTGCGGCGAAGCCGGTGGCGGCCAAGCCAACGCGGGTAACGCGGGCGGCGATTCTGCAAAGTATCAACCGTGGGGTAGCATATTTACTGGCCAAGGAAAAACCGAAGAAATTCTGGGAAATTGATTCGCCTGATAACGCATACTGGGGCGGGCAGACGGCACTGGCCTTGTACGCTTTGTTGGAGGTGGGGCAGACCACCGGCAACCCGCAACTGCAGCGCGACGCCAAGAGGATAGCACCGGCGCTGCATTGGCTGGAAAAAATTGCACCCAAACGGACCTACGTAGCGTCTTTGCAGATCAGCGCTTTGACGGTTTCGCCGGGCAATTCACTCTCATCGCAGGTAGCTTTGGCGCGGGCCACGCAGGATTTGCTGGAATCGCAACGTCTGGACGGGGCTTATCATTACGGCATACACCGGCATCCGAGCATTACCCCATGGGATAATTCCAACAGTCAGTACGGCCTGTTAGGGGTGTGGCAGGCCCAGCTTTCCGGCATGCAGGTGCCACAATTTTACTGGGTGAAGGCTCAGAAGCATTGGCGAAGCTGTCAGAATGTGGATGGCGGCTGGGGTTATATGAGCGGTGGAACTTCCACCAGGGCTATGACCGCAGCCGGGCTTACCAGTTTGTACGTGGTGGATCAATATTTGCACAGTGCGGTGCATCGTCAGGCCCATGCAGACAAAAATATTCTAGCGGGCCTGGCCTGGCTGGCCAAGAATATAAAGACCAATTCCAATATGTATTATCTGTATGGAGTGGAGCGCGTCGGTCTGGCGGGTGGTATCAAGCGAATAGGCACTGTGGACTGGTATCGGCAGGGTGCCCGGGAAATACTAAAAACGCAGAATCCAAAAACGGGCGGCTGGGATGGATACGTTCTGGGCGTGCATCGCAATCTGGGTGGTCGGGCCAGCAGCGTGGCCACTGCTTATGCCCTGCTGTTTTTGACGCGCGGGCTGAACCCTGTGGTGTTTGAAAAGCTGGATTATCCCGGAAATTGGAATCCGCGGGCCCGCGACGACGCAAATGTAACCCAGTGGCTGGCGCATAAGTTTGAACAGCCGCTGAACTGGAGCATCGTCAATGTGCAATCGAATCCGAAGCATTGGCTCACTGCGCCGGTGCTGCTGATGACCGGGTCGGCCGATCCGCATTTTACCCGTGGGGATATTAGGCGGCTGCGTTATTTTGTGGAACATGGCGGCCTGATATTTTCCGTGGCGATAGGCCATGGCAAGGCTTTCACCCGTGCGGTCGATCGCATTGCCGCGGAGGTGGTCCGCGGGCGATACGCGATGGCCCCCATCGGTGCCAAGGCGGCAATTCGTCATGTGCAATTTCAAATTCCGGCCAAAGTTCCACTGTGGGGACTTTCGAATGGCGTACGGTACCTGTGGATTCATTCGCCCGGCGATGTGAGTGCGGCCTGGCAAAGCAACCTGTCTACGAGTCAGGCCATGGCGTTTGATCTGGCGGCCAACGTCTATTTTTACGCTACGGGCAAGCACCGTTTGACGGGACGTTTGCATCCTTTACGGTTGCCGCGGAAAAAAGGTTCCGGTGTGCGCCGGGTACACATGGCCATGTTGATGGTGGGTAAAAGCTGGAATCCGGAACCGGCGGCGTGGCCGCGTTTGGCGCAGATTATGGCGGCGGAAAATCATACTACGCTGATTCTCAAAAAAGAAACCATCCAGGAACTTAACGCGCAGGCGACACCGGTGGCGCATCTGACCGGCACGGGGGCGTTTCACGTTCCCTGGCGGCAGGAGACACGGCTTCATCTTTTTTTGAGCCATGGAGGTACGCTGTTTGCGGATGCGGCCGGCGGCAGCCGGGCATTTCGGCGTTCCTTTAGAAGGATGGTGGTGGATATTTATCCGACAAAAGCCCTGGTACCGATTAACCTTAGCAGCGCTATTTATACCGGGGTGATGCCCGATTCGCACGTGGCCGAAACGGTGAAGTATCGCCGGGCGTTTATCAGCCGGCATGGTTACAGTCTGCAGCCGCAGTTGCTGGGTATTCGGCGGCACGGGCGCTGGGTGATTATTTTTTCACCGGAGGATATTACCGGAGGGCTTTTGGGGTTGCACACATGGGGCATTGATGGTTACGAGCCAAAATCCGCGCAGACCCTGGCGGCCAATATTGTTTTGTATGCGGTGGAGGGGAAGGCGCGTAAATCTGTGAGCCGGCATATTTCGTCCAACCAGTCTGTCCATGGCGGCCACTCCGGCCACGGCATGTTTGGTCAGGGGGGCAGCGGTTCTGTGCCATCCGTACCCCCCAAGATCATCCTGCATTAAATTGGGCGAAGGGATTGATCCCCTCTGCGGTATCGTCCCGCCGGAGTATTGCCGCACGCATCTGGCGGAGGTTTTACTGATGGAGCGTGCGAACGGTAATTTCCACAAACTGATTCTGGCCTGTGCTAAGAACCCAGGCACGCAATGATGGAGTGTGGGCGGCGCTAACGGACACAATGATATACACGTATACCGGCCACGCCATCCGAAGGTCCGTGGCACTGGGCACGGCGGGCTGATCAGGATGGCTGTGATAGATGCCTATCACCTCCAGTCCGGCGGCTGCGGCCAGCTTATCTTGTTGCAGCCAGAAGCGACTGTCGATGGCGTAGTTGGTTCGCTGGTCGGATGCGGCGGCATGATTCGTGGCCGGCACAATGCTCTGCACCAGTAGAATGTGCTGGTCCTGGAGGGCGGGCCGGCCAAGAATCAATCCGCAACATTCCCGTGGGTAAGCTGTGCGCGCATGGGTGAGGATGTGCGTGTGAATGTCTACGGGTATGGCAAGCGTGAAATCCGGTTGTAGCATGGTCTATACTTCCAGATGGGCAGGCCGGGCGGTACAATGACAGCCGTCCGCTGATGCGCTGTTATTGTAGTCGCACGGCGTAATTTGTGTTGACTCTCGTTTGAGGAAGTCTCTGCCATGACCGATCAAATCGCCAAGCCGATGCCCCCCCATAATCCTGATTGGGAGGTAACCCCCGATCAGGTGCGGGAGTGGTTGAAACAGGGGGAGGATATTTTTATTCTGGATGTTCGGCGGCCTGAAGAATGGGATATTGCCCGGCTGGAAAAAGCGGTGCTGATTCCGCTGCAGCAATTGCCCGAGAGAGTACATGAATTAAATGACCATCGCCATAAGCGACTGGTGATTCATTGTCATCATGGTGTGCGTTCGCTGCGGGCGACGGCACTTCTGCGTGAATTGGGATTTCAGCAGGTTCATTCGATGGCCGGCGGGATTGATGCCTGGAGTCTGACGATTGATTCTGCGGTGCCGCGATACCGCTGAAATAAAGGAGTATTCATTGCAACGCCTTGGTCAGGTATTTGCCATTGTTATAGTCGCAGCTGGCATAGCGACAGGCCTATCATTGGTGCCGCGAGTGGCGGCGGCAGGTGGTACCAATTCCGGCAATGTCTTGACGTACCATAACGATGGGTTTAATAACGGCCTTAATTCAGAAGAAACGATATTAACGCCGCAGAACGTGGCATCATCGCGTTTCGGCAAACTGTTCACAGTGCATCTGGCCGGTCCGGAATCTGGTCAGCCGCTGTTTAAGTCCCGGGTTAATATAACGGTGGGGCGGCATCAGGGGGTGCAGAATGTTGTATTTGTTGCCTTGAACAATGACAGTGTCTGGGCGATCAATGCGGATAACGGCACGGTGTTGTGGAAAGCCAGCCTGCTGACAAAATTTCATGGCAATGCGGATGTAGTAAAGGCGGCGGACGGCAATTACTGGAAGGGCTACAACCGCTTTCCGGTAGAAGATACGCCGGCCATTGATCCGGATAATAACGTGTTGTACGTGCAATGCGAGGAAAGTGAGCAAGGTCCCGGTACGGGCAGAGTGTTACATTGGATTCACCTGCTGGTTGGAATAAAAATTTACAACGGCAAACGCTACGCCACCGCCGATATTGCAGAAAGTTTGCGCAATGCCCGTTATATCCACGGGCCGGCAGTACGGCGGCGTGGGGGTGGGAAGACGGTATTTGATGCCTGCGATTTGACCTGCCGCTGTTTGACCTTTGATCGGGTGAATCACACGGTTTACATGGCCTGGGCGGATCCCGGCGACCACGGTCCGTATAACGGCTGGGTGGTGGGGTACAATGCGGTCAGAACCTCATCTGATAAGCTGGCCTGTACTGCTCAATGGTGTGCGGTGCCGACGGGGCATGGCACCGGCAGCACCCGGTTCAGTGATGGGGCGGGCGGCATCTGGCAAGGTGCCGGTGCTATTGCGGTGGATAAGCACGGTAACTTGTATGTCGAAACCGGCAATGGAACTTTTGACACAAAGTTGATCAAGGCTGCGTACAGCGGTCGACTGAACACGGATGTGCCTGATCTGCGGGTACCCATCGGCGGTGATTATGGAGATTCGGTGGTAAAGCTTTCTCCGGATTCGGATCTTCGCCAACATCGGGACAACCCTAATGGCTTTGGCCTGCATGTAAGTGATTATTTCACGCCTCGTGATGAAGAGGTTCTCAATAATACGGACCGGGACCTGGGTTCCAGCAGCCCGGTGTTGCTACCTGGTTCCGTGGGCAGCCACCAGCACCAGAAGCTGATGGTAATCAATGATAAGCAGGGCATTATTTATCTGTTGGATCGCCACGACATGGGCGGTTATCACGATGGTGCTGCGGGTGACGGGCGGTCCGGCTTTAATGATGTGGTTCAACAACTCAATTCAGCTACAGGCGGTGCGTTTAGTACGGCGGCTTTTTACATGGGGAGTAAGGCCGGTAGCGGAACTATTTTCTACGTAGCAGTGGGCGATGCGGCCAAGGCGTTTGCCATTTTCCATGGTCATATCAAAGCTCATCCCACCAGCACTTCCTTTCATAGTTATGGCCGGTACGGTTACCCAGGTTCGACCCCGGAAATATCGAGCAACGGAAGCCATGATGCCATTCTCTGGACCTTGAATCCGGGGAAGAATAGTCTGGTGGCCTACAATGCGGATAATCTTGGTAAGTTGCTTTTTAACAGTGCGGTGGGCGCAGGTTACGCGATTACGGGGAGGATTGTAACCTTCAACACTCCTATGGAGGCCCAGGGGCATGTGTACGTGGGCACCAGTGATGCACTTAACGTTTATGGCCTGCGCCGTAAATAGCCGCACCACCATCGCTAAGCTGGGGCTTGGTGCTGGCGGCACTGACGCCCCACCGGCATGGCTCCACGCAAGAAGGGGCTGCCGAGTCGATTCTATACGCGCATGGTGGTACGATGGGATTGCTCTATCATTAATTGATTTTTTTGCCGCGATGTTTGCTGGTTGCGGCCCGGATGAAACTTGGGGCTGTACCATAAAAGCGGCGAAATTGCTTATTAAAGTGCCGCGGATCGGGCATACCGACGGTGGCACCGATGGTTTTGATCTGCATGTTAGTCCCTTCGAGCAGGCTGCGGGCATAGCGCAATCGCTGGACTAGAATATAGCGGGCAATGGTCATGCCATGGCGGCGGTGAAATTGCCTGGACATATAGTTTCGGGAAAGCCCTGCACGCCGACATAAAACCGTTACAGACAAGCGTTGATCGAGCCGCTGGCAGATATCGGCAGCCAGGGAATCCGCCTTGTCGGCGGCGGTGCCGACGGCCGTACTCCGCGGTTGCTCCCGACCATCACCGGCCAACCATATCAAGAATTGCTGCAACGCCAGATTGGCTGCGGCCGCGTGCAATGGCGAAGCTGAATGCCGACCGCCGCCGCGAAGATGCAGTTGGGTGATGATTGAAAACTGTTCTTCCAGGTAAGCACGCCGCCCAGCCAACGTGCAATGTGGCGGAAGCTCCAGCAGCGGACCGATGCGCGGCTGTGGCCGAAAGTGAATACACCAATGCCGGCCCGGCTGTTTAATTTCGTAACGTGAAAACCCGCCTGGCCGCGAAAATGTCAGATCTCCCGGCTTGAGGGTGTAACATCGGCCCGCCAGATCCACCACCCCCGGATAGTCATGGAGATGCAAAGCCCAGGTTTCGTGCCGGTACGTGATATTAAAGTGCTGTTCCGGCATTGCAAAGCGGCCAGCTTGAGCAATTTCCGGAATGCAGCGAATCGGCCAGACAAATTCCCTTGCCACGGTCACAGTATATCTCCACAAGACCATGCAGAAGTGGTGAAATTTTACCACTAAAAGACCACATTTTCCAATTGCATGCCAATGGCCGGCCTGGGCATAATGAATGGATAGCCCGCGTTGGACGGGCCGGCTTTTTATAAAGGTGCGTCTATGGCTACTTCAGGGTTAACTGCGGAACAAAAGCGATTCTACGATGAAAACGGATTTGTGGTATGTCAGGGGCTACTGACGGCTCGTGAGGCTCAGGCACTGCGCCAGGAAGTCCATGAGTTGGCCGAGCGGCTGGCTAAATTTCGGGACATCAATGCCGCATGGGCGACCATTCAACACACCAAAACGGTGGTTCAACACTGCCACGATGTGCAATTTTATTCCGCCGCGTTCAGCCGGTTGATCGTGGATCCGCGTTTCACTGCGGTAGCCGCCTCTATCATCGGCCCCAACGTGCAATTGCATCACACCAAAATGTTTATCAAACCGCCGGAGAAAGGTGCTCCCTTTCCGATGCATCAGGATTACCCATACTTTCCCCACCAGCGCCACACCATGATTGCGGCCATATTTCATTTTGACGATGCTCCGGTAGAACGAGGCTGTGTGCGATTTGTGCCTGGCTCTCACAAGCTCGGGCCGATACCGGTGTCTACGCCTGATTCCTCCCTGCCGCCCGACCAATATCCCATTGACAAGGCCGTGCCTTGTCCGGCCAATGCCGGCGATGTGGTATTCTTTAACTACCTGACCATTCACGGTTCGGGCATTAACGCCAGTTTGGAAGCCCGCACCACGCTTTTGGTGCAAATGCGAGATCCAACCGATCCGCCGCTAAAACGGACGCATGAATCGCGTGGCCAGGGGATGATGCTGGCAGGTGTGGATGCATCCTGCTGTACGACCAAGGCTCTAGACGTGCCTGCGGAGGCTCCGCTGGTGACGGGGAATAAAAGGTAGTCGCAAGTTATTACGTACCGATCGGGATAAAATCAAACGCACCGCCCTGATGCACCAGCAGGAATTTACACGGTAGCGGCCCCTGGTTCTTCAAGCAATGAGGCCATGCTGCGGGGATGCGGCAGCTCTCGCCAGGCTGGAGGGTATGTTGTGGCCGACCTTGTATTTCCACGGTTACCGCCCCGGTAATGCAGTAGCAAAGCTCCTGAGCTTGTGAGTGCATGTGAGCGGACACAAGCTGGCCTGGAGCAACCGTTATTTCCGTGATGCGGACATCATCGGTATCGACCAAAATATGATATTCGCTGTTGGTGAAATGGGGTTCATTGGTCATGGATTTCTCCTTGTGTCGGCAGGGGCGTGGGCTAACGGATAGCCGGAGTCTGTTGATTATAGCCGCGGTGCCGCCTGGGGGTCAGGCACGTTTACGCACGGCCAACTGCAAATGGGCGGCCCGGCCTGTTGCCGCCGGCTCACGCGCCAACAGGGACTCCATGGCCAACATTTGTTTGATGGCACCGCTGGCTTGAAAAAACTTGCGGTTTTGGCGCACCGGCAGAATGGTTTTTCCAATCATCGAAATCATTTCAAAGCCGGATTTAGCGGCCAGATGTTCAATCTGCTGCGGGGTAAACATACGGACGTCAAATTGCTCCCGGCGATCCGCGGTCAACCAGTGGGTTTTGCCACTGCGCACAAAATCATCGAGATGATCCAGCTTGCCGGCGCTGACGAAATGGTCCAGTGCGGCCAGCAGGTTGTCTACGGTAAAGACCACCACGCCGCCGGGCTTCACCACGCGGTGCAGTGCGGATAAACATGCGGCGGCATCGCCGCAGATTGAAACCACATCGCCAAGGGCGATAGCCAGCGAAAAATGATTCGGCGGCAGTGATTGAAGCGTTTTGGCATCATCGACTTGCAATGTAGCCCGGTCGGCCTTGCTGCGCAAGTCCGCGGTTTCGGTCCAGGTTTGGAGTTTCCGCTCGACCATTTCCAGCATCTTAGGGGAATGATCCACAAAACTGGTCGGAAAGCCGGCCTTGAGCAATTTAAAGCCCCATTTGCCGGTACCGCATCCCAAATCCAGTATGGCCCCATCCGGAGATGCAGGTACAAACGTTTTCAGATGTTCCCACGTGAGCTGATCGTGAAAATCCCAAAAGGGATCATCGTAAATGTTGTCGTAAACGGGGGCTACGCGATTATGATACGCGCGCGACTTATCCGATGAATCCCTGTGGCCCATGTGACACCTCTACACCAACACAGATGCCGGTCCGTTCCGGCGGCCGCCAATCACTTTACCCGCGGAGCGGGTATTTTGCCTGCCTGAGGCACCCTATGGTGGCGTCAGACGGAATGTGCGGCCACAATAGCGAGGCATTGCTGGAGTATAACCTCATGGCCAAGTCCAAAATTCCCGATCGCAGTCATATTCGAACGGAATACTCCAATCCGGCTTCGCGATCGTTGGATATAATGCCGGTGCAGCAAGCCGTTCTGCTGATGAATCAGGAGGATCAGCGTGCTGTTACCGCCGTTGGTGCGCAATCGGAAGCGATTGCCCGGGCTGTGGAGATGGTGGCCGCCGCCTTTATCCGGGGGGGGCGGCTGATCTACGTGGGTGCAGGGACCAGCGGTCGGCTGGGCGTGCTGGATGCGACGGAATGTCCTCCCACCTTTTCCACCGATCCAGGCATGGTGGTGGGTGTTATTGCCGGCGGCCCCACGGCGTTGACCAGCTCCATTGAAAATGTGGAAGATGACGATTCTGCGGGAGCGGCGGCGGTGGAAAATCTGGCGGTGGGGAGTAATGACGTGGTTTTTGGCATTGCCGCCGGAGGGACGACACCATTTGTTTACGGAGCCTTGGGTGAAGCGCGCCGGCGGCAGGCCAAAACCATCTTTCAGGTTTGCACGGCCCGGGAGCATGTTACGATTCCGGTTGACCTTATCATTGCGGTGGATACCGGTCCGGAAGTGTTGACCGGCTCCACGCGACTTAAAGCCGGCACGGCCACAAAACTGGTGTTGAATACTGTTACCACGTTGTCCATGGTGCGGCTTGGCAAGGTCATGAGTAATACGATGGTGGATCTGGATGCGGCAAAAAATTCCAAGCTTGTGGATCGTGGAGTCCGCATTATTCAAGAATTTACGGGCCTCAGTCGCGACCATGCGTTGGAATTGCTGTTTGAGGCGCAAGGTCGGGTGAAGCGGGCCATTGTCATGCACCATCATCACTGCGACGCAGCTACCGCCGACCGGCTGCTGGCGGAGGATGGCGGCAGACTACGTGCGGTGCTCAAAGTGCCATAGCCAGGCAGTGTTATTGTGCGGAGGCGATCTTCGGCAAAATCAAAAAAGGATTATGTCGCTTTGCGTCTGCCGCGGCTTTGGCGGCTTTGGTCAACTGCTGCATCTTTTGGGCGTTATCCGGTGCAAGCTGAGCCAACTGCAGATAAACCATGGTCTGCACGGCGGGTGTGAGCCATTTTACCGGCGAGGTTCCAGATGGATAAAGGCTACGGGCCTGGCCCAGCACACTTAGCGACTTGGTCAAGGCCTGTGTAGCCTTGGTCCTCAGACGGGCTTCTGCATTCTTGTTGATTGCGGGTAACGGCGACGTAAGGCCAACAGTCGCATACGCCTTGTCGGCATCAGCCTGGGCTTGCAAGCGACTGGCAATGGCGGCTAGTTGCAAAGCATACACCTGAGCCTGATACAACTGTGCCAAGCCCTGGTTAATGTCCAACAAACATTCCGGCGTGGTATTGGACTTAGCCTCCACCAGCGGATTGTACGCATTCATGCCGGCCTGCTGTAATTGCGAGGCTTCGTTGCGACTTTTGCTTTGTTCCATTGTTGCGGCCGCCAGATGCTGGTCTGCCAATTGGGTTGATGTAACGGCTGCGGCAGCATGAGTCATCATGATTTTCCAATGACGCATTAAGGCCGCGATGCGGCGATTCAGCGTCAGCAGGCCGGCATTTTTACCGGCAATCAGCGTGGTGATGTCGGCCTTGATATCCGCCAGGCGATCAGCCTGCTTTTGTGCTAAGACCTTCGCCGTACGCAGTGCGACGGCCAGTTCTTTGGTCTTTTCCGCCGCAGCGTGCTCCCGGAGGGTTGCCATCTGCACATCCGCCTGGGCAAAATCCAGCCGGCCCTGAAGCCTGGCAAGTTTTTCGCCAATAGTCGCACCTTTATTCAACAATACTACCGCTTGCTGAAAGTCCTTCAAGGAGCCGGCTCCTGTGATTTGGCGCGATTGATCTTCCAGTTGCGTGCCGCTTTTGTCCAAGGTGCTCCGCTGATGCTGGAGAGAGGTAATATCGGCGGATAATTTAGCCACCTTTTGCTGCGCTGCTGCCAGACTTGCCTGGGCGATGCTGCGGGCGGCTTGGGCCCTGGCCAGTGCTAAGCTGAATTGATGCACCATATCGGCTCCAGTGCCCAGTGCCTGCATCGTGGCGTTACGCCCGGCAATAGTCAGGGCCAGGGTATTCACGCCATCTACGGCAGAACGCAGGTGTTCCACGGATGCATCCATCTTCACCAGCGACCGTTGAGCATCGCTTAAGGCGATAAATCCCGCCTGCGCTTCCAGCAGGCCTTTGAATTCATAATGCAGATCCGGCGAGGCCAGCGCAGCGGAAATCAAAGCGGCGGCATGACGGAAGTCGCGGCTTTTGGAACGAGGTATTAAAAACAGTACCGGATGCTGCCCGGCATTTTGCACATGCGTGCTAATATAACTCTGAAGCGCAGCCTGGGTTTTCAATGGGGCAGAGAGTTGGCCAGAAAAATTTGGTTGTGGACGCAAGGCACCGGCGCTGGCCATAATGCGGGCGGCTTTGTTGCTGGCCTGCAGCGCCGCATGGTCGGCACTACCCGATGGGGAATTATTGCAGCCGGCAAGTGCCGTCAGGCTCAGTACCATCGCCGGGGCCAGCACCAGACGAGGTAACGTCCTCGTCCAGCGGCAGGTGCGGTCATCAATATTAGTATCGGGCTTAGATGCCATGTTGAAAACTTCATCACTGCTGCGCATCACGTTTTCGCTCCTTGAAGTTACACCGAAACAATCGGCAAACCACTGTTCCGATCAGGAAAATTGGGCGTCATTGGCGGTTCCGGAACCCCCAACCGCTGCATAACAACGCGATTTTCAGACTCCGGTGAACCATCCGTCGTGGTTACCCAGTAGTTCCTATGCTTTATTTACCAGCGCGGGATGGATGCGTCAACAGAAAAATTACCTCTATCGTTCGGGTCTTGTAAGAGAATCGTTATTGACTTCACTTCATTCTTCGTTTACATAAAGATTATGGACTGCAGAAGTATTGGCTAAACGAGGATGGACATGATGAAGGGGATTGTTCTTGCCGGTGGTGCGGGTACCCGACTTCACCCAATCACGCTGGCGGTCAGCAAGCAGCTTTTGCCCATCTACGATAAACCCATGATTTATTATCCCCTGAGCGTGCTGATGCTGGCCGGTATTCGGGATATTCTGCTGATTTCCACCCCCATCGATCTGCCCGCTTTCCAACGACTTTTCGGCGATGGAAGTCAGTTAGGAATAAACCTGCATTATGCCCCGCAACCCAAACCTGAAGGTTTGGCGCAGGCGTTCCGGATTGGGGAAGACTTTATCGGTAAAAGTCCGGTCTGCCTGATATTGGGAGACAACATTTTTTATGGCCATGGCTTTTCCGAAACTTTACAAGCGTCTGCCCACCTGACGACCGGGGCCAAAATTTTCGGTTATCGCGTGTCTGATCCGGCGCGTTACGGCGTGATCGAATTAGATTCCCGCGGCTCACCCATTGCGCTGGTGGAAAAGCCGGCCCATCCGAAAAGCAATCTGGCCGTGCCCGGGCTATATTTTTACGGTCCGGAAGTGGTGCAGCGGGCGTGGCAGCTTCAGCCTAGCGCGCGTAACGAATTGGAAATCACCGATCTTAACCGTACTTATCTGGAATCCGGCCAGTTACAGGTGGAAATTCTGGGTCGTGGCATGGCGTGGCTGGATACCGGCACCAACCGTACACTTCTGGAGGCCGGTGCCTTCGTTGAAGCCATTGAGGAGCGCCAGGGGCTTAAGATAGGATGCCTGGAGGAAATAGCCTTTCACCATGGTTGGATCAGCCGCGACAAGCTGCTGGATGATGCCCGCCAGATGGGAAAAAGTTCTTACGGCAATTATTTACGCGCCTTGGCGGAAAAGATTTAATACGGATATCCCCATGCGACGAATCGATACCATTCTTTCCGGCGTTTGTGTGCTTGAGCCGATTGTTCATGGCGACTCACGCGGTTATTTCATGGAAACATACAATCGGCGAGTGTTCCAGGATCTGGGCATTACCTGTAATTTTGTGCAGGATAATTTTTCCCGTTCCGGTCGCGGCGTATTGCGCGGGTTGCATTACCAGATTCACCACGCGCAGGCCAAACTGGTACGTGTTACCGCCGGCGAGGTTTTTGACGTGGCTGTGGATGTACGCCGGGGCAGCCCGACTTTTGGCCGCTGGGTTGGCGAAACCCTGAGTGCTGAGAATCGTCGGATGTTTTTTATTCCCGCAGGTTTTGCGCATGGATTTTATGTACTTTCTGACATTGCGGAGTTCGCCTATAAATGCTCGGATTACTATTCACCGGCGGATGAGCGCGGCATTATCTGGAATGATCCCGATGTAGCCATTCGCTGGCCAGGCCAGGTGACCGCTCCGCTACTTTCTGCGCGGGATGCGAAATTTGGCCCGCTGGCCGCGGCCAGGCCGGAAGACTTATTTATTATTCAATAGCATCACCCATGATCCAATCGGGGTGGCCTTGACCCAGCCCGCGTCTTTACTGGAGTTTTCACATGGTTAGCCATGGATTGCACACCCCAAAAATTGTGTTGGTAACCGGTGGGGCCGGGTTTATCGGCTGCAATCTGGTCCGCCAACTGCTGGCGCACGATCCACATCTTGAAGTCATCAACGTAGATGCTCTTACCTACGCCGGTTCCAGGGAAAATCTGCGCGACATTGAGACCCAGTATACCAATCGTCACCGCTTCATCCACGCTGATATCTGCGATGTTGCCGCGATGGGTGATCTTTTTGGCAGAGAACCGATTGACACGGTGATTCACCTTGCCGCCGAGAGCCACGTGGACCGATCCATATCCGGACCGGAAGCGTTTTTGCGGACCAACGTCATGGGGACTTACGTGTTGCTGCAAGCGGCCCGCACCGCCTGGAAGGACCGGGCCAATACTCGTTTTCATCATGTAAGCACGGATGAAGTCTATGGATCCTTGGGTGTAGCCGGCCTGTTTACGGAAACCACCCCCTACGACCCCAGCAGCCCGTACAGCGCGTCCAAGGCGGCGTCGGATCATCTGGTGCGGGCGTGGCACCGTACGTACGGCTTGAATGTAACTATTTCCAACTGCTCCAACAATTACGGGCCATTTCAATTTCCAGAAAAGCTTTTGCCCCTGATGATCACCAATGCCCTGGAAGGCAAGCCGCTGCCGGTGTATGGCGATGGCAAAAATGTCCGCGACTGGCTTTTTGTGCAGGACCATTGTGCGGCCATTGAAACGATTGTGCGCCGGGGTGTTTCCGGCCGCACGTATAATGTCGGCGGTCATAATGAATGGACGAATCTCAATATTGTTCATCTGCTCTGCGATACGCTCCAGGAAATGCGCCCGCGGAACTCCGGTCACTACCGGGATTTAATTACCTTGGTTAAAGATCGGCCGGGCCACGATCGCCGTTACGCCATCGACGCGGGCAGAATTGCCGCGGAATTGGGATGGAAGCCGGAACACACATTTCAGACCGGGCTGGCGAAAACCATTCGCTGGTATCTTGCCAATGACGCATGGGTTCGGGCGATTCGCAGCGAGCGTTACCAGGGCCAGCGCCTGGGCCTGGTGTAAACCAAGCCGGGGCCGCGACGTTTATACCGCTTTGGCCAGAAAGCCGCCGTCCACGACCAACGTTTCGCCAGTAACAAAGCTGGCGGCATTGCTGAGCAGGTAAATGGCAGCCCCGACAATTTCTTCGGCCTGGCCGAAGCGGCCCATGGGAGTATGGTCGAGCAGGGATTGGCCGCGCGGCGTGCCGGCGATCAGGGGGCGGTTCAAATCCGTGGGAAATACGCCCGGGGCAATACCATTGACGCGAATGCCGTACTGTGCCCACTCGTTGGCCAGACCACGGGTAAGAGCCATCACCCCGGCTTTGCCGCAGGCGTAGGCCAGAACTTCGGAAAATGATACGTAAGAATTCAGCGAAGCGAAGGTGATAATGCTGCCGCGCTGACCCCTGGCATCCGGAGATTGGTCCTTCATCACCCGGCCGGCGGCCTGGGCTACGATAAACGCGCCTATCAGATTCACACGGACGATGGCCTCGAAATCCGCCGGTAAAAGGTCCAGCGATGGTTGTTTTTTGATGACACCGGCGGCGTTGATCAGCGCATCGATGCGTCCCAGGGTTTTTACCGTGTGGGCGACGGCTGCAGCGGCGCTGTCGGGGTTGCTGACGTCTATGCTGATGACATCATGGTCGGGGCTAAGGAGAGTTTTCATGGCGGCTACCTTGGCGGGGTTGGAAGAACCGGCCACCACTCGTGCACCGGCCTGAACCAGTCCAAGGGTAACAGCCTGTCCCAATCCGCTGGTACCTCCAACCACCAGACATGTTTTGCCCGAAATATCGAAAGTGGAAAGCTTCATGGTTCAATCCTCCAAGGGTGTTATGCGGGTGCGATCAAAAGGTGTGCCCGCGGCTGTGGCAATTTGAGCAAAGGCTTCGATCTCGGCAGAGGTAAATATAAGGCCGCCCAACCGGATCGATTTTTCGGCAGCCTTGGCTTCCGGCTGGCCCGGCAGCAGGCATTGTTCATTGCCGTGGCCGAGGATGTCACGCAAGACGGCGGCCACGTTCTGACTCTGACTGCGATTTTTCGCAAAGGCCCCGCAGTTGAGGGCATCGGGATGAATGCACTGGAAGTAAAAAGCCGGCGTGCGTTTTTCGTCGGAGGGACCGGTATTCCACCGGCTGCGCAGAGTAGGCAAAGATCCACCAGTCAAGGCGGCTATGATTTCATCCATCAGCGATAGACCATAGCCTTTGTGCCCGCCGAAAGGCAGCAAAGCGGTAACTGCTTTTGGGTCCAAGGTTTCGTGTCCCTGGCTGTCCACCGCGCAGGCGGGAGGTAACATTTTGCCTTCCCTGGCCAGTTGCTGCACCCGCCCCATCGCTACAACGCTGGTGGCCCAGTCGATGCACACGGGAAAGCCAACGGCTTCAACAGTGGGAAACGCCCAGGAATGAGGATTGGTGCCCAAGGTGGGAAATTTGCCCCCAAATGGCACCACTTCCGCCAAGGCCGCAGTACAACAGGTGTAGGCAAGATACCCTTTTTTGGCGGCATCAATCACGTAACCACCGCCCCAGAGGTAATGAAAGGCATTGTCCACGGCGACGGCACCGATTCCGAATTCGTCGGCAAGTTTCATACAGTGCCGCATGGCGTCCAGGGCGAGAGCCTGTCCGAGCTTACGGTGCGCGTTCCAGCGTGCGACGGCTTTGAAGGGGCTGGGCAGTATTTCAATTTCTGCACCGGGCACGCATCCACCCGCGCCGGAACCGAAATGGTCGTCCAGGTGGAGAGCCTTGATGGCATTGTGGGTTTTAATGCCGTGGCGGGCCGCGGATTCACCCACGACCGCCGCGGCTTGTGCTTCAACGGCGGTGTAGCCGCGGTGCCGATAGGCCGCAGCGACCAGGGTATTGTGCATGTCTACAGGCATGAGGTAGTTGGCAGCAGTCATGATTGATTTTCCAGAATAACGGGAATGGGAATCGGTCAGCAGTGGCCGTGAGCCGTATCAGCGTTTGATCCTGGCACTTCCGCCGTGAAACACGTGCATGAGTTCCTCCAGATCGATCTGACTGGTATCGCCGCGGGTGGTTTGCAGCAGCGCTCCGTGGGCGGCTCCGAGGTCTACAGAGTCCTGGGGTGATTTTCCATTCAGAAAACCATAGGCAAAGCCGCTGGAAAATCCGTCACCACCGCCGACGCGATCTTCAATTTCCAGATTGTCATAGCGGCGCGATTCATAAAACTTGCCATCGCACCAGAGAATGGCCGACCAGTTGTTCACCAGGCCGCTTTTCACTTCGCGCAGCGTGGTACCGACCACCTGCAAGTTTGGATACATTTTTACCACCGTTTCGACCATCTGTTTGTATGCCCTGGTATCCAGAGAGGATAAATTTTCGTCCGCGCCATGCACCTGTACGCCAAGAACTTTTTGAAAATCCTCTTCATTGCCGATCAGGCAGTCCACCAGCGGCAACAGGTTTTTGGTGACTTTTTGGGCTTGCTCGGCTTTCCATAATTTGGAGCGAAAGTTCAGATCGTAGGAGACAATGGTGCCGGCCCGCCGGGCAGCGGTCAGAGCTTCATGGACAACTTCCGCGGTGCCCTCGGACAAAGCCGTAAAGACGCCGCCCGTGTGCAGCCAACGGGCGCCTTCCTGGGCGAAGATACGGTTAAAGTCGATCATGCCAGGCTTGAGATTCATGGCCGCGGAATGGCCGCGATCATACATGGTAACACTGGCCCGCACGCCGGTGCCAACTTCCGTAAAATTCAGACCCGTGCGATCAGCCTTGCCTACACCGTCATATTTGGCCATCAATACATGATTCATATTCATGCCGACGGCACGGCCATGATTGAGAATAAGCCGGCCCAACGGATTGTCCACCAGGCGACTGGCAAAGCCGGTTCTCATTCCCAGGCGGGCTAACGCATACCCCACATTGTATTCACCGCCGCCCACCCATACTTCCATAGAGGTGGCGAATTCAATACGGCCATGGCCCGGCGGAGAAAGCCGCACCATACATTCACCAAGACTCACCAAGTCCAATGCGGTTTCTTGAGTGGAATGAATTTTCATAAAAATCCTTTTTTAACCTAGAGGATACAAAGTTTATACCGCGGAGCCGCCCGGATATATCCGGCATAAATGCCGGGTAAACAAATTGTCGGTTACCTGCTCTCCGACGGCCTGGGCGTACTTGTCCAGCAGATGGGTGTAGCGATCCCCGGCTTCCGCGGCCAGTTTGTAGCCCACATGCAAAAGCTGCCGGAGGGACGGATTGTACCGGGAATCTGCGGGAACATGACGGATGGCAGCGGCGAAGCATGCACCGGTCCAGGTCTGTACCTGTTGCACGGAGGGCAGGGCGGCGCGATCAATATCAATGACGCTGGCATAGGGTCCGCAGAGTTCATCAAACCGAGCCAGTGCGCCGGCATAGATATCCTGTGTCAGGCTAAGCCCGTCTTCGCCCGCGGCGGCCAGAGCCGCAATTTCCTCCAACCATGTGGTGCCGGCGGTTTTGAGATGCAGGCCAGCGTTCCATCGGATCAGCGCCTTGCGAATCGGTTCATAGATGGAAAATTTGTCGCTGCCGGAATGTACGCTGAGCTTTAAATTCGCAGGCAGAGCGAAGTTTTGGACGGCAAACGACACCACGGCCAGATCATCATTGAATTCCTGTTCAAACTGCCGCAAGTTGCCCTGGTAGTCCACCCCTTTGTTAAACCGGCCGGTGAATTTTGGGGCGATAGTCTGCACGGGAATTCCTTCATGTGCCAGGGCGGCCAGAATCACCAGCAGATCCACCGGAGCCTGTGGACGGTCGGTTTCGTCCATGGAAACTTCGGTGATGAAGTTGTCGCGACCTTTCTGTTTCTCGATATGGCGGTATACCCGGCCGGCTTCCTGCACGGCCACCAGATATTTGCCCGCAATGTCGGCGATGCGGTGCGGTGTAAGCAGCAGCGGCTGACTCAGGCCTGGGATAGTGGGCGTTTGACCGATTGCGGCCAGGGATGAAATCAATTCATCTACCGTTCCGTCGGAGGCGGGACGAGAGATAAAATCTGCGACATCTATGGTAAAAAAATCGCTCACACCCAGGAAGCGGTCTACTGTTTGAAGACCGATATGATCTGCATCCACATGGTAGCCACCGGACCAGCGTAGCGCCTGCACCGCGGCGTCGGCTTCATGGCGGACCGCAGCGGGCTGGCTATGCACAATTAAATGTTCACGGTTGGATTTATTCCACACTGGAACGACATGAAGCCCCTGTTTGGCGGCCTGAACAAAGGCCGCCAATTGAGCCTGGCCCTGATGTCCGAAGCGGTCGCCGATGCCCATGGAATATTTAGCAAGTTTCATCTATATGCAATCCTATGCGGTAAGTGTGATATTCGGATAATCAAGGACAACCCGCCGGCCGCCGGTAATTTAGGGTCAAGCTGCGCACTGTATAGTGTTTCCCGGCCCCGCGGCTTTCACGGAGAGCTTCATTCAATTTCAATCATGGCCTTAAGGACTCCAGTTTCCGGTTTCACCCATGTTGGAAAAAGATCCGGTACATCCGACAGTGCGCCGCGATGGGTAATCCAAGGGCGGGTATCCACCTGTCCGCTTTCCACCAGGGCGATGATGCGCTGAAAGTCTTGCTCCCGGCTATTACGACTGGAGAGCAAGGTCATTTCCCGACGATGAAATTCCGGATCGTGAAATGTAACGTCGCCCTGAAAAAGCCCTACCAGTACCAGTTTGCCGCCGCTGGCTACATATTGAAACGCGGCCATCATGGACCTGGCATTGCCGGTGGCGTCAAACACCGTGGTGGGCAACTCACCCTGGGTGATGGAGGCAAGTTGCTCCAGCGGAGCCTGTGCGGGATTCACAATGGATTGTATGCCGAGTTGCTTCTGGCAAAACTCCACCCTGCGGGGGTTGGACTCCATCACAATAGGCCGCGCTCCGGCGGCGATGACAAATTGCAACGTGGCCAACCCGATCGGTCCCAATCCGATGACCAAAGCCCATTCGTTGTTCACCGGTGCGGCCCGGTCGACGGCATGGGCTCCGATACCCAGTGTTTCCACCAGAGCCAGTTGTTCCAGCGAGAGTTGCCGTGACGGGTGAAGTTTATTTTGCGGCAGCAGGAGAAACTGGCAAAATCCGCCATCACAATGTACCCCCAGTACCTGCAGCCGCACACAGCAATTGGTTTTACCGCGGCGGCAGGCTACACAGATTCCGCAACTTAAATAGGGTTCCACTGCACAGCGATCACCCACGCGCACGCGGGTAACGCCGATCCCTACGGCAACCACCTCCACGCCTAATTCATGGCCAAGCACTCGAGGGTAACTGAAAAAAGGCTGGTTGCCGCAGTAGGCATGAATATCGGTGCCGCACACGCCTATGCGGGCTATGCGCACCAACGCTTCGCCGGGGCCGGGAGCGGCCGGCTGGGGACGGTTGATCATGGCGAATTCGCCGGGCTTGTTGAGAATTATGGTCTTCATCAAATCAGTCATTATTCTCCGGCAGGCCGGACGGCCAGGTGTGGTTGTGAATGGGTTTTAACAGGTTCTGCACGTGGGCTAAAAGAGATTGGTCCAGCGGCTCGTCAATCCATCGGACGTTGTTGCGGAAGTTCTCCGGATTGGCCGTGCCCACAACGGTAGTGGCAATACGTTTTTCCGCCACGGCAAACTGAATGGCCAGTTTGGCAATGTCTACGCCCTGGCTATGGCAAAATGCCGCCGCATTGGTGCAGGCTGCACGGATCGCAGGCGGTGCCGGGTGCCAGGCCGGTGCTGGACGGTGGCTTAACAACCCCATGGAAATGGGGGCGGCGCTCATAATGCCCACGCCTTTGTTTTCCAGATCCGAAACAATGTGGAGCAACGAGGTATCAAAAAGTGTGTATCGGCAGTAAGAAAGAATGGTATCGATGGAAGCGGATTTTAAAACCTGCGTGAAAATCTTCAGCGGCAGGCCGGTGATCCCTACAAACCGCACTTTGCCGCTTTGACGCAGCTTTTTCAGGGCGGGAAGAGTCTCATGGATGATCTGGTCCAGGCGGACAAACTCAATATCATGACACTGAATAAGATCAATATGGCCACAGCCCAGCCGGGCGAGACTTTCATCGACACTGGAGATTACCCGGCGGGCGGAAAAATCAAATTCGTTCTGACCATATCGGCCGACCTTGGTAGCCAGAATATAGCGGTCACGTGGAACGCCGACCAAGGCGTAGCCGAGCATGGTTTCAGCTTTGGTCAGGCCGTAATAGGGGGAAACGTCGATAAAATTTACGCCCAGATCCAGGGCGGTGTGTACGGTTTTGATGCAATCTTCGCGGGCCACCGGATGAAACACTCCACCCAGGGATGAGGCTCCGAAGCTAAGCGCAGAAACTTGGAGGCCGGTATTTCCAAGTGGTCGATATTCCATGAGGGACAACTCCTAAGCGACTTCAAGGTCACCAACAATAATATAAGGCCATGCATACTCGGGATGCAATGGCCGCCAGGTCGCAGCCAGCCACGCCGTGCCACAGGGGGGATTAATGCCTGGATGACATTTCTATTGCTTTACAATTTACAACAACACACCGCTCCACATGCATGTTGGCGTAGTGCGCTCCATTGGCGTATAATTAATAACTTGGTTTTTTTTGGTATTGAATCGACAATGAGGTGATATATGGCACGTAGAAAACGCAATCATAAGCTTCGGTGGGCGGGAAAAGCCGCCAATCACGGGCGCAAGCCCAGCCGCGGCAGAATCAAGGGTTGGTCAGCCAAACACTATGCCTGACAGTGGGGCGGTGGAGCGGGAGGGCCTGGTTGGAACTACGCGCTGGATCTGGTCTGCTATGGCTCCGGTCATCGGGCAGTCGCGGAGCCATTGAGAAGGGACTTATGGAAAGTATTTTGCCGCGGCGTCGGGACTTTCAATGGGACCAGCCACATGGCTCCGGCACACACTACAATAAGCAGGCCTAAAAGCATGCATATCGTAAGCCACTTGCGGGCCTGAATGCGAAATAATTCAAACACTTTGGCCCGTCCAGCCAGAACTGACAGCAGAAAAAACAGTGCCAGGGCAGCCAGGAGTTTAACGGTCAGCAGAACCTGGTAAATGGCAGGTTCCTGAGACATATTCACCACCACCAGAAGCCAGTAGACGCCGGAAATAATTTGCGTCAGGATAACTGCCCCTAAAAACTTTCGCCAGGATTTATTGATGCGTTCCGCAAAGGCCTGGCGGGTGGGAATATCCAAATCCTGCATTGCCGGCCATACGAACAATTGCATGAAAATAGGCGATCCAATGAGTACGCACGCGCCGCAAATGTGCAACCATCGCATGAACAATTCAAGAAACAGGTTATGCATGTAATTTTCCAGGTACCGTGTTCTGCCGCATGATTGTTATGGGGAGGCCGCCGCCCGGTAAATTTGCTCTGGGTGCTCGGCATGTTGTCGGGCCAGTTCAACATAATGGCGGTTGTTGGCGCGCAAGTATTCAAGTTCCGAATCGCGAATGGACCGCACTGCTTTGGCCGGAATTCCCATGACGACTTGCCCATCGGGCACGACGGTACCTGGAGAGACCACTGCACCCGCGGCCACGAGACAATTTTTTCCGATGATGACATCGCCCAGAACGACAGCCTTGATTCCGATTAAAGAACCCTGGCCAACACTGCGGCAATGCACCACGGCACCATGGCCGATGGTAACATCATCGTCGATGGTCAGGGGTTTTTCGGTATCGCAATGCAGCACCGCCCCCTCCTGCACATTCACGCGGCTGCCGATGGAAATAGGTGCTACATCGCCGCGCACCACCGCTCCGAACCAAAAGCTGCAGTCCGGTCCAATAGTCACATCTCCGCAAATGACGGAATCGGTGGCTTGCCAATGTTGGCCGACACGTTGCATCCAAGCGTGGCTTATAAAATCGCTCATGGCGCTATCATAATCGAACATTGTGGAAATACGCCAGTGGAGGGACATTGTAATTATGATTTTGAACCACCAATAATTTAATTTTACGAATATAATAAAAGTTATAGGACGTTATAAGTGGATGGAATGGAGAAAAGTTAAAAAAGTTTTGGATTCTATGAGAAGATATGGTATAATAATGCAACGTAAGCAGTTGCCGTGCATATAACGCAAGGAAAGGTGATTGCAGTTGGCCCCTTGAGGCCGTACGGTGAGAGAGCGCAAGACCAGGCGAAGGGTTTGTTGGAGCAAGCGCATCGGCTATGAGCCTTTTGTCGATGTGGGCGTTGTTTTATAAACAAAAGCCGTAAGAATGAAAAAGGTTGGTGTTCAGACAGGGCTTGTGAAAAATAGCACAAAGTATTTGTGGCTATGAGAAAAAAGTTAAGCCGGACTTTTTCCAGCCAAGTATGGCCGGAGTTTTAACCGAAGATAAGGAATAATGATTTGGCGTCGCTGCCCACGCCGTCCGATCTAACGTTTTGAAAAGGAGTTACCATGGGTTCCCATAGAGAATCATCGACAGGTACGCATCATAAAAAACCCCGGAGTGCCGGTGTTTATTCCCTGATATATGACCGCAACCTGCATCCGGAGCTTTTTACGATTGATGCCCGTCGCGTGCGTCTACTGGGTAATTTTGAAATTACGATGTGGCTTCTTGCCGGCGGCGGCCATGTGGCTACGGTCGCCGGCCCTCATCTGATTACCGAGGTATTCTGCTTTCCCAATAAAGCGCTCAACGATCACGGGTTGCTGGAACGCATTCAGTGCAAAGGGGACAAACAGTTCGACAAAGCACTGGGCGAAGATTACCACTATTACCTGGCCATCAATGAAGAGCATACCACCGAGGCGCTTTTTGAAAATGCCGTGATGGAAATGCTGCGCCTGGCCGCCGAGCAGGACGGCCTTATCGCCCACAAGAAAAATGCGGCCGGTCGCACGGAATACCTGTCCATTCTGGTGGCGCAATTCCATCGGTTGGCCCTGCATGTGGAAGGCTTCCACCTGCTGGGTGAACAGAAGGTGTTAATACGTACCCAGTCCATCATTGAGCCTGTACGCCACTGATCTTTCCAGGCGAGTTTGGCGTCTGCTTGGGAGATCGCTGAATGGCGGTATCACGGTGATGTTGCCATACAGGCCTGACTCACTGCATGGCCAGGCAATGCAGCCGAGGTACAAGCTGCGCAAACGCCCCGGCAATCACCAGGCGGCCGGCCTGCGGTGAGGAAGAATTTATCGTGATGCTACATTGAGCCGGGTGGTGGCATCGGCAACGGGCTTGTTGGCCGGCGAAGAATTTTACGCCACAGCGCGCGCAGCGGCGCAAAAAATGCGTAGATATAGATGGCCACCAGGGCCGTGATCTGCGGTTGCCAGAATATTAATATCGCCAGAATTGCCGCCCGCACCACATAAGCAAAGGGCCGGCGGCCGCGCAGATATTGGTTGATCAGGTGTCCGTACGCAATACGGCTGACCATTAAAATCGCCACCGCCAGCATAATCAGCGGCATGGCATAAGGAAACGCCGCATTCACATCGCCCGCTGCTGCTGCCGGAATGTGAAACGGCAGTACGTGCGGCGCGTTAGGCTGCAGAGCCTCAAAAAAAATCACGCTGGAGGCCACCACGCCCGCCGCCCCGGGCGAAGGCAGGCCGCGAAACACCATGTGGGCTTCCAGGGCGTGGCGGTTGTGGGCATTAAAACGCGCCAGGCGCAGCGCGGTGCAGGACACGTATATAGCCGCGATGATCCACAAGCTGCGGCCCAGGAGAGAATCGGTTACCGGTCCCAGCAAATCCGGTGAAGGGGTGGAACGGTGGGCGAAAAGGTTGGAAATGACGCGCAGGGTCAAAAACGCCGGCACAATGCCGAAGCTTACCACATCCGCCAGCGAATCGAGTTCAGCGCCAAAATCACTGGTGGCCTTGGTCAGCCGGGCTACGCTGCCATCCAGCAGATCAAAGAGCATGGCTGCGAATACCAGATAGCCGGCGATGGCATAGGCGCTGATCTGCCCCGACAGTTCCGGATGTTCACCGGATGCATACCAGATGGCGGCAAATCCGGAAAGCAGATTACCCAGCGTGCAAAGCGTAGGCAGAACGGAAATTCGGCGCCGGATCTTACCCGGGAGGTGCCGTAGCTCCGCCGATTGCATTCGATCATCTCTATAGCGCATGTTTGGCATCCAAAACCCGATAAACGTACTTTTCTTGCGCCCGTTTCGAAAAAGTCAAAATCGGCTGCGACGAATCGACCATGCCCTATGGACCACAATACAGCCACCGGCTACCCCAAGGGATACGTGATCTTGAAGCCGCTCCGGCGGGGGTGAGGTTGCCGCTGTGGCCATCGTTCTTATGGTTTTTGGCTGGCCCGAATTCGCGGGGTTCCCATTCTCACGTCCTTAATTGTACGAAGTTCGCACATTCTTGACAAAGGGCGGTGGAGACAGGACTTTCAATGCGACGGTATCTGGTGATGGAATGGAAGTATTTCCCACAGGGACCATCGGTTGCTCCACCGCTGATAGCCAACCGCCGGAGGATCCCAACTGGCCAGGAGCTTGCGGCGTATGCCGGGAAGAATGGGCCATTGCTGTTGGCCCAGCAAGGCCACGGTTTTATGTTTTCTCCAGGCCTGATGGATCAAGTGAAGTTCATCGTGCTGCAGCGCCGTTGGCGATGGCCATTTCCAAGTTCCGTCGGCACTTCTATGCCCTACCAGGTCAAGATACCGCCGGGCTTTGAGTGGTTCAGAAATCTGCGGGCCGGAGTGCCGAGCTACCTGCCGCATTTGCCGGACAAAGCGAATGGTAAACATTTCCGTGCTGTACAACCGATAGCCCCCAATGCTGGCCAGGTCATTGTCTACGGGTGTATCGGCAAAAACGACACTGCCGCGCGGCAGAAACGTGTGCAACGCTTCGGCGGCCTGAATCAGATTTAATTTAGAAGCCGTGGACGCAACCAGGCGCGGCGCAATATGATACAGGTTGTAGCCAGAACCCAGTAAAGTAAGCGTTCCCACCGCAACCGCCGTGGCCTGGTGATGGTCTCCCATGGCTCGGCCCAATAACCACAAGGCGAACATGATAAGAGGGGGCAGCACGTCGATAAAAAATCGCGTGTAGCCGATGTTATCTGGTGCCCAGTAATAAAACAGATAAACGGTGGTGCTGGGCACTATCCACAGGGCCAGAACCAGAGCCAGCTTCCAATGGCTCCAGAAAAGCCGCAGTCCTCCGATGATCGCCAGCGGGAAGAGTAAAAACAGGCCCACATGGGAAATCTGATTCAGAAAAATGCGCCAATTGCCCGGACGCGGTGGTCGGCTGGCTGAATTACCGACAAAGTATTGCCACCCAAAGCCGGTTTGCTCATGACAGAAGTTGTACGCGGTTCGCCACGGTTCGCCAAATGCCAGCCAGTTAAACCCGGCGAGAATGGTCACCGGCAGACCAAAGGCGGCCACAACGAGCAGACACTGCCATACCGGTTGCTCGCGATCCAGAAGTTGCCAAAGCGCCACTGCCAGAAGCGGAAAGAGCCATAAGAATTCGGTATAACGTATCCAGCAGCAGAAACCCAATACGGCACCGGCCAGCACGCCGCGCCATAGGCTGCCTTTGCGCCACCATGTTAGCAGCAACCAGAATCCCAGCACGGTAGCCAGTAACGCTGCCCCATGGGAATCACCGTAGTTAGCGAAAAAAAGCACCAGCGGATTGCTCGCTAACCATATGACGCCCATCAAGGATAGAAAACTTCCGACAATGGTGCGGAAAAGAAAGAAACTGATCCAGCACGCCAAGACCGTTGCAACGGGGTCCAGCAGATACATGTCTCTGGCATGTCCTCCCACCATCCACCCGATGGCCGCCAGTATGCTCACCCCAGGTGGATATTTGGGATAAATGCGGCCATTCGGGACCTGGACTTCGTTTGTACCAATAAATTGCCATGGATTATGCGGTGTAAAATACAACCGGTGGTGTTCCACCAACATTCGGGCGGCCACATCATAACCATTTTGGTCCGGGCCTTGATGGGCTGGTACGTAGAAGATCGCCAGTGCTCCGGCAAACAGCCCCACCACGATCGCCAGCAGCGGATAGACCAGCCAGTCATGGGGATGATGTTTACGTTGTGCGGGCCAGGCGATCTTGGCCAGATAAGGCTGGTCTTGGTCGGCTTGAACCCTTGGGATGTGAGTCATGTATTGAATCCGATAGCCAAAACAGGATCAAACTTGTCTGTTGGATCAACGATGCTGTTTGCCGCTTGTTGCAAGGTTTTGCGGCGAAAGCAGTGGATTAGTCCACGTCATAACGGCGATGGGGTTAACGAAGTCTGCAGCTCCTTAGCCTGCCAATAGCCGCACTGGCCAGGAACGCTTCCGAACCCAACTGCTGAAGAGATTTAGGCACGGGTTGTTATGGGCCGGGCGAGACATTCCCTTGTGGCCAATATTGAGTGTTCATGTAAACTATCCTGGGATGCAACGTTAAAGTTTCTGCGCCGGCAGATGAAGTTGCCAGAGGAGATTCTCACATGGTAAGCAATCATCTTTTTTCCACGTATCAGCTCGGCCCCATCGCATTAGCGAATCGCATTGTGGTGGCCCCGATGTGTCAGTATTCCGCTGTGGATGGGGTAGCTACTGACTGGCACCTTCAGCACCTGATGCAGCTTGGTTATTCCGGGGCGGGTTTGGTGATGGTGGAAGCTACCGCGGTACAGCGCCACGGGCGAATTACCCATGGCTGCCTGGGCTTGTATAACGATGATTGTCAAATAGCCTTGAGCCGGGCGATAGCCAGTGCCCGTCGTTGGGCTGGGCCGACCAGGTTTGGTATTCAACTTGCCCATGCAGGGCGCAAAGCCTCCTGCAATGTACCGTGGCAAAGACATGGCCATCCGCTGGCCGCAGATGAAGACTCGTGGCCCACGGTAAGCGCGTCGGCCAATTCCTTTGCCCCCGATTGGCCTGTTCCGCGGGAACTCAATAAGGATGGTATCCGGGCGATTATTGAAGCATTTGTAGCGGCTGCCCGGCGGGCGGTGCAGATTGGGTTCGAGGTCATTGAATTGCATGGCACCCATGGATATTTGGGTCATCAATTTCTTTCGCCATTGTCCAACTACCGCACGGATGAATACGGCGGCAGTCTGGAAAACCGTATGCGATTTTTGCTGGAACTGGCTGCGAGCGTGCGAGCTGCACTTTCCGATTCCGTGGCCCTGGGAGTACGGATGGCCGGTACGGACTGGGTAGCTGGCGGCTGGGGGCCGGAGGATGCGGTGGTGCTGGCCCGATCTCTCAAGGCCATCGGAGTGCATTATGTGTGCGTATCATCAGGAGGCCTGGTCCCACATGCAAAAATTCCCGTCGGGCCAGATTACCAGGTTCCACTGGCCGCTAAAGTGAAAAGGGAAACGGGCATTGCCACCCGCGCCGTGGGCATGATTTGGACGCCGCAGCGGGCGGAACAAATTATTGCCGCCGGCGATGCGGATATGATCGCCATGGCCCGGGCCTTTCTGGATGATCCACGATGGGGTTGGCACGCCGCCGATGAGCTTGGCGCAACCGTCCACTGCCCTCCGCAGTATGAGCGGGCACGTGCGGATCTCTGGCCGCCGGCCCGCCGACAGACCGCAAAGCCGACGGCCGTTAGGCCACAGGCTCGCTGACTTAAAAGCAAGTCCAGACTGGCCTGGATTTCCAATACCAGTCTCTGACGGCCGGCGGCCAGAATTTCAAGGTATTCCATCGCCCGCGTACAGCCTACGTAAAACGCCGCTCGTCCCTTGACGTGAGTGGGAATGGTTTCGGCCGAAACCAGCAGTACACAGGGAGCCTCAAATCCCTTGGCACTGGCGACGGTGGAAATTGAAAGGTTGCCAGGGCCTCCAATCAGCTCGTCGCGATCTTCTATGGACAGGTGAATCTTGCCAAAACGGTCAGAGCCGATCGACCGGAGGATATGTCCGATTTCCTTGACCCTCTGCACGCTATGAGCGAGCACGAGAATGTCTTGTGGCCGCACCTGTTCCTGAATGATCAGATATTCCAGGCGACTAACAAGCAAGACATCTTCTGCCGGCCGGTTGTCGACCACCCATAGCTTGGGGGCGATTCCCGGACGACTCGCGAAATGAATGCGGTACGCGCATCCCACACGGCTGACCAATTGACGATGCGTGAGGAGTTGCAAGTCGGCAAAATCGCCCGGAGGAACTTCCGCGCCGGCCCGCTGTGCGGCATCCCCATCCCCGATTTTCTGGTATCTGCACAGGCCTTGTTGCGACAGGCTGAACATGAGCGGGTTAAATGCGGTCACAAGCACGCACTCATCAGGGAGCGTGTCTCCAGTACGCTGGCGGAAAGCCATCTGTAATTTCCGCTTCAGAAATGGGCCCAGAGTACGGTTAAAACAAACCATCAGAAATCGAGGATCCCGGACCGGCTCCTGCCATAAAATCGGTTCCTTACCCAGATGGCGTACGATGCGGCGAGCCAGATTGCTCACCAGAACAACGGACATGCCGCTGCCGGCGACTCCACGAACCAACCGTGGTCCACCACTCCAATTCTGACAGGCCAGCCGTTGCTGTTCGTCGGAAAGCACTTTGAAGGCGTCGACATTGGCATCGCAAAGCTCCCCGAGCGTTCCCTGCCGCACGTGCCGCTTCGTCCGGGTACTGGGCGGCTGGGCCAGAGCCGTGCTATCGCCAAAGGCCTGTAGCACAGCCCGTACCTGTTGCAGGGAAAAAGTCTTAAAAAAGTTACTGGATGGGCGCAGTGCCGAAGCGCCAAGCCGGCGCTGAAGGGGAGCCTCCAAAAGGTCGTCCGCGAAGAGAAACTCCGGTGGGCAAAATCCATTTTTGCCCCACCGCCGCTTCCAGGCAGACTGTTCAATAGCCGGAAAGGCCACCCAATACTAAAATGGAATCTGCAATTCGTCGTTATAGGAATTGCGGACTGCATCACGAACATCGAACATGGCATTACGAACCTGCAAGATTGGATTTTTCTTGTCTACGTGTTGGCCATACCGGAAATGACAGATACCGCCGGCGTCGATTTGCAGTATGTTGTCGAGACTTAGCCCTTTAACCTCTATCAGATGCACGCCGATGACCGGATCCACAATTACCAGATCGGGAGGGCGAGTTGTCTTGTGGGCCAGGCTCGGTTCACAGAGCACCACGGATTCAGCAAAGTTAACGGCCCGAACTGCGGCGGCCAGCACACAGCGGTGTTCCACGGTAAGCGGCTTGTTCCCAGCCGATTACCTTGCATTTGGCATGCTGCACCAGTTTGCACACCTGTAACTCATCCATCTCGTTCAACCATAAGAGGCAAGTCCGACCTTTGATTGAGTCAGCGTGATTGACGCCATCCATTATGCACCACAAGATTCGTGTTGCAAGCACAGAAGAGTAGACCAGAGCCGCCTGATTGCCGGTGGATTTTCTGCCCGGCCGCTCATTCGCAGGGCCATGGATTGATGCCAGGGATGTTGCTGCTGAGCCAACTCCATGGTGCGACATTGATTGTGCTGCTCAACTACTATCAGCCTCGTCCCACATGATGGCGCAGTTCCCGATGGGCTATTTTTGTAAAATCGGCAGCAGCCGGTCAGGAATTTGCAGGATAATCAAAGCCATGGCCGTGCCGTAGCTCCGGCCCGGCGTGGCTTGCCAATTGCCGCTGGGGCTTTGGCGGGCCAGAAGCGTTTTTTGTATTGCCGGACACCATCTGCTCCACCAGTGGCCACCGGCCAGAAACATCGCCTGTGTGCCGTAATAGTTGCCGTAAAAAAAATACGCCGGATTGTTGGTCGGTGCTCCGGGTATATCATGATTCAGGTATTGTACGCCTGCCGTGACAGCCTTGCCGTGGTACACACCGGCATAAAACAGCAGCGCGACAGCCGCGGCGGTTTGCGGCACCGGATCAAATGGCATACCGGGCATATAGTCGAAACTGCCATCCGGATTTTGCAACTGCCGTACAAAAGCAATGGCCTTTTTTATGGTGCGATGGGGCACGGCGATACCGGCCTGACGGGCGGCGCGCAGGGCCATAACCTGGCAGATGGTGACGGAAATATCGGCCGGCATGGGCATGGGCTGATAACGCCAGCCACCCTGGGCGTTTTGGGTTTCGATGATCAAACGGACGGCCCGTTGCAGTTTTTGCCGCAGTTCCGGTTGATGCGATTCACCATACACTTCCGCCAGAAAAAGTGTGGCAAATCCCTGGCCATACATAGGTGCGCCGTCGGAAGATGAGGCAATAAGGCCGGAGGGTTGGCATTGGCTAAGTACGTAGCTCAGGGCCTGGGCGGTATTGTGGCCATAGGGTCCCTGGCCGGGCAGATTACCACCGGCTACAAAAGCCAGCCCGCCCAATGCGGATACCGCCACCAGGTTCTGGTGGCCGAAAGAACCGTCGGCGTTTTGCTGTGCTGAGAGCCACTTGAGGCCGCGGGCAACAGCCCGTCGCACCTGAGGTGTAATTTCATGTTGCAGGCGGCTGGGGCGGCCAAAAATTATTTTATGCGAAGCTATCGCGGCGGCCCCGGCCACCCGCAGGCTTGTACAGGAAATTAAAAGAACCAGCGTCGGCGTTACCACGGCCCATGGCCATCGCCAGCTCTTGAAAAATTCGATCATAATCATAATCTCGTCAAATCACAGCGTTTGCGCTGGTCGGCCAGAATCATAAAATCATCGGGCCTCCGGCTGTCGCTGCAAACTGCCGCTCAAGGACGCCGTCCACGTTTCCGGCATTTTAGACGCACCAACCCATCCGGAGGTTCTCCAGCGGGCCACGCTGTGTTTTGCCGGACCGCATTTGGCAATGCCTGTCCGCAGCAATTGTACATTGCGGCATGAGTCGGTCTGGCGTAGGTTACCTGGCAAACAGCCGGGCGGCAATACCGGCCACATGCTTGCCTTGAAACCGCGCGATGGCCAATTCATTGGCACTGGGCGGACGTTTGCCATCGCCACCGGTAATGGTGGTGGCACCGTAAGGCGTACCGCCGGTAATTTCCGACATGTTGGTCAGTTCCTGACAAGCATAGGGTACTCCCACCACAATCATTCCATGGTGAAACAGCGTGGTATGAAAGCTGGTGATGGTGGTTTCCTGGCCGCCATGTTGCGAAGCTGTACTGGAAAACACGCTGCCGATTTTGCCTACCAGGCCGCCCTTGGCCCAGATCTGCCCGGTTTGGTCCAGAAAATTCCGCATTTGCGCCGCCATATTGCCAAATCGAGTGGGCGTGCCGAAAATAATCGCATCCGCTTCCAGCAATTGTTCGGGCTTGATGACCGGTACCTGGGCAAAAGCCTTTTTCGCTTCCGCTGCGCCCACACGAGTGAGTACCTCCGGCGACATCAATTCGGCTACCTGAAAAAGGTCCACCTGCGCCCCGGCCACTTGCCGGGCACCTTCAGCCACCGCCTGGGCCATCTGATAGATGTGCCCGTACATGCTGTAAAAAACCACTTGAACTTTAATGGCCATAAACAACTCCTTGTAAAAAAATAACCGACATCACGGCGAACAGCTTCGTAAAAAATGGTCAACCGGGTTTACCGGCAAGCCATGTCTTCATCAACATTCGTTCCAGCCGGTCCAACAGGGCCAGCAGTTGTCGCGATTCTTCCACGGTCATCACCCCAAAAGCTTCTTGAATAATCTGCCGCTGTTCAGGAAGCACCTTTTTCAGCAGCGTCCGTCCCATTGCCGTGAGAGTCAGGCGATAGGCTCTGCGATCCTGGGGGTCGGGCTGACGTTCCAGCCAACCGCATTTTTCCATGCGGTCCACCAGCACGCACACGTTGCCTTTGGTTACCAGCAAGTGCTGGGCCAGTTCCTGCTGCGATATTCCCTGGCAACTTTTCAAGGTCATCATGATTTCGAACTGGGCCAGGGTCATCTCCTGCTGGCCCAACGCATGTTCAAGCTTGCGTTGGATACGGCTGTAGACCCGTACCAATTGCAACCAGGTTTGCAGGGGCATGACGTCGTCGGGGTATAAAACCTCCAAGCGTCGCAGCAGCCCGGTTGTTTTGCTATCAGGTGTCATAATGCCCCTTTCAACTTCTTAGTTTAGTTATATACTATTTCGAAGTCAAATCACCGGGACAGCGGGCCGGTTGATGGGTTGGTGTGGTAGGGGCTAAATTTTGCGGCAGTAGTCCATTCCCGGCCCGGCAGATACTGTGGCTGCAATTTTTGCCGCATCCGGCGGCGGAGTGTTTATGTTTTTGAGTTGACAGTTCTTAAAAATGCGGATAATTATTATCCAGAGTTGTGTTTGTCGGGATCGTCCCTTTAACTGCGCTGGAGGCATTACTTCATGAAAAAGCTTACCGTGGCAACTTTAATGATGGGGTTGGTGGGTCTGCTGCCGCTGTTGAGCGGTTGCCAAACACTTTCGGATACTCCCGGTTCCAACGCGGTTCGCGTGAATCAGGCCATGAGTACCGACATGCTGCAAGTTCCAGATGATGCCGAGAGCATCATGCTGCTGGATCGCCCTGTTCAGCTTAGCGACCAGCCGGTTCCCCTGCGTTGACACGCGGACTGCATGCGGCTTTTCCCACCCTGCGCCAGAGGTGCCAGGATCGGCCGTCAGCCGATCTATCTTGGTTTGTCGCAGGTTGCCGGCTGCGGTTAGGTAATACTTCCGGCCCATTGTCAGGATGAAAACCGATGGATCAAAAATCACTGGTGCGATGGCTGTGCCTGGCGGTGCTGTTGGGTGGATTTGTGGGCTGTGCCCAGCCTGACGCCGGCCTGAAACCTTATGTGACCGGCCAGTTGGCTGCGGAAAAAGGCCAGATCGCTCAGGCCATTCGCGAACTCACTCTGGCCATTAAGCGCAATCCGCAAATGGTGGTGGCGTATGAGGCCCGGGGCGATCTTTATAAAAAGCAGGGCCGGTATCATCTCGCGGCCTCCGACTATAAACGCGCTACCATCCTGAATCCTTTCAGTTTCCATTCGTTCTTTGAATTGGGACAGGTTTACCAGCAACTGCGGCAGTATATGGCCGCCATTGCCGCCTATCAGCACGCGTTGCAGATTAACCCGAAAGATGCCCGCACCTCCCTGAATCTGGCCGTGGCCTACACCCAGGCCGGCCATCCGTTTCGCGGCATTCTTTACGCCAATCGGGCAGTGCAGAATGGCAGCAATTCTTTTGCAACCTGGGCCAATATCGGTACCATTTATTCTCAGGCCGCCAAACATGATCCCGCCTACCGCCGCCGGGCTATCCACTATTTCAAGCAAAGCCTGGAAATTAAACCGCATCAGCCGCAGGTATATTTGAACTTGGCGCAGATCTATATCGACGAGCACCGTTTTGATAAGGCCAGTCGGGTGTTTCGCACCGGGGCCAAGCTTGCCGGGTCGGCTTTAATCAATGAACGCCTTGGCTATTGCTATTACCGGCTGGGTAAGCTGCACCAGGCTCTGGCGGCCTATCAACAATCGCTTAAGCATCAAGCAGATTACGTGCCTGCCATCAACGGCATGGGTGTGGTCTACATGACCATGGCTCTGCAACATCACAGCCATTGGCGCACCGCCAGAACCAAGGCTATCAGCTATTGGAAACGCAGCCTGAAAATTGATCCGCAGCAATCTTTAATTCAGCACCTGGTTAAAAAGTTTGCGCCGGCGGTCAAGCCTTGATTTGCCTGGTTTAGCTCCGACGGCTGGTTGCGGCATTACCAGCCATGGAGAGATCGACGTGTCGGTGGAGCTTGATACCACACATAACGGCCCGTTGTGATAGCACGGTTACGTGCAAGGCCGGAAAATTTAACACATATACCGCATTCTTTTACCAACGCGATCAGCCCGCATGTGGCAAAGATGTTTCATTTTGCTTAAACCACACGCGCCACGGACCGGAATGCTGAGGCAGTTTTTGGCCCGTCTGCCGGGTCAGATCGGACCAGGCAAATTGGACCAGGGCGACATTGCGATCGTCGAGGGTGGCAATCAAAGCCCGGATTACCCGGCGGGTTTTGTAATACTTCAGGGCCTGGGCACAATAAATGCGAACCTGCATATCCGGATCGTGACGCAGATGGTCCAGCAGCGGACCAATGGCCATGGGGTTGTTGACGTAAGTGAGTCCCATCGCCGCGCTCATGCGCACAAATTTCGATTTATCTTTCAGCCCCAACAGCAGGGTGGGGGCTACCGATGGCTGATGCGATGTGCCCAGGGCAATCATGGCCTGGCCGCGCACCAGCGGATTGGGATCTGTCGTCAGGAGTTTGTACGCGCGCATGTAGGGCTTGTCATGACCATATTTCTGGCGGGCCAGCCAGGCCATGCCGGCCATACGTTCATCGGCATCTGAAGTATCAAACATGCGGCGGGTCTGCACGACCGGCGACTTGCCCTTGAAATGATGCAGTATCGAATTGACGAAGGTGTTAAGATTTTGCGGCCTGGAACTCGAACCACTGCAACCGGCTAACGCACTGGTCAGCAGCATCAGTGCGCAGAGCAAAGCCAGGCCACGCCAATCACGGTCGCTGCGCCGGGGCACCTTTGTCCATGCCGAGCATGAATCGGACGCAAAGATGCCGCAGGCATGGTGGGGAGGCACAGAGTTTTTGTCGAGGCTATTCATTATTTTTCCACCGTAAGATTTTCCAGCCGTTCCGGCTCTACCCATACGGGCTGGGTGATCAAGCGGCCTAAAAACCGTCCGGCCAGACTTTCAAACCGCTGGCCCTGATCGGTGACGTAACAAGTCAGCCCATCGGCCAAAGGGGTGCCGGCGTCATTGGCGATGTGCATTGTAGCCAATTTTTCCGCCACCACCAATGCGGTCTGATCGGCGGAATCGATCAGCGTGGTTGATGAGCCTAGCGTTGCTTCAATGGCCTGACTGAAAATGGGATAGTGCGTGCAGCCCAAAATTAAAACGGGCACCTGCAGTGACTTAAAAGGATGCAGGTATTCTTGAAGCACACTACGTACAATGGGGCTTTCCTGCAGGCGGCCTTCTTCAATCATGGGCACCAATAGCGGGCAGGCGCGACCGATGACCTGGATGGTGGCATCCAGCCGGGTTACGGCCTGATTGTATGCCTGGCTGGCGATGGTGGCTTCCGTGGCGATTAGACCAATGCGGCGCGGTTGTCCTGCGGGTATGCGGGCGGCGGCTACGGCGGCCGCGGCTCCTGGCTCCAGCACCCCAATGATGGGAACGGTAAAATCCTGATGCAGGCTTTGCAGGGCGGTGGCACTGACGGTATTGCACGCCACCACCATGAGCTTGGGATTAAACTGGGTTAGAAAATGCAGGCACTGGCGGGCAAATTGCAGCACCGTTCGGGGAGATTTACTGCCGTAGGGTACCCGCGCGGTATCACCAAAATAGATCAGCCTTTCGCGGGGCAGGCGTCGCAGCAGCGCCCGTACCACCGTCAAGCCACCGAGGCCGGAATCAAAAACCGCGATAGGATCGGAAGGTTGGCTGGAAAATGCAGGCATCTTAAGTTTCACCCTGGCAAGCCGCAATGTAGTCGCATGATAACGATGAAGCGGGATAAAGCCCAATGCCGTTGTACCGCCGGATCAAGTGCACTTGCCTTCCGGGAACGTTTTGTGGCGGCGGAATCTAAGGGCGAAGTCAGCGTTTGGCCCAGATATCCAGATCGGAATCCACACGTGCGGTCGGCCGGGCTATTTCGGCGGCGATGGCGGCGGCGGTGTTTTCTTCAAATTTGGCGGGGATATCGACATGCGTGGGCGATACGGCACCTTGAATCTGGGCGTCGATACTGGCGAAACATGCGGCCAGCAAATCATGTACATCAAAGCCGACCCGCTTGATGGGCAAAGTGATGGCCCGTGAATTGGGAAAATTGCAATGGGCTACTACATCCAGATCGGTGCCTACTTTGATTCCCGCCAGCAGAAGGCCGGAAAGCGCGGTCTCCAACAAGTTATCATCGGCGATGATCAATCCATCCGGTCGTTCCCTGCCCCCGGCATAAAACATCATTTCAGCCACATTGGCGGCGCATTCGGGATGTCGCAGGTCCACGCCCTGAAACCATCGGGCGGCGCAGGAAAGGCCATGTTGAGAGACGGTTTCCATCCAGAAGTTACCCCATCGGGTAAAAGCTTGGGTATTAAGAATCATAGCGATTTTGGTCCGTCCACGGGACTTGAGATAATCCAGGGCCAGCGTGACGATCGAGCGGCCCTCTGGCCCGACCGATGGAATACCGCGGTCACTGGCACCCGCCACTTCTACGCGGGCAATACCGGGTTCCGTGATCACAGGCAACCCCTGAAAGCGGGCGGTTTGGGAGGCAAAGATAACTCCTGCCAGGCGATGATGACGCATATCATCGACTAGCTTATGATAATCCGGGCTTTCCTGAGGATACTCGGTTCCATAATAACAGACGATGCGGCGCGGCCCATTGCGGGTTATGCGGGCGGCTTCAGCTTCCAAGGCCTGCCAAAACAGGCTCCAGTTCTCCGGTTCCGACGGACTTCCCGGAAAGACCAGACCATATTGCCACAGATGCGGTGGATGAGGAGCCACAAATGTGCCGGCGCGGCCACGGGCGTAGATGTAGCCGTCCATGGCTAGCCGGTCCAAAGCTCTTTGCAGAGTCACATTGCTGACATCGTATTTTTGAAGCAATTCCAGACGCAGGGGCAGCCGACTATTGGGGGCCAAGGTACCATGGACGATCTGCTTACGCAGATCGTCCATGATCATGCGTTGGCGCGCCAATGGTCGTTGGCGGCGCGGGAGACGCAGCGGTTTGGAGTGCGGATGTTTGTTCATAATCGCTTGGCCAAGTCGCCGTACCGTACAAGATACTTTTGGAGGATCAGCTTCTTCCGGGTGCTGCCACATACCTAGTCCGTACAAGATCATACCAAAGTGGGGCAAGGCAGCAACTAAAAGTAGTGGACGGCGTGCGACCGGTCTGTCCCTGTGGAGTTTGCGGCCCCATGCGAATAGTTCAGCTCGGTCGGCATCTGTAAGGTATCCAAGCGATCATTTGTGTTAGAAGACATTATCAGATAGCTTACATTATCGGTAAGTTGGCCTAATGAGCCTGAAAGGACAAATGCTGACCATGACTATTGAACAGGCGCTGGCGGAACATCGTTATGAAACGGCTCGCCGGCTTTGTGTTGCGGCCATGGCCGGGGTGTCTTCCGATGCATCCACGCACACCAATCTAGCCCTGCAGATGCACCGGGCGTTACGCGGTCTTGGCGACATCGGAGGATGTCGGGCTATACTCCATGCGCTGAAACCGGATTCGCAGGACTTGCGGATGGAGATTGCCTTGCGGCTGGCGGAAGATGCGCATCGGCTGGAGGATTATAATTTTTACCGTATTTCGCCGGAGGCTAAGTCCGGCCTCACCTACGATGAATACCTGGCCAAACTACAGGCGGAGGTAAACGAACATCTGGGGCAGGCGGGGCGACTTGCCGGCAACGCCGCGGGGCAGCGCCGTGTCGCCCAGACCGCCGCACGCCTGGGTCACGCCGCTAACCCGGCACCGGCCAAGGTGCAAGAACCTGCCCCGGCAAGCGGCCCATTGGAACGCCCGGGAACGGTGGCCTGTCGGCTGCATTTTCCGGATGGCCGGCCGGCCGGCGGCGTGGTGGTCACCTTGGGCCTGCAAGTCCACCGAAACCTGCAAGACCCAAGCACGTATTGCAAACCAAACATGCACTACCAACCCACTTTCGGACCGGCCAGGGTGCTCACCGCCACCACCGATGAGCACGGTGATTGTCAATTTACCTCAGTTCCGGCGGGATGCCACGATTATATTGCCGTAACTTTGCCGCCGGCGGATTTTGATGTGGCCACGCGATTTCTAGCGCAGGGAGTAACCGTCACCGGCGGCCAGACCACCCATATTAATGTGACGATTCAGGAATGGACCAGCGCCCCGCCGCAGCCCGTGGCCAGTCCATTTGGCCCCGAGCTAAGGTGGGGTTCAACCACGGCCCGCCTGGTGGCTACGCAAGTGATGGACAATCCCTTTTATTTTGATTTTCCGCGGCAGATGGTGGAACTGGCTTTGCCGGCCGGTGTATGCGCCCAGGCGGATCGGTTGCTGCTGCTAAGCTCAGACGATCCAGCCAGCCGCCAACCTTTGCAGATGGTGGGGGATAAGGTTCATTTTTTTGCCGATTTGCCGGCCCTTACACAAAGAGTCTGGGCGCTTTACGAAACGCAACAGCCGTCGCCCCAATCCCAATCGCGGTCCACCCTGGTCCTGATTCCGGATTCCAACGGCACCACGGCGGTGCTTGAAACCGGCCGCAGCGCCTTTCGGATTCCGATGGGTTCGGGTCAGGACAATTTGCCGCCGCTCCTGGCTCTGCGCGGTGAAGATGGCGTGTGGCGCGGACAGGGCCGGTTGATATTGCCTCCGGGCGTGACCGTTACCCGGCGCACCACCGAGGTGGTGGAAGAAGGCCCGTTGCTCTTGCAGGTGCGCATTGGCTACGCCCTTTCCGACGGGCATGCCTACACGATAGTATGGACGGCTCATGCCGGGGAAGCCTTTTTGCTGGCGGAAGAAACTGTGGCTGAACTCTCCGGGGCGGCATTTGAATTCTCGCTGCGGGAATTCAGCGGTGGCCGGGGCTTTTTGCATTGGACGCCGGAACATGGAAATCTGCACTGGACGGACCTGAAGCCAGAGTCGCGCGAACTGGCCCGGCTTCAGGAGTCGGTGGCGTGGTGGATTTATCCCCAGGGCTTTGGCTACGCGATGACGGCCAATGGACTCCAGCAGCAGGATTACATCGGGGTGTTTACCCGATGCCGCGGAGAATGGGAAGATTTCGCTTTTGAACGCATTGCCCAAGGCCCTGGCGATGACAACCGCGAGCTGGACTGGCCGTTCCCGGAAATGGTCGGGTCTACCATTTCCATGATTACCGCCCATACTACAGCGGATGGCGATGCATTTTTCCGTTGGCGCTTTTTCGCGGGTAAACGTTACTGGGGAATTCTGGCTTCCACATTGTCGCGCAATGACGGTAACTGGAAAGAGCTTTCATCGGTCCAGCATAAAACATCTTCGCCGCGCCTCGCGGATTTCATGCACTGGCGACTCAACGAGCAGGATACACTGCCAAGGCCCCACGTGGTGGCACGCCGGGAGAATCTCCGACATCTACGGGAAAAGACCCGCCAGCCGGCATTTGCCGACATCTGGCGACACATTAGTTCAGGCCATGCGTTTGGAGCGGCGGAAGGTTTGCGATTCGCCGTGGAAGGTAATCCGCAAATAGCGTGGCGTAAAAAGCTGGAATTGGTGGGTGTGGCCCACATCCGGGCGCGGATGACCTTATTGGGACGCGATTTTTCAGATATGTACAGCCCGGTGGGTGCCCGGCCCATTACCCAATGGGTGGAAGATTATGACCTGATTGCCGCCAGCGGAGTGTTTACCCCCCAGGAAGAACGGCTGGTGCGATCCTGGTTGATGCTCATGGGCCATCTGTACATGACACCCGATTTAATGAATTGGAAATTCAACTCCCGCAATGCCAATTTTGAGGCCGACCGGGTGGATGTGGTCGGGGTGATCGGTCTGGCCTTTGAGGGCAACCCGGATGCGGCGAAATTTATCAATCACGCCGCTTGGCGCATGGAAAAGTCTCTGAATGTGTATTGCACGCCCGGCAGCGGTAAATGGTATGAAAATCCGGCTTGTTATTATCTTCATGCGTCTAAATGCCGGATGAACCTGGCCTTTCATCTGGCCACGCACGGAATTCAAGATCCTACCACCATTCCCCGGCTGAAGGATTTTTTGCGTTGGGGAATTCTGCTGCTCACCCCGCCCTGCCCGCACGATTACCACACCATGAGCAAGGGACTAGCGGCCGAGGCCTACGAGACGGCGGAGAAAGTGCGGCGAATCTCGCCAATCGGTGATCATGCGCATCTGGGGCCGTGGGTACCGGATCATTACGCCTTGCTGGCCAAGTTGTACCGCAAAACCGATCCCGACTTTGCAGACTTGCTCATGTGGGCCTGGCGGGCGGGTGGATCGCATGGGGCCTACTACGGCAACATGCCGCTTTTATTTGCCAATTTGACCGAAGAAGACCTGCAGTTTAATCCACCACCACCCCTGACCAGCCGCCGTCTGGAAGGATTCGGGGCGGTTTTTCGTGGCAAGTTCAATCAGCCGGACGAATTTTTTCTCTTGCTTAAGCAGGGGCCGGGCGGGTACCGGTATCATCGCACGGAAGGTTCAATTATTTTATTTGCCGACGGTAAACCGCTGATTTACGATGGCGGGGAAGGGGGCGAAGCGTGGCGTCATTCGACCGTGTCCTTTGGGGCCACGCATACGCCGCTGGCTCCGGGCCATATTGAGCGGTTCTACAGCTTCGCGGCGGTGGATTTTGCCCAGGGCGTGCATCCCAAGGCTCTGGAGCCTGGTGAGCCGATTTTTTTGAGCGATTCGTGTGAACATCCGTTGGTGCGGGTGGCGCAGGAGCGTTTTACCCAGCCCGATCCAGCGGATATGCGAAGCGTGCTCTGGGTGAAGGATGAATACGTGGTGGTGCACGATGATTTATCACTGCCGGCCGATCTGCCCAGCCATTGGCATTTGCAGGTGGTCAGCGATGAACATCGGGGTGATTGGCGCAGCGGCTATGAATTTCAGGGCCGGTTCGGCACCAATTTGCAGGTGTTGCTGCCGGGGCAGGAGTTTGCCCGGGAAGTGGTGGAGCAGGTTCCCATTTTGGAGCCGGACCCGCAAAGGCATACTCCCCAGCAGCGGTTTTCCATGCGGCACCTCATGCTTTCCGGCCATAACGCGCGGCAGTACCTGGCCATTGTGCGGCCACTGGCTCGGGGCATGCTGGGGGTGCGGGCAGAGCTTATTTATGCCAATCAAGATGTGGCGGGTGTCGAGGTGCACGGACAGGGCCTCATGGATGAGATCTTGCTGGCTCGGCGGGAGATGACCGTCGGCTGCGACGATTGGGAATTTCAAGGCCGGTACGGCGCTATTTTGCGTCGACCTGGGCATACCGACCTGCTTTTGCTAGCTGGTAAATCCCTGCGCTGGGCGGGCTTAAGGCTGGAAAGCACCGGTCCGGCGGCGCATTTGCGCATCGGCGATGATGCTTTGGAATTGCTGGTCGAGGGCCGGGGAACTCTGCGGCTCCATGGCTTATCAGAACCGGTGACAGTCGCTTGTGACGGGCCCCGCGTGGCGCGCCGATGGCCGCTGTCCGAGCAATTGAAACACTCAAATCCCCTGGCCCCGCGGCCGGTGGCTGCAGCGGTCCAGTGATGGAAGCCACAATCAGCCCGATCGATTGGCATCTGAATGGCGATTCCCAGCCATAGCGAACTCGTTCGCCGTACCGGTAGGCAATGGAAGTTACGAGGCCGTGGCGCTGCCGATGCTGAAGAGGGGCCGGGCAGTTGCGCACCGTAAAAAAGTGGCAGCGTCTGGGGTCAAAAAAGGGTGGATTACGGCGAAAAAATGACCCCTGACATATATTTTATCCCCTGATAAAAAATAAACTTACAACCGTGAGCATATTTTTTTGCAAATTTTCCCATTGACATTTTACAATCTATATGTTATTCTTCTCAAAGTAATTTCATTGCAAGGTGTATTATATTATTAATGGTCGTAAAATAATTCGGATGGACTTGACTTGAGCAAAAATAATAATATAATTAACCAAGAATTGAAAAGGCGGTGTGATTACGCCGCAAGCGATATGGCTGGTCGTGCGGTGCGATTGGCAGTCTTGGAAGAAATCCTTTTTGGAGGTATCTCATCATGGTAAAGCAAATTAGTAATTCACGTGGGCAAGGCAAGGATGCCAAGGCAATGCAGCGTTGGGCGGCAGTGATGCTGGGGCTGGGTGCCTTGGCGGCCACGGCTCCCATGGCGGGAGCCAATACCGCTTGGAAGAATGTCGGCACGGATTTTAATACTGCCGGCAATTGGACGATTGGTCTGCCCAGTTCCACCAACCCGGCGTTTTTTAATACGGCGAAAGTCGACCAGCCGAACGTGAGTTCCTCCATCACGGTGGAATCGTTAAATTTTAATGACACCGGCTATATTCTTACCGCCTCGTCCGGTGCCTATCTTACGCTAAGCGGTACCGCGCCCACCAGCGATATTGTCACCCTCAACAGTGCCAGTGGTTCGTATGCTACCATTGACGCGCCGTTGGTGCTCGGCGGCGGTGCCGGCACGACGCAAGAAATGTTCGCGAACAATTATAACACCTTGAATTTAGATGGTGCTATTTCCGGAACCGCTGGTACGCTGTGGCTGTATGGCGGCGGGGGCGCTGGAACCGTATACAATATCGCGGGTGCCAACACCTACATCGCTGATACACTTATTTCCCAGACCACCGTCAACCTTACCACCGGCACTTTGGGCAATGGTTCGGTGGTGGTGGGCAACTATAGCATTTCCGGTGGCATGCTCAATGCTACTGACTCCGGTGGTTTAGGCACCGGCGATATTTTTGTGGATGGCGGTACGCTTAATGCCACCGGCGGCGGAACTTTGGGTTCCGGCAATGTGACGGTGAACTTGGGATTCTTAAACGTCAATACCGGCACCGCCACGATCAATAACCTCACGCTCAACGGCAGCGGCAGCAACATAACGGTTGCTGGTGCCAATGGCGGCGGGTTGACATCGGGAACAATAGTGGATTTTGCCGGCGGTCGGCTCAACCTTTATGGGAATACTACGACCGGGTCCACTAACGCCACCAGTCTGACGCTGGGCGACCCAACCTTTAACCCCGGTGGCACAAACATCATAGCTGTCAGTAAGAATGCCAGCACTGGTGCGACAACTCTGACGATAGGCAATACCTGGACACGCAATACGGGAGCCACAATCCAGTTCTCGAATTCCAACAGCACTATTATTTCCAGTCCGATCACCGGCTCTAATCCATCCAGCACCAGCGCGATATTGCCGTATGCCACGTACAACAATACCCAGTTTGCCACGGTGAACGCCAGTGGGGATGTGGTGGGGTATGGCAACGCAGCAACCGTGCCGAATACGGGTGCTTTGGTTGCCGGCACTAACTACACCACGGCCGGTGCCAGCAGCACTACGCTGGCAGCGGGTGGCCAATCGGCCAATTCCTTGCAGATTGCGGCATCCGGCAGTGGAGCGACGACGTTGGACCTTGGCGGCGGTACACTTTCTCTTACTTCCGGCGGTGTGCTGCTGACCGGCGGTGCTGCGGCGGATACTCTTACCATCCAAAATGGCCAACTGGGGGCTAATAATCAGGAACTGATTCTGCAGCGGTATAATGCAAATACCACGACCAACCTGGACGCTACTCTTACCGGCGGCACGGGGATGGTTACCCTTGGCGGGGCTGGCGGATCTGGTCCGAGTGTTACCTCGATTGTGAACATCGGGGCTACCAATACGTACACCGGCAATACCTATATTAACGGTGGCGGGACGATTGAGTTAAGCGCCACCCAGCCGTTGGGCACCGGCAGTATTTATCTTTATAATGGTCCCTACACAATCCAAGTTGCAACCTTGGAGGCTATGCCCACCGCCACGGGTGTCACTCTGCCCAACGCCATCGTGCTGGGTGGGGAAACCCAAACCCAGTTCCCAAACGCGATGACCATCGAGAACAGCGATCCCAACAATCCGCTGACCATTACCGGTGGGATTACCGGCACCACGGGCGTGAGCAATATCAGCTTCGCCAACTCCAGCCCGTCGGCAAACAACCCGATTGTGCTTAGCGGTGCGGCCAGCAACATTGCGGGCAACTTTACCGTCGCCTCCGGCGAATTGGAGGTCAATGCGGATCTGACGGTTGCGGGCATAGCGGGCGGCCCCAATTTAGGCTGGCTGATCGGCAAGGATACCTCCACTGTTACCAACCACGCCTCGGTCGTGCAAAACGGTGGAACTGTCACGGTGGGCAGCGCGGCAATTCCCATGAATTCCACTCAGGTGGACGGTGCCTACACCCTGAATTCCGGCATTTTCGACATCTACAATGGAATCGGCTACGGTGGTCTGCGCATCGGCTACACCGGTACGGCCAACACATCGGTCCTGACCGTGAACGGTGGGGCTTTGACGGTTGAATCCGGGACCAGTCTCGGCAATGCACTGTTGGTCAGTAGCAATAACCAGGGAACGTCCAATGCCACCGTCATTCAAAACGGCGGCACGGTGACGGCAGGATCAGTGCAGATCAACAATGGATCCTCTTCGAACACGGCCGATCAGGGGGCGGGCCTGTATGAACTCAACGGTGGAACGCTACTGACGGGTATAGTGCAAACCGTGAATAGCGGAAGCTATGGCACTAGCACCTTTGATTTTAATGGTGGTACGCTGGAGGCTTCGGGAAACCAAGGCGGCTTCATGAATGGTTTGACGGCTGCCAATGTGCAAGCGGGCGGGGCGATCATTAATACCAATGGGTTTAGTGACACCGTCGGCCAAGCTCTGCTGCATGATGCCACGCTGGGTTCGACTCCTGATGGCGGTCTGACTAAAACCGGGGCCGGCACGCTGACGTTAAACGCGGTTGATACCTACACCGGCGCAACGGCCATTGCCAGTGGAACCTTGGCGCTCTCGGCCACCGGAACCATTGCCAACAGTGCGTCCATTGATGTGCAAAGCGGAACCACATTCGATGTCTCAGCGAAAACGGCGGGGTTCACCCTGGGGGCCGGCCAGACGCTGGAAGGGGTAGGTACCGTGAGCACCGGTGGCCACGCGCTAACCCTGGATGGCACGGTTGCCCCGGGTGACGCCGCCATGGGCACGCTGACTATCGACCCCGCAGCCATTGTGGATTTTGCAGCCGGTTCCGACTTGACGATCAATGCTGTCGGAGCTGCCAACGATTTGTTGGCCGTTGATGGCAACCTGAACCTTTCCGGTGCGGGCGACACGCTGAACTTTATCGGTACGCCGACTGCCGGCCTCTATACCATTGTCACTTATACCGGCACCTTGACGGGAACCTTTACCAACACGAATCTGCTGGGTTACGTGATCAACTATGGAAGTGGTTCAAACAGCGCCATCACACTTTCGCGTGTGCCTGAACCAGCCACCTTGGGCCTGCTGGCTTTGGGCGGGCTGGGCGTGCTGCTATTGGGCAAACGTCGCCGGGCCTAAGGCCGCAGAGAAGCAGATTGCCTATAATCTGCAGGTAGATGACCAACATGGGAGGGCCGGGGTGAAAGTCCCGGCCTTTCTTTTCCGCCGCGGCTGTGCGTCGCAGTTGCGGCACAAAAGTTCCGCGGCGGTTTCTCTTCCGCAAAGAAAAGGAGACTCATCATGCGTGTGTCATCGAGTAGCTCAATGGGGGGCGGAAATCCGAGGAGCCTGGAAGTCCAACGGTGCTCTGGGGTGCATGCGGATACTGGTGCACCGTCGTCTGTTGCGACATCGTATCGGCATTGCCTCAAGGCCATGGTCGGGGTGGGGGAAGTGTCGGCCTGCTCCCGCGGTCATTCCCCGCGCACCATGGATGCCTTTGCGCCGTCTGGTTTCGTCCGTGGTCGCCGTGCGGCTTTCACGCTGGTGGAGCTTTTGGTGGTGATCTTGATTATTGCGATTCTGATCGCCCTGCTGTTGCCGGCGCTGGCCAAAGCCCGGCGTGAGGCCTTGCGCGTGGCGTGTGCGGCTAACGTGCGCTCGTTGACCTTGGCGACCATCATGTACGCAGATGAAAATGATGGCGTGTTGATGGATAATGGGCCATATAATTATATGGTTGTGGGTAATTATTATGGAAACACCAACATGGCCTCATTTTTTCACGATTACCTTAACGTGAGTAATCAATATCCCGGCCAGGCCGGTACGAACGCCATTGATGCAAACGTGCGGTTTCATACCCCGGGCGTGCTGATCTGCCCATCGGCACCGCTGGAAGCCAATTATTTCCAGTTGAGCTACGCGTATTATACGGGCAGCTCCTTTCCAACCGGGCCTGGCGTGGGCGGTTTTGCCATGCGTCTGCAGGCTTTGCAGCAGGCGGGCTATATGGCGACCAACAACCGCGTTCCTATTCCGGGCAATTTGCCTGCGCTGTGGGGAGACCGGTACGTGCTGCAAAATGCGGGATGGGCGGATAACGTTATTGACACCCCCCATCCGGGGCGGGCCGTTGGGCAATACGGCGGGGGCAATGTGGGACGGGTGGATGGCTCGGTGGTATGGATGCCGCTCTCGCGGACCAACGTGCTTAGTGGCGGGGCTATTGACCGCTTGGTGCAGGACAGTTATATCGTCAACGGCGCAGCAGTCGGCTCGGCCATCGCGATCCCGAGTGATGCTATTTATATCCAGACCAACGGGTCTGACAACGATGTGAACGGCTACGGCAAAGCGCAGGTCGTGGCGGGCACCGGGTACCTCACCAATCCGGATCAGATATTTCCCGGTGTGCCGTGAGTTGCGGGCGGACCTTGGGCCTCGGGCCTGCTGGCTTTGGGCGGGCTGGGAATTCTGTTTTTGGGTAAGCGCCGGCGGGTTTAAAGGTGGATGTGGCCAACATCTGCCGATAATAATCGAACTGGAGGGCCGGGGTAAAAGTCCCGGCCCTTCTTTTCCGCCAAGTAAAGGAGACTCATCATGCGTGTGTCACCGAGTAGCTCAGTGGGGGGCAGAAATCCAAGGAGCCTGGAAGTCCAACGGTGCTCTGGGGTGTATGTGGATACTGGTGCACCGTCGTCTGTTGCGACATCGTATCGGCATTGCCTCAAGGCCATGGTCGGGGTGGGGGAAGTGTCGGCCTGCTCCCGCGGTCATTCCCCGCGCACCATGGATGCCTTTGCGCCGTCTGGTCTAATTCGCGGTCGCCGTGCGGCTTTCACGCTGGTAGAGCTTTTGGTGGTGATCCTGATTATTTCGATTCTGATCGCCCTGCTGTTGCCGGCGCTGGCCAAAGCCCGGCGTGAGGCCTTGCGCGTGGCGTGTTCGGCTAACGTGCGCTCGTTGACCCTGGCGACAATCATGTATGCGGATGAAAACAATGATGTGCTGATGGATAATGGGGCCTTGAACCTGATGGCTGCCGGTGTTTATTCACCATTCGAATATGGATATGCGTACAATCCAAGCATTTCCGATTTTTTCCACGAGTATTTCAATGTGAGCAATCAATATCCGGGTTATGGTGGGGTTTATGCCATTGATAAGAACGTGCAATACCATACGCCTCCCGCATTGATCTGCCCGTCGGCACCGCTTGAACCAAATTACCAACAATTGAGTTACGCTTATTATACGGGTAGTGCTTTTGGCAACAATGGGGTCGCGGAAACCGGTATCAATGTCGGTACCTATGCCATGACCTTGCAGGATTTGCACCAGGCGGGTTTCAGTACCGCCACCAACAGACATGCCGCCATCCCCGGCAATCTGCCGGCTTTATGGGGTGACCGCTACATTTTGCCCTATCCGCCGGCGCCGCTGGGTACCGCCTCCTGGGCAAACCAAGTTAAGGATACGCCGCATCCGGGGAATGCCGTGGGCCAGTTTGGTGGAGGCAATGTGGGCCGGGTGGACGGCTCGGTGGTGTGGATGCCGCTTTCGGCGAATAATATTCTAAGTGGCGGAAGTATTGATTGGCAGGCCCAGGATCAGTACGTCATGAATGGCGCTGCGGTTGGTAATAACGTGGCCATACCCAGCGATGCGATGTACATCAGACTCGACAAGAGCGATCAGATACAGGGCAATAACACCGCCGGCAATGCAGAGGCGGCTGTGGCCGGATCGATGTTCACAAATTATCCCGGCGGACTTTTTCCGGGGGCACCTTAGATCATGCGGCGGAGGTGCCGCCAAAACCGTTCGCCAGCGGACAGTGACGCAAGTCATAAACATCGCCCCCGAAACTCTTCTGTAGAGGTGCCGGCCCTTGGAATTGCGATATTTAACGATGCATAGGTCCACGCTGGCGGCAGTTTTGCCGTTGGGCCCGATCTGCCGGGAGTGACGGGTTTGATTTTGCAGGGATGTCTTTGACGAGGTCAATATGAAGCGTTTGGGCTTGTTGGCGGCGTTGGCCGGAGTGCTCTTGATCGGGATGATCAGAGTTGCGGGATGGGCGCTGGCCGGCGTTAGGCCGGGCCGGGTGGCGCTTAGCGCCACGGTAACGGCGTCGGCGCATCGGCGGATACAATTTCACTTTAACCTTCCCGCCAACGGGTTTGTGACGATGGTGATTAACAATTCCCATGGTCGGCGGGTGCGCAATCTGATCGGGGCGGTGCCGCTCCGGGCGGGTGCCCATACCGAAATCTGGGATGGCACCAATGATCAGGGCCAGGCGGTGCCGGCGGGCAGGTATCAATGGCAGATGCTTTTTGACCGTGGAATCGGCGTGCAATACCAAATGACCTATGGCAACCCCGGCACGCCGCCGTGGGCCACCAAAAACGGCACCGGCGGTTGGGGTTCCGACCATACCGACCCGGAGGCAGTGGTGGCTGCGGGCCAGACGATGGTGCTGGGCTGGCCGATGGCGGAAAACGGCTGGTATCTTATCGGTGTGAATTTGCAAGGGAAAAAACTCTGGGGGCTAAGAAATCGTTTTGCCTTTGGCGATTTGAATATCGCCTTGGCCAGCGCGGGTGGGTATTTGTATGTGGCCAGTGAACAAAACCCGCTTTCGCTGATGCATTATTACAAACGCATGGCGCATCTGGTGTTGTATCGCTACCGCCTGGCCGATCAGCGGATGGTTCCCATGTCGTACCATGTGGATCGCCTGGGGCGTATGACCGATGCCCACATGAGCGTTAAGGTCAGCAATGTAATGAACGGCAACTTGCAGGGACTGGCTGTAATCCATCATGTTGCGTACGTATCGTTGCGGAAAGAAAACCGCATTGCCGCGGTGGTGCTGGGAGCGGATTCGCGGTTGGATCCGCGGCGGAATATTGCGATACCACACCCCGGTCCGTTGGCGGCGGAGAAAAACGGCGATTTGCTGGTGGTCAGCGGCCGGCAGGTACTGCGCGTGAATCCGCAAACCCATCACTCCGTGGTACTTATCGGCCACGGGCTTGATGATCCGTCAGGTATATGCGTGGGTGAGCGCGGAACAATTTATGTGGCCTGCCGGGGCCGCCAACAGCAGGTGATCAAGTTTGACGCCTCCGGGCGGCGGCTGGGCACCATCGGCGTCAAGGGCGGGCGGCCACCGTTGGGGCCGACCAATCCGCAGGGGATGTACCAGCCCAAGGGGATTGCCGCAGATAGCCTGGGGCGACTGTGGGTGATGGAGCAGGATGGTCAACCCAAGCGGACGAGTGTGTGGAATACCACCACGGGAAAGTTAATTCGCGATTTTATCGGGGCCCCGCACTATGGAGCCTTGGATGGCTACGTGGCACCGTTTGACCGGCATCTGGCCTTTGGTGCAAATGTGGAATATCACCTGAACTGGAAGGCCAAAACCTATCGGTATGTCGGCACGGTGGGGCGCAAGATGGGAGCGGATGATGCTTTTGGGGCGGCCTTCGTGCGCCGCATCTGTACCCATGACGGTCGGGAATATACCGCGACCAATGGTCATGTGCAGGTCATTTGTCGGCTGATCCATGGGCGCCTGCGGCCCGTGGCGGCGGTGGGTTCCCTGGATGGCTTCACGAAATATCACCTGGGAATGGTGACGGGTGCGGTAGCGCGGTGCATCCCGGCGCTCAAAGCGTCGGGTGCGAAATTGGAGTGGGGTACTCATTTGCCGATGGCGTCATTTATCTGGACCGACCAAAACGGGGACGGCATTCCGCAACGGCGGGAAATTGTCTGGAAGAAGAATCTGCAATGGGGTGGCTACTGGGGTGACGGAATTAGCCGGCGTATGACGATTTACATGATTGGGGCGGGGAAAATTTATCGCCTGCCCGTCACGGGGTGGACATCCGATCAAGCGCCGGAATACAGCTTTAAGTCCATGAGCACCATCGCCTGCCGCGGATATGCCTTGGATGTGGCACCTTCGCCGGACGGGATGTTGATTATCAATGCGCGGGGTGAAATGCAGGGTATTGACATTGCCAACCACCGGCAAGTGTGGACCTATCCGAATCCGTGGGCGGGCGTGCATGGATCGCATACGGCCAATGTGCCCGCGCCGGGCCGGCTCATCGGGCCGCTAAGTATCAACGGCTTTGCGCACGTGGGCGGGCAGGTGGGTACGCTTTTTGAAATGAATGGCAACTTGGGCCAGCAGTTTCTGATGACCACCGACGGTTTATGGGTGGCGGCTTTATTTCACGATTGGCGTCTGGCCCATGGCGAGGGAATGTATTCTTTCCAGGATGAGGATTTTGGCGGCTATTTCTGGCGCGACCGGGCCAGCGGCAAGGTTTATGTGGAAGCGGGCAAAGAGGACTATCGTCTTTTTCGGGTTACCGGTTTAAGCACCGTTCGTCGCAGCCAGGGCGAATTCACTTTAACCCCCGCCGAAGCAACCGCTGCGGCTACCCTGGTGGCGGCCCGCCATGCGCCGCGCCGCCATGTACGCCATGTCGCGGTGGTGCGACTTTCCACCCCGATGAAAATTTCCGGGAGGCTTGCGGATGTGCCGGCGGCCATGCATTTCACCAAAGTGGTGGCGAATGCGGCCAACCAATTTCGTTTCGCCCTGGGCCATGACCGGAAATTTTTGTACCTGGTCTACGATGTAACCGATTACCGTGGCTTTGTGAACAATGGCAGGGTGTGGTCTCGCATGTTCAAAAGCGGCGATTGCGTGGACCTGATGTTGGGGACCAATCCCAAGGCCAACCCCCAACGCACTGCGGGTGTGGCCGGCGATGAACGTCTGCTTTTGACATTGTTCCACAAAAAGCCACTGGCTGTGCTCTACAAACAGGTGGATCCAACGCAAACCTGGCCAGCGGCGTTTGTCAGCCCAAGCCGCGCGGTCTACTTCGGCAGCGTCCGGCAGATTCCGGCGGTGCGCATGGTCGTCAGGCGTACCAGAACGGGCTACGTGGTAATGGCCAAGGTGCCGCTGGCAACGTTGGGGGTGAATTTGGCGACATCCCATACTTTTACGGGTGATGTCGGGGTCATTTATGGTTCGGCGACCGGCGGCAGCGCTCGGCTGCGGCTGTATTGGTCGAATAAGGATACGGCCATTACCTCCGACGTGCCCAGCGAGGCTGCTCTGCAGCCTGATCAGTGGGGGCAGTTGAGATTTAAATGATGCCAGCGTGAAGGCGGCTAACATGGAACGTAAGGTATCGGCTGATGATCGGTAACGATAAAGGGTATTGGGTAAAGATTCCGCCCCATCTTTTTCCGCCGCCGTGCGCGGCCGTTGCGGTTAAGGGATTGTGTGGCGTTTGCTTGCCCGCACAAAAATAGGAGATTCATGTTGAATCGCGTGTAGCCGCCAGCATTAACAGCAATGGATCGTTGGGGCGCACGGACGACGGTTATGTTTCTAATGGCGGGGCGTTGGGGCCAGTGTACGCGGTTCCCAATAACGCCATTTTTATTCCGACGGAGAAGTGTGATAATTATTACGATCCGCTCGGCGGCCAGTCGCAGGCGATGGCGATTACCGGGTCCACCATTACGCCGCTGAATCGCGTGTTTCCCGGAACACCATAGTTGCATTAAACCAACGTAAAGCAATAAAGCCACTATACGTTCGTTATATAATGTATTAGGGTAGTATAGGAGAAAATATGATGTTATACTCTTCCCAAAAAGAACACGCGCAAAGCTCCGTCATTTGGGCGTTGGTCATGGCGGTGATGGCATTGTTGATGGTTGGCGGTTCCGTGCGGGCGGCGGATTTATCACACGGTCTGATGTATGCGATGCCGGCTCCGCACGGGGTCGGGCCGAAAATAAACGGTAGCCTGAAGGGTTGGAACATGGCCGGGGCGGATGAGGTATTTCTTGCGGCACCCACGGCCAAGAAACTCCACGCTCTGGCAGCACTCGAGTATACCCAAAAGGCTCTTTATTATGGCGTGCGCGTCTCCCTGCCGCATCGTAAACTTATCAACCCTCACAATAGCTTGGAGGCCTTCTGGTGGGGGGATCAAATTGAACTGCGGGTGGTATCGGATCCCAAAGTGGCCTATCCGCTTAACGCTAATGCCCCCAATGTGAAACGCAGCAAACGTGTGGCCAACATGGCCTTTTGGAAGGATAGCCAGAACGGCAAATGCTACTTGGATATCTTGTATGGGCCGGCGCGGGCAGGTCTGGGGCACGTCGTGAATCCTCCGGGAACCGCTATCGCCATTGTCGAGCATGGCCGACACAGTTACACCATGACGGCGCGAATTCCCTGGAGTGTGTTGAACGCGCCGGGCGGAGTAAATCCATTTAAGCCGGGGCAGAGGATGATAGCGACCTTGGCCATTCACTGGCGTAGCGCTCCGAATGCGGCTCCCGGACTGTATCGGCGAAATCCCGGTGATTTTTCGTTTTTGGATTTGGGTGCCTGGGGCCAAGTGGAATTTGCCAAAAAGGGGCAGTTGGTACCGCCGCGCACCACTTTGGCACAATATCTGGCCGGCCTGCGTCACAAATCGTTGGGAGTGCCGATTACCGTCAATGTGCCGCGCAAAGAAAAGGTGTCGATTAATATATTTTCGCCACACGGGCGGGTGATCAGGGAATTGATGTGCGGGCAGTTGCAGCAGGCCGGGCCACTGACGGTGCATTGGGATGGCCGCGATGGCTGGGGTGCGCCGGTACCGCTGGGCACCTACAAATGGGGAGCCTATTTTTCGCCCGGGATAACGGTGAAATACGTGGGTAGTGCCGGGATCAGCGGCACGCCGCCGTATCCCACGGCCAATGGCATAGGGGGTTGGGGCGGGGACCATGGCCCGGCGATCGATGTGGCTGCGGATCAAACCGGCATGTATTTTATGTGGGATTGCGCGGAGGCGGGCCGGGCCTTGATTAAGGTGAATTACCAGGGCCAGACGCTATGGCGGATGACGCCGTTTGTGGGGGGCGGGTTTGGGCCGCAATATGCCCTGGCCACCAATGGTCGGGACGTGTTTGGCGTGTTTAGCGGGTCAGATCCGGCATTATTCCGGGTGCGGGCGGCCACGGGAGCGTTTTTACACTGGCCGGATGATAAGAGCCTGGCCGCGATCAGCCATACCCAGATGGTGGCGGTGCCGATAGCTTCTTCACCCTTGGGCATTCAGCCGGAATGCAGTGGCTTGGCCGCCAGCCGGACAGAAGTTTTTTGCCCGGTGTATTCGAAAAATCAGATACGGGTTTTAAACTCGCACACCGGCAGCCTGATGCGCACGCTCAACTGTCCCGGTCCGCGCGGGGTCTGCCTCGATGGACACGGAAATTTGTTCGCCGTTTCCTATGTACCGGGTCAGCCGGGTAAGGTGCTGGAATTTAAACAGGCAACGGGTGAGCCGCGGACAGTAGTGGCGGATGATCTGGCCATGCCGTGGCATGTGGCGGTGGATGCAATGGGACACATTCACGTAACCGATGAGGGTGCCAGCCAGCAGGTGAAAGTGTTTTCCGCTGCGGGCCATTTGATTCAGACCTTGGGAAAGCGCGGCGGGCGGCCATGGGCGGGCAAGTATGTAGCCGGCAATTACCTCTTGCCGGCAGGCATTGCCGCCAATCCGCGGGGTGGCATTATCACAGCGCAGACCGCGCTGCCGAAAGTGGTATCGCTCAACAGCGCCGCGACCGGGAAAGTGCTCCACCAATGGTTTGGCGGGCTGGGTTACAGCAGCGAGATCACACCGGGGGCGCGGCATCCACGCACCGTGTACGTGCAATATGAGCCGGGTGGATTTTCCCGTTGCCGCATCCTTGGTGGGGTAAAGCCGGGGATTCCCACGGCCTATTGGCTATTGCCAAACGCCGGATACCATTCCGTGGGCACCATGGGGGATCATACGGCGCAAACCTGGGTGGTGCTGGCCAAAAACGGCCAGCGCTATTTTGTCTGTGATGCCAACCCGCATGGCATTGCCTTGATTCGCGGCAATCAGATGCTGCCGTTGGCCCATTTTCTGGTGAAGGATGCGTACCAGCGGCATCGCGGCGCCCGGCGTAATGAATTGGAAATCTGGAGTGATGCCAATGGCGATCATCATATCCAACCGGGGGAAGTGCAGCGGATATTTTCCATTGCCGGCAAACCCTTGCCGTCGCTGGGCGAATCCACTGGTTCGATGTATATGGCCAAAAATGGCGACATCTATCTGGTAACCAACGAAAACAGCATTATCGAGATTCCCGCAGCCGGTTTTCGAGCCAACGGGTCGATCAAGTGGAACCTAAGCAAGGCCCGGTACGCGGTGCCGCACGTGCTGGCGCGGGCGGGCCGGAATCTTGGCAACAGCCCGAGGTATGGCATTCTGGGCATTCGCGTGGACAGCCACGGCAATATTTATACGTGTGTGAATGCTACAGTGCCGTATTATACCCAGGCTCTCACCAAGGCGATGTCGGGTGGCATCGGCCATGACAATTGCTGCAATGCCGTCAAATTCATGAAGTTTTCCCCGGATGGGAAGCTGTTATGGATGGCCGGTCGAAAAGCTGCCGGTATTTATCATCCGGGCCAGTTGCATCATTTCTGGGTGATTGCCGGTCTGGTGGGCAACAAATATGTTGCCGGTGCCAGCGAATGGGGCCAGTTTTATTTCTATACCCACGATGGCTTTTATGTAGGCTCCTTGATGAATCAACCCGCCTTGGCACCACTGCCGGGGCCGTACACCTTTGGCAGTGAAACCTTTTCCGGCGTGGTGAAATACTTCCCGCGGCTGAACCAGGTGTGGGCATACATGGGCGGCATGGCGTATCGGGTCGGAGGGTTTAACCATGGAGCCGTGCAGGGGCAGAGCCGAGAGTGGGGCACGGTGCGGCTGGCTAAAATTTACCCGGCCGTGCGCGATGGCGTGACCATTCACCGGAATATGACGCCCCTGGCGATGGCCCATACCCCGGGCCTGTGGACCAGGCCGCAGCTTTGGAAAACGGTGGCCTATCGGCAGTTACAACGCAACGGCCAACCTTTGGCGCGGGTGCAGGTGAGCTATGGCCGGCGCTACGTCTATGCCCGCTTTCATGTCTTGCAGGGCGGAATTCCCACCAATGCCGCTGATGCTCCCAAGCTGCTTTTTGACGGTGGTGGTTCGGTAGGGCTGGACTTGGGGCCGGTGGGCCATGCCACAGCCCAGCCGGTGCGCGGCGATGTGCGCATCCTGGTGGCTCTGGTGCATAACAAGCCGGAAATGGTGGGCTGGAAGCCGATCAGTGAACATTTTAAGCATCCAGCGAGTTATTACACGCCCGCCGGCGGACATGTACACTTTGATTTTGTGGGAGTTGTGCCGGGCGGCAAGGCCACCATTAATGGCGCACCACGGGGGCAGCGGGGCTATGTGGCCGTGCTGGCGGTGCCGCGCAGCTTCCTGCATCTACCGCTAAAGTCCGGCGGCACAATCGCCGCGGATGTGGAAGTGAATGGCGGAGGCTATGCCAATCGCGGCTTGCAATTGTGGTTCCGCAATTATCTTTTTTCACCGCAAAATGGCGTAACCACCATGGTCAACGACATGCCCACCGAAGCTCGCCTGAATCCGCAGTGGTGGGGTACGGCAGTGGTGCGATAACGTCAGTGGCACGCCGTCGGCAATTGTTTGCGCGGTCATTACCTTTGGAGACCTATCACATGCACAGGAAAACACGGTTCACTTTGTGCTATTGCCGGCGGTGGGCGTGGCTGGCGGGATTTTCTGTGGCGGCATTCCTTTCATGCCGGTCCGTTGAAGCGGGGCCATCGGTAGCCCCCTCCCATCGGCCGGGTGTAACGCTGCCGTTTCAGGTGCGCATACCCGGGCGGGGTTTTTTAAGTCTGGGTGTTTATAACAATCAGGATACACTTATTCGCTCGCTGGCGTGCGCCAAACCGGTACAGGCGGGATCGCTGCGTTTAGGCTGGGATGCCACCACAGATCTGGGCGTGCCGGTAGCACCAGGTCGGTATCACGTGCGCGGGGTGTTTTTCGCCCATCCGGTGCATGTCAAATACATCATGAAGGTGGGCGAAAGCGGCAATCCGCCGTACACCCTTAGCGATGGCCTGGGCGGTTGGGGTGGCTGCCTGGGTGGGCCGGAAGCGGTATGCAGCAATGGGAAACAGGTGGTGGGCATCTTTGGCTGCGTGGAAAACCCGCTCAACACCGGTGTGCAGCGGATGAATGCCGCGGGAAAAATTCTGGGCCGGTATTACACTTTTTTCCCGTGGGATGTGCGCCTGGCGGGAGCCTTGACCCACCGGCACTTTTACCTGGCGGATACGTGGTTTGCCGGGCGACGGCTGGTGATCGGCAAATATGATATTGACGCTTCCCGGGGCAAAATCCTGGCCAATATTCCGGTTGGCAATCACTTTTCCAAAGTCGGCTCGTGGCAAGGGAATTGGATATGCGATGTGGAAGGCCTGGCGGTAAATGCCGGCCGGATCTACGTGCCGGTGCTGTTGGATAACCGGCTGTTTGTGGTGGATGCACACAGTGGCAAAATTCTCGATCGGGTATCAATTTCCTCGCCGCGCGGCGTGGCGGTCTACCATGGGCATATCTTTTTACTCAGCGGAACCAAGCTGGTGGAGCTTGGTGCAGATGGCGCGGTGAGGCGCACCGTAATCACCGCAGGCCTGGAAGATCCCATTGGTCTGGCGATTGACCTTACGGGTAATTTTTACATTACCGATCGCAGCCGGCCGCAGTTGCATAAGGTTTTATTGATGCAGCCTCCGGCGGATTTTGATCTGCCCAATCGCGGTGGGGCGCAGCAGGTGAAGGTGTTTTCGCCACAGGGCCAATTGATTCGCACGATCGGCATCAAGGGCGGCCGGCCACGCAATGGTTTATATGATCCTGCGGGATTGCTGGATCCGCGCGGAATCTGCATTGGACCGGGCGGCAATGTGTGGGTGGCCTCACCGGCGGAAGACTACCAGCGCATCAGCGTCTGGAACGGTCAAAGTGGAGCTTTGGAAAAAGAATTTTTTAATACGCGGATTTCCAGTGGACAGGGGAAATTATCGCCCAGCCGCAAGGACATGATTTTTCGCCATAATGACTACGCCGATTCGCCGGGCGTGACTGCGTATAGAATTCATCTTAAAAAGGGGACGTGGTATCCGGTATGGCACGAGAGCATGGCCATTGGCCAAATGACTCAGCCCAAGGTGCTGATCGGCAACAACCACATTTTCGGCAGGCTGGTCAAGCCGTTTCATGATCAGGTACCCTACTTGTCCTTTGCCGGAGGCATGGTTCATGCGGTGAATGGGAAGACCTATTTGTGCGGCGGCAGTTTTTCCATCTGGGTGTTGCCCGGGCACGGACGGTATCCGCATCTGGTATCGCTGGTTTACATGCACCGCGTGAGCAAGCTGCCGGATGGCCGCTACAAGGCCCATTACCAGCAGGGGCCGGATGACTGGTTTACCTGGAGCGATGTGCATGATACCGGCAGGATGTCGCTGGATGGTGTGCGCTACACCGTCCATGCGCCCGGGATGGCGAAGATATCGCGGCCATTGTCCTGGCAGCTCCAGCCCGATCTAAGCATTCTCATGCTGTGTCCCGTGAATCAGGGTATGTCGCATGGGCAATGGCGGCCTTTCAAATGGGTTATTAAAAAACTTGCCCCGCGCAAAATTCTGCCGGATGGCGTACCGATTTATGACTGGGCCGATGTTAAAACCATTGCCCGGCTGAAGGTGCCAAGTTACGTCAGCGGTCGAGGTGCCTGGAAAGGCGGGGCCTCCACCACCTTGTCTGAGTTAAACATGCGAGGCGGTGGTTATAACCTCTGGAGTCAGCCGCGGATGGCACCGGGTGTAAATTTAATGCTGCCCGGCATTGACGGCGACGGCTGGTGGGCCAGCCGGAACTGGCGCAATTCGCCCATGCGGTTTAATGATGCGGGCATACCCGCGTGGTTGAAGCTGGGCCGACGGGCTTCCGGCATGGCCAAACCGGGTGAAATGTATTACCCGTGGACCGTGGAAACCGACATCAATGGATTTTGTTTCGTCAATGACTGCATTTCTCAAACCTGGGTCTGGACGGACCATGGCCTGTACATCGGCCATTTGTACCATGATCCGCGCAAGCAGATTCGCGACGGCAACAGCGTATTTGTGGAATCCATCGGTGGATATACGTATAAAATTCACGGCAAAGTATACAATTTCATGGGCGATCATGGGGTGTTTGTACACCAGGTGCTGCTGCCTAAGTTAACGCCCATCCATGGTGGCACAATCGTGGTTACCCCAACCATGGCGGCCGCGGCCAGGTCATGGGACCCGGACGGGCCGCCGCCCGGCAAGCGGCCGGTATACCTAGCTCGATCAATCTGGAATTTTGTGGCGCAGCGGCAGGCGGCCATGCCGGGTCATCGGCAGGGTAATTTTCATACGCGGCATATCACCATTGACGGTAAACTGACCACTGCGGAGTGGGGCGGTGTCAAGCCGATGATACTCAAACTTCACGGCAAGGTGGTGGCGACGGTGAAAACCCTGTTCGGAGCGGAGAATCTATATCTGGCTTATCAGGTGAAGGATCCTTACGGATTCAAAAACGCCGGAACCGAACTGCCGGACTGTCCGTTTACCAGCGGAAGTTACGTATCATTTGCTATCGGGCGCAATTGGAATCATCCCCAGCGGATGCATAACGATGCCGGTGATGTGCGGGTGATCCTGGCCCGAATTACCGGTGGCCGAAAACCATTCAAGTACCAGATGGCTTTTTGGCCGGTTTACAATCGCAAGCCTGCCCATCCGCAGACGATCACATCGCCGGCCGCCAGCCGACACTTTGACAACATCGCCCCATATCCCGGCCTTAAGTGGGCCTACCGGTTGATTCCCGGGGGATATACGGTGGAGGTCAAGGTTCCGCTTAGACCGCTAAAGATATATCATCCCGCCCAGCCGATTGGTTTTGATGTGGCGGTGGGCTTTGCCAACCGGGCCGGAACCGTACGGCAGGCCGCAGTATGCTGGGATGGGCAGACGGAGTCGATGGTGGTGGATCGTCCGAGTTCCGCGGCCTTGTTGCCGCAGACCTGGGGTACGCTGGTGTTTGAACGCAGTCCGGTGCTGGGGGCGACTATCGCGCGGCGATGAGCAATCCCGACGGGCCGGCACCGAGAAAATAATGGGATGAAATGCCTTTGGTCCGGGTGCGAGTTGTGCGGTGCCGGGTTCTTTCGGCCGCACCATGTTTGGATTTTTAAAAATTGATAGCTATGAAATGAGTGTTGTCACGATGATTCATTCAATTCGCCGAAGGTTCGGTTTTGCTGCGACGAGGTTTCCGCTGGCGGCGTTGGTTATGGTGTTGGCAACCATTTTGTTGGGCGGTCGTTTGGTCCGGGCTGGCTGGACCTTGGTGAATCCCAGTGCCGCGGCACCCGGGTTTGGGCCACAGGCCATGTTTTTTACCAGCGCCAAGCAGGGCGTGATGGTGGGGGCAATTCGCGCATTGCGATCAGCACCCGCGCACGCAACCATTCTCTGGACCGGCGATGGTGGACGCACGTGGCATCAGGCTGCAATCACTGCAAATCTCACAGATATCCATGCCATTGATTTGTCCGGCGCGTGGTTCTCCACCGCCCGGCTTGGTTGGGCCACCGGGGCCGCCAACCGGCGCGGGGTGCAGCAGTGCCTGCTTCTGAAAACCACCGATGGCGGGCGGAATTGGCGGTCCGTAGCGCTGCCTTCGTTTATTGTCCACGCGGGGCAGGGCATCAACACCGGCACCGTCTGGTTTGGGCCAAATGGTATGAAGGGACGGCTATTACCCCTGTCGGGCAATATTTTCTGGCAAACCCTCAACGGCGGAAAGACTTGGCAGACAGTCCACGTGAGCCAACCATTTGGTTTGCCACGTTGGATGGGTTCGTGGAATGATATGGTGCTGGTGGGCAACCGTGGACTGTTGCTGCTGACCAGGAATGCCGGCCGGACCTGGAAAGCGGTCCAAAGCGGCCTGAAAACGGGAATACAGGCCATCAGCTTTGCTAAGGGCGGCCAGGTGGGTTGGGCAATCGGCGGTGACGGCAGGTTCTTGCGCAACGGCGGCTGGGGAATGTATGCCGATCCGGTAATCTTGCATACAACCGATGGGGGCCAGACGTGGACCCGCCAGAAGGCACCCCCGGGGCGAACCGGAGCACTGACCGCGGTGTGGGCGGTCTCGCCGAAGGAGGCGTGGATCAGTTCAATGGTGGGCTATGCACGGACCAATCCGTTAACGGCTTTGCCCTGGCTGTTGCACACCACCGATGGTGGCAAGACCTGGCGTAACCAGCAGCGGCATATTTTAAGTGTCCGGCAGCTCTTTTTTCTCAATTCCGGATGCGGCTGGGCGTTTGGTGGTCAGGGAGGCAGTCCCCAGGAGCCGTACGCGGCGGCGCTGATGCGATACATGGCTGGTCTGCGGGCGGAAAACACCCGGAAGTCCAGGGGCGTGCCTATTACGGTACAGGTACCGCATCGAGAGCACGTGTCGATCAATATCTTCGGTGCCCATGGCCGGGTCATCCGGGAAATCATGACCGGAGCGGTTGAAAAGAAAGGGCCGTTAACCGTCTATTGGAACGGCCGGAATCAGTGGGGCGCGCCCGTGCCGCTGGGCACCTATAAATGGGGTGCGTATCTGTCACCCGGAATCCGGCCCAAATACATGGGCGAAGTAGGCAGTTCCGGCCAGCCGCCGTATCCAACCGTTAATGGTTTGGGCGGCTGGGGCGGAGATCATGGTCCACCGATCGGTGCGGCGGCTGACCGGAAAGGTTTGTATTTTCTCTGGACCATCAGCGAAGCTTTGTGCAACGTCATCAAGGTGAACTACCACGACCAAACCGTTTGGCGGGTGCGGGTGTCGGTTGGTGGAGCGTTTACGCCAGGTTATGCCATAGCTTCCAACGGAAAATATGTCTTCGTGGTCTACCGAGGTTCACGTCCGCTGTTGGCTCGCTTGGACGCCCGCAATGGTCAGTTGCTACCGTGGCCGGACCGGTCCGTCGCGGCCCCGATCAGCAATAGCACCATGGTTGCCGTACCGGCAGGGGCTTCGCCGTTGGCCATACAGCCGGAGTGTAGTGGTTTGGCCGCCAATGCCACGGAGGTATTTGCCTCAGTCTACTCCAAGAACCAGATCCGGGTATTTAGTGCGCGGTCCGGACGATTGCTGCGCACGCTGGCGTGTTCTGGACCGCGTGGCTTGTGTCTCGACGCGGCGGGCAATCTCTGGACGGCTTCTTATGTGCCCGGACGTCCCGGCGGAATCATGGAGTTTGCTCATGCCGCCGGTACAGCGCGCCGCGTGGTGACCACCGATCTGGTGGCCCCGTGGGGTGTCGCGGTGGATGCCGCCGGCCGCATTCATGTGACCGATGACGGCTCTAGTCAGCAGGTCAAGGTATTTTCGCCAAATGGTCAATTGGTGCAAACGCTCGGCGCTCCCGGCGGTCGGCCTTGGTCGGGAAAATACCAGGCGACCAACTACCTGGAGCCGGCGGGTATCGCTGCCGATGACCGCGGCCAAATCCTAACCGCCCAGGCGTCGCTGCCGAAAGTATTTTCCCTCAACGACGCCGCTACGGGCAAAGTGATCAAGCAGTGGTTTGGCGGTATTGGTTATTGGGGCGCACTGACCGCTGATCCAGTTCACCCACGGACAACTTATTACGAATTGGAATCTCCTGGTGCCAATTACGACGGGCTGGCATTCGCACGAGCCAGAGTGATTGGTCCGGATAGAGTCGCGGCACCACAGGCCTACTGGCTGGGTGCAGCCTATCCGGGACTTCACCCCGTTGGTCCTGGCGGCTGGCTGCCCCAGACCGATGTTGTGTTGGGAACCAATCACCGCAAGTATTTTGTCTGCGATACCAATCCTCACGGGATTGCGCTGATACAGGGCAACAAGTTGCTGCCGGTGGCTTACTTCCGTGCCTGGGCTGGCTGGCAAAAGGATAATCCTTTTCACGCCAACGCCCTGCAAATATGGTCTGATGCCAATGGCGATCATCGCGTTGAGCCGGGTGAGGTGCACGTGCTTCTGAACCTGGCCGGTCACCCATTGCCGGAGTTTGCCAGCAGTCCAGGTTCCATGTGGATGTCCAGGCAGGGCAATATATATCTGGCCACCGAGGCCAACAGTATTATAGAAATTCCAGCCGGAGGGTTTTCGCCCGATGGCGATATTCAATGGGATCTGGCCAAGGCCCATTACGCGGTTCCAGTGGTTCTGGGCCGGGCCGGCTCACGGCTTTTTACCGATTACCGCGATGGAATTCTAGGTATGCGCGTGGACAGCCACGGTAATCTTTACACCTGCGTCAATGCCACGGTACCGTACTACACGCCGGGTGAAACACGAACCATGGGCCATGGTATTGGCCACGATGACTGCTGCAATGCCGTCAAGTTCATGAAGTTTGCCCCGAATGGCAAGCTGCTGTGGATGGCCGGTCGAAAAGCGGCCAACCAGGCTGGTCATGGCTTGCTGCATCATTTCTGGGTGATCGCGGGTATGGTGGGAAACCGTTACGTGGCCGGGGGCAGTGAATGGGGCCAGATTTACTTTTATACACACGATGGCTTTTATGTCGGGTCGCTGCTGAACAATCCTTCCCAGGCACCGCTGCCCGGCCCCTACACCGGGGGTGGTGAAGATGCCTGCGGCGTCGTCAAATACTATCCAAAACTCAATCAGGTCTGGGCCTATAACGAGGGCATGGCCTATCGCGTGTTGGGCTTCAATCATGGCCGCGTCCAGGGACAGAGCCGGGAGTGGGGTCATGTGGTGCTTGGCAAAGTGCTTCCATCAACATGGGGGCAGGGTGTCACGGCGAAGGGCAACCTGATTATATCGCCACTACGCGGCCGATGGCAAAGCGCAGCGGCATGGAAGTCCTTGCCGGTGCGCCGCATTGAACGTGGCGGTAAAGTGCTGGCTCGCGTGCAACTTGGCCTGGATGGGCAAAATCTTTACGCCAGATTCAAAGTTACGCATAACGGACAGCCGCTCAATGGGGCTCATTCGCCGCGGCTGGTGTTCAACGATGGAGACTCGGTGGGTGTGGACTTAGGCCCCTGGGTAAAGCGGCCAGCCGGCCCGGTCCTCGGGGATATGCGCATTCTAGCCGCGATGATCGATGGCAAACCCCGGCTCATCGCCATGGTGCCACTGAGCCGAAATCTCCACGCCTCCGCCAGCTATTTTACCCCGGCGGGCGGGCATGTCGATTTCGCCTTTGTCGGTTATGTCCCCGGTGGGCGAGTATACAAGCAGCCTTGGGCGCATGGTTATATTATGACCTTGGCCGTTCCCAGGCGTTTCCTGGGATTTTCCTTAGCGTCCGGTCGCAAAATCGCCATGGATGTGGAAGTGAATTTCTCTGGCTATACCAACGAAGGTTTGCAGGTGGTGACTCGCAATTACCTGTTTTCGCCGCAAAACGATGCCGACAACACTGTCAGCGACCTGCCTACCGAAGCGAAGCTGCATCCCCAATGGTGGGGTGTGGGTGAGGTAAAGTAGCCATCTGCAGCACGCTAAGCCTTGGTAAGTCTATCAGCATGCTGTGAATGAGTAACCGATGCTTCAGCAACGGCCCGGCGTGCAAAGGCGTAGTTTGCCCGCCAGCGGGCTAAAAAAAACATGAAAGGTTGAACCTATAACTCTACGCGGCAGTTAATGACACATTTAATCTGGAGCCTTGGCCGAAAAATCAGGCTTTTATTGCGTCTTTCGCCATTTCTCATGTGTCGCCAGACTCCGATCAGAGTATAAGATGAGGTCAAACATGCATATTCAGACGCGCACCGCTGGTTTCTCCTTGATCGGCCTGACTCTACTGGTCTTTGGTTCACTGGTCCTGACACCCCGGTCGGCCCGGGCGGTGGCCACACAAAATCATGTGTTGCATATTCTGCCTGCCCCGGGGCCGGTGAAGATGAATTGCAGCACCGCCGACTGGGATTTATCTGGCGGACTTTTCACCTGCAGCGACGTGGTGCGGCTAAGAAATAAATGTTCCGTGTGGCTATTTGCGATGTACGACAAAAAAAACTTCTATTTGCTGGCGAAATGGAAGGATCCCACGCCGCTCAACAATCCGCAGAGCAGCTACGGCGGATTTGGGTTCAATGGCGATTGTCTACAGGTGCGGTTTATCACCAATGACGATACGCCGCAGGAAAAAGTATCCCATTGGACCTGCTGGCGGGATGTCAACAAGATCAGCGTGGTCAATGTGGTATATGGGCGGACTTTCAAGGGCGGCACAATTCCCAATGCCATCATGGACGGTGCCCGGCAGGCATTTAAGATTGACGCCGACGGTAAAGGATACCTGCAGGAAATTGCCATTCCATGGAAACTGCTGACCGCCAATGGTAAACCGCTGGTGGCCGGCGACACCATGCGGATGGCGCTGGAACCGAACTTTACAGCGGGTCCGCCATGGGGTCGTCTGGATATGCATGATATTTTTCGCACAGGCATTGCCAATCCGGACCGTGTGTTTACCTTTCGCGCCTACAGCCAGTGGGGCAAAGGCGTGCTGGAGCCTAAGGGTCACATGCGTCCGGCACCGGTGATTCTTTCGGATGGACGGAGATTTCCAGTGCGGATGGTGCATGGTTGGCCGGTGGCCACTTGGACGGGTCTGGTGCGCAAACATCCGCTGCCCGGTTTTATACCGGTGCAGTTTAACACGCCGGCCAATGGATATGTGTCATTAAATATCTACAATAAATCAGGCACAGTGGTGCGCCAATTACTTACCGCCAATTTCGAGAAAAAAGGCCCGCATCGCGTGATGTGGGACGGGTTGACCACGCCCGATTATACAACACCGGGAAGCGTACTGCCGACGGGCCGGTACACCTGGCGGGCTATTTTTCATCCAACTTTCCAACTGACGCTCCGCGGCTGGGCAGCCAGCGCCGGCAGCGCACCCTGGCTGAATGGTCCCACCACCGCGTGGGGTGGAGATCATGGGGCCCCGGATGCCGTGGCCACCGATGGGAAGCGCATGTTCCTGGGATGGTCCTATGCCGAGGCCGGCCCGGCCCTTATTGCCACAGATTTGTCCGGACACGTGCTGTGGCGGGTGGGTTGGGGTTCGGAGGTCAGTTGCCAGGACCTGGCAGTGGACCATGGAATTCTTTATAGCCTGGGTGTCTGGGGTTACAAGAGTCGCGGGCAGGTGGTGCGTTTGCGTGCCAGGGATGGCGTGTACACCAACTGGCACCAAAAAAGCAGTGCTGTTCTCGACATTTCCAGCTTGTGGGCGGGAAAGGCCGAGCGTCAAATGTGGCCGGCATCGGCCAGCGGCCTGGCGGTGCGCGCCGGCAGGATGTATCTGACGTTTTCCAGCCAACATCTCCAACGCAGCCAGATTATCCACTGGAGACGCCTGGCGACAATGTTGTTGCGGCATGATCCGCTGGATATGGCCATTTACCGGCATATTGACCAGCGGACCACCCAGCATCTGGCCGCGTTTATCGCCGGTAAAATCACGCGACAGCAGGCCTTCGGAACGTATAATCCGCGTTTTGATTACTCGCTGATGCATGTGCTCAATGCCATCATCAATACACCGGCGCGGATGCCGGTCAAGACTGCGCCATCGCCTGCTGCGGTGCGGCTGCGGAACCTGCTGGAAAGGCTCGGACTGGTGCATGGAGAGGCCAGGATGTCGCCCATGGTCAGGGCCGAGGCGAATCGCCGATTTTTGACAGAGCATTTTGCCGGATGCATTGCCCCGTTGAAGACCAATTTCATCGCGGTGTGCAGCGCCCGCAGTGGGCGGTTGCTGCGCACCTGGCCGGTCCGGTTTCCCCAGGCGGTGCAGGCTATGGGGCATGGGCTGGTAGGTTTTATCTCCGGCGGTCGGCGGATCATGGTTCTAAACACACAAACCGGTGTGGTCCGGCCGCTGGTTCACGGGCTGGATGACGCCACCAATTTCACCATGGGTGCCCACGGAAAAATATATGTTGCCGAGGCTGGCGCGCTGCAGCAGGTTCAGACGTTTAGCGTCGGCGGCAAATTGATCGGGGCGATCGGCCGCCGTGGCGGACGCCGACTGCTGGGACCATGGCAGGCCGACGGCATGTACCAACCGGCGGCGCTGGCGGTGGATAACCGGCATGGCCATCTGTGGGTGGCCGAGGCGGATTTTTATCCGAAACGCGTAAGCGTATGGAATTTAAAAACCGGCCGACTGGTGAAGGAATTTTTCGGGCCGGGCCATTACGGAGCTTCCGGCGGTGCGATCGACCCCTGGCATCCCAACCGCATGGTGGGCGAGGGATGCGCCTGGCGGATAAATCCGAAAACCGGCCACGCCCGCTGCACCGGCATCGTCAACCGTCGCTATAACGGCTTTGCGGTTTTCTGCCATCCGGGCAACGATCATACGTATTTGGCGGTTAATTTTGAGGTGATGCACGACTTCGCGGGGCTGCGCATCTACAAGCGCATCGGCCCCGGTGACTATCGGACCTGTGCCGAGTGGCGGCCTGATTATGCCAATCAAACCACCCTGGTCTGGTCGGATCGCAATGGCGATGGCAAGATTCAGCCGGATGAGATCACCACGCTGCCGTTTGCCATTCAATTGCACGGTTCAAATGAATGGTCGACCAATATCAACTCGACGGATTTTACGCTGTTTGGTCTGGTGTCGGGCCCGAATGCCGCACGCGCTCTGTGTTCTGCGGCGCGGGAGGTTCCAGGGACGCAGATTCATTTGACGCAAAAGATTTTTCGGCGGATTTACCGCATTAATCCGGCGGGTTTTACCGCTTGCGGCGCTCCCCGGTGGCACTTAAAGAAGATACAGTCGTTGCCGTATGTGTGGAGCCACGACCTGGAAGCTGGGGGCGGCGGGATGTTGCCTTCGGCGGGTAATCACATGCTGGTTACCTGCGGCGTTAATGCTTTCAGGTGCTACAATCTGGCTACCAAGCAGTTGCTGTGGTCTTACCCCGACCCATTTTATCAGGTGGGCGCATCGCATTTTGCGCCGGAGCCAGAGCCTGGCCTCTTGCGCGGCCCGTATGGTTTGGTCGGCACTTTTAAGACCCCGCAGACGGGTACCGTGTGGTGCATCAACGGCAACTGTGGGGAGTGGTATTTGCTTACGTCCCAGGGTTTTTACCTGGCCCACCTGTTTCAGGGAAGCCCATTCAAGCTGGCCTATCCCAAGGCGGCTGTGCCCGGCGCGGATATGACCGAGGCACCGAGCGGCTCCGGTGCGGAGGACTTTGGCGGATCGCTGACCCAGGCCTCCGACGAAAAAGTATATATTGAGGCCGGCAAGACAGCGGATTGGAATATCCGCGTTCATGGGTTGCGGCGGGTTGTCTCGATTGGCAGTGGCGTGCTGACCGTCAGCCGGAGCGACCTGGCCCTGGCTCGCCGGCAGCGAGAGATACAGTTGCAGATTGCGGCCGGGCGGAAACAGATGATCGTGCGGCATTTGCAGGTGACCTTCACCGGCCATCCCCAGCGGGACTTTCACGGTGGAAACTGGGCTGACTTTCACAAGGGCCGCTCCACCGTTAGAGTTTTTACCGCATGGGATCGCAAGAATCTGTATCTGGGCTGGCACGTGGTCGATACAACATCCTGGGTCAATCATGCCACAGCCCCTGCCCAGATGTACATGTCCGGTGATACGGTGGATTTCCAGTTTGGTTCCAACCTCAAGGCCAATCCTAAACGAGCGCAAGCAGGAGCTGGTGATTTCCGTATTTCGATCGGCAGTTTTCAGAGGAAACCCACCGCCGTGCTGTATCGTTGGGTTTCCAAAATACAAAAACCCATGATCTTTTCTTCCGGTGTGGTGCATTCCTACCGGGTGGCGTACGTGGCGGTCATGCATCACGTGCGAATAAAAGAAATGACCTGGCCCAACCGACAAGGCTACAATGTGGAGGTGGCCCTGCCCTGGTCGTCTCTGGGTTTTGCCCCCCAACCAGGCGCTCGCTACACTGGCGACATGGGTGTTACCTACGGCGATGCGGCTGGTGATTACACGGATTTGCGCAACTATTGGAGTAATCAGCGGACCGGCCTGGTGAGCGATGCAGTATTTGAGCTGCGGCTGGATCCGGCGGATTGGGGTGAGTTTATCTTCAGGAAATAATCGGGGGCAATTCTCCTTCACGGTCGGTAGGCAGGTTGTAAATGTATCTGGCTGAGGACCGGAGATATCTTTGGTGCGAAAGGAAAATGCTATGAGTAAATGTACGATCTATGTGCGCCTGGTGGTTTATGGGTGCGTGATTGCCACATTATTAATTTCTTCTGTGGCCCATGGGGCAACAGCATCCTTTGGAGCGTTCAATCAGCAGGCCCGGAAGGGGGGGCGGCCTTTGTCCGTGGTGTTTTTCGGCGGATCGCTGACCTGGGGTGCCAATGCGCGTAATCCGCAGGTCAACAGCTATCGCGCATTGATGGAGCGTTTTCTGGAAGAGAAGTATCCGCGAACACAGTTTCGTTTCCATGACGCGGCTATCGGCGGAACCGGTTCCAAACTGGGGATGTTTCGGCTGCAGCGCGATGTGCTTGCTTATAAGCCCAATCTGGTGTTTCTGGAATTTACCGCTAATGATAATATTTATGGCACTGATACTCAAACACTGGCCTGTTATGAGCATATATTGCGCACCCTTATCCGCAGCGGCATACCGGTGGAACAGGTCTTTTTGGGCTTTGAATCCAACTATGGCCCCCGTGCCAACCCGCTTCAGTGGCCGCGTCTGGTAGAGCACCAGCGTCTGGCGGCGGCGTACCATACGGCGGTGGGCGATAGCTTTCCGCTGGTCAAGCGGCGTCTTGTAGCCGGGGTGATCACATTGCGCCAGATGTATCCGTTCGATGGTGTGCATCCCGGCGATGCCGGATACAAGCTGTTTTTTCAGGCAGTACGTAATGGATTTTTACGGGCGGTCAAGGATGGGCGCGTAAGCGTGGTGCCGCCGCACACAATATTTCCGGACTTGTACCGCCACTGCCGGCGGATTCGTTTGTCGCGGATGCATTTGCCGGCCGGCTGGACAGTGACACGCACGTATCGAACTTCCATGTGGTTTGACGGCCTTTCCAGCCGCTGGATGGGCGATGTGGCCATGTGCCAGGCCAAAGGCCGGACGATGGTTAAGCCTCTGATTGTTCATTTCAGGGGCACCTTTCTGGGCCTTTTCGGTGAGGCCGATGGCCAAAGCTTATCCTTCAAGGTGTGGGTAGATGGCAAACCCCTTCTGCGGCCCGGTCGACATCCAGGTCTGGCCGCCGCGGTCTGGTCTTGGAATACCGCGAGATTCGGTGGCGGACGGCTATTCAGGTGGAGAGTATTGTCCGACAACCTCCCGCCCGGTCGGCACATCCTCAAGCTGATGCCGGTTTTTCCCACAGGTCGACATATAGGTCAATTGCGGATTGAAAGCGTCTGCGCGGCCGGGGATTAATCTTCTCTCCGGGCATCCATTGGCGAAAAGCTTTTCCGTCGGTCGACTAACAAACATTAGATTAAAGTGCCCGGCAGGAGTCGAACCTGCAACCTTCGGATTCGTAGCGGCTCTAATTCATACGTAATAATAGCTATAAAATCCCCATAAACATTGATGTTCGACAATACCACCGGCAATTTGCAAGCATTTTAGCACGCTTGCTAAAAAGACCAATGATTTGAGTGATTCAAGGGGGCGAGAGTCTTTTCTTTTGGCCTGAGGCCTTCACCGTGCACGTATCCCCACCTGCGGGATAAGTGCCCAGGAAACAATCCCCTGGGCTGGATGCCAAGGGGCCGATCAAAGATAACACCACCCTATCCGGCTGGCTCTTTGGGCCGCGGTCAGCGATCAGTGTGATGACGGGTTGGCGGAGCGGAAGCACAGTGCGCCCGGCCAAATAATGGCCGGGCTGGCGGAAAGTTTTGGGGTGGTTAAAAATCAGGAGCAGATCCCCAATGGCGGTATCTTGATATTATTGCACAGTGAATTAGAATTTAGGTTAGACTATGGGCAGGCAGCAACTGATGGCGGGTGGCACCGCTGACCGCGGACCGCAAAAACCGCGTGGGCGTTAAGGTCTTGTTGTCCCTGATGGTTGAAACTTGGTGGTATTTTAATCAAGGAGAATTGAATGATGAAGACTCGATCAACAGGCGCTGCAGCCGCAGGATTGATTCTCCTGGCGCTGCTGGGGACGGGTGGGGTGCGGCCGGCGCTGGGCGCTGCCAATCACTGGCAGGTTGGTTCACCGGTGGTGTCGCAGTCGCAGTGCCTGGAGGCGGGTATTCAGGAACGGTGGCAAATTCCGCTTGGATTTTCCCACCGTCATCCGGATGCAGTTGCCGCAATCTGGCCGGAGGGAAAGGCTGTGTATGTGGCCACGCAGCGCGGTTTCTTAATCAGCATCAATGCCCGCGCCGGAACGATCAACTGGGATGCGAAACCTGCCCGGTTGGCGCAGACGATGTCGCGTCCGATGCGGTATGCCAAGGGACAAATTATGATTTTGGCGAATGGCTACGCCAAGATACTAAGCGTGGCCGACGGCCGAGTTCTTAAGTCAATGAATTTGCGCAAGGCTCCGGGTGGGAGGCCGATCCTGTTTAATGGACGATTATTGCTTGGTGCGTCGTATGGTGGATTTTACGGTCTCTCTTCGAGCTTTCCCGATACGATACGCTGGGCGCAGTATTCCAGAAATGATTCATTTGTTTCCGATCCAGTTCTGGCCAAAAATGGTTCGGTGACGTTTGCCGGTACCCGTGGTGACGTGTGGAATAAAGACGCCACCGATGGCACGGGCACATGGAAAAGAATTTTGGGATCAAGCGTTACTGCACCACTATCCACCAACAACAAGCTGATATTTGTGCCATGTCACAACGATAATCTTTATGCTTTTAGGGTTGCCAATGGGCGATGCCCCTGGATTTTACACCTGCCCGGCCAACTGAATTCCCAGGCCGTGCCGGTGGGTAAGCTAGTTTTAATCATCAGTAGCAGCACTGGACTATACGGTATTTCTGTGGCCACGGGACTCAAGGTATGGGGGCCGGTGGCGCACATCAAAAAAATAGCTGCGATTGCCAGAGGTCGTCTCTTTACGGTGGATAACCACAACAACCTGCGTATCCTGCGGATTGGCACGGGCCGCGAATTGGCCCACGTCCGAATTCCCCATGCCGTTTTCTATGCCGACAATACCGCCGGGGCTGTGGTTTATCTGGTAACCACACATGGCCAGTTGGTTTCGGTGGCCATGCGGCAGTCGGAATAACTGCCGCGTCATTGTTGGGGAAATTGTGCATGAATCTGGTACGGGTGCGCCGGGCATTGATTTCCGTTTCCGATAAAAGCGGAATCGTTGATCTGGCCAGGGCGATGCAGAGTGAATTTTCTGTTGAAATTATTTCCACGGGTGGCACCTCGACCCTGCTGAAACAGGCGGGAGTGCTGGTTCAAGATGTTGCCGCCGTTACCGGTTTTCCGGAAATGATGGATGGCCGTTTGAAAACCTTGCATCCGGTGGTGCACGGCGGGCTTTTAGGCATACGGGCAAATCCGGAGCATCAGGCGGCTATGCACCAGCATGGCATCGCCCCCATTGACCTGCTGATTGTAAATTTATATCCATTTGAAAAGGTAACCTCGCAGGCCGATTGCCCGGTGGAACAGGCCATTGAAAATATTGATATCGGTGGCCCGGCGATGATCCGTTCCGCCGCCAAAAATCATGCCGATGTGGTCGTGATTACAAACGCCAGCCAATATGCTGATCTGCTGGCCGAAATGCGCCGGCATGGTGGTGGCACCGGCCCGGAATTTCGGCGTAAGCTTGCCCGTCAGGCCTTTTTACGAACCAGCACCTACGATGCGATGATTTACAACTATCTGGCGACGTTGCCTGAGGTTGCAGCCGATGTGGCGTCATCGCCAACTGCACTTGCGGCTGAATTCCCCGATACTCTCATTCCGGTCTTACAAAAAAAACAATCCCTGCGTTACGGCGAGAATCCTCATCAGGCGGCGGCCTTTTATGCCCAGGGTCGCGGTGATGCCGGCTTAGCTACGCTGCGGCAACTGCACGGGAAAGAACTATCTTACATCAATCTCCTGGATGCCGATGCCGCCGCGACGCTGGTGGCTGAATTCCATCAGCCGGCGGCTACGGTGATCAAACATGCCAATCCCTGCGGTTGTGCCGTCGGAAAAACGCTGGCCGAGGCCTTTAACCTGGCGTATGCCGGCGATCCGGTGGCGGCGTTTGGGGGTATTGTGGCTCTCAATGACACAGTGGATGTCGTTACTGCGAAAAACATTGCCGATGGTAAGCGGTTCCTGGAAGTGCTGATAGCACCGGCTTACGCTCCGCAGGCACTGGAGATACTGCGTCAGCGTTGGGCTGATTGTCGCATTTTAGAGTTGCCGGGGCTGAAGCCGGGACTGGTTCCAGAGGGTTTGGCATTCCGCAGCCTGTGGGGTGCGATGCTGGTACAGCGGATGGATGTGGGTGGCTTTGATCGATCTGCGTGCCGCGTGGTGTCCCAGCACCAACCTACGGAATCGCAATGGAACGATCTGGAATGTGCGGATCTGATTGGCAAGCACGTCAAAAGTAATGCCATTACGCTGGTGCACGGTGGGCAGCTTTTAGCAGCCGGGGCCGGGCAGATGAGCCGGGTTACCAGTTGCCGTCTGGCGGTGGATTTAGCCCTGCGCAATGGCCATGGCGCAAAACTTAAAGGTGCTGCGGCGGCCTCGGATGCATTTTTCCCGTTTGCCGATGGTCCGCAGATTCTTTTGGACGCCGGCATCAGGTGCCTGGTTGAACCCGGCGGCTCCAAGCGCGATCAGGAAACCATTGATCTTTGCGACCAGCATGGTGTAGCTCTGGTGTTTACCGGTCGCCGACATTTCCTGCATTGAACATGCAACTCCGCCGCTGTGTCCCCTGGTCGTGTCGTATCATATTCGCCTATCAAACGCTCGATGACGTACGGCATTACGGTATGGCCACATTTTTTACTTGACAGTTGCCGGTCAATTGTTAACATCAATATTGATGGTTGGGTGTCGTGGCGAATGACTGAGAAGGCAGCGGAGAGGATGAATCGCGTGAACAAACCTGTTGACAGGCTTGTGGTCTAACGTGATTCAAATGGTGGTGAAGGAGGCGCTGGTGGACAAAGAGCCTCTCCTATGTCCGGCGTGTGCGTCGCCGTTGGAATTTAAAATCCGCAAGATCGGACCGTGGCGATTTTATACGCCAAGGCAGCGTGTGTGCGTGCAATGCGGTTTTCGCTCAGATGCATGCAGTGCTGTGAAAATGGGCCACGCCTTTGGCACTCGGTTTGATCAGTTGCATGCCCAATTGTCGGCCACTTTAAACTATGTTCCGCAGTTGCCATATCAGGAAGCGGTGCGGGTATTAAATCCATCGCATTTTGATGATGACATTCACCAACTGGACCGGTATCGGGATTTGCTGCACTACTGCGCCCATCTTTATAAGCCGGTATTGCGCGACCTGGCTTTGGCGATTCCGGGGACGCAATTGGATATCGCTCCGATCAAACATCAGGATAAAATCAAAGCCTTGGCGCTATATGGCCATAGTGGTTCACATCCAGATACGGAATCCTGGACGCTGCTGGTTGCGCGTGTGACGCCCAAAGGGTTTTTTACCTATCTATGGACCGGCGAAGCCAGGGGGCTAGAGCAGGTGCTTAGAAATCACAAACCCCGGCTACCGGAGGATGCCCTGTGCATTCATCGCCCTGGAAATCCCGGCTGACCCGCTACAGGATCCAGGATTGGTGAAGAGGCGGTGTGCAGTGTGTGGAAGACGATCATCGCCAGAAGTGATGATCGCGGATGGTGGCAGAGAAGAGGTAGCAGTCGGGAAAAAAAGTTTTTACAAGCCACCCGCGAGGTGCTTGTAAAAGCCACGTCCGCTGCCTGGATAGTGGCCATCGCAACCCCCTGTTTTCGCGTACTTGACTTTCTTAGAAGAGAACAGTTGAACAGTAGAGCAGGGGCGAGGGGATAACGCAGGAGACCGAATGCAGGAGAGAGGAAATACGTATGTACCTCAGAGACAGGGAGGACGCAGAGAACGACGGGGAAGATTGAACCACAAGGGACATCCCAATAGCTTTTTCTCTAGCGCGGGGGCCTGTCCCGGCCGCGCCGGGAGATTTCAGCATCCGTGCATCAAATGGCCGGGCTGGCGGGAAGTTTTGGGTAATTGGTGGCTTTTTTGGTGGCCGGAGGGAGAAACTGCCGGAAAATGCGGTCTATGGCACTTTAGTTAATCGGCGGCTAAATCCATGATTGAGCGCATCGTTAATGTTCGTCGCGGCGATGGGGACATCGCCGGCTAGTGCGCCGCAACATATGAATTTATTTTTGCTAGGCCGCTTACCAGGAACGCGGGATGCTGTCGTGATCAGCGGCGACGGCGATGATTGGATCTGGATGAGTAGAAATGCTCATACTGGTTTCAGCCAAGGCGTGGGGTGCAAGGCTCCTGTGATACGCAGCCGAGCCGACTCGCCGCAATATTTTGTTATTGCTAAATATATTTTACTCGCGTACCATCTAATGGTTGCTGTTCGATAGGAAAGAGCATTGCAGCGGAGCAGTAAAAGGAGTTTCAAGCAATGTTTTCAACGTTTATGTCGCGATATGTTGCCTTACGGCTACGTGCGGTGATGGCCTTAACGCTGGTTGTAGTATTGTCGGCATTCGCGCCGGGTACCCGGGGTCATGTTACCGTCCGCAGCAAAGCGGTCATTGCCGCGATCAAGCGGGGGGCGGAGTTTTTATTGTCTCAGCAAAATTCGCGACGCATGTGGGAGACTGGTGCCTACGGTAGCAAGCATCTCTATAAACGTGACCGCCAGGGGCGCCTCATTCTTAAGAAAGGAAAACCGCAGTTTACCAACATATTTAACGATTTGGGCGGAGAAACCGCATTGGTGACGGAGGCATTACTGGATGTGGGCCAAAGCCTGCACCTGCCGGAACTCAATATCTACTCGCCGAAGATGCGTGCGGCAATCAATTTTCTTGTCAAAGTTAAGCCTCGTGGCACCTATATGGCATCTTTTCAGGCCAATGCCATGGCCTTGTTGCCGCCCAAGGCCCGTTATCGTCGGGTACTGGATGAGGACGCGTGGTATTTGCTCAAGACGATCCATTCCGACGGTGCCTATCACTACTTCTTGCTTCCACCATGGCCCGCCCGCCCTGCCTATATGCCGGGTAACTTTGATAACTCTAACACGCAATATGGGGTGCTGGGCATGTGGGCCTGCGCCCATGCAGGTTTGGAAATTCCGGCATGGTACTGGCGCTTGGCCCGCATGCATTGGGTGAACACTCAATTTATGGACGGCGGATGGTCTTATCACAGCAGCGGCAGGCATCCCGACCACACGAAGACCGGTGCCATCATCGGACCTACCGATACCATGACGCCCGCAGGGGTGGCCAGTTTGTTTATTTGCGATGAGTATATCCTGCAACGTCCAACGCTGGAGCCAACCGTAGATCGATCCATTTTAATGGGGCTGGCATGGCTGAATAAAAATTTTAGCGCCACGAATACCAACCTCTATGGCTTGTATGGCGACGAACGTGTGGCCCTGGCCAGCGGCATCCAAACCTTGGGTGGTCATAATTGGTATAACGCAGTGGCCGCCCATCTCGTTCAAAATGGCGGTGCCGCGGGTAGATGGGGCTTTGATAGTGACGTTATTGGTACTGCCTATGCGCTATTGATACTGGACCGGGGCTTAAATCCGGTGGTAATCAATAAGCTGCAATACACGAAGAGTTTTTTTGGTGATTGGAATGCCCGGCAGCGTGATGTGGCGAATTTTACTTCGTGGCTGACGCGGACCTATGAAACCCCGCTGAATTGGCAGGTGGTGGATATTAACTCGCCGATATCGGATTGGCTCAATGCACCGATCGTGCTAATTACTGGTCGTAAAAACCCGCACTTTAACAAGGTGCAGATAGCCAAACTGCGGGAATATGTGCAGGATGGTGGCTTGGTGTTATGTTCACCGGATGGCCGCTCCGGCCGTTTCCGCAATGCCATGCTAAGATATGGCCGGGAAGTGGTGCATAACCGGTACAAGGCGAAAATATGTTCACCTAAAGGGTATTTGTATACGACCCTGCCGGAACGGCACCACCCCCGATTCCACCGCTTTATGGCCATCAGCAATGGTATTCGGTATTTGTGGATTGTCAGCCCGATAGATTTGGGGGCAATCTGGCAGGGGCACCAGTTCAGTCGGCGGGACTATTGGACCATTCCGGCGAATATTTATTATTATGCCATCGGCAAGGGGGCGTTATCGAACCGGTTGCAATCGCTGGTGGTGCGGCGAGCCACCCAGGCTCCGATACAGACGGTAACGATGGCTCGGCTGAAATATCAGGGTAATTGGAACCCGGAACCCGGAGCGTGGCCGCGGATGGCCAAAATTGCCGCCCGCGAATTTCAAACGCAAGTGAAGATTGAAAATGCAGCTATCAGTTCCAAGCTGGATCCGGTGCAAAGTCCCTTGGTACAGATGACCGGCACAGGGGTGTTTAAGTTGACGGCTAAGCAGATTGAAGATCTGCGAAGTTATTTGTTGCATGGCGGGATGCTGTTTGCGGATGCCGGGGGCGGCAAGCCGGCCTTTACCAACGCCTTTGTGAATATGGTGACGGCCTTATTTCCCCATGCTCTTTTGAACAACATTCCCCTGAATTCGTCGCTGTATACGGGCAGCTTTCCGGAAGGCCAAAAGGCACAAGTGGTGACCTATCGGAAGTTTTATAACTATCAGCATGGGCATGTCCGTAAGTATCCGCAAATGCTGGGTATAAAATTGCATGGGCGGTGGGTGGTGGTGTTTTCCCCGCAGGACATTACCAGTGGTTTGCTGGGGACCAATACCTGGGGCATCAGTGGCTACACACCAGTTTCCGCCCAGGCTTTGGCCAGAAATGTGTTATGTTACACCATCCATCAACAGGTTTTGCGGGCAAAGCCCAGGCAAAAGCCTGCCGTTCTCAAACATCCCCCAAGTGCAAAGTTGCCGTCCGCACCTGCAACTCCCGCCAAGTAGCCAGC
>JAJYDW010000057.1 GCA_021790385.1 Planctomycetota bacterium
TCGTCAGCCATAACGCCGCCCCCAAGGCGTTCGTGTGGACGGCCAAAGTGGAGAATATTCTCGATAAAATCCGCCGAGCAAGAAATACTTTGGATAAGATACCATCTGCTTGAGACACTACACTAGCTGGGCCTTAGATGATTCTGACCGTCGTTCGCCGCGATTAGTCTTTCCGACATTCTCCGTGGAGCCGCCATGAGGCTCCGTTATTGCAACGGCAACAAAGCGCCATTGCCTAGGTATTATGGACGAATATCTTGCCTTAAGCATTCCCTCGCTTTCGCAGCAGCAGCAGGGCCATCGCTCCCGCTCCAAGGAACGCGGCGGAAGCAGGCTCTGGGATCGGACTGCTGCCAACATTGGCGTATTGCACATCGGGGGTGGCAATTGTTACTCCGGAACCGCCTGCGGCCGTCACCGTTAAATGATTGAACGCTTCCGTGGAAGTCACCCCAAAAAACGGGAAAAATGACGGTGTCGCGGGCAAAGTCTGGCTGGATGTATAAACCAAACCGGCATTCTCATAAAACGACATCGTTACACTGGTATCGCCCTGGACGCCCCAATACAGACCGGCGGCCTTGACATCCTGCGGCAGGGTAACCGTCAGCACCACCGCATCGTTGTTATTGGTGGGCGTGGTATTGGCCAGCACATTCACCCCATTCGGCGTGCCGTAGTAGCTGCCCTGGCCGATCGCGACATCGGTGATCAGTGGTGAGTTAAAGTTCAAGTTGACGCTGTTGGCGGCCACGGTATAGCCGCCGCCGGTGGTAGCATACGTATTAACATGTACGCTGGGCGCAAAGGTGGCCGACGAAAAATTGGCGTTGCCGATGGTGCCGGGAATCACGCTCGAGGCCCAAGCCCCTTCATCGGTAAAAGGGGTAATGCCCGCGCGGACCGTGTTGGATAACGCCAGAGCGCCTCCGGCCATGCCGAGAATCAGCACTGGATAGAACTGCGAAAACGGTTTCACTTGACACTCCTTTTTATACGGAGTTGGCCATTCGGCCCCGACGCACCCGTTCGCACGCAACAACACCAGACTCAACCAGTGCCGACCATTATTGCACCTTGCAGTCCATAAGTCAAATGCAATCCAAAAATAAAGCGAAATTTTTTAGGCTGTAGCAGCCCTCCCACGCCGTGCCGGAAGCGATTGTTTACCAACTTAATTAAAAATTACGCTGCCAGCGCGGCGGGAAACATTGGTGTAAATTGATGTAAGTATTGTAGGTAGATGATTTTATGTAACTATTGAAAGGGTTGGTAAATGGCCTGCCAGAGCGTGGCATATCAATTGCTATCGCCATGTTCCCATGGGAAACGTACCGCGTGATTTTGTGGCAAACCTGGTGTGTTCGTAGCCGCTTGCTGGCTCCCCGACTCCCGACTCCCGACGCGCGGCCGCGGGCCACCCCGTGGGCCAAATGGAGACGCCGACAAAAAACCAACGAGCCGCCAAAGGCTTTCACCCGGAATTATTCTCCAACTTGTTTGGTCCGGGCGATATTACTATTGTAAGTTAGGTTTATGTTAGGTATTATGGCATGGCCCAGTTTTGCTGGAACTTCGCCGCTTGGAGGTGTGTTATGCCCGCCTGGGTTGAATTGCAACATGGAGATAACTGTCGCTCCGTCGGGCCCGAATTGGCCCCCTGGGCCCACCAATTCATGTCGCTGCTGCAACGGTCTGCGGAGGTTCCTGATCTGCCGGCGGTAGGATCGACCGCATCCCCCGCCTTGGCGCTGGCGTTTGCTCCGCCACCATTAAAAGCTGTGGATGAGCGTACCGAATGGTGGAGAGTGTTTCTGGATGCCCCCGACAGCCGTGCCGGCTGCCACGCCCGACAAAAACTTCTTGAAAGCTACTGGCCGCTGGTGAAATCCATCGTCCGTGGTTTATGCCGCCGATGGCCAATCGACGGTTCGGCCGGCCTGGGGATGGGAATGGAGAGCAGCAGCGGTCAACTTTCACGTGAAGATCTCCAGCAGGAAGGCATGTTGGGTTTAATGACCGCGCTCGATCAGTTTGATCCGCGCCGGGGGATTAACTTTGCCCATTTCGCCCGGCTCAAAATTCGCGGTACAGTGCTCGATGCGTTGCGGCGCTGGTGGCGAACAGCAAGTGCCGTTCCGGCCCCAGCTCCCGACCATCCGCCATCGGCTATGCCGATGGCCCTATATTACAGCCGGCCGCACGATTTTGATGCCGTTGAATTTGCTGATCTGATGACCGTTTTAACTGTTGGCCTGGACTCCCGCCAGCAAACCGTAACCCGTCTCTGGCTGGAACAACAGATGTCCATGGCTCAAATTGCCGCGGTGTTAAAACTCCACGTTTCCCGCGTCGACCAGATTCGCCGGGGGCTTATCGTCCGCTGGCAGGCCGATCCACGTTTGCGGGCCTTGCTGCCGTAAGCGGCTACTGGGTCCGCAAAGTTTTGCCGTACTACGTATCCGGCACCATGCCGGCACTCCGGACCATCCACAAGCCATCTGATCAACACCGGCCCCGACCGTGCATGGACGGGAAAGCCTAGGGTATTCAACCGTGAACATAATTTTACAAAGGAGCATTTTATGTCCGATAAGCATTTAATCCCGCTACCGCCAACCCGGTTATCGTTAAACGATCTGCTCTTTGATATTCACGGCAACTGGCAGGAAATTTTTCTGGCCATGAGCAGCCTGGCCGAGCGCGTGGCCGGAGCCGTGAAGTTCGCCAATCTGCATGATCAGCAGGATGCCGTTGGGGATGCGGTATGTCACGCTATGGAGCGGCTCAACCGCTATCATCCCGATCGCCGCAGCGCCGAGGCTTATTTTCATCGCATTCTCAAACGCTTTTTAACCAAGTGGGCGTCCCGCCGGCCGCGGGAACTTCACGACCTGCCCGGCGAAGAAGACGGCGATGGCCTTCAGGTTTCGCTACTCGATGCTCCAACACGACCCCTGGAACGCCGGCACTTTTCGGCATATAAGCGGTTTGATTCCCGCTTGACTGGAACCGCGGATATTCGGCGGGCCAAACGCCTGATCGACCGGTCGTTGGCCCGGGCCATGCAGACGGCAGCAGAATTGCCGGCCACCGCCTTACCGGAAGATCGCGCCGGTACCAGGAGTGCCATCGATGTACTCCAGGAAATGCGCAAGGAACTGCTGGGTCGTTACAGCCGCATCACCGCTGACCATGCCCGTTTCAACGCCACCCGCCGGATGGAAACTACCGCTGTGAACGCTGCTCCTGATGATGAGGACTTCTAACCCGCCGGCCTGCCGACAAAAACCATGTCCGATAAAGCCAATCCCATTGAGTGTCTCGATAAAAGTGCCGATAAACATGAACAGTGAAATCGGTCATGGTCCGTCATCCGGTTTCGCGGCTCCGCCATGGAACGGCGGCGGCCCCGTGAGGGAATCAGGCCATCAAGGACGATTCAGCCATCGCTGCGGTTTCGGCAATGTTCGCCGAATTCGCACTGTGGAATCTTTGTCAGCGGGAAATGCTACGTATGCCGGTTTTTCATGTTATTCGCCGCCCTTCGCACCTGTCCGCACGGTCCGCAGATACCTCCGCTTTTACCTTAATTGAATTACTGGTGGTAATTTCCATTATCGCCCTGCTGATTGCTATTTTGCTGCCGGCGCTGGCCAAAGCCCGCGAACTGGCCAACCGTTCAGTGTGCTCGGCCAATGTGCGGGAAATTATTCAGGCCATGGTCATTTACGCCCAGGATCAGCAGCAGGCTTTTCCGTGCGTACCGGCACTCTCGGCCACGAATTATCAGAATGGCCCGGGCAACCCGCTGCAGGGTGGCAGCACCAGCGCCGCGGCCGTAACCGCAAGCTACTACGATTCCGCCAACCAGCATGGTTCACCGCTGGCCTGCATGTGGCTGCTGGTGCTTAACGGACAGATGAGCGCCAAAAGTTTTATCTGTCCTTCGGATATTCTGGCCACCCAGCCCTCGGATCAATTTTCCTCCAGTGGCATGTACTACTCCAACTTCGGCATGATCCATGGCAACGTTTCTAATGTAGGACAGGGCGAAAGCTATTCCATCGACTACCCCTGGAGCGGCACTACGCCCGGAGCCTGGTGGAAAAACTCCATCTCCGGCGATATTCCGATGGTAGCAGACATGGCCCCGGCCCAGAATTCTGCCACCGGTACCCTGCAGCGGCAACCCAACCTGGGCCTCAACAACACTTATGGCCGATACATCTTCAACTCCGGCAACCATAATGGGGCAGGCGAAAATGTGGGCTATGGCGATGACCACGTGGCCTGGACCAACAACCCTTATGTCGGCCAGGATCAGGACAATATCTATGGCTACGATAACAATCCCGGTGCTCCGATGACCAATGGCTGCCTGTATGCCTTGACTGTTGGTGACAGTGCAGAATCGCTGGTGATGACCCTGCCCAACCAGGCACCGTTTGATCTGGTGATGACTCCCGTACGGGATCCCAGCAACGGTGATTGGTAGACATATTCCGACATTATGGCCCGAAAGCGGTCTGAGGATTTCCCCTCCGGCCGCTTTCATTTTTTTCCAGCCGCGGTGGATATCCGTAACAACAAGCCCGCATTCTCCAGCGAGGCCCCGATCCCCGCGGTTGCCTCCCGCCACGATCCTTTAGCCCCCTCGCCGCATCCAACGACTTTCCGGCAACAATTATCATGGTAAGCGTGTTTTCAGGCTGCTGATTGTCACTCTCACACAGGCTCAACAACTACATCCACCGGGCATCCCCGGCGATGGGCCAAAAGGCCGCCCAGCCTCTCCGCCGTCCGTGCGTTCTGGTTATCAATAAAAAAACAATGCCATAAATTTCATGTCCCATTCTACCAGTGCCTGAAACGTATGGCGATCAATTAAAGGGAAGAATTAATAGACAAAATGTTTCCGGGAATCCTCTTCGCTAAGGCGGCGTGCCTCGCGTTGACGGTCCAGTTGAGGCTTCATAAGCTCGTAATAGCTTGCCCGAAATTTCTGATAGTCCTCTTCAGTAGCAAAAAGAGGCTTGGATTTCTTGTCCTGATCCGGGATTAACTCAAATTGTTTATTCATGATGGTTAAACTCTCGCTAAGTTATTCTCGAATGTCGGATAATTAGTAGGCGATACAAGAGAAAATGTCAACAAATCCTGCCTTCCGTTAAGGGACGACCCCTGATCAATAGCCAGAAATTCAGGATAATGCAAGGCTATCCAGCCGTCAGGTTCGTATGGATTCCGCGTGGCATCCCAGATGATCTCTCCGAGCACATTTTCAGGGTAGACGCCTAGATGTGAAATTTCGCAAACCCAAATAAAATGTGGCAACGGTAAGTTGCGGTAGACGTTCTCAACTGTTGCATTTCCCATTCCCCGGGCCGTCAATCGCTTTTTGAATGATCTTCCGGTGGTCAGGAACAGTCTGAGAACAGGCTGGCCTGACGATATAGCAGGGGAATGTCTCCGAAACCCCACGTCTTGGCGTTGGAGTATTTGTCTCACCACCGATTGGAAACTTTCGGCGGGAAGAAACACCTTTTCGGGTAACGGCGCAATGAATTGCCGCACATCGGAAATTTTGTGCGGCATTGCCGCCGAGGCCGTCCCCCTCCTCAGAACCTGATAAGGAAAACCATTGTCGTCATTCCCGATAAATTCGCAGTTGAATTGTGAAGAAAACACGAACGGCGTCCAATGCGGCAAAGCGCTTGGTGTATTACCGAAGTGAGATCGGTGTCCAAAAAGCACCACAACATGGTCTTCGAACGCGGCCAATATAGGAATTCCGGATTCAACATAAGTGTACATCAGGTGCTCGAACTCGCCGTCAATACTATAGCGGCTACGATCATAGATAATCGGCGAATACCCGATTTGTCGCAGTGCCTCGGCCATCTGCCAAATGTACAAACCACTGGTCGGAAATAGCCGCCCAATGGAATAATCTCGCGTCAGATCAGCCACACGGAAAGGATAAATTTCCGGGTGGGCGCGATACCGGTTACTGAAATAACGAGCCAACATCCAAAGCGCCGATTGCGCGCAGACCGTGACATCAGCGTCCTGACTTATGAATGGAAAACCTGACACGTTGAGGATCGTACCCTGTATCGACACCTCCTCCGAACATAGGCTGATGTGGCAATCCGTCAAGCCGCAGGCCCGCGGTTCCAGAAGGGTTCGGCCAATGCAATTTGGCCGGGTGGGGCGCAGCACTATATAACCAAGATAGTTCTGCCGCACCTGCGTTCCAGTGCGGAGGGTTTCATACTGAATCACGCCGTCAAAAAGATGAAGCCGAACGCAGCGCGAGTCCGGGGTGCTGAATTTCTTGGCGTGAAAATTAGTAAAGGTATCGCGATAGTCCTTGTCAATATAATGGCGCTCCACCGCCACACTCTTTACCCTATGCTGGACCGCCTCGGCAATTCGAAGCAGGCCGCGGTTGTCAAGGTGTGGCCATGCAACGCGCATAACCTCATCCCATGGGCTGGTACCCTCCAAGGTAACAATCGGAAGTAGGCCATTCTCTTGTGCAATCATCGGCCTAATCTCCTTCACAATGACGTTACATCGCTGCCCCACCGTATTGGGTTGAACCGCCCCGAAGTTCTCACCGGATTATTCCGCTGCAAAATATCCGGTTTGCGGCACCACCGCCAACCACCAGCACGGTGGGCCCCTTTTTCCGCCCCTCTCCATGTATGACGGGTATAGTCTAACACGCCAAGCCCCGCGCGCCACCCAGGCGAGGCTGTGCCGGATCCGGATGAGCTATACTCAACCCGGCCAGTGACGAAAAATTTGGGGTTGTGTTATGTCCGCGAAAATCAACCTTTTGTTGCATTTTTCCCTCATCATAATGTGCCACCAAGCACTTAGAACAGTAAAAACGCCGCAACCGTCGTCCGCCACTGCCCTATGTCCTTGGCTCTGCGTTCGCCACGGCTCCGCGCGAGATCCCGGCCGCGCCGGGACGGTGAATCCATCGTCTCCGCTGCCCGCTCTGTTATGCTCGTCAGCCATGTTCCAGATAGCGCAGGGGCCGCCGATTCACCAGCAAGCCATGCTTCTGGGCCAGAGCATAAAACGTTTCGATGCCGTTGCGGGCGGCGGATGTAATACTGTATTGCAGGTACGTGGTGAAGTAATCATACGCTAAATCGCGGGGCCAGTGACGCTGCTCGGCATAGCGATTCACTAACTCATCGGTCATCGCCGTGCCTTTTTCACGGGCCTCACGCAGCAGGTGCGGCAGGTTGCCGGGGTCAACATCGGCACGCATCATCCACATCGCAAACACGAACGGCAAGCCGGTAAACTGCTTCCATTGCTGGCCCAGGTCCAACTGCCACGGAAATTCTCCCGGCGGTGGGGCGGCATTTACAACTTTATCGCCGATAAGCAAAACACTTTCATGGTTTGAATGGTGGTTATTGCCGGAGTCGGCGGCCAGCGGAATCACCTCGGGCCGCACCCCATAAAATTCCCGTAAAATCACCTGCGCCAGAATAACACTGGTGTGGCTGTCCGTATCGGCATACAGATGCGTGATGCGCTGCGGCGGCACCCGCGAAAAAATCCGCACCGTCAACGTGGGGCCGTCGCAGGCAATGCCACCTACAGGCAGCAGCAGCAGATCCAGATCGCTGGCCTGGTAATCCACCATCGGCAACAAAGCACAGCACACCTCCCCGCGGCTGATCAGATCCATCAGGGCCGCGGGCACGGCAAAATGGACCTGAACCGCCGGGTTATTCATCAGCGGCTCTATAAGCGGCTTGGAATTCAGATAAGATACACATCCAATGTTTAATGGTTCAGTCATGACCGCCGATTGTAGTGGACTCGCCCGTGATTCACCAGATGGGTATTGTTTTATTCCCATGGCGTTCCCTCAAGGCCAATCACCTGCCTGACTGAGAGTACCGCCTCAGCGCCGCAGCGGTATGCAGGCCATGTTATGAATTGGCCTGTCGCGCAGGTGGCGGCATGAGTGGCTGTAAATGCAATACTTGGAGCATGTTTTCTTCACTGGCCCGCAATTCCACCAAGCCACGCCACAGCAGCAGGCCCAGTACGGCCGCCCCAAACGTGAACCCCGCGACATGGCTGATATGGGCGATGGCTCCGCCACCATTGAGGGTGCCCCATAAATCCAGCAAAAAGTAGACCCCCAGCGGCCAGTAACAGGAGACACGTGTTACCCCGTAGGCCAACAGCAAACCCCACGCGCAACACACATCGTTCCGCGGATACAGCATAAAAAAAGCCCCCATGATTCCCATGATTGCGCCCGAAGCGCCCAGCACCGGCATCTGCGGGCCAAAAATAAGATACACAAGTCCTGCGAATATGCCCGCCGAAAAATACAGGGCCAGAAATTGCCAATGGCCGAGCTTGGCATTCACGGCATTGCCAAACAGCCACAGAAAAAACATGTTGCCCAGCAGGTGAATCCATCCCGCATGTAAAAACAGACTGCCCACCAGTTGCGAGATTTGAAAGTTGCCCGGCTGTTCCAGAAAATAATCGATCATCCGCTGGTGCTGGCCGCTGGCAACGTAAGTTTCCACGAGATGGCCGTTGTGCATGGTATACTGAATGTGGCTGGCCGCGTGCCGCTCCCAACGATGCACCTGCGGGAACATGCCGATGCTGATGATGCATGTCAATAAAATGAGAATCCAATTGGCTATTGGCCAACGGTGCATCGGTACATCAACCAGGTAAGGCAGAAAGAAAAACATAATTTCGACCTCCTACCGGCATGGCCACATGGAGCAACAGCCAATACCGTTGTTCCATCTTAAGCCTTGCGAACCGCGGCCATAAATTCCACTATACTCCGGGCATCTTTTATGCCCGGAGTACCGCTTTCCACGCCGCCCGATACATCCACCCAATCCGGCCTGGCCATGCGGATGGCCGCCGCCACGTTGCCGGCATTCAGGCCGCCTGCCAGTACCAGCGGAGGCAGCCCCACCAGTTCGCCGGCAGCGCGGGCCGTGGCTATCCACTGCCAGTTAAAAGCGGTGCCGGTTCCACCAGCCCGGCCTGGCACACATGCGTCCAGCAAAACCGCAGCCACCGGAAATGCCGCAATACGTATGCGCCGGGGCAACTCCGTCAGGTCTGCAGGCTCAGCCACGTGCGCCACCAGCCAAAATTCCGCCGCCCCGGCAGGTATTGGCTCGGCGATGCCGGGGCCGACTCCGTAAACTTGAAATAAATCCACGCCCAGGGCGGCATGTAAATGACTTGCCGCATATTCGTCTGTGGCCGAGCCGTCAATTAAGGCCACTGCCGGAACCTGCCGATTCACGGCCTCCAGAATGGCCCGGGCCTGGACCAGATTGATGCGCCTTGGGCCGGAATAAAAATTCAAGCCAATGGCATTGGCCCCAGCATCCACGGCGGCGACGGCATCCGCCGGCCTGGTGATGCCGCAGATTTTGACTTTTGGACTTGCGACTGGTCGCTGCACGACAAAGCTCATGGCGGCATTGTATCATCGGCTTGCCCGTTGTGCCCGGCAGTGGCGGTACCCTCCGTTGGAGAATGACCGGAGCCTGGCTCTGCCAGGGCCTCTGTGGTATCGGCGAGCGATGCTGATGCTGCGGGCGGCTCAGGTGCTGCTGGGGTAGCGGGCGTCGGCGCGGTATTTGCAGGCTCCTGTCCATTTAAGGCCTGATGGGCGGGATCTACCAGCGTCAGCAGAATGTCTGCGCCCGGCTCCGGCTGTTCCACGGCTAATTGCCGCAGGCGAATAAGTTCCAGCATGGCTAAAAACAGGCCGATCATTTCGCTGCGTGACTTGCGCCCCACAAACATGGCCTGCAGGGTCAGGGGGCCTTCGCGGGTCAGACGGTCGAGGATATCCGCCTGATGCAGACTAATGGGAGTGTCGTCATAAATAACTTCGTGCTCATAAGCGGAATGGCCGATGCTGGCCATGATGGCGTTGAAGGCATCAATAAGGGCGAACAGATCCAGGTCTTCAATTTCCAAAGGAGCATGGCCCGTGCTATGGCGGACCGCCCGGGGAAAACGCATAGCCTCGGTATCGCCATGGCGACGCAGGGTTTCCGCAGCATCCTTGAATCGTTTGTACGCCAGCAGTTGCTCCACCAGATCCTTGCGCGGATCCATAAAATCTTCCACCCGACTGGTGTCGGTGCCATCTGCCGGGGCTTCCGGAGGGGGTGCCAGCATCCGGCTTTTAATTTCCATGAGGGTGGCGGCCATGACCAGAAAATCGCCGGCCAGATTGATATCAATCCGGCGGATCATTTCCACATGGGCTAAATATTGGCTGGTAATGCGCGAAATGGGAATGTCATGAATGTCCACCTCTTCTTTTTTAATCAGGTAAAGAAGCAATTCCAGTGGACCGTTGTAAACGTCGAGTTCAACTCTGTATTCATTCTGGCTCATCACCATGGAGAATACCCTATCGCGGGGCTTGCGCCCACCGCGGCCTGTGGTAAGGCAAGCTTCCGGCGGCCTGGTTCGGCTTGGGTAAAATATAAAATTTAGTTATCGCGTATATAACAATCATATATTTTCATAATGTCGGTCCGGGGGTTATAGTTTTTGAGAAGAATAAGGGATGAGGTTTTTATCAAGGATTAAATTTATGCCTATGACCGCCCCGCGAAAGGAGAAAAAGGTCTTAAAAGCGGATCCGGAATGGGAACTTTTGCCGCATCAGGTGCATCAGTTGCGCCAATCCGCCCAGCCGCTGCTGCTGTTGGATGTGCGTCATGAGGTGGAATGGGAACTGGGCAAAATTGACGGTGCCATGCTTATTCCGCTGGATAACCTGGCCCAGCGTTTGGAGGAATTGCTCCACTGGCGGCGCAAGCGGGTGGTGGTGTATTGCCGCAGCGGGGTGCGCTCGCTGCGGGCTACGGAATTGCTGCGAGAAAACGGCTTTGAGATGGTCCATTCCATGGCCGGTGGAATTCTAGCCTGGGGCACGCTGATCGATCCATCCGTGGCCTGGTGGTGAACGTCCGCCACATTGCCATCGTCCCAGCATGGCCATGGATTTAACCGCCGTTGAGTGATCGCTGACCGCTGATTGCTCATTGCGGACCGCTTTCTTTCCCCGCCACCTCTGATTCTCTGCGGTGAATACGGTAGTGTGAGCCACGGATGCCGAAATCTTGATGTGGCAAAGGACAGGCTTCAACCACAGGAACGGTTCATCGGGATTGGCCGGACGCAATACCATCACCGCTGCACGGCAGACTACCCAAACAAACTCAACTGCTGCGCCCCAGGCCGGCGAAAGGCCGCTGTGGATATCGCCGGGGCATGCGTATGTAAGCCCGCACGGCGGGCACAAAGCTCAAAAAGTTTTTCAAGCTGCTCGGCAAAAATCCCCTCGCCGCGCATCCGCGTGGCAAAATTGGAATCATTGAGTTTTCCCCCGCGCATCGCCCGGATGCGGTTTAATATCTTATCAGCCCGCGACGGCATGTGCGTGTGCAGCCAAGTTTGAAATAAATCTTTTACCGCATACGGCAGCCGTACGGGCGTATAGCCGGCAAAGGTGGCTCCGGCTTCGGCGGCGGCTTTCAGAATGGCCGGCATATGTTCATCGGTCAAGCCCGGAATCACCGGCGCTACCAGCACTCCGACCGGTACGCCGGCGCTGCGCAAGGCCCGTATCGCCGCCAGCCGGCGCTGCGGCGAACTGGTGCGCGGTTCCATGATGGCGGTAAGATCAGGCTGCAGGGTGGTAACGGAAATGAAAACCATCACCGCCTGAAAACGCGCCAATTCCACCAGCAAATCAATATCGCGGGTAACCAGATGATTTTTGGTGATGATGGAAACCGGGTTCCGGAATTCCGCCAGCACTTCCAGGCATCCGCGGGTAATGCGCAAGGTCCGCTCTACGGGCTGGTAACAATCAGTAACACTGGCCATGGAAATTAATTCCGGTACCCAGCTTTTATGCAGCAATTCCTGCTGCAGCAATTCCGCCGCCCCATATTTGGCCAGAATAACACTTTCAAAATCCAGTCCCGCTGAATATCCCAGTGTTTCATGGGTGGGCCGGGCATAGCAGTAAATGCAGCCGTGTTCACAGCCGCGGTACGGGTTTAAGCTCAGCCGAAAGCCGATATCCGGGCTGTCATTTTCAGAAAGGATGGATCTGCTGGCATCCGGGATAATTTTAGTCTGCGGGGCCGGTGAGAACGGCTCATCTGCGTCCGGGTCAAACTGGTAGTGAGCCTTCTCGAAGCGATTGGCGGGGTTGGCGGCGGCACCACGTCCATGAATGGGCAGGGGAACATCCAACATGGCCTGATTATAACCGCGGGTGGAACCGAAAAAAAGACAGCCCGACCGTAAGCGGCTCCGAGCGGCTCCGGCCCGGTGTAGGATGTTGTCTTGGCTCGGTATCGTTTATCCTTATGGCATGGCTGAGAATGAAAAACCGCTCTCCCGCACCCGCCGCTGGATTGGATTGATCCTGCTGGTCTGGATTTTTGGTTCGCTGAGCGTATCCTGGGGCATTATCCACAGTGTCTATGAACGGGATCAAATCAGCCGGCTGAAACTGGTCGGACGGGATCTGCGCGGCGATGTGCTTTCGTGGCCGCCGCCGTATCGCGATATTTTCCAAAGCTATCTGACCTGGGCCCAGTCCATGATGCCGCTGGTAGCCCGCCAGCAGCGTGATTTCAGCCATCTGGCCTACCTGCTGGTCTGGAATACCAGCGGCGAAGTGGTACTGCTGGCCCGGGCCAAACCGGGGCAGCCGATGATCTTGGACACACAGATGATAGATCGTTCCCTGGACCCCGCGGTTTGGCCATCGCCCTCTACTCCGGAATTGGTCCATATCCGCCATGTACGTACATTGCCTTGGGCGTCCCGCCACCACCGCTGGACCAATGTAACGGTTTCCCTGGCCTGGAATGCCGCCAGTTCGGGTTATTTGAGTTTTGGCTTTCGGGATTATAATCCTTGGGCGGCTTTTTGGAATGCCCAGCGGCCGGCCTTGCTGGAAGCCACCGGCGCTACCCTGCTGGGCAGCATTCTGATTGTATTGCTAAGCTGGTGGGTGCTCTACCGGCTCGAACACGAAAATCGACGCTATGCCCAAACCCTGCGTGCCCGTACCAGCCTGCTAAGCGAACGCGGTATGTTGGCCTCAGTCCTCGCCCACGAAGTGCGATCTCCGCTTACGGCCTTGGGATTCAACCTGCATTTTTTGCGCAGCCTGGTGACGGCGGAGCGGGCCGATCCGGACCGACAACTGGAGTTGATCCGGGTGTGCGAGAGCGAAATCCGCCGGCTGGATCTGATGCTCGATGATTTTCTCACGCGCACACAGGTCATCGGCCCGCCCCAGGAAACGCCGCTGAATAACCTGGTGAACGAGGCCCTGGATTTTCTGGCCTCGGCTCTGGAAAAGCAGTCGATTCGGACCATTCGCTACTTAAGCCCGGCGAATCCCCGGGTGTACATCAACGCCGACGAACTACGCCAGGTGTTGCTGAACCTTTGCGCCAATGCCCAGGATGCCATGCCCCATGGCGGTACGCTGGTGGTTTCGATCGTGAACGAGGCGGATTCAGCGGTGTTGCTGGTACGTGACAGCGGCGTTGGAATTCCGCCGGAAGTGCAGGCTCGGCTGTTTGAACCGTTCTTCAGCACCAAGCCCCGCGGCAGCGGGTTGGGTTTGGCCCTGGTGCGGCGCGTCATCAGCGGGGCGGGCGGAAAAATATTCTGCCAGAGCGAGCCGGGCAAAGGAACCACGTTTCGTATTGTGCTGCCGCGTGTGGGCGGCGGGAGCGGTCCGGCCAGCACCGGCGGCGCGGCCACAGTTGCCCTGGAACAGGCTACAATGGCCATGGAGGCCGGGGAGGAGGCTCAAGATCAACCGCTGGAACCGCCCCCACCCCGGAACCGGGGCCGGTGAAGTAGTCAATGGGCCGTCGGAACGGCCAGGAGAAACTGAAAATGAAACCGCATCGCGGAACAATTGTACTGGCGGAAGATGACGTGAGTGTGCTTTCAGCCCTGGCCCTGGTGCTGGAAGAGGCGGGCTATCGGGTGCTCAAGGCGGCGTCCGGCCGCGATGCATTGCTGATGCTTTCCGAGCTGGTGCAACTGCTGATAACGGATTTATGGATGCCCAACATGGATGGCCTGGCCCTGCTGGAAGAGGCCCGCCGGAGCTTTCCGCAGTTGGAAGTCGTAATGATTACCGGCAATGCCACCGTGGCCTCGGCCGTGCAGGCGATGAAGGCCGGGGCGTTTGATTATCTCACCAAGCCGTTTACCCCGCCGGATCTGCTGGACGTGGCCGAGCGGGCCATCGAGCACAGCCGGCTGTACCGCGATATCAGCCAGTGGAGCGGTGAAGAAGATGCCGCAGGCAAAATTGAAAATCTCATCGGCAAGTCCGCCGCTATGCAGGAAATATCCCGTACTATTCGCCGCGTGGCCCCGTTCAAAAGCACGGTGCTGGTGGATGGCCAGAGCGGTACGGGCAAGGAAATGGTGGTGCGGGCGATTCACCAGCTTTCGCCGCGCCGGGACAAACCGTTTGTGGCCATCAACTGCGCCGCGGTGCCGGGGACACTGATGGAAAGCGAACTTTTTGGCCATGAACGCGGAGCGTTTACCGGGGCCGATTTCCGCACCGCCGGATATTTTGAGGCGGCCGCCGGCGGAACGCTGTTTATCGACGAAGTGGCGGAAATGGAGCCGTCCGTGCAGGCCAAATTGCTGCGCGTACTGGAAACCGGCCTGGTAACGCCGGTGGGGTCCACCCGCGAAAAGGCCGTGGATGTACGGGTGCTGGCCGCCACCAATTCCGATCTGGAGGCGGCGGTGGAAAGCAAACGATTTCGGGCGGATTTATTTTACCGGCTTAACGTGGTGCGCATTCATCTGCCGCCGCTGTGCCAGCGTCGCGAGGATATTCCCCTGCTGGTGGGCATTTTGCTGCAGCGCTTGTGCGGGGAAAATGGTCTGCCGATGCCGCGGATAGAGCCTGATTTAATCAGCGCCCTGCAAAGCTATTCCTGGCCCGGCAATGTGCGTGAACTGCGCAACGTGCTGGAGAATTTACTCATCATCAAAACACGCGACGTGCTCAACGCCGCGGACCTGCCTAAAAACATCCGCGCTGCCACTGACACCGAATTGCCGCCGGCGGGTCTGGCTTTGGACCTCGCCGAGCGCCAGGCAATCGAGCAATATCTGCGGCAATATCAGGGTGATCGCAGGCAGGTGGCTACGGCACTGCGCATCAGTACACGCACGCTGTACCGCAAAATGGCCCGCTACGGGCTAAGTTGAAGGGGCAATTTGATGGGCTGGGACTCCTGCACCCGCTGGTAAACCCACGCGGCCGCCAATTCCGCCCGCCCACAAGCCGCACATTCCAGCCACGGTTGCTTTTCGCCCACAATCGCCAGCAGTGCCATTCCCAGCAGCGCCGACCCAACCCCGCTGACAGCCACGCCGAAAGCCACAGTTGGAGGTACCTGCGGCCCGGCCCATCCCCCCAAACAGATGAATATCGCCGCCAACAGAAAACTCACCCCAAGCACCGCGCAGAACATCCGCACGCCTGCCCCGTGGCGCGGTCGCAGCGTCATCTGCATTGGCTCTCCGCAGCGGCAGCTCGCCGATGGCGCGCGCTGGGCGGGGCCGGGAACATCTGCTTGCGGCCCATCGGCCCCGGCAGCCACCCCTTCGTTGGATGTCGGCGGGCCATCCTCTTGGCCCTCTATCGCCTTTTGACAGGCGGCGCAAATTTGGCCACCATCCGCCGCGGCCAGGTCGGACTGCACGTGAATTGGTGCCCCGCAAATTTCACAAACTCTTTGGTTGCTTCCGCTTGCCATGATTTTTCCTTTGGTAAAGAAATCTCAATTTTCCATGGGGGCGAGCGTCCGAATCTGATTGATATCCAATTGTCGCTACCACCGCGGCTATAACCTGAGCTTGCGGCGATAAAATTCAATGGTCCGTCGCAGGCCTTCGCGGCGGGGAATAGTGGGGATCCAATGCAGCTTTTCTTTCGCCAGCGTGATGTCCGGGCAGCGCTGCCGCGGGTCGTCCGGCGGCAGGGGGGTGTGGATGATGGGGCTTTTGGACCCGCATAATTCGCGGATTTCCTGGGCCAGCTCCAGCATGGTGGTTTCTTCCGGATTGCCGATGTTGACCGGCAAATGATACCCCTGGCTTTCCATCAGCAGCAGAAACCCGCGGATTTCATCTTCCACATAGCACAGCGATCGCGTCTGCCGGCCGTCGCCCTGCACCGTCAGCGGTTGATTCGTCAGGCTTTCCTTGATAAACGCCACCACCACCCGCCCGTCATCCAGAGCCAGGCGTGGACCATACGTGTTGAAAATGCGCACCAGTCGGGTATCTACCCTGCGCTCGCGGTGATAGGCCATGGCAGCGGCTTCCATGAATCTTTTGCTTTCATCATACATGCTGCGCATGCCCACGGGGTTTACATGCCCCCAGTAGCTTTCCCGTTGCGGGTGTTCCAGCGGATCGCCGTAACATTCGCTGGTGGAGGCCATAAAAATTCTGGCCCCGGTTTTTTCGGCCAGTTCCAGAAGATCAAGGGTGGCCAGAGAATTTATTTTCAGGGTGGTCACCTGGTGTTGCACGTACCCGACGGGGCTGGCCGGGCTGGCCAGATGATAAATGCGGGTGAAGGATTTACCCACAATCGCCGCCGGCAGGCCCAGGGTCAAATCATGCTGGATCATCCGGAATCGCGGGTGATCGTGCAAATGGGCGATGTTGTCGCGCGAGCCGGTAATAAAAGAATCCACCCCGGTAACATCGTAGCCGAGTTCCAGCAAGGCATCGGTAAGATGGGACCCCAAGAATCCGGCGGCTCCAGTAACCAGCACCGGTCCCGGCTGACATTTGAAACTTGGCGGCAGATTCAGCGGCATACAACCTTCACTTTCTCTGTAAAACGCAGCGGCGATTTTTAAGCCGGCGGCGCACTATATTATCCGCCCGGATAAAATTGGGTAAGGGGCCGCTGCTCATGTTCATGGTTGGGATCAAGGCCGACTGGCTCCAAAGGCGGCAAACGGGCCGTTTTTGTGGAGAATGTCGGCATTTACAAAGCCCACCTCGGACAAAAGCTTGATCTGCCAGAGCAGGGGTTTGGGGCTGTCTTCTGCGGCCACGTACGCAAAAACCGAATCGCGGTATTTCTGTCCAGTTTCGCCGCCGCCCTTAAGCTCTGCCAGATATTCTCCGAATCGCTGCTGCATAAGGTTTTCAATAACCGGGCTGGATTGCTGAATGTAATCAAATATCCAAAACGATCCGCCGGGCCGCAGCCACGTGAATACTGATGAAAATACCTGCTGCCACTGCGTATCCGTGCGCAGATGATGCAGCACCGCGGCCGCCAGCACGATATCAAAACTCCCCGACGCAAAGTCAGCATCGCGGACATCGGCTTGAATGGTTTCAATGCGGCCGCTGGTGACGGCGGCCACGCGCTGGCGGGCTTTGTCCAGCATGGGCTGGCTTAAATCCAGAAGTGTGCAGTTTAAGTTGGGAATGTGCCCAAGCATTTTCAGAGTGTAATTGCCGGCCCCGCAGCCTATGTCCAGCAGATTCCGGGCCTGCGGTGTTATCGCTGCGGCGGAGGAGGTTACCAGGTTCATGCACAGCGGTGCATCCATGGTGGCGGATTGGCCGGTTTCCAGGTTGCTGAAACGCTCTACGTCGTTATCAAAGCGTTTTCTGATTTCTTCCACGGTGGATTTCATGGGCGAGGCTCCTTGCAAAGGCAGTGGCGAGTGTAAGCCAAAGAAATGGCCGCGGCAATGAGTGGGGGGAGGATGCGCTGTGTCGCCGCGGACAATCGTCGTAGCCGGCTGGGTCCCTCCAGCCGCGGCGAATATTTACGATGCACTCGATCATGGACCTAACCGGCGATCAACCAAATCGCCATAGACCGTACCCTCCAGCTTGCCCTCATGATATAGGCTTCCAGCCTGCCCGGTCGCCTCTTTTGTAAACGGTTACGAACATTCGTGGTAATAACCGGGTGGAGTATAAAATTCTAACGTAATTGAACACCACCTCCATAACAGCGTGTCATACATAGTGCGGCTAACTTTTGGCAACTGCATTGACCGCGTTTTCCTCCGGTTCCATGTCCTGGCGGAACAGCCGCTGCCAGAAGAATCCGTAGAACATGATAAATATAAAACATCCCAGAGGCATCAAAAATCCGACCCGCATAGAATATCGATCTGCCAACCAGCCCATCAACATCGGCATAATGGCACCGCCGACTATGGACATGACAATCCATGAGGCGGCAAGCTTAGTCTTTTCACCTAAACCGCGAATACCAAGTGCGAAAATCGTCGGGTACATAATGGACATAAAAAAATAACTGAGCATTAAAGCGATAATGGACGTCCAGCCCAGATTCAGATACACCAGCAACATCATGACCACGTTAATCAACGCATAAAGGGCGAGGGTAAGGTGTGCTTTGGAAAACCGCAGAATAGCGCTGCCGGAAATCCGTCCCACCAAAAAACAGCCAAAAGCCACGGATAACATAATTCCAGCTCCATACTCGGTAATGTGCCATTGATTAGCGTGGGAAAACTTCATCGTTGCCGGCAGTCGCGATGCCAGCCAGAGCGGCAACGCGGGCGAGTATCGGTCATCTTTGACATAATTGATGAAGAAGCTGAATATCCCCGTTTGCCCGGCCACATAAAAGAATTGCGCTGCCACAGCCAATACAAAATGTTTTTCCATCCTCAGTGACCGGGCGTGCTGTGTTTTCTGTGTTAGCAAGTGCTCTTCCGAGGGCGCATGAATGTCGGGAACCGGTATCATAAGAAATGCCGCAATCAAGATAGCCACCAAACCGGCCAGGATCAGATATGGCAAATAGATGGCACTGTTACTGGTATCGGCAACCGCGGTTTTGGACATAATAAAGTAACTGATGACGATTGGGCCAAGCATCCAGCCGATTGCGTTGCAGCTTTGGGCCAGATTGATTCTCGAAACCGCCGATTCCACTGGTCCCAGTACAGTGGTATATGGATTAGCCACGGTTTCCAGAAAAGTCATCCCGGCACCCACCACAAACAAAGCACATAAAAATGCGGCAAACATGATCTCTTCCGACGCATGAATCCGAACGGCCGGAATAAACAAAAGGGACCCCACCAGTGCCAGAATCAAGCCGGCGAGAATGCCGCCGCGATATCCGAGTTTTCGTGCCACCCAGCCGCCCGGCAGCGCTACAAGAAAATAGGCTCCATACCAGGATCCCTGCACCAACGCGGATTGGGCTTTGGTCACGTGCAAGGAATCCTGAAAGTGCTTGTTGAGCACATCAATCATTCCGCTGAACAGCCCCCACAGGAGAAAAAGGCTGGTTACCAGCGTATACGTCATCCCGTAGTTAGTCCCATCCGCCGTGCGGAACATGTTGGTTGATTTTTTCATTGCAAATCCTTTTTGCGCCATCCACTGCCAAGCAGCGAGTTAGTTGCCCTGAAATGTGCTTGGCTTCACCATACCACGAATATCCAGCACGACCACGCTGGCCACCGGGTCCGGTGCGGCTGCCGGAAGATATACCAACTGACCGACAGTCCCGGATGCCGTTTGCAGTTTAAGGTATGGATTGGCCAGCAGATGGGCTTTGATGATCGCGTTGCGCATGGGCACCACCAAAGTCCGATTCTTTGGCCATTTGATCACCTCCAGAAATAATTTGCCCGGTTTTTGGGTGGCATAGCCATACGGCAGCGCTTGGGCAAATGGCGTGCGATGCGAACCATAAATGGCCTGGCCGTTTACTTTAAGCCACTTACCTATCGCCAGCATACGTTGAACTTCCGGTTGCGGGATGATGCCTTTGTCTGTGGGGCCTACATTCAGTAGAAAATTTCCGCCTCCACTGGCGCATTTAATCAGGTTGGTAATTAGAATTGCCGGCGTTTTCCAGTGATGATCGTCGCGTTTATAACCCCAGGTCCCGTTGATGGTCATGCAGGTTTCCCACGCGCCCGGCAAGCCCCGTGGCGGAATGTGCTGTTCCGGTGTTTTGTAATCTCCCAAGCCATAACCCAGCCGATTGTTAATGATCACCGTTGGATCCAGCTTGCGCACATCATCAAACACCTGCTTGGCATAGGAATAGGTCCAGCCGGCAATATGCCGGCCGTGCCGTGTTACCCACGGTTTCACTGCGGAATTATCAAACCAGATGATGCCTGGATGGTATTGGCGGATCAATTCTCCCACCTGCCGCTGCACATAATGCACGTACTTTTCACCGCCGCCATTGGCGGTAAACCGCATGGGCTGCCACGTTGGATGCCCCTGATTCGGATTGCCGATAGCCGGCAGCGTGTAGCGGCTATGCCAGTCCTGAATCGAATAATAGGTGCAAAAGCGGATGCCGTATTTTTTGCAGGCTTTCGCCAGCATGGCCAGCGGATCCTTGTGCCAGGGTGTGTCATCGACTACGTTAAAATGCGTGGCCCTGGTACGGAACATGCAAAAACCGTCGTGATGTTTTGCGGTGATCACGATGTATTTGACCCCCGCCCGCCTGGCTATGCGGACCCACCGGTTCGCGTTGAAATCAATCGGATCAAACTTCGCATGCAGCGTACTGTAGGCTTTCCGTGTCAGATGAGCCTCATCCATGATCCACTCGCCACCTCCTGGTATGGATTTGCCATGCCAATAGCCCGCTGCCTGGCTGTAAATACCCCAGTGGATGAACATGCCGAAACGATCCTTCTTCCACCACCGCATATTCGCAGTATGCATTTTGCCGACCGGTTCAGCGGCTATCGCCCGGTTCTGGATAACTGGCCCCCAAACTGCAGCGGCCACGAGAATTAAACCTACGGAAAGCTTGTTAAATCGCATATTTACCCCTTATAAAAATATCGGATTTGTGGCGATCCATACGCCAATCAATATCTTCCATACAATGGACCAAAATTTCGGCATGCGGCAAAATCCCCCGGTCTGGACTGCAACAACCCGATGCCAATCGTGCCGTAATCCGCCCGCTGCGAAAATTCCACCAGATTCCGCGGCGTGTCGGAGAACTCGATTTGATCGCAGGCGATAAATTGA
>JAJYDW010000058.1 GCA_021790385.1 Planctomycetota bacterium
TGAACCGGAAGTTCGGCTTCCCAACTATTATTCCGACGCCGAGCCGCCCCCCGCCACAACGCTGCACGGCCTGAAAATCACACCCATTGACGCTTCGTTGGCGCGAAATTGCCGGACACCATTGCGTCCCACGGCTGTGTTCTGTGATGCCGACATGTTCGTTCCGGCAATTTATAGAGGGTTGCAGCAGCGAGGAATCGTACCAGGTCGCGATGTGAAAAGCGTCAGATGCAATAACGATCAGATTTATCTGGTTGGGCTGCCGCCACCGCCGGTAACCGCTGATGTACGGGCGGTGGAACTCGGCCGTCTGGCAGTGGAACGACTTTTGTGTCGCATCAGTCATCCCGAAGCTCCAGTCGTCACGCTAATGATCAGCCCCCGTTTGGTGATTCCCGCCAATTTACCTGTGATTTCGGGAACAACGCAGGAATAAATATCTACCGGATCTTCATACCCGGTGGGGCATCTGGTGGCATCAAACCAACTCAGTATGTCCGCAACGATGAGTGTTTGAGATGGCTATGACAACACAGTACTGGAAAAACTTCCTTTGCTTCGTAGCGATCAAGGACTTGGTGATTCTGCGGGATTCACCATTGATCTGATCTATCCGAGAGACGCAAGTATCGTCCCAATTTGAATCTATGTCAGGTCAGCATCCGCGAAAAAGGTTTTAACCCTGCCAAATAGAACAATATGGCAAAAATAGTTCCCTTTTTTTATGGACGTTTAATTTGCTATTATTGAGTCAATCACAGTACAATTAGCCCCGTATCGTCGCGTGTCTCATGATGAGGGTCATTACTTTAATGTCTCAGACAACCGCAACAAATACTGCCGTCCAACAACACGCAGTCCTTGGCATTCAAAGCCAGCGTCTGCCCTGTCGCCATACCACGCATCCGGAAGCGCAATGGTTTCCTCTGGCGGGCCTTGGTCTATTTATCCATTGGGGTATCGCCAGCGTTCACGGAGACCTCGACTTATCGTGGGGCATGATGGCGGACACTCCGTATGACGCGGCCGCCCAAGGTCGCAACAAGCTCTGCCCGGAGGAATATTGGCAACTGGCTAATCGTTTCCGGCCGCATCGCTATGATCCGGATCGATGGCTCGCCGCCGCTGCCGCTGCGGGGTTTCAATATGCGGTTCTGACCACCATGCATCACGATGGCTACACGCTGTGGCCCAGCCGTTATAGCGACCTTGGCGTTCACGTATCACTGGAAGGACGCGATCTGGTCCGCTCCTTTGTGGAAGCGTGCCGCCGCCACGGTCTCAAGGTGGGATTGTATTACTCTCCACCGGACTGGTATATCGATCGCCGCTATATGAGCTTTCACTATCGCAGCGACGATCAGAATCGCTTTCCAGGTCGGCGGCACTTTGACACGCGCCACCACCCGTGCAGCTTGCCGCCTAAACCGCCTGAACATGACGCGCAGCGACGACAATTATGCCACCAGCGCGTCGGTGAACTGCTCACGAATTATGGCCGTATTGATCTGATCTGGTTTGACGGTGGCCCCCAAGACCCGGCGCTGGGCGAATTGGTGCGACGGCTGCAACCGCATATTGTGGTCAACAGCCGAAGCTGCGACGGCGATTATGCGGACACGGAATGTCAAACGCCCACGGAAAAATTCAGCGGTTGGTTTGAAACATGCCACTGCTGGCAAGAGTCAAACCTGCCAGGAACAACCGGAAAGAGCGTTGATTTCTGGGGATACTTAAAAAGTGAACAATACAAGTCCACCGTTTGGATGCTCACTCTCCTCTCACGCCTGCGGGCCTGGGGCGGCAATCTGCTGGTCAATGTCGGTCCCAGACCCGATGGCGAGTTGCCCCCTGTGGTTTACGAGAGATTCCAGGAAACTGCGGCCTGGATGCAGCGGCATCGGCCTGCGGTCATTGGTTGTCGGCCGGGGCCGTATCCGGAACGGGCCAGCGTTCCTGTAACGATCCAAGGCCATACTTGGTACGTGCATCTGCTGCCCGGCGAAGGACAAACCGCAACTTTACAGGAAGTGCCGCAGCCGAAAACGATCTCCTTGCTGGGGTCCGCTGAACTGCTGGCACCCTCCACATTTCATTGGCAAGGTGGTACACTGACCATCAACACGCCGCCAGCCTTGCGAACCAGCAGCGTGGATATACTCGCCGTCGAATGGTCGCATCCGGTACCATCCACAGATACAATTTAGTCCGGAATGATTAACCCCGAGATACACAGGAAATAGCATTGCCGTTGCCAGCTTTTACAAATCTTCCTGTTTCCAGCAATCAATGGCCGCTTGCACCGTCTGTGGTAACCTTGCCAGGCGGCGCGTTGGTAATTCCAGGCTGCACCGAATACCGCCACCAGGCCGGCTTTCCTCCGAAAGTGTAAGACAGCGCGTAGCGGCACAGTTGTTAAGTGTCCGTGCGCTGGTGGAGTTTGCTTCCGAGGGCCAGCAGTTTTCGATGGATCGGCGCGGGGCGTGGCGAAAGTATCTCAGTGCTCTGCACGCGGTGAAAATTTAGCTGAGAGAAATTTCTTAACACGGGTAATGCCTATGCCTTGGCTTAAGATGATGCAATTTGGGAAGTATCTGCAGCGGCCGGGCAAACTTCTACTGACGTTTGCAGTGTTTGCTATATTTGTTTGCGCCGCAGGCTGGGTCTTGCGCACAGGGGTTAGTACCAATCCCAACGTTGGGGCCGTCGATCCGGCAACGGCCGCCAGGTATGCGCAACTGCGGTCCCCCTCGCTGGATATGCAAAACCCGCCGGTGGAGCAGGTCAACGTCAACTACGCCCAAGGCAAATCCGCACCGTGGTATCCCAGGGGTGAGAGTCCGATCCTGCACCAGCTCGTCGAGCAGGGCAAGCTGCCGCCGGTGGCCAGCCGAGTGGGACCAGAGCCGGCGGTTTATCGTGGAGCAGGGGGAATCGGGCATTATGGCGGAGACCTTTATCTGATCGTTAAAAACGCCGACGACGTGAGGCTATTTCTGCAGTATGAGTTAGACGCCAACACTTTCACACGCTTTTCCTCCTATGGACGACCCATTCGGCCGAACCTGGCCAGAAAGGTTGTGCCGTCGGATGACTACAGGGTGTGGACGGTCACTCTTCGCAAAGGGGTCAAGTGGTCGGATGGAAAACCGTTTACCGCTGCCGATGTGATGTTCTGGTGGAAGCACGTGGCCAACGATCCACAGATTGGATCGATCCCCGAGACCATGCGTGTCAACGGCAAGCCCGGCACCATTGTGGAGGTCAATCGGTACAAGCTCAAGTTCATTTTCCCCGCACCCAATCCCAACTGGCCACAGATGATGGCGGGGCCGTCGGGCGAGTTGTACATGCCCGGTCCCAAACACTACCTGGAACAATTTCATCCCACGCTTGGGAATCAGAAGCTGATTCACCGCCTTTGCGCGAAACTGATGATCAGTCCGGCGGAGTTGTTCTGGCAAAAAGAAAGCATTATGAACCCTCAATGTCCCCGGCTCTCGCCGTGGATATTGACAAACTCTCAAAGCAACGGCATGTGGACGGCGGTACGCAATCCTTACTACTTTGCAGTCGATACCCGCGGCAATCAATTACCGTACATTGACCGGATTGTCTTTCGCCAGATCAGCCCACAACTGCAACTCAAGGCAGTGATCAACGGCGTGCCGTCGTATGCGGCGCTCAACAGTGATCAACACTATACAAGCCTGATGGATAATCGCCGCAACGGGCAGTACTACGTGCGGCAATGGTATGCGGTGAATCGCAGCCAGTTGACGATTATTCCCAACCGCCATCTGCCAGTCCATGCTCATGATCCATCGTCGCTGGAAAAAGCCCGACTTCTACAGAACCCGGTATTTCGCCGGGCACTTTCGATTGCGATCAATCGCAGGCGGATCATCGAGGCTGCGTTCAAAGGCATCGGCAAGCCGCGGGAACTGGGGCCAGGTCCGGCCTCGCCATGGTATGAAAAAGGCTACGGCAAAATCAACGCTCAATACGATCCGGCCGAGGCGAATCATATTCTTGATTCCCTGGGCTTGACGAAACGCAACTCGGCCGGTTATCGCATGCTGCCCGACGGCCATCGTCTGATCATGGTGCTGATTTGCGGCGCGGGGTCGGTTGGGCCACTGCAGTTTGTGATCGATGACTGGCGTGCGGTGGGGCTGCACGTGATTCTGGAAGAAAAGCCCCACCGACTGTACATGTCCATGAGCGGGCTGGTGTCGCTGACGGTGGGCACCGGCGGATCAGCCGATAGTTGGGAAGCACTGGGTGCCGGCGCACCATACTGGCAATGGTACTACGCCGGCGGCATGTATCACAGCAAAGCATCGCAGGCTTCGAACCTGCTTAAACCGCACGGCATTGAAATTAAGGCCATGCGCCTCGGTCAGGAAGCAGCCAATACCGCGGACATGGCCAGTAAAATCAACCTGGCACACCAGGTGATGAAGATCGCCGCACAGCAGGTCTGGACAATTTCTCTGGCCACGGCCGGGCCGAAGCTGGCCATGGTTAAGGATAATCTGCTGGGCGTACCAACGATGCTCAAGGCCGGATTTTCCCTCGACACACCAGGCAACGGAATCCCGGAAACCTGGTACTGGAAGAATCCCAGAACCATCAATGGGGTCGATCCGGCTTCGGCGGCGTACCTCACGCAGCGGCGAGCCAGCATCATCCATGAGATCCTTCACTCCACCGCCGCGTCCCAGTCCGGCTTGGAATCAGCCTCGGCTCGATCCGGTTTTTTAAACGCCGGCCACCTGATCCAATATGTCATCATTGCCATCGTCATACTGCTGCTGGTGCTGCTGATTCTTCGGCATCCATTCGTGTTGCAGCGGATGCTGATCATGGTGCCGACGTTAACATTGATTTCGATTATCGTGTTTGTTGCCGTGCAACTGCCGCCGGGCAACTACCTCGATTCAATGATCCTGCAGATGCAGCGCACCGGCCAGGAAAGCCAGATACGCCAGCAAGTCCAGAGGCTGGATAAAATGTATCATCTTAAAGATGGACCGGTAACCAACTACCTGCGCTGGACCGGTGTACTGTGGTTCTGGACACACAAAGCTTCAGATGAGGGGTTGCTGGAAGGAAATCTCGGTCGTTCCATGGCCAACCACGGAGCGTTCGTCAATACCCTCATTGGCGATCGCCTGCTGCTGACGATAATAATTTCCGCTGGTGCCATTTTATTTACCTGGCTCATTGCGCTGCCGATCGGCATTTATTCCGCGGTGCGGCAATACTCGGCCGCCGACTATGTATTGACGGTGCTGGGCTTTGTGGGCATGTGTGTGCCGGATTTTCTGCTGGCGCTGATTCTGATGCTGGTGGCTCGCGCGCTGTTCAATACCACGATCAACGGATTGTTTTCCAGCGAGTTTGCCACCCAAAGCTATTGGAACCTCGCCAAGGTGCAGGATCTGATGGCGCACTTATGGGTGCCCGTTATCGTGGTGGGCGCGGGAAGCACGGCGGGTATGATCCGGGTGATGCGGGCCAACCTGCTGGATGAACTTCGTAAGCCTTACGTCGTTACGGCCCGCGCCAAGGGCGTGCCGCCGATCCGCCTGCTGCTGAAATATCCAATACGCCTGGCACTCAATCCGTTTATTGCAGGTATCGGGCAGGTGTTTCCGGCACTAATATCCGGTACTGCAATTGTCTCCATCATTTTAAGCCTGCCCACCATCGGTCCGCTGCTGCTGAATGCCGTCATGCTTGAGGATACCTACATGGCCAGTTCGCTTCTGCTTTGTCTAAGTGCACTAAGCGTCTTTGGGATGTTGGTCAGCGATCTGCTGCTGCTGGCACTGGATCCGCGCATCCGGTTGAGTGGAGGAACACGCTGATGACTGTTATCTCCGCCGGGGCTATCACCGATAAGCAGCGCGACGTCGGATCGATGTCGCAATGGCAGTTGATCCGGCAGCGATTCGCCCGGCACAAGCTGGCGGTGGCATCCATGTATGTACTCACATTGCTCTATTTGATGGCGCTGTTTGCCCCTTGCGTGTCGCCTTATAATCCGCAGCACAAAATTATCAATCATATTTACTGTCCGCCGCAGTTGCCCCATTTGAGCTGGACCTACGGTTTATATACTTACGCCATGAAAGAGGTGCGCAATCCGATTAACCTCACGACGCATTATTACCAGGACCGCAAGGCCATCGTGCCGCTTTCGCTTTTCGGCCGATGCAAACCCTATCGCCTCTGGGGATTCATCCCGCTGAATCGCAAGCTCGTTACTGTCAACGATGCCGCTTATCGCGCCATGAATCCCCACAGTGCCATCACGCCCACATTTTTTCTGCTTGGGGCGGACAGATATGGCCGGGATTTGTTCAGCCGCATTATCTTCGGTTCCCGCATTTCTCTGTCCATCGGCTTGTTTGCCATTGCGATATCATCCGTGCTGGGTATCCTGATCGGCGGAATTTCCGGCTATTTTGGCGGCATCGCGGATATTGTCATTCAGCGCATCATTGAAGTCTTCCAGTCCATTCCCTCTTTGCCCTTGTGGATCGCACTGGGCGCTATCGTGCCTGCCACCTGGCCGCCGCTCTGGGTCTACTTCGGTATTACAATTGTGTTGAGCCTGATCGGCTGGACCGGCCTGGCACGGGCGGTGCGCAGCAAGTTATTGGCAATGCGGGATGAAGATTACGCCCTGGCCGCCCGTCTGCTGGGTGCCAGTCATCGCCGCGTGATCTTCAAGCACCTGGTGCCGGGGTTTACCAGTCATATCATCGTGGTGCTGTCGCTGACGATCCCGGCGATGATTCTTGGGGAAACGGCGCTGAGTTTTCTGGGAATCGGCCTGCGCCCGCCGTTGGTGAGTTGGGGTGTCCTGCTGCAAAGCTGTATGAATGTCGGTGCGCTGGCGCGGCATCCGTGGATCATCATGCCCGCGGTCTTCGTCGTGCTGACGGTGCTAAGTTTCAACTTTGTCGGAGACGGTTTACGTGATGCCGCCGATCCGTATCGATAATGAGTTCTGACGCTAAGAGGCTTCCATCATGACCACCACGCCCACCACAATGACGCCCGCCTGCCCGCCCGATACATTGGCGTCGTCCGACGCCGTGTTGACCGTCGACGGCCTGCGTGTGCGTTTCGATACCGAAGAGGGCCAGCTCTACGCGGTGGATGGTGTGAGTTTTTCGGTGCCACGCGGTAAAATGTTGGCACTGGTTGGTGAAAGCGGCTGCGGCAAATCCACCACCGCCTATTCCATCCTGCGACTGATTCAAAAACCCGGACATATCATCGGCGGGTCAATGCGTTTTTTCCCAAGGGATGGCCACCCGATCGACCTGGCTGCTTTACGCGATAAGGATCCGCTCCTGTATCGCATCCGCGGCGGTGCCATCAGCATGATCTTTCAGGAGCCGATGGCGGCACTAAGTCCGGTGTATACCATCGGCAATCAACTCTGTGAAGCCATCCGCCTGCATCAGCATCTTTCCCGGTCCCAGGCCAGGCAGCGGGCCATCGCCATGCTCGGCCATGTCGGTATCCCCGGACCTGCGGCACGGCTGAGTCAATACCCCTTCGAGCTTAGTGGCGGGATGTGTCAGCGCGTCGTCATTGCCATGGCCATGATCGGTAACCCGCAGTTGCTCATCGCGGATGAACCGACCACAGCACTGGATGTAACCATTCAGGCCCAGGTGATGGGATTAATCAAGCGGCTGCAGGGAGAGATGGGAACCTCCACACTGTTGATTACCCACAATCTGGGCGTGGTGGCGCAGATGGCCGATGAAGTGGCGGTGATGTACCTGGGCCGCATTGTCGAGCGTGGGCCAGTCAGGCAGGTGCTTAAACATCCCGCCCATCCCTATACCATGGGACTGCTGGCGTCATTGCCCGGTCTGGCCAGGAGCAAAGCCAAGTTGCCGGCCATCGCCGGTGCGGTGCCTTCCCTTTCCCAGCGGCTGCCCGGCTGTCCGTTTCATCCGCGATGTCCGCATGCGCAGCCTGGACGCTGTGACATCGGTACGCCGCCTGCCATGCAAAGCTTCAGCGCCGGCCAATACGTAGCCTGTCTGCGGGCCAATGAAATTCAACCAGGAAAGGTTCCGCAATGACTACCATACCCGATGCTCCGCTGCTGCAGGTTCGCAACCTGTGTAAGCATTATCCGATCTATTCCAAGGGTTTCATGAGGCGCCTTATACGTGTGGTGAAGGCATGTGACCAGATCAACTTCGATCTGCCGGCCGGCCAGACACTGGGTCTGGTAGGCGAAAGCGGCAGCGGCAAAACCACCACCGGCCGGGCGATCTTACGCGCCATTACTCCCACTTCCGGTCAGGTGCTTTTTAATGACCAGGGACGTCTGGTGGATATCGCCCGGCTATCCACGTCCCAGCTCAAGCCATTGCGCACCAGGATGCAGATGATCTTTCAGGATCCATTTGCAAGCCTCAATCCGCGCATGACCGTGCGCAACATCGTCGCCGAACCGCTGATCATCCACAAAATGGCGCATGGCAGCGAACTCGATGACCGTGTGGTGGAAATACTTAGAAAAGTTGGCCTCAAACCCGAGCATCGCACGCGTTATCCGCACGCCTTCAGCGGCGGCCAGCGCCAGCGCATCGGCATCGCCCGCGCCTTGATTATGAGGCCCGCGCTGGTTGTGGCGGACGAAGCCGTCTCGGCGCTCGATGTGTCCGTACAGGCACAGGTGATCAACCTGCTTGCAGACCTGCAGCAGGAGTTCGGCCTGACATACCTGTTTATCGCCCATGACCTTAGCGTTGTGCGCCACATTTGCGACAGTGTTGCAGTCATGTATGCCGGCCGCATCGTCGAGCTGGCACAAGTTGATCAGTTTTTCGAAGCCCCCCAACATCCCTATTCTCGCGCTTTGCTTTCCGCAGTGCCGAATCCTGACCCGGACATGCCGATGCGTATAAACCTGCTGGGCGATGTTGCCGACCCAGGCAACCTTCCTGCCGGTTGCAGCTTTCATCCGCGCTGTGTCGAATGTATGGACGTGTGCCGAAAAACCTGTCCCGTCGTCCATCGCCTCTCCAACAACCGCACCGTCGCGTGCCATCTGTATGAGCCTGAGAACATGCCGGTTTCAACGGGAGATGGGAAAGGTATTAACATGTTGCCAGAATCTCAATGAATTGAGCTGAAGTAAGTGGCACACCGCAGGTCTGTCCATGGAATGGAACATTTTATTATATAAGTTCCAAAAATCTTTCGATTTTTTATTTGACTTCATGCGTCAATGGCGTTATCTTAGTTTCTTAGAAGTCTGTTAATGTAAACAGGCAAGTTTAAGGTTTTTATTGGAGGTTCTAAAATGTACAGCAAAGCTTACACCATTCGGATGATCGGCTGTGTTGTGGCTCCGCTTGCGGCTGCGGCTTTCGCGACCGCGGCCGCGATACCGGCGACCCAGGCGGCAACCATTACCTACACCTCGGTCAGCGCTGGCGGCGACTGGCAGACAAACGCAACTTGGACGAGTACTAACGGTGGGACAACCTACCCAGGCTACAGCGAGGCAGATGATACTGCTGACATAACAAATGGGGCGACCGTGACCCTCAACGGGTCCGTTCCCAACGATATCGGCAACTTACAAATCGCCGGTGCTTCGACCTTTGACCAAACCGGAGGTTCGCTAACGGTCGCAAGCGGTTATGCTCTCTACGGCGGGGGTGCGGCGGCCACATCGGCTTTTTACACCATCAGTGGCGGCACACTGAATTTGCCAGGCTATTATTTTGGTGGATCCGGTGCAGCTACCTCGACCTTCACATTGGACGTCACAGGCGGCACCGTCAATTCGAGCCATTACACATATGTTGCCGAGGGCGGCGATGGGACCCTTACCGTAAACTCGGGCAGTTTCAACAACACCGCAGGTTTTCAGGTTGCCCACAGCACTGGTACCGGTACCATCAACCTTAACGGTGGCATGTTTGAAACCACCCAGCCAATCACGGGCTCTGCCTCAACCGGCAGCAGCTACATTAATTTCAATGGCGGCACGCTGCAGGCGACGGCAAATATAACCTCTTTGCTATCAAATTTTACTGCGGCAAACGTGCAGGCTAACGGGGCTGTGTTTAATACCAACGGTAACACCGTCACTGTTTCCCAAAACCTGCTTAGCGATCCAACCAGCCCCGGTGGAATTGATGGCGGACTTACTAAAGACGGAGCCGGCACCCTTAACCTCACCGGCACCGGCAATACTTACAATGGCAACACCACGGTGAGTGCCGGTACGCTGGAAATTAATTCCAATTTTCTGGCGTCCACCAGTACCGTGTCTATAAACAGTGGTGCTATCATGGATTTAAATTACAGCAGCACCGTTACAGATATCGTTAAAGCCCTGTACCTCAATGGCATAAGCCAGGGAGCGGGCGTCTACGGCGTGGGCCATTTGGGTTCCACTTATTTCTCTGGTACCGGCACGCTGACGGTGCAGGGCAGCAGCATTCCGGAGCCGGCAACGCTGGGCCTGATGGCGGCCATGGGTGCGGGCTTGTTGCTGGTCGGCCGCAGACGGCGGGCGTGGTAGACGTTTGCAGCCAATTGACCGGGGTGATGTGTATTTAGGAAGTGTTATTGTCCGATTGATATAGTTGATGTCATTATTTCGCCACGCCCTCTAAAATAAGGAGGCAGGGCATGATCATCATTGCTCCCCAGACTTCCACTCCCCGCAACATCAGGTGGTACTTTGTCGCCGAGAGCACCAAACACCAGAAGTGTCAGAATATAAACTTTCTGCCCGCGGGCTTCCGGCGGCTTGGACGCACCGGTTTTACCCTGGTGGAACTTCTGGTGGTGATTTTTATTGTTGCAGTGCTCATCGCATTACTCCTGCCTGCACTGTCGGCTGCGAGGGAAAACGCACTCACAGTTGTCTGCGCCAACAACGAACGCCAGATGGGTTTGGCATTTGCTGAGTATAATACCACTTGGGGCGCATATCCGGTGTGGGCCTTCAACAACCCTGATGGAAGATTTGGCAACTGGGTTACGTCGGGCTCTATTTCTTTCACTTGGGAAGACGCATTGTACATTGAAATGTACGGCAAAAGCCGGGGCACACCCGCGGAAATGAACACACCTATTTTTACGGACCCGGGTCGTGCCAGAAATGCCGAGGTCTCTGTGTCGCCAACGTTGGGACACTGGTTCCCAACAGGTTACCAACTGAACTGTTTTAACGACTTTAGCGACCTTGGCCCTCAAAAGCTGCCGCAGGGAGATTGGGGGCCGGGCGGATTTTCTTCCTTAACGCCACCTGTCTGGGTTCGATCTTTCAGCGTCTTAAATCCTGGCGAGACATGGCTCGTTGTGGATGGGGCTTGGGTGGATAGCCCGTATTATTTTGTTTACTCTACCCAAGTGCGAGGAACTGGTGACCTTCTTGGGCACGGAAACCATCCTTGTCACGATAATGACAGCAAATACAACTGGCTTTTTTGTGATGGCCATGTAAGCTTAAAGAGCTTTAACGATATTTCTCCTCTCAGCGATATTAACTCGTCCTCTGTATATTCATCGTCCTCTTCATTCTACCATAGGTGGCGTATTGTCAGTAATTGATGGCCATGCAGGATGTTGATTCAGGGCAGAGCTCGCTTATTTTAGTCTATGGTTCAATGGCTTTAGCCAAAGCATTGTGGTCGGAGCGTCTGATACGGATGATGCGGGTGGCAATTACCGCCCTGACAGTGCGTACGGTGGTGGCACAAAACCGGCTGCCAGTGCCCACATAAGCCCGGCAGCCAGTGGCACGATGCAGCTTCGGACGCTCCACTGGTATGTGCTGGCGCTGAACAAGCTGCCTGCCGGATCGGATATGAGCATCCGCTACCGAGCGGTCAAGCTCCAAGCCGGCCCTGACTTAACCACGCAAGGTCTTCCATCTGGGGGCACCCACCAATGTCACCGGTTAGGCACGTCGCAATTCTCAATTATATGATAAATTGTCCATGAGAGACAATCTGCCGGTTTAACCGCCGATTGTCAGGGCAACCCTGCACGCACCGTCGAATATATAACCTTCTTATTTTTGTTTCATAGCGGCACGCAGTGCTTTTTCGTCGGCGTCTGTCCAGTAACCGCACTTGAGGTGAATGAAGACGGAAGTGTACGGCATCGTCAAGTTGGTTTTAATAATCAAAATCTTAAACAGCTTGCCGTCGGCGTTGAGGCGATGAATGCTGTTGATGTGCATGCGCTGCGTATGCGGAATGTGTGATGCCGCCAGCATGGCATAAAGCCGTCGGCGATAGGCTGAAATACCGGGTGTCTGGGCATTGGTTACATAGTTGAGTTCGCGATCGGTATAGGCGACCGCCCGCACATTGGGCGCTTTGGCAATTTGGCTGAGCACAAACTTAAGCGTGGGAAACATGCTTCCTTTGGTCACAACGGTCGTTACGCCAGGCTTGCTCTGGTCCGGGTAGGCGGAATCCACTACGGCAATCCAGTTGCGGTCGCCATACAGGGGCAGGTCCCTTTTAACAATGCTTTTCCAGCCCGATGAAGCCATACTTTGACAACCGGCAAGGCTGGCCGACAGCACAAGGAAAACGCCGCAAGCGGCAATTTCCGCTACGCGAGCGACCGACTTTTTTTCGAGAGAAGTTGCATCCATCTCATATGAAAGCTCCTTAGAGGATGACCGACTTGCTAAACAAGCAGCCGGCTGACAATGGCAATTTATAATTAAAAAACACGGTAATAAGTAACGGTAATTTTGCCGCTATTGGCCTTCTTAACTCCCTCCAGAACGCCCGGGAATTGTTGCGTCATTGCTATTGAAGTCCGCGTGTCATCTTCAATGAGTTTACCTGATGAATCGCATATGTCGGCCACCATAATTTCTCTTTAAGTATTTAATCTGTCGATTCCGGTATGTTGGAAGTGTATCTCGCAATGCTTCAAATGTCAAATATATGCTCCGATAAATCGCGGAACATATTCTCAATAAATATCGCCAATACTGATTTGTAAGTTGTGGCATGGCCTTTATAGTTCACGATTTTAAAGGTGGCAACAAGGTTTGAGCAACACCTTTTTAAAGCCATCCTTGGCCCACCCTGCGAAATGACAAACAGAATTAGCATCCAATGCCATGATCGTGCTTAAAAGTCGCCATCTACGACCTTTTACGCGCACTGCTGGTATCGAAATGTCTTGGATATTTTAACATCTCAAACGAGAATCACACTTGGGTAAAGATGGTGGACATTAAAAAATTGGAATTTTATTATTTTATATTCCAGTAATATGTTGATTGTTGTTTTGACATGCATTGCAATTGGAGCTAAGGTATAACATGAAAGGCAAAAGTGCTACCATTTCGGAGCCAACTTCGTTTTCCGTCGGTCGCCTCCGGTATCAGGCTGCCATTTTCTAACCCATAACTATCGCGTCTTTTACAAGGACATAGCCACATGAGTTTCGACAAAACATTGCTCCATAACTTCCCATATCGTGCAAAAATCCTTCGGCCGTTGACAGCGGCGTTCGCCTTGCTGCTGCTTGTCGCGGTATCGCGGCCCGCAATAGCCGATCCTGCAATCGCCCCCAGCCAGGCCTACAGCCAGCGCAACACGCCTGAAGCCATCGCCCGCGTGGCGCGGAAACTTGCCGCCATGCTTAACCCAAATGTACGCGGCATGGCGCCGTTTAATCAGGCGATTCATGCCAAGCGCTACGCTGCGGCGCTGCATGCGTTTAAGCAATTTTTCATGAAAAAAATGCTCTACGCCAATTTCAAACCCGGATGGTCTTTGTCCGCCTGGCTGCCCGGGCCGTCCAATGCATCCGCGGCCCGCCGCGCGGCTATCTTTGCCCGGGCCAATGCCTTGCTGCACGGCCAGATGATCATCAAAGGTAAAACCGTAGACATCGGCGAGCCTGGCGCGGTCAATTGGCTCAAATTCAGCAAGGGCGGCATGATTAACGGCAACGTCTTTCCGTGGCATGTCGCGGCGTTTGATCCGCTGGTTTCGGCCTATACCTTCACCGGAAACCCGAAATATCTCCGAACCTGGTGCGATTATGTTGATGACTGGACCCTCAACCAAAAGGCCGGCATGGCAGCTTTAAAGCCCGAACTCGTCGGCGATATTTTTACCGGAGGGCCGTACAGTTTGATGGCTCTGGCCCAGACGCTCCATGACATAGCCGCCACCCCCGGCAGTTCCGCAGCGCTGCCGGCGGCAACGCTGGCCCGCGTCGTGATGCGGGTATTCTGGAACGACCTGCCGCCCGCGGTCGTGTACTTTCGGTCCTGCCCGCAGAACTGGGATCTTGCGGCAGCCCCGCCGTTTGTGGAGGATGCTGGCTACTTTGACATGTTTCAGGTCAGCCATTTGTGTCTGCGCCTTGGCCGACGTTTAATGGAAACCAACATCACCACCCAGACTTTTCCTGATGGAACCGACAATCAGCGCGATAATGGTTACAACTACGCCTATCCGATAGCGGCGGCGCAATTTATGGCGGCACTTAATCGGCAGAACATTCATCCGGAATGGATGACTCCCGAATGGCTGCAGCAGTGGAACTACAACCTGCAGCAGCGCTGCCGCTTCCTGTGGCACTGCCTTACGCAAAATGGCGAAGACCCGGCCGGCTTGCGCGCCGATAAACGCGACCGCGCTCCGGAATGTCTTTCGGTAACGATGTCTGCTGCACCGTCCACATTGTATGAAACGGCAATTCAGCGGCTTATCTATGTTTATTTTCATGCCATGCAGGCCAAGACCTGCTCAACGTCGCTCTGGCTTACCCACAACTACGTCATTTCGCATGAGCCTGAGCCTGCTTACCGGAGCGAATGGTTTCCGTACGCGGGCTATTACCTGCTGCGCAACGGCTGGAAGCAGGATGACGCCCTGCTGTTCATGCTCAGCACCAACAACCCGGGCAAAGATTTTCGCACGGTAACCGACAACAACATTGTCACCCTGCGTGATTTTGGACAAGACCTCATCGCCACCACCCAAACCGGCGCGTACGGCTATAACAATTCACCCCTGTGGGTGGACGGAAAGGGCGAATTTTTTCACGCCGGCATTCCACAATGGGGCCATCGCGGTTATATGATTAGCGTGCGGCGCGACAAACCGTCGCGCTGCTTTTGGTTAAGCTCCCGCCATTTTACCGTGGCCCAGGGGGTTTATAAGGGACCATTTGGCGATCTGCCGCATGGGCCGGACACTTCGGCTGGAATCCTCTCGGACGAAATTCTCTGGAACAAGGCCTTGGTGCAAGCCAGCCAAAACGCCATCCGCGGAGTCCGTTACGCCCGCTGGATTGAAGCTCCCGGCGGGTCGGGCCTGTACATCATTACCGACCGCATTTCCAGCAGTGTGCCGCACAAGTACAGCGAACTGTGGCCTCTGCCGATCGGATCCAGCAAGTTTACGGTATTTCGCAACCGTGACATCGTCGCTGATCAGGCGGCGCAGTCCATTAAGACCCGCACACCGGGAGTGGCCAATCTCTCCATGTATAATTTTGGCCAGCCGGTGAAGTACACCAAGCAGTTAGATCGCATACGGACGAAATGGATTTACTCGCACCGGCTCTACAACCTGTGCATTATGCACGCAAACTGGAAAAATCAGGGTGGGCACAGCCTGTTGATTACAGTGATTGATCCGCGGAAGAACATGGCGCATCGTATAGCTTCCATCCGGGCGCTTTCGCCGGGCCATGATGTGCAGGGCTTTACCGCCCATCTCAAAAATAAAATGACCATTGAGTACCTTGCCGCAACCAACCGCGCCCGACCCCTGACGCTCGGAGCTATCACGGCTGATGCCAAATCGCTGCTCCTGGAGACAGCGCCCGGCGGCACGATCAGAGGCGTTGTGCTGGGGTGCCTCCACCTGACAGCCAACGGCGCAAGCGAGCAGTTGCCGCGACCTGATTTTGAATTTGCTCTCCGCAGCGGCAGTTTTACCATTCGGCACCTGGTTTACCGTCCGATTTTGCCGGTTAAGATATTGCCCGGCAATACCAATGGATTTGTCGGCAGCCAGCAAATTGCGCTCACATGCCCCACGCCTGATGTGCAGATTCGTTACACGCTTGACGGCATCAGCCCAGATGCACATTCGCCGCTGTATACCCGGCCGTTTACCATTGACCGGAGCACCGTGATAAAGGCGAGGGCGTTTCGGTACGGTGTAACGGCAATGCCGTTCACACAGGATGGCACCGAGGTTACCGACGTGAGCCGGGCTGTATTTACCCGGCTTCACATGGAACCGGCCCAGCATGTAAGGCAACAACCGGCCAGCGGCCTGCTTTATGATTATTACAAAGGTTCATGGCGCAGCGTGCTGCTATTTCATCATTTGCTCAAGCCGCAAGGCTCCGGCGTTGTTCCAAAGCTTTTTGACCTGAAATTTCGAAAAGGCGCCCCCGGGCCTTGTGCGTTTCGCTATGCGGGTTATTTTGACGCGCCCGCAGACGGTGCCTACACCTTTTACGCGCCGCATGAGCTTGTGGCCACCACGCTCATGGCCGGCTATTCTTTGCGCGTTACGGTGGATGGCAACCGCTGGTATCCGGCGACGTCGCGCCATGCCTATGGCACCTGGACGATTGGCTTGAAGAAGGGTTTGCATTCCTTCCAGGTTTTCTGGGGTAATTACCGCACCCCGGGGCTGGCGGCCAAGCTCAATAATCCGGGGCTTAAGGCGCCGCTGATATGGAACGGCGTGACGCCCAACCTGGAGATTTCAGGCCCCAACCTGGTAAAGCAGCCGATTCGCAGCGCCTGGCTGCGACGGTGAGCAATCGCACCGCCGTGAAACACCGCGATGTGCGTCTCATGGCAAGCGACTGCTTGTAGAACCATCGGGCGGAGATACACCCGACCGCCAATGCGGCACGCAATATCGCCTGTGGCATTTGGGCGGTGATCCTGATGCAATGGGCAAAGCCGACCCATGACGGTCAAAATGTCCGGCCCTGGCCGGGTACAATGGTGGCGCGCCCCCTTTTTGCGGTTGTGCGCCGATTTTTAGATGTTTTTATTTGGAGTACGTGGCATGAACTGGCTCCGGCAGATTTTTATAACATCCAGCTTGGCTCTGCTGGGCGCAAGTTGCACGGCGTATGGGCAGAATCTTTATGTTTCAACACGGGGCGATGATGCAGCCTCAGGAAGTCTGCAGCATCCTCTCAAAACCTTCGACGGCGCCGAGCACAAGGTTCTGCAGTTGAAGCAAGCCGGCCGTTTGCACGGACCTGTTGATGTTGTGTTTGAAGTGGGGCGGTATGACCTGCCTAGCCCGGTTGTATTCGGCCCGCAAGACTCCGGCTCGGCGAGCAGCCCCATCACCTACGAAGCGCAGAGAGGTGCAAAGGTCGTACTTAGCGGCGGCGCCTTACTGCATCTGCACTGGCGGCATTGGCGCGGAGCAATTATGCGCGCAAAGGTACCGCCCGGTTTTACGTTCGACCAAATCTGGGTGAATGGCAAAAAACAGATGCTGGCGCGATTTCCTGTCTATCAACCGCTTTCGCATGGGCCGTGGCATGGATCTATCGAAGGCTATTTTAGCTCTTCGTATGCCAAGCGGTGGGCTTCCATCATGGGGCTGCTCAACCAGATACACCAACACACGAGCGAATCGTATTATTCGCACGGTCAGTGGCCGCCGACGTGTAATGGCCGCCTGTTTGCCTGGCCGGCCGCGGAGGCCATTAGTCCAAAGTTCTGGCGGCTATGGAAGCATCCCGACGGCGGCATCATTCAAGCCATGCACCCGTATGGCTGGGGAAGCCTGAGTTTTGTCATTAAGCGGATTCACGGACGATTGATGGTAGTAGGCGGATGGCAGAATAACCGCCCCGTCGGCAACATGCCCAATACAGGCGTTCTCGAAAATTTTCGTTGTTACCTCCAGCACCCCGGCGAATGGTGCCTGGAGCATCACTCGAGCACCTTGTATTACTGGCCGCCAGCGGGCGTAAACCTCGCTACCGCCGCCGTGGAGGCAGCCCATCTTCGATCGCTGGTGCGTTTTGAAGGCACGCAAAGCCGAAGCGTAAAGTACATTACATTAAAAGGCTTTACGATGGAGCATGCGCGTGAAACTTTTATGAAAACGCGCGAGCCGATTATGCGCAGCGACTGGGCGCTTTACCGCGGCGGCGCGGTTTACATGGACGGCGCCCAACACTGCAACATTCTGAATTGCAATCTTGAAGATCTGGGCGGCAACGCGATTTTTGTAAGCAATTACAATCGCAATATCACCATCAAAGGCTGCCTGATCTGCGATATCGGCGCCAATGCAATATGCTTTGTGGGCAACCCTCATGCAGCCCAGGTACCCGAATATTGGGGGATTGCAATTCCCTTAAGAAAAATGAACATGACACCCGGCCCCAAAACCCCGGACTATCCGTCTGATTGCCTGGTTGACGATTGTTTGATCCACAACATCGGACGCATTGAATATCAGACCGCCGGAGTGGAAATTGACCTCGCCGAAAATATCACTGTGCGCCATTGTTCAATCTACAACACACCACGTGCGGGAATTAACATCGGAGACGGGTGCTGGGGTGGTGATGTCATTGAATATTGCGATGTTTTTAATAATGTGCTTCACACCGGTGATAACGGCTCGTTTAATGGCTGGGGACGTGACCGGTATTGGGGGCACCCTCCCTCGCATATTGAACCAGCCGTGAAGTTGCACCCCGACCTGCCGTTTTTGGATGTAGTTAAACCCATCACCCTTCGCAACAATCGCTGGCAGTGCTCCAGCGGTTGGGATATTGATCTCGATGATGGATGCTCCAACTACCGGATTTATAACAATCTTTGTCTATTAGGCGGCATAAAAAACCGTGAGGGTTACAGGCGTATTGTCACCAACAATATCATCCTTCACAACACGTTTTACCCACAGGTATGGTTTACAAACTGCCAGGAGAAATTTCAACACAACATCGTCATGCGGCCTTACAGGTACGTTCAGGTGCCTTCAGATTGGCCCGATTATGAGGACTACAACCTGTTTCCGACGAAAGCTGACCTGAAGGCTGTGCAAAAACTGGGTGCGGATCGCCACTCGTTGGCAGGCAACCCGATGTTTATTGACCCCAGTACGGGCAACTACGACGTGGAACCTGGTTCTCCGGCGCTTCGCATCGGCTTTAAGAACTTCCCGATGAATGACTTTGGCGTAACCAGCCCCAGACTCAAGGCTCTAAGCCAGTCGCCGATCTTGGCCGGCTACCACGGCCCACAGGCTCGTAAAACTGCGGCGGTCAATCGTCGCTGGCTCGGGGCAACCGTGCGTGACATCACAAACCTCGCGGAGCAGTCGGTATTCGGCCTGCCAAGCCCATCGGGTGTGCTGGTAGCGGTGTGCCCGAGGCGGAGTTTTTTATACAGGGCCGGGTTGCGGGTGCATGACGTAATCATCCGCGCAAACCGGACGCCGATTAAGCGATTTCGTGTACTGGAGCAGCTTTATACACGCAGCTCAAGGCTCGTGCTGCATGTGATGCGTAGCCAACAGCTTATCACCATCGTTATCAATAAATAACAGAGATGGCGAAAGCTTTTGATATTTATCGACTCGATCCACGGGCCTCCTGGCAGCGCGGGCGTCCTCGCCCGCATGGGTCGACGCATCAGCCGCCGGTTTGGTCAGCGCAATGAGAGTTGGCGTCATCCACGCGGCTGGCAGGCAGTGCGCCGCGTTGGCCGCGATAATGAAAAGATACTCTGCGTCGTGCATACATTTGCCGATTCTCCCGGCGTAGTCAGGGTGCCGCTGCCAGATCATCATGCATGCCATATAAGCGAGACGCTCATGGAAACTGAAGCTCAAGCTCTGATACGAAACGCGCAACTGGTGGTTCACCTCACGGACGATTTTTCCGCTGCCGTGGTCATGCTGCACGCCGATTGATCGCATTGCGCCCGACACTTGCGACGGGTGATCACCGAGTGCGTTCAGGCTCATTGCGACCACGATGATCGCACACAGGTAAGAGCACACGGCGTTTTATAAAACTGCCGCTATCTGGCACGGCTGCAATGCGCAGATTTACTTTAAAAACCGCAGGCACGGGTACGGCCAGATTTTTTGGCACGCAAGCGGAGGCGTTTCGCTGGACCATCCAAGGGAGACTCTGTATGGCGAGACTGCTGGCGACCCATGCGGGCGAGGACACCCGTGACCCCAGGAGGTCCGTGAAATACGTGAGATATTCCACGCGTGCAGGTATTTGCCAAAAAATAGGGCCGCACCAGAGGACACCGCTATCGCCGAAACCATTTAAACTGCCTATTTCAACAGTCGTGTCATGCAACCGGCGCAGCCGCGACTTGACAGAAAACCACCTTTGTTCCACAATCCTATAAAATTAGTGGAATATGTTCCACTATATTCGACTCTTGAAACACTGCCTGGATTGAACCAAAAATAATAAACTCATGAAAGGATAACTGATGAAAGTGGCAGGCATGCGAGAATCAGCGCCTGCGTTGGGCTTAGGAAAATCAGTTATGAGAGCCATGTGCCGGCTAATTGTTCCAAGCGTGCTTGTGTGCGGTCATGCGATGGTGGCAGGTGCGGTCAACCGGGCGGCTACGCCTAATCCTGCGATACCTCTCGGCACCGTCACGTTTCGCGGCAAAAAGTACCCACTGACGATCACGCTGAAATCTTTTTCACCATTTATTCCTTTGGACACTAAAGACTCCGGGCTGCCGGTGATCATCGCACATTACCGCCTGGCCAACATCACCAGCCGCCCGGTTACCGTAACCATCGGCGGTTGGATCCAAAATTGCACCGGGTTTCAGAGCGCCAAAGTATT
>JAJYDW010000059.1 GCA_021790385.1 Planctomycetota bacterium
CCGAGGGCGTAGTCGTCCTCGACCTTGCCATCCTCGGCGACGAAGCGCACCGGCCGGCCGGCCACCACCCGGCGCACCGGCCCGCCGGTTTCCGCCTCGGCCGCCGCCCGCAGCCGGCCCACCACCTGGGCGATCATCTGTTCCAGGGTGTAGGTGGCGTTGACCTGATCGCTATAGGTTGCCCCTGCGACGCCTGTGCCCCAGTAGCTGTTGTAGTAGGTGCCGCAATCCGAAAGCAGCATTTCATCCGGGGGCACCAAAGGCAGGCGGATGAGCGGTACGTTTTGAGTGTTACTTAAACGTGGATATAAGGGGCTGGCAATGTAACCGTTGTTACCGTAGCACAAAAGGTTGACATTCATCGAATAATTGGTGTTGGCGTAATGAGGCTCATGAGGTGAAGGAAACGAAGCTATGCTCAGGCCCTGAAAAGCCTGTTGAAACAATGGGCATAACCAGACTGCACTGCTGGCATGGTTATAGCCGTAATAGCCGCCGTAAATATCCGGCAGGTACCGGGTAAGATTCCCCACGACAAGCTTGCCGCCGGAGGTCATCGGTACACCCCCCAGCACATCGGCCCAGGTGTAGTTGGTGTTCAAGTTCGGACTGTAGACAAGCGTGCCCTGGTGGTCCGTGGCGTAAAACTGTATAGCCATTGCTATTTGCCGCTCGTTACTGGCGCATAAGGTAACATCGGCGGCCTGGCGGGCCGCCGACAGCGCCGGCAGGAGCAAAGCGATGCGGATGGCGATGATGGTGATAATCACCAGCAGTTCCACGAGGGTAAAACCGTGTAGGGGCCGGCGGTGTGAGGTTGGCAGCGGTAGTATATTCATGAAGCGTCTCCTTGAAACAAGCGAGCAGGCACCGCAGCGTGGAGCACCGATTGTTATGATGTATAGTGTATTCCGCCAGTCCAGATGGAAACAAGGGCTGACAGCGCAATTCTTGTATCTTGTGGCGCACAAATGGAGGCGGCGGCGGTTGGTGCGGATGGGCCGGTAATCGCTGATGTTTTTCCGGCGATTTGCGGCAATCTGCATTCGGGTTATACCGGCTGCATAGATACGCTGTACTTCCAGCGAGTTAAAGAGCCATAATCCAATAGGTCATCTCCATCAGGTAAGAATCTGGCGAAAAATTCCCGGACAGCGGCGATTGCCAACCCTTTGCCAACATCGGCAAACCCGTGAATTGCTGCCAGAAGCTTCCCGGATTGGTTCCTGTCATCGGCGTTGCAGTGATTAATCCTGCCGGGGCCGTGGATCCGGTTGAAGTGGTGCCAACAGCGGTGCTGCTTAGGCTGGTGGCGGATGCGGTTAAGGCGCTGGTCTGACTGGCTTTGTGCCCCTTGATCTGGGTGGTCAAATTCACCGTCGGGCTGGGGTCCACGTTGGTGAAGGTGGCTGTACCGGCCACGCCACTGACATCGGAACTCACCGCCAGCCCTGCCAGGTACGTGTTATTGCTGAAATTGATGGTTTGGGTGGAACCCAGTTGCGTCCAGGTGCTGCCATCAGAGGAATAATAGGCGCTGTAGGTGTTGCCGCTGCTGACAAGCTCCAACCATTCCGGCGTACCGCTGGTGCCGCCGCTGACGCTCTGCACGCTGCCGCCGGTGCTGGAACGCCACTGGAACACAATACCATCACCCGGCGTTTCCTCAACCGCCGCGAACATGGCATCGGCGGCACTGGAATCACGCAACATAACGCCCGCCTGGGCACCGCTGGCAGTATCGGTCTGGCTGGCAACCTGGGCATTGATGGTTTGACTGCCGGTAACAGATTCACTGGCAAAGTTGAAGCTGTCCGACGTGCCGCCGATGCCGCTGCCGCCGCCGGTAACGGTATATACGCCGGCGGTTGACGAGGCCGAACCGGTTGGCGATGGCGAGCCGATGGCCTGATCCGTCCAGCCGGCAGGCAGTTTGGTCGAAATCAGAGTGTCGCTGAAGTTGGTGATGTTGTAGGAGCCAGACATGTTTGGCGTGCCACTTAAGCCGCTGTGTAAAATGTCACCAACGCTTACAAGGTTGTTGTCCGTAATGGGGTTGAAATTTGAGTTATTCGCGGTTGCTGTGTAGGTGGTCGTAACCACGGTGGACTGGTTGCTGCCGTAGGCTACGGTCAACGTGTTGCTGTAGGTCCAACTGTTGTTTCCATTGTTGGTGAATGTTGTGCTTAGATTCCACTGCTGGTTGGTGATAGAGGAAAAGCTTGCGGGGGCAATCTTGCCGGCAAAAGCGCCGCTGCCGCCTCCGTACTGCACGCCTCCCTGGACTTCAAAGTTGACAGTATTGTTATACGTGTCGTACATCAAGAATGCCGATGCCAGAGCGTTGTTTCCGCTTGCGGGAAAGAGCCGCAAGACATCAATGGTCTCCTCGGCACGTGTATTGTCTGTCAGGGTCAAATTGGAAAAATTGATGTTTGCCTGAAGATCATAGGTAACGCTGGTGGCCGTCGACTTTAGCGAGCTGGCACCGTCGCTGGCAGACACGTAGGCCGTTTCATTGAGGGCAGGAGCCAAGCCAACATCAAGCGCCCCGTTCTCGCTGATGGTGCCGCCATTGGCCGTGGTCGTGATCCACGGTGGATTGGCGATGCTGGTGCCCGAAAACGTGTCTTGCACCAGAGGAGTGCTGCCCGTTATTAGAGTGCTGTTGCCGGTCAATGCAAGGTCGTTGGTGTCGGCGGCGTTAGCTCCCATCCACTGGCCGAGTCCCTGGTCGCCGGCGCCGAAGTTCCAGAAATACAATCGGAAGGTAACTGTTGTGTTAGCCGATATGTTCTGCAAGCTGCTCTGGCCCGACAAATCGACACTATAGGCCGTACCCTGCCAGGTATTTTGCGTACCGGTGGAATATGAAATGTCGGTCACGGAGCCAGCTGTGGTTTCAGTTGAAAATCCGTCGAGACTGTATTCAACGGTGATGGTGGCATTGGGATTGAGAGAATAGTTCTGCTGGTAGGCGATAAAATCCAGCGCATTCAGTGACAGCACATCGCCGCCGGTGGGTGTAACCGTAAACTGCAAATAAGCTCCGCTGGTTTGGGCTGCGGATAGAGAACTCGCAGATTTTCCGTGACTGTTGACCGCGCCGTAGCCGTTATCATAGAACAACGCTGCGGCTGGCAGGCCGCTGCCACGTGTCAACTCGGAGGCCGTGAGGGATGAAAGGGTGGAACTGTCCGCGGTGATATTTCCATCAAAGGTGGAGCCTGCCCCGTTCATCTGAGAATAGAAATTCCATGCGGCCAGTTCGCCGACCTGGCTAGGTGCCAGAGGATCTGTGCCGGCGGTGTTGGAAGGCAAGCTTTCGCCGCTGGCGTTGTATGAATCTACGACGAAGTAATATTCCTGCTCTGTGGTCAAACCGGTGACGGTGTAACTGGTGGCATTGCCTACATCGAGGCGTACGGAAAAGCTATCAGGCTCGGGCTGTGTTCCGTACCGCACCACATAGCCGATGGCACCGCTGACGCTGGTCCAACTCAAATTCGCCTGGCCGTCATTACCCGGCGAGGCCGCACTGGAGGTTACCGAGTTGAGGGCCGGGCTAACTGGTGCGTTTTGGCCCGCGATACTGACCTGACTCACGGTAATGGCGGTGCTGCCGGCGCTCCACACGGCGATGCCGTGGTTACCGGCGGTGAAGTAAACCGATGCGGTGATGGGGGTACCGCCGGTGGCGCCGCCGGCGATCTGGACGCCGTCGGCCACGAGAGCCGCGGTGCCGCCGGTGCCAGTGGTGGTCAGATTGAGCGTGTAATAGCCGCTGTCAGGAATGATCACCATCCAGTCGATAAACCCGCCCGCAGAGGTAATCTGGCCGCTGTTGCTGGAGCTGTTGTAAATAACGGCATTGGGAGCGGTCAGCACGGTCGGGGCATAGAGGCCGTTTGTTGCTGCCGCCGGCAACTGGTTGGCGGACGCGTTGACTGCCTGGACAATCGGGTACTGGTTTATATTCAGCAGTCCTTCCTGGCTATAGGAACTGCCGTAGACAGGCCATTGGCTGTACGTGCCGAGGATGCTCAATTCGCTGCCAGCCTGGTCAAAATATTGGCGGTAAGTTTCCTGAACGGTGGCGGTGCGTGAATCACCGAATTTGGCGTCATTTTGGATATAGGAACCGCCATCATCGCCGCCCAGGGACCAGCCACCCTCGTAGGAAACCTCCTGCAACCCAAAAGCCTTGGCCCAATCGGCCTCGACGTTCAAGGTATTGATCAGGTTTTCACCGACGGGCTGGCTGTTGGCGTCGCCACCGGCGGGCATACCGCCGGCGTAGATGGCGTCCACGCTGGTAACGCGTAGATCGGTGAAAAAGGCGGTTTGATCGGTAAGGCTGGGGTTGGCGATATCGCCTTGGCCGACGATGGTAATGGTGTGGGTACTGCCGGCGGTCAGGGCCAAAGCCTGAGTGAAGTAGTAATCGGACAATGCCCAAGAGACCATACGGCCATCCCAATAGGTCCCTGCGAAATTGGACTGGGCGTAGCTCACGGGGGTGTATCCATTGGGTTGGCTGACGGCGACGGCCGTAATGTCCTGCTGATTAGCGGTTCCGTAGTCCAGATACACGCGCAGGTTCTCCTGGTCCACGGTGCCATTGGATTCGGTACGATTGACGGCCTTGAAATCGAAGGCGTAGAGATTGGATGTTTGGCTGGTCGGAGTGGTAAAGGTGAAGGATATCTGGCCGGTGTCGGTGATGTAACCGAGCTGATTGCTGCTGTTGGCGATAGTGCCTTGGCCCGGAAAATAAAGCTGGCTGATGGGCTGGGGAATGCCCAGGGTATTTCCGGAGGTATAACCGGCGATGCCGGCGGTGCCGGTGAAGGTGAAGGGCGTACCGGTCGGATCCTGATTATAACCGGCCGGCAGCGTGGTGCTGGTGGAGAAATTGTTGTCGGCCGGAAGATTGGTCAAACCATCGGTGTTATCGGCACCATAATAGGTAGCTCCGCCGCCGCCCCAGAGGTAGTAATTGATCGGCTCCGGATTCGAGACGTGCTGCGTGCCGTCGGCATTGTCGAAATAATTTTGGGCCCAGGTCAGGCCCAGGTTGGCGGTGTTGGCGTTATTGGCGTATTGCCATTCGTAAAGCGGGCGGATCACGGCATCGGGGTTGCCGGAATCGGGCATGGCCGCGTTGCCGTAAACACTACGGAAAATGTTGCTGATCTGAATCATCCGCAGTACGATCATGCGATAGCGCCACGTGCCCATGGAGACGTACTGGCCACTGGAATTGGTGGCCGTACTCAGATTGTCGTAATTGATGATCTGGAAATCGGCGTCATTGGCCTGAACGTGCTGGGCGGTGAGCGCGTTGATGTTGCCAAAGTCGATACCGTAAGGGTAGCTGAAGTTCCACAGTTCATTGCCAATTTCAAAATACACGTGCAAATTGGAATTCAAGCCTGGATGCACCGGGTTGGCAGTGGGTGCGGTATAGGGGTTACCGTTGGCGTCGGACCCGTATTTAAGCAGGTTGGCCAGGTTGGTGATGTACTGATCATTGGCCAGGGGCGGCAGGCTTAGCATCAGATCGCGGCCAGTTTCGTTGGCGAGCATGATTTTCATTTCCCAACTGGGGCCGTTGTTGCTCTCACCGCCAACGGCCACAACACCCAGAGAGGGATTGGTATTGGGACTGGTGACGACACCGCCGTTTTGATTAAAGTAATTGGGGCTGGTACGGTCTGACCAGTTCTGCTGCTGGTTGGCAACGAGTTGGAACCGGATGGCCGTAAAGTTGCTGACCGCCGCTAATATCTGCGGCGTAAAAGTGGTATCGGAGGCGTAGCTGGTGGTGGCACCGGGGGAAGTTGGACGCATCAATTTGAGATTGGTGATGCCGCCGGGGCCGCCGGCTACGCCGGTGCGTGTGGAATTCGTAACATCAAGCCACGCGGAGTTGTAACCGCGGTTTTCGGTAGTAAAGGTGCCGGTGGTGGTGTTGGTGGAGGCATTGTAGGTGTAGGTTAGAGATCCGTTGACCACATTGCCACCAACTGAAAGTGTAGCTTGCCCATTAAAACTCAGGGTAACTGTGCCCTCAGTCATTGGATCCATGCCAGTGACAAAATAGAACCTGCCATCGCCTTCCGGCCAGCCGTTGGCGTCCATGGCGGGGGCAGCGCCGCCGTTGATTCCGGACCAAGAATTAAACGGGCTGCCTTCGACAAGATTGGTGTAAGCCTGGGTTAATTTGCCGGACGAGCCGGTAACCGCCGTGGAAAATGATATTCCCGTTTCAGTTACCGGACCAATGACCTGCTGCGGCATGGATGGGCTGGACCATTGGAGAACTAATTCGCTTTGGTCCGTGGCCTGATAATGTTCAAGCTGGATGTCGTAACTGGTGCCTGCCGTCATGGTATAATTGGCGTTGTAGGTGGTAATATTGCTGTTGGTCCAGTTGTTGACCAGCGTGGTCCAGGTATTGGTGCCGGTGGGTTTGATATTGACAATCACCCCGTCGTCGGCGGTGGCGGTGAAGGTGTAGGTTTCGCTGAAGGCGGGGATCACCGAGCCGGTCCATTCCGCAGACCAGTTGTTGGCACCGACGGCATTAAAGCCGGGATCGGTAGAACCGCCGGGGGCCTGGGTGGTAGCGCCGGAACCCCAGTTAAAATCAATACGCACGTCGGACCGCACAAAGCTGGGCGTGCCGGAAAGGGTGGTGTTGTTGAAATACTGCCCTTCCAGCCCGGCGTTGGTAAAGCCGCCGCTGGCCGATAGCAACACCCGCGGCTCCAGGGCTTCAAACAAAAGTCGCCGTCTGCGCTGCCCCCGTATACGCTTTTGGCCATCGCGGCCGCACCGCCGGCCAAGGTTTCTCGATTGTACGTACAACGCTGCGCACAGACCATTCAGGAAAGCCATGACGACTCCTTCAAAAAAACGGCGGGAGATGGAAGCTGGTGAGAAAAAACCGGAAGCACTGCGAACGCCAAGAATTCCGGTGCCAAACTCCATACCGCGCACCTTGATAAGTGCTAAGCCTACAACGTAAAGACGCTCAGTACGAGGCCCAGTTGCGCAAATCATGTATCTATTAACGCAAATATTTTAAATGATCTCCAGTGCATGCAGGGCAGGTATCGCCATAAAATCGGGCCTGGTATATGTGTGTGGGGGGCACGATACGAAATCGCGGCGGCGGAGTGCGGGCAAGTTGGTGGCGGATGTGACGTGGCGGGAGCGGGTAGTAATCGCCACGGCGATGGGGACATCACCGGCTGATGATGCGGATAAGATGACTGCGCTCCCATGGATATCATGGCGGACAAAAATGTCGCTTCACGGCCACAGGCAAGAATGTCTGGACTACACTTAATTGGCCAGGTCAGGCAATAGCCGGGCCGGACAGGATATTCGTCCCATAAACGATGTCTTCCATCGAAGTTCGGAATGGGAATGACATCCTGCCCTGGTCATCGGGAGTCAGTCCACATTAAAGTAGCGGGCGTCGGGATGATGAACAATCAGGGCGGAAGTGGATTGTTCGGGTTGAATCATCCAGTTTTCGGAGAGTGTGCAACCTATACGTGACGGATCCAGCAGGGCAAAGAGTTTTTCCTCATCCTGCAAATCCGGGCACGCCGGATAGCCGAAGCTGTAACGGCAACCCTGAAAATGGCAGGCGAAAAGATCCCGCATGGTGGGGCCGTCTCGTCCGGCAATGCTCCATTCCTGACGCACCCGTTTGTGCCACATTTCGGCCAGTGCTTCGGCAATCTGTACACCGATACCGTGCATGTACAGATACTCGGTGAAATCCCCCTGCTCAAAAAGTTGCTTTTCATAGGGGGTAATCTGCGGGCCGGCGGTAACACATTGCATGGCCACCACATCCATTTTTCCGGAATCGACTGGATGGAAAAAATCGGCCAGACACCAGCGTTTTTTGGTCGGTTGACGCGGAAAGTGAAACCTCAATCGCTCGGTCTTTTGATCCTGCTCATAAATAACCAGATCGTTTTTATCGCTTTGGGCGTAGAAATAGCCGTACACCACCTGCGGCGACAGTAATTTCAGGTCGCGGCATTTGTTCTTGATCCGTGTGAAAATCGGTTGAACCGTCTCCTGCGTCCATCTGCGAAATTCATCACGTGACATGGTACCACTTTTAAATTGCCATTGCCCGCGAAACAGTGCTACCTCGTCGATGTAGGGATAAATCGTATCCAGTGGAATATCCGTGACCACGCGACTGCCGTAAAACGGCAGGGTGGGGACGGGGTTGTCGTGGCGGATGTCCGATGGGGCGTATTGCGCGCTTGTAGCCGGGGCTGCCGCAGTGGTTGCCGGCGTATCCTGTTGTGCGTCAGGTGCGCCGGCGGATACCGGTTTATTTTCACTTTGCGTATCCGCATGGCCCCGGCTTTCGCCGGTGGCCATGAGTATTTCTTGGGTGCGACCGGTGCACAGGTAATCCATTACTTTCAGGCCCTCAAAGGCGTCTTTGCCATAAAAAAGCGGCCCTTTGTATATCTTGCGCAAATCGGATTCAACATATTTGCGCGTCAGCGCTGCACCACCGAGAATCACGGGTATTTCCAGGCCCAGGCGATTGAGTTCCATCAGATCTTCGCGCATCACCAGGGTGGATTTTACCAGCAGGCCGGAAAGTCCGATGGCGTGGGCCTGGTGCTTTTTGGCGGCTTCAATAATGCTGGCAATGGGCTGCTTGATGCCCAGGTTAAAAACGCTGTAGCCGTTGTTGGATAAAATAATATCTACCAGGTTCTTGCCGATGTCATGTACATCTCCCTTGACCGTGGCCAGCACCATTCGTCCGCGGGTTTGGCCCTGGATTTTCGGCAGATGCGGCTCCAGATAAGCCACGGCGGCTTTCATCACTTCTGCACTCTGCAGCACGAATGGCAACTGCATCTGGCCGCTGCCAAATAGCTCTCCGACGGTCTTCATACCCTCTAGCAGATGATCATTGATGACCGCCAGTGGGGCATACTTTTGCAGAGCTTCATCCAGATGCTGATGTAAATTTTGCCGGTCGCCGTCGATGATATGTCTTCGCAACTGTTGTTCCAGCGGCAACTTTTCCACGGCTTCGGCGGTTCGGGCCGGGGTGCCAAGGGCACTTAACAACCCCAGCGGGCTGTAGCCATCACGCGGTCGATCATAAATTAAGTCCAAGGCCCATTGATAGTGTTCCGGATCAATTTTATTGTGCGGCAGTATTTTTCCGAAATGCACAATCGCGGAGGTCAGGCCGGCCTTGACACATTCATCAAAAAATGCGCTGTTGATTACCAGCCGGGCATAAGGCTTTAGTCCAAAGGACACGTTGGAAAGCCCCAGGGTGGTGTGGCAGTTGGGGAATTCATGGGAAATGCGCCGTATGGCTTCTATAGTTTCCAGAGCCAGTTTCCGCACTTCTTCCTGGCCGGTGACAATGGGAAAAATCAGCGGATCAAAATAAATGTCCGTTTCCGGGATGCCGTATTTTTGTACCAGCAACTCGTAGAGCCGGCGGGCGATGGCCAATTTCCGGTCGGCGGTTTTGCCCATCGCCTCGATTTTGTCTTCATCGATGGTGCCGGCCACAATTGCAGCACCGTAGCGGCGCAGCAGACGGCACATGGCCGCGAGTTTCTCTTCGCCATCTTCCAGATTGATGGAGTTGATAATGCACTTACCGGGTGCAACCTGGAGGCCCGCTTCAATCACATCCAATTGCGTGGAGTCTATCATCAAGGGAGCGGCCACCTCTTTGACAAAACGCCGCACTACTTCGTGCATATCCGGGGCGCCTGCCCGGCCCACGTAATCTACGCACACATCCACGGCGTGCGAGCCTTCTTTCACCTGCTCGCGGCCCATGGACACCAGGCCGTCCCAGTCACCGGCCAGCAGCAACTCTCTGAATTTTTTGGATCCGTTGGTATTGGTGCGTTCGCCGATGATAAGGATGGAATTGTCCTGGCGGGCCGGTACGGCGGAATAAAGAGAGGATATCTGGGCCGTTTTGGCGCTGGGTTGGCGACGAAAGGCGGCGCGTGGCAGGGGGGTAAGATCGGCAACGGCAGCGGCCACGCAGCGAATATGTGCAGGAGTTGTACCGCAACAGCCACCGACAATATTCACGCCGAATTTAGTAACAAATTCGACGTGGGCTGCGGCCAATTCATCTGGTCCGAGCGGAAAATGTGTGCGGCCTTCGCTTAACACAGGCAAGCCGGCATTGGGCTGCACAGAGATGAACCGGGTGGAATTGCGACCAAGCGTTTCCACGTGCGGCCGCATCAATTCCGGACCGGTGGCGCAGTTCATTCCCAACACGTCAATGGGCAGTGCTTCAAGGGCGGCAATAGCCGCTTCCATTTCCGTGCCCAGCAGCATGGTCCCCACGGTCTCCATGGTGACCTGCAGCATAACCGGAATGCGTTTGCGCATTTCGCGCATGGCATCAAATGCCGCGATAACGGCAACTTTGGCCTGTAATAGATCAAAGCATGTTTCAATTAAAATGGCATCCACTCCGCCTTCCAGCAGGCCGCGGATCTGTTCCAGGTAGGAATCGTGCATGATGGCAAAGGTGGTATTGCCCAGGGTAATGGCTTTCGTGCCCGGTCCCACGGAACCTGCCACGAAACGGGGCTTATCCGCAGTGGCATATTTTTGAGCGACTCGGCGGGCGAGGCACGCGGCGGCGACATTGATTTCATGGCAGCGTTCCGCCAGGCCGAATTCCGCCAGTACAATTTTACTTGCCCCAAAGGTATCTGTTTCCACGGTGTCGGATCCGGCCGCATAGTAACTGGCATGAATTTGTTCAATGATATCGGGGCGGCTTAGCACCAGCACTTCAGGGCAATTTTCCAGATTCCAGAAATCCGCCAGAGTCAGGTTCGCTTCAAAAATCTGCGTGCCCAATCCGCCGTCAAATACCATCACTCGCCGGGCCAGGATATCGAGAAATGAATGCTCCGCCATGGGGCGGTCATAAACCGCGTCAAACATCAGGGCGCGGTCGGCTTGGAGCGTTAATGAATTCGTATTGATTCCTGGCATCAGATAAGGTTGCCTGTTTATAATTGACCATAGCGCGGTCGGGGCCTGGGTACGCGGGGACCACGCGCCGGTTCATGCCAACCGCGTTTGGGGCGCAATACCGCACGAACCATGGCTCCTGGCTTGACCTTGCGTACAGGTGGCTGCCAGAGTTCGGCAGTGTTGATTGGCTCGTTGGCGGCGGCTTCGACGGTCGTACCTTCCTTAGCCAGTCGCTTGCGCTCTTTTTCCATTTCTTTTTCTTCGTACCATGCCTGCGTGGCCGCCTGTTTGGATTCATGAAATTCCGGCGAACTGGCCTTAAAAAGCCACTGTACTTCCCAGGCTTCCAGCGGTCGGCACTGTCCGGGAGCCAGGCCCTTGAGGGTTATTTTTTCGGCAATCGCCACGCGCAGAATATCGCGCACTTTGTGGCCGGCCTTGGCCAGAACCCGTCCCACCTCCTGATTTTTTGCTTCGATGAGTTTTACTTCCAGCAGCGTATAGCGCCGTTCCCGGGCCAGCACGCGTACGGACAGTCCCCCAGTGCGAATAGGTTTGTTAGCGCCATCGGCGGGACCAAGCCACGCACCCTTTTTAATACTTTCCACCGCGGGTGATGCCATACGGCCATCGACCTGCACAATATAAGTTTTCTCAACTCCGTATCGCGGATGAGTCAGCCGGTGGGCCAATTCACCGTCATTGGTCATCAGAATCAGCCCCCGGGCATCCATGTCCAGGCGGCCCACGGAAAACAGGCGCTGCGGTAATTTGGGCATGAGTTCGTATACTGTCTTGCGGCCCGCGGGATCTTTGGTGGTAACCAGAATTCCTTTGGGTTTGTTGAGGATGTAATACACCTGTGATTCCGGGGCAAGCGTCGCCAGCAGGCGTTCATCCACGGTAATTTTGTCAGCTTCCGGATCAATAAGAACCGGAAGTTTGGTGCGCACCTCGTCATTGACTCGTACTTTTCCGGCCAGGATCATCTCTTCGCAAACGCGGCGAGATCCAACGCCGCAATCCGCCATAAACTTTTGTAATCTGATTTTCATAATTTACTTCTCCATAACTCGCCTTGTCGGCGCTTATTCAGGCGGCTTCGGGTAACTTGACCTCCAACCGCACACAATCACTGACCGCGCACACCCGGGCATCTTCGAGTCCCGCGGGCAAAAACACAACATCACCCCGCGTAAAGGCCGTGGGGCCGATGCCACGGGCTTGAATTAAGCCTTGGCCGGCCACAATAATCCAAACTCCCGCACGTCCGGATTCCAGGGTCTGAACACCACCGCTCCAGTGAATGCGCGAAATCTCAAAGTGCGCACACTTAACCAGTGTATCCGCTGAACCACCTTGAGGGCAAATCTGTTGCACACGAACAGCGGCGTCCGGGGAAGGGGCGGCATAGTCGATGGCCTCCAACGCAGCCTCTATGTGCAGCGCCCGAGGCTTACCGCCAGGTCCCAGACGGTGCCAGTCAAAGAGGCGAAAGGTTGTGTCGCTGGGGGTTTGTACCTCCGCCACCAGCATCCCTGCTCCAAGGGCGTGGACCGTACCCGACGGCAGGTAATGAAAATCTCCGGCCCGAACACTCACCGAATTCAGCACCGTTTCCACCTGGCCCTGTTCCACTGCACGGCGCAGCGCTTCCTTGTTGACGCCGGGTTTGAGTCCCTTGAAAATTCTGGCCCCCGGCTCGGCATCCAGTACGTACCAAGCCTCACTTTTCACATGCGTGCCGGGATGGTTGCGGCAATAGGTTTCATCCGGATGGACCTGTATGGAAAGATCCGCACGGGCATCGAGAAATTTCACCAGCAACGGCACGTGGCCACCGGCTCCCAGGCGCATCCGTCCCACCAGTTGTGAGGCGCATTCATGGAGAACCTGGCCGATCGTTCGGCCGGTCCACGGGCCATTAGCCAAACGGCTGCTAAGGCTGCCATCGGGATTGGCACCGCGTGAATCGGACTGGACGGAACCTGGTGCCAGATCCGCGAATTCCCAGGATTCGCCCACACTGTGCGTGCGCAACTCACCCGGCACCGGCCGGCCCAGCGTCTGATAAAGATTTTTCCCGCCCCATATTCGCTCTTGGAATACAGGAACAAATTTCAGCGGGTATATCACCACAGACTCCTGGCGGCAGGGTTAATTTTCGGTGTGCCGGCTTGCCAGTCCGACCACTTTACTTTATCATTATATCCGGATGAACGGATTATTGCCACAGAAAGCTCCTTCCAGTTACATGCCGGCTGCGACGCAGTGGGTCGAAATGCTGCGCACGCTTGCTGATCCGATGCGGGTGCGCATCGTGCATCTGCTGGAGGAAGCCGCCGCCCCGGGCTTGCGCGTCGGAGAACTCTCCGAAGCCTTGAAACTGCCCCAATCCACCATTTCTCGTCATGTAAAAACTCTCATTGATGCCAACCTTGCCGAGGTCCGCCGCGACGGTACCTCCATGTTTTATCGGCTTAGTGCTGCGACCAGCCACAGTGCTTTGGGCCAACTTCGTCAGCTCACCCGGCAGATTCTCGGCGGAGATTCGCAAATTCTCGCCGATTCCCGGAGATTGGCGGAAGTTTTGCGGCGGCGGGATGAACATCATGGCTTTTTCTCCAGCGCCAATGCCCCCGAATGGGATGTCATCCGCCGTCGGTGTTTCGGCGACCGCTTTCATCTCGAGGCCATGCTGGCCTTGCTCAACCCCCAATGGACTGTGGGTGATTTAGGCACGGGAACCGGCGCCATGCTTCCGTTTTTGGCACCGCATGTTAGCTCTGTTATCGCAGTTGATGCGTCGTCGGCCATGCTCAAGGCCGCCGGCGCTCGGGTAAAAACGCAGAATCTGGCCAATGTTGAATTGCGCCACGGTCGACTGGAGAATTTGCCCCTTGCCGATGCCGGTCTGGATGTGGCTCTGGTTGCGTTGGTGCTGCACCATGTTGCTGATCTGGGTTTGGCCCTGCGGGAAATTTATCGCGTGCTCAAACCCGATGGCGTGCTGGTACTGGTGGACCTTCTTCCGCATCAGGTGGAAATGTTTCGCGAAAAAATGGGGCATCGCTGGATGGGCTTTGCTCCTGAAGCCCTGACTCCACTGCTCGAAGAGGCCGGCTTTGTAAAAAGCCGTTGGTATATGCTGCCAGCGCAAAAGTCCCGCACAGTGGATATTCCGGTACCGGTACCTGATTTGTTTGTCATGCGGGCGCAGCGCCCTTTGGAATTGATCGCCGCGGTCGGTCGGGCAAAGTCGCCTGCGCGGGTTGCGGTAAAGTTTTAAGAAAGGAAAAGTTTCATGGTTGTTCCCAATGATGTCAAAGATTTATCCCTGGCTGCAGAAGGCAAAAAACGTATCGACTGGGCAGACAAGGATATGCCGGTGCTTAAAATGGTGCGTGAGCGTTTCGCCCGGGAAAAACCTCTGGCCGGGTGTCGTCTTTCCGCCTGTCTCCACATCACCACCGAAACCGCCAACCTCGCCCGAACTCTTCAGGCGGGCGGAGCGGAACTGGCTTTGTGTGCGTCCAATCCGCTGTCCACCCAGGATGATAATGCCGCCTCTCTGGTGGCGGATTACGGCATCAGCGTCTATGCCATCAAGGGCGAAGACCGTGATACCTACTACCGGCACATGAACACTGCTCTGGATATCAAACCGAATGTGACCATGGATGATGGCGCAGATCTGGTCAGCCTGCTCCATTCCACGCGCAAAGATCTGGCGGTCAACGTGGTGGCTTCCATGGAGGAAACCACCACGGGCGTGATTCGTCTGCGGGCCATGGAAAAGGATGGTATTTTGAAATTTCCGGTCATCGCCGTCAACGATGCCCAGTGCAAACACTTTTTTGACAATCGCTATGGTACCGGCCAATCCACCATTGATGGGGTGATTCGCGCCACCGACCATCTCATGGCCGGTAAGAAAGTAGTGGTCTGTGGCTACGGCTGGTGTGGCAAGGGCGTGGCGTCGCGTGTGCGCGGCCTGGGTGCCAATACCATCGTTACCGAAATTGATCCGATCCGCGCCATTGAAGCCACCATGGATGGTTTTTGGGTGATGCCCATGAGCGAAGCCGCAAAAGTCGGAGATGTATTCATCACCGTTACCGGTAATATGCACGTGATCCGGATGGAACACTTTGAAGTAATGAAAGATCATGCCGTGGTATGCAATTCCGGCCATTTCAATGTGGAACTGGACCTGGACGCCCTGGAAAAAAAGGCGGTGAGTTCGCGCAAGGGTGTACGCGAATTCGTGGATGAATATACGCTGGTCAATGGTCATCATATTCAAGTGCTGGGCGAAGGACGGTTGATCAATCTGGCCGCGGCCCACGGCCATCCGGCATCGGTGATGGATATGAGTTTTGCGGTTCAGGCCCTGGCCACCGAATGGGCGGTGAAAAACCGCACCAAGCTCGACAAACGCGTGCATGATGTACCGCTGTCCATCGACGAATGGGTGGCCGCTCTAAAGCTGGAAAGCATGGGGATAAAAATTGACATTCTTACCCCAGAACAGAAGAAATATCTGTCTAGCCATGATATGGGTACGTAACTGTTTTTTGGAGCGGTTTATGTGCGAATTATTTACATAGACATTGAGTCTCAACGACCGGATCATTTGGGATGTTACGGCTACCATCGGAATACTACGCCTTGCATTGATGCACTGGCCTGCGAAGGCGTGCGTTTTGATAAAGTATACGCCGCCGATGCTCCTTGTTTGCCGAGTCGCATCGGTTTTTATTCAGGACGTTTTGGAATTCAGACGGGGGGCGTGGGCCATGGCGGAACCGCAGGCCAAGTACCGGCGGTTTTTGGATGGGACCAGGCCATAGGCCAGACAACCCAGGTTGCATCATCCAACAGTCAATACAATTTTGCCAAAGCCACCGCCGGCTTCCAACTGCCGATGCGCATCGGCGGCCTGTTCCAGAGGAAGCACCCGGCTGACCACCGGTTTGATTTGTCCGCGCTCCACGAGATTGGAAAGTGCATCGAGAGTGCGGCGACTGCGTTGTAAAAATAAATAATGGAGAGAGACGTTGCGCCGGTAACCGGCACTTAAATCACCGGACGGATTTACAATGGTGATGATACGCCCGAAGGGTCGTACAATGGGCAGGGACTTAACGACTAGATCGCCGCCAAAGCAATCATAAACCATATCCACTCCCCGGCCGTGGGTTTGTTCCCGTATGATCTGGGCAAAGTCTTCGGTGCTGCGGTCGATGACATAATCAGCGCCCAGGGATCGCACCAAACCCGCGTTGGCGGCGGAACAGGTGGCGAAGACATAGGCCCCGGCGGCATGGGCCAGCTGCACCGCCAGCGATCCGACGCCGCCGGATGCTCCAAGAATCAACACTGTATCGCCCAGGCGAACCTGCCCGCGTTCCACAATGCCGTCCCAAGCCATTTGCCCGGCCAGGGGCAGGGCGGCTGCGTCAATAAATGAAAGCTTGGGCGGTTTGGGTGCAGCCAAAGAGGCCTGTACCAGGTGATACTGCGCATAGCCGCCCGGGCCGGAGAAGTCGGGCGAATAATAGACGGCGTCGCCCACTGCAAAATCAGTGACGTCCGGCCCCATTTGTTCGATGATACCGGAAACGTCAAAACCGAGAATGCTTTCCGGGCCGAAACCGAAGGCTCCGCTTTTACGGAGTTTACAATCAATGGGATTAACGGCCGCGGCTTGCACCTTCACCAATAACCGCCCCATCCCGATGACCGGCACGGGCACATCCCGCAGGGTTAATACTTCCGGTCCGCCATTGGCTGTGATCATCATCGCTTTCATAGGCACCTGCTTTTCATTTCCAGATAAAACTTTCGTTGCGGCTGCTAAACCTGATTTTTGCCTACTGCCTTGCTAAAATAAATGGTGTACAATGTGTGCATGAAAAATACAAGCAGGGGCCGATAACCGATGATTGATCCTTCGACAAGTCCGACGGGCGTTATTATCGTCGATCATGGCAGCCGATTTCCTGCAGCCAATGATATGCTCTTGGAAGTGGTGGCGGTATTCAAAAGCGTTTCCGGTTACAAAATTGTGCAGGCCGCACACATGGAAATTGCTGAACCGAGCATCGCCAGGGCTTTTGCCGCCTGCGTCCGCCAGGGTGCCAAGGCCGTGCTTGTGCATCCTTATTTTCTCTCTCCCGGGCGGCACAGCACAACGGATATTCCACGACTGGTGGCTGAAGCTGCTCAGGATCACCCCGGTATTGTTTACCACGTTACCCAACCGTTGGGGGTTCATGAAGCTATCGCCAAGGTGATTATGGAGCGTCTTACAGATTGCCTCAACCAGCAGTACGCATGTGCGGCCTGTGCTAATCGCAACTGCACGCCAAGCACGAATGCAAGTTTCACAAATTCTTAACTTTGTGCCGATTAAAAACTTACACAAACGAGGGATGATGTTCATCAAGGGCGATGAAGATTGCCCGTAGACCAACTCCTTTTCCGCCCCCGCTTAAGCCCCGCACGGCACTCCGTTGCGGGGCTTCCCTTTTATCCGTGTTTGACCTGACGGGCATTATCGCAAATAATGAGCACCTTGTGCCCTTTGCGGCGGGCTTATCGTGGTTTAGTGCGGATATGCGTGTATGTTTCCAATCGGTACGGATTCACCTCAGAGGCGCACACCGTGGATGAATTACGCCATTATTGCCGCCTGTACGGTGGTTTATTTTATGAGCCACCGGTCCAATACCCCCGTCGATCCGGCGGGGCTGGGCAAAGCCTGGCAAGGCCTGATGCTTACGCCCACACACCTGCAGGTGTATCAGTTCATCACATACCAGTTCCTCCATGCTCATCTGATCCGCCATCTGCTGGGCAATATGATCTTCTTATGGGCTTTCGGCAATACACTCAACGATAAACTGGGACATCTGCCCTATCTGCTTTTTTATGTTGCGGGCGGAGTCATGGCCGGTTGCGGCCAGGCCCTCACGTCGAGTGCGCCAACCTTGGGCGCGTCGGGTTCCATTGCCGCTGTGGTAGGCCTGTTTTTGGTGCTATTACCCTTGACCAACATCCGGGTCTGGTTCTTATTTGGAATATTCGAAATTCCCAGTATCTGGTTTATCGCCTTCCAAATCGTATTTTTTGATGTACTCGGAGAGGTTCTCCACACCAGCGACGGTGTCGCCCATTTTGCCCACCTGACCGGTTATCTGACAGGCATCGTCGTTGGGCTTATTGTGCTGTGGGCAAACCTGGTACCACGCGACCATTATGACCTGCTGGCTCTGTTGAATCGCTGGCGGCGGCGGCGGCAATACCAAAGCCTGGTTGCCGGTGGCTATAATCCATTCATGCACGGTAAAGGTTCTGTGACGATAACTCCGCCCGTGCAAGTCGCGGCGATTGGCGAAAAAACGCCGGCCTCGGCATCAGACCCGCATGTTGCCAGCCTGCGAGAAACGGTGCTGAATCTTCGTCGCGATCATCAACTGACGCAGGCGGCCAGCACATTTCTGGAATTGCGCCGCCTGGATCCCGCGCAAGTGTTGCCCGAGGATGTGCAACTCGATATTGGCAATCAATTGATGTCTGAGGGGCGGTACCCGGCGGCAGCCACCACGTACGAAGATTACCTTCGCGTATATCCACGCGGCAGTCAGGTCGACCAGGTGCAGTTAATACTGGGGCTGATCTACGCCCGTTATGAAGCTAAACCACAACGCGCCATCGAATTATTCCAAAAGTCGCTGAGCCAATTGCATAATCCAAGCCAGCGAGCTCTGGCGGAAAGTGAACTGGCCAATCTGAGGGCCGCCGGCTATCCCATTGAACCGCTTCCTCCGACGTAAACTTCATCGCGCTAAGATATCGTGTCCCCGCCGGCGAAAGGGAGTGGATCAAGTTTGTGACGCGGCCACATTCTCACCAGTCTGAGTCTTACCTCCGTGGATACCAGCGTCCTACGGAACTAACCCGGTTTGCCGCCTTCCGGATAACATTTCTGCGTAACACGGTAGGGGGATGACTGCGGACGGATCCTTGCCGCGGATCAGGATCGATGAGATCGAGACGGTAACACTGTTACGGCAAACCGTCGGCCTACCGGTGGCGTCACTGAACACGCAGGGTGATGGGGTGTCGACCGGTGCCGAATTGCCGCCGGGGGCCAATGCTGGTGAGGATATAGCCGGGACCGTTGCAGCGGTACCGAAGGGGCTTGTCGGTGAAGGGGTCATTTGGCAGTTTTTTGATAAATTTTGGAACCAGCTTTTTCAAGGCGGTGGGATAGCGGCCATGGTCGTCGTGGTAGACGGCAAGAGCGAAGGCGAGGATAGAAATGCGGCGTTGGGCCTTGTGACGCCCGAATAGCCTGACCACGCCCGAGTTCCCTGTGGTGGCAAAGGCCTCGAACAAAGCCCCGAGCCTGGCCGTTGGGGAGAAATGGGAGTCGGCCACGGCCTCCGCAAAATCATGCTTTAGTACAACAATTCCCTCTGCTTGCGCCTGGTAGGTGGGGTGGCTAAAAACCTTGACCGTGCGGTCGAACCAACAATTAACCCAACGCGCAATTTGTGTGTAATCAATGGGTATCAAGGTCGTCCATCGCGCATGGGATTCATTGTTTCGCACCTTTTGACCGCGAGCCAAGGAGGTAAGTGCATCGAGAGCGCAAAATCGCTGACCAAGATTCACGGCCGCGGCAAACGATGGAAAGGCTGGTAGGGTACAGAATGTTCTTTGATACGCCTCGATTTGGCCAACAGTAAGATTGCCACGGGTCGCCAAGGCCTGCTCACAGCGCAGGGCGTTGGCATCCACGCTAAGTGCCACAAGCCAACTGATAACAGACGAATCTTGTCCTTCCAGCCGGGCCAACCTATGTATTGCCAGAATGGTATTCTCGCTGGCAGGGATGTTTCTCCCTCCGAGATATTCCATTGCCTGCATAGCCATGCCTTGGGCCAGTTCGCGATAGATCGCGAGCCATGGTTCAATTGCAAACATCAGCAGATTGTGACTGATGCGGCCCGGAGCGGGCACTGGCATGGCATAACGCGATCTTCCGCTGGCCACCATGGCCCAGTGGAAGGCCACACGGTTAAGTGCCAGCCATTGGGCTACACGCGGGTGGTCGATTGCGATCCATGGCGTGTGCGTCAGTGCCAACGGCGGCCAGTTGTCCTTCCGTCTTTCGAGGGCCTCTCGCTGGGCTGGGGATTTCGCTTCTGCGATCAGGGATTGGTAAAAGGTCCATGCCCCTACAAAATACGGGCCTTTTTTTGGCAGCGGCTGCATGCCCAACCGCCGCAATGCCGCTCGGCGGTTTCTAGTTGAGCCAAGAATGTTTTTGCCTGTTCCCAAAGCGTGCAGTAAGGGTAACACGGCATTGTTGGCGGGGGTAACGCCACGAAAATCGATGGCATCCAGCGCCAGGCGATAATCCACCGTACCATCTGATCGCAGCGGCCCGATAATTCGCGTCGTGGCGTACCCAATAGGAATCACCCTATCCTCTCGAACCAAAATCAAATCGCCAGCCATGAAGGCGATAATGAAGAGGATAGATGCCACCACCAACCACATTCCGATGGGGCGGTTGTGTAGCATCGATTTTACCTCGGGAAAAAAACGTAGAGGCTTCTCGTCCTTGTCAATCGCTGTCGGTGAGAGTGATGATATTGAGGAAAGACAAGCTGGGATGGCCTGCAGAGGCTGTCCGGCGGAAGTTTTCAATGCCTGCGATGATCGCGGACAAGGAAGATAGATATTTCATTTCCGAATGTTGTTCGGGGTTTTGT
>JAJYDW010000060.1 GCA_021790385.1 Planctomycetota bacterium
GCTTCAGCCGCATCCGCTGGTTGCGATCACATATAAGCGCCGATGATGCATAATTTGCCATGAACAAAGCATACCATGCCAGCATCTATATGTCAAGTCATTTACGGGACACTACACTAAGTCCCAACGGGTCCGGCCATAAATTGTGGTTGGCACCCCACCCCCACATCGAACGGGGATTCCCGGGAGCGCGGGCGTCCTCACCCGTCGTCAACAGAAAAAGGGGCGCTCTGCCCAACGATACCATAGCTGCTTCGGCGGCCGCCCCCGACCGGAATGCCACAATTTCTCGCTGCGCCCCTTCTGCGGCCGTGTACCGCGTCGGCGTTTCCACCGATGGAGAATGAGATTGCGTTGCTACCGCCAGATTGACATGCGCAGATGCAATGATACAGTGATTGGATGATCGTACACAGCCAGCACATCGTTTACACCTCGAACATGCCTCCGCACGCTTCTATTGCAGTCGCCGTACTGATCATCGGTATCATTCTGGCGTTTATAGTCATATTCATTGGCGTCGGAGTGTTGACCTGCTGGATTCTTTATCGATGCCTGAAGCGCGTGCCGCCGCAGTTTCGCCAGCAGGAACCCGGTCTGGCATGGCTGCTGCTGATACCTTTTTTTGGAGTTGTCTGGAATTTTTTTGTCTTTCTGCCTCTCGTCCGCAGTTACCAAAGCTACTTTTACAGCCGTGGCCGCACGGACCTGCAGGACTGCGGCTACAATATAAGCTTGGCATACTGCATTTGCGCAGCTGTTTCGATGATTCCGTATCTGGGACTGCTGGCGTGGATTCCATCCCTTGTTTTGCTGATTATCAGCCTGTCGAAGGTTCATGCGCTAAGCCGGCAAATAGAGCCATTTACCGAAATACCAGGTGCCCCGCAGATGTATTACAGGGGTCAGCCATCACAGCAGCAGCCACCGCCGCCGCCCGCGGCCCCGCGGAGTTGAAAAGACTGTTACCTGATACCCACGTACTAGCACCCTCAGCCGCGTTGACTTGATAGCTGTTTGGAAGCCGTGCGGCGAGTGGACGATCTGAATCAGGTCGCCCTTATTGGCGGCCGCGGCGTTGCCCGGCACCGCCCTTCGATTCGCCACAATCTGGGCGACGGTATCGGCCTGCAGGCGATGCGGTGCCATAATGCGGCGTCACCACAATGTGCTGCAACAACGGCTTCATCTTATTTATCGCATAAAATGGTGATCCGATATACGCCGGAAAATAAGTGATCCGGCGCTGTCTGACCCGGTGCCCATCGGGAAACAGACTGGTCAAACCCGGCTTTAAGCCCGTGGCCGAGAGTTTCACCCGTGGTTCCACCTGGCCGTCCACCGCCATGAAGCGAACGGTTCCCGCCGCCACTGAGTCAATGATCTGCAGTTCGCCATGACGTCCCTGGTACCGGACGTTACGATAGGCGTGATGATAAAATTCCCACGAACATGCCAGGCACTGCCGACAAAATCCGGCAAAGGTGCCGCATTCAGCCCGCGACGCAATTTCAAAAACGTAACCAAAGTCTGTCCATTCGCGCAGTTCCTGATCCACCTTAACGCTTTGGTCTTCCACCAGCGGGATCTCAATGCGCAGATATTTGTTTTTCACGTTGGTTTGCACCGGCAGCCGCTTTTCCCGCATCATGCCCGCCATTTGCACACCGACATACACGTCGCCGAAGCGCAGAAAATACCATTGATTTTGGTTGGCCAGTTCATCAGGGCTGTGCAACCAGGTGCCGAAGATCAGGCTGAACTTAAGCCTGGGCACCTCCTGATCAAACAATCGCGGTGCCAGCGAGCCCAGCACCAGAGCTGATCCGCCCTTTTGCAGGCTGTGATAGTGGCCTACGTCGCGGACAAATCCCACTTCAGTCCATTGGCCGCCGTGGGTCAGCTCCACATCTCCCTGATCTGGATCGCCGCAAATGGTGTTATGCCATACGCAAATTCGGTCCAGCCATGACCTGGGCTTGGGCCCGCAGGCCAATACCGCACGCAGCGACGTCTGATGCGTGGCATGGTCCGACCCGGTCTCGGACGCGGTAGCCAGAGCGTAAAGCGGCTGGTGGAACGCGCGCGTCTGAATTTCCTTCGTGCCGCCGTACAATCCCGCCTGGCCCAGATCAGTGGTGGCGTAGAATTCATAAGGGTATCGCCGGGCGGTGCGCATATAGTTGCGGACACCGGGGTAGACCGTCGCCGCAACAGCGCCTGCGGGATTCATTTTAGACCGACCGGATTGGCCCGAAGTCACCACGCCATAGCTTGGCGCAAAAAACTCCGCGCACTGCGCTAAATTAAAAGCGTAGTTGCGTCCATGGTGCAGATAAGCCGGAAAGGTTGCCACGTTTTCCAGGGCCTCAATGGGATCGATGCACATCGCGTCACCGGTCAAGTACCACATCAGCGTATTTATATTGGACAGGGAGTCGAGCAGATCGGCGGTATAGGCGCGCCACGTTACGCCGCCAATGCCGCCGATTTTTGCGTGCCAATGGCCGGCAATATCCAGCAGAATTCGATTGGCACAGGCCACGGCCATAGCGCGAGCGTCCAAATTGGTGGTATATTCCGCCACATCCATCAAGCAGGACAGCGTTATGGGCGTATACGTGCCGCTGGTGAACTCACTTAACAGGCCGCGTCGCTCAAAGTGGGCGCACAAACCTTCCAGATAAAATAGTCCCTGGTCGGTGTAATCCCGGCGATTCAGAATGTCGCCGGCCAGGATCATGGCCCGCACGGATAACGCCGGCATGTTGTCGTTGTACCCCTGGAACAGGTAATCATTGGCCCCAGAACATCCGGAGCGGCCGCCGTCCCGCACCACAAATTTAGCCAGATGTTCTTCCGAACGCTTTACCAGTTCCAGCGTCATGCGATGGCGCTCGCGGACCAGGTTCACCGCGATGGCGGAGGTGCAAAATACATCAAACTGGTCCCACCCGGCAGCCGTAGCGTAAATAAGGTTGGCGAAATCTTTTTCCCCGTTATTCGGTGAAGAAACCAAAGCCGGATACAGCCAGAACGCAATGCGCGGATCTGGCTCCGTTTCCGGCTGATTGCTTCCGTCGGGTCTAAAAACCCGTGCTGCGCTGCGCCGCGCATAGGCATAAAACCGCTGCTTGCGCATAAACATTGGCCGCATATCCAAGGCCAGTGTGTGCAGATGGGTCATCATTTGGCGTGTTTTCCTTTCTGGTGATCTCGGAATTAAAGAACCCGCCCGAAACACATTACGCAACTTCAGTGGGATACAGCCGCCTGCGGAAGAGCAAGTTCGTGTTGCATTTGCTGGAGTTTGGTACGGATCGCCGGGGCGTCATAGAGGTAGGCGTGGCACTCCTGGTGCCAGCCCAGTCGGGGATCCGCCTGCGTCAGCTCAAGCGCCACGCGGGCATTATCGCATTCGTCGGCCATGATGTGGCGGGCTGCCGCGTCCAGCGGCAAATCACACGGCCAGGTCGCTCCGATTTCGGCGAGCTTCTCCAGTCGCCAGCGGTGAAACTTCGCCAGATTTAAAAAGCTTCGCAACTGGGAGGCTATCATCGCCGCGGTGCTCAATTCCTGGAAACAATGCAACCGATAACGAGCGATGGCACGGCCATCCAGCGCCGCGCGATATTCCGCCAAGCCGGTATCCCATTCCTGGGATATCGTGGCAAAGGATTCGATGATCTGATCCAGGGTGAAGTCGGCCAGACAATCGTCAAATCGATCTCCGCGTTCACGGACCAGCCAACTGGGTCCGAGCGGTTGGCCGCGGTAGTGACTGGTTAAAGCCACCGCCGGCGCGTAGTTAAGCGGTGAGTAATAGAGGAATTGGATGGCGAAAGGATAATTTTTGAATGCCTGGGAGAAAAGATGCCAGGCCTTCACTAATTTATCGGCATCAACCGCACCGAAATATCGCCGGGCCAGATCGGCGGTGAAAACAGCATAATCGCCGTAGCTCACAGGATCGGAACAGAAGAGTCCGAGAGCGAAGCTATTGAGCGTCAGAGAGCATCCAAAATTCCACGTGGCCAGCACTCCCGCAACCTGGCGGGTCTTCATCCGCACGAATTTGCGGTGGAGGTTGGCGATCAGCGGCAGATTGGGCACGGTGGCGATTTCGTGGGTGGTGCCGATCTGCAGCTTGGCATGGACGGTCAATGACCGCTGTTGAGCCAGGCGCTGCGCGCCAAGAAAACGCTGGCTCGGACCGATGTAACGCAACGAGTATTCATCGATCAGCAGCGGCGTGTTATTCCAAACTGCAATGCCGCCGCGTTCCCAATCCGCCAGCAGTTCGACTGGCGGAGCCAGCCGGTTGATAATCTCGCTTTGCGGGTCGGCATACCACATGGACCAGCTCCAGTTCCACGCCAAAATGCGGGGGGCGGCCGGCGCCCGGCGCGCCGCCTGGCACCAGATATCAATCAGTTCCGCCACCACCTCTGCCGGTTCGCGCCGGGCGCAGCGCGAACACTGGAAGGGCGGCTGCGCGGAGCCATTGATCCCGTCGTGAAGGCTAAACCGGAAATAATGCGACCAGCAGTGCGTGTGCAGTTCACTGGCGGTAATCAAAATGACACCCGCCAAGGCCGGCAGGGAATCGAAGATCTGACCGGTGGCTTCAGCCATAAACCGCCGCACCGTGTCTGTGGAGGTGCATAAAGCGATTACCGGGCCGCCGTCAATGTCATTGCCGTAGGTTTGACCGGCAACATCGGCGTGGTTGTTCCAAAATGGATCGTCGGCGTTAATCGCGATCGGTTCGTTGAAAAACAAATAGACACCCACGCCGTGGCACCGGCCCCTGGCAATTACCTGGCGCAAACTTTCCAGTCGGGCGGGGGCGTCATCGCTGTTGAGTTCAGGGAATATGCTGGACCGAATCAGATCGCGCAACTTCCCACGGATCCAGACGGCGTTAAACCCGTCCGCCAGAATGTCCGCGAACACCTGGTCGGTATAAACATCAGCGGCCTCCCTGCTTTCATCGCCTGAGAAGCGGCTCTCCGGGCATCGCCAGATGCGCAGGCCGTCCGCCTTGTACCACAGCGGCTTATGTTCGGTGGGTATGCTCATGTCGCGTATCCCATTACGGTGTAATATGCCAAATTAGGCTGTTGCACGTCCATGCGACCGATCTGGCAAACCACCGGTGTGGTCGACTCAACTTTAAGAGCATACTGGCCGTGCGGAATCCGGTAATCGCCGATGGGCTTGTCCATGCGGAAACATCGTACCCGCTGTCCCGCGACGCGTTGCGGCGGCAGGCGGTCCGGAGCCCGATCCACATGATACACCGTGAGTGACACGTCCGCGTCAACCTCGTTGGGATTGAGGATCACCAACGACTCATGACCGTATGGCTCAGTGCTACCGGCCGGCGGCAGATCTCCATCGGGGAAAAACCAGATTTTGTGTCCATGCATGATTGGTAGTACCTCATTCAGGAGCTAAGAACGGTTCGCATCCGTTCAAGAATCATATCCACCGCCCGCCGCCCATGCTCAACTGAGGCCCTTGCGGCGGATGCGAGATACCATTTCTCGGTGGAAAGTTTGTCCATATCCACACCGGACGGATCCAGCGCCATCAACAGGCTGGTCTCGCCGACGCCGGCGTGATCGAAATCATATTGTTCGATAATCCGCTGATCCATCAAGGGGTGAACGCGAACCCAGTTGAACGGATTGCCGTCATGCTCATGTTGGCTGTAATAGTCGGCCATGCCGCTCTTGCCCCACCAACCCTCGCCGCGCTCGGCCAGCAGATGATCGAAGGTTGCCCGCCGTCCCGCCAGCTTGAACGACAAATCCGTCGGCATGCCATCGACGAAGTTTTCGCTTTGGTGATGGATCACCGCGTGGATATTGCGGAACCCGATCCGCAACAGGCTACGGAACAGATGCATCGCAAAGGGCACCAGCGCGTCGGTGTCCACCTGCACTGTTCCTTTAAGCTCCGGCGGCTCGACGGCATAGCTGCCCGCACCGTAATAAAACGGTGGCAGGATGACCAGGTTCATATCTTTTTCCAACTTTTCCAGAATCCGCAGAACCACCAGCGTATCAAGTCCCACCACCAGATGCTCGCCGTGATATTCCAATACGCCCAGCGGCAATACTATCGGCCAATGCTGATCGATGGCCGTGCGAATCTGGTGCGGCAACATAAGCTCATAACGCATAAAATGGCCTCACAATTCCGTCAGCCGGGCATATTTTCCGGACAATTTCTCTACGCCGTCGTTGCTAACGCGAAGACCGTTCTCCCAGCGCAAACCGAAATCCCGATCCTGAAAAAATGTATCGACCTGAAAAGTCATATTCTCCTGCAGCCGGTACGTGGAGGTCGATTCCATCCAGGGCCGCTCCACCTCCATCATTCCTACGCCGTGGCACGGGCCATACAGCATGTATTTGGCAAACCCTCGCTGTTGCACAAAGGCTTCGTATTCCCGCACGACGTCATTGGCGGATTTACCGGCCTTGATCAATTCGAAAGTTTTGTGGTGCGCCTCCAGACCAAATTCCACCAGCCGCTTCTTGCGCTGCGGCAATCGGCCGATCGAAAAAGGCAGCCCTACGCTGGACGCATACCCGCCCACACGCGCGCCGATATTCAACTGTATCACTTCGTTGCGGCGGATTTTGTTGTGCGAGGGACGGCTGATCGCGTTGTTGGTAGCCGGGCCGCAAAAACAGTACAAGGCATGGCCCTCGTATTCACCGCCATGCCGGTAGATCTCCCGCTGGGCAATGCCGATCACCTGAAGTTCGGTCATGCCCGGCTTAATCTCGCGCAGAATGGCCTCCACCGCCAGCTCGCTGATCTGATATGCTTTCCGCATCAACGCAATTTCGTTGGAGGACTTTACAATGCGAAGGCCCACCAGGGTATCGTCGGCCTTAACCAGTTCAACGCCGGGCAGAGTCTTTTGCAGGCCAAGGTATACCGGCAGGGTCATAATCGAAAAACCTATGAGCCCCAGCTTCTTTAACCGTCCGCCGGGCATCGCTTTTTTTACGATATCCGGAAATGTGGCAACGGCGATACCCGGGTACTCCGGTTCGGCTGACTCGCGATATTCGACCATTTTACAGATGCGCCGGATTTTACTGCGCATCTCCGCGTAGGTTTGGCTTTCAGGGCCGATGAGCAAAATGGGATGGCCCACCGCCGGCATAAACACCCCGGCCGCTTCGAATGTCGGCCAGTATTCCGACAAATACCTGACATGGGCGCAGTCCGATTCGTTGGCATGGACCAGCGCCGCGTCCAACCCCGCTGCGCCGATGTTCTGTTGAAATAGCCGAATGCGCTGGCGATATTCACTGTCTGGAATTCTTATCATGATCTGAACTTCCTTAAATGTGGTTCACCAACAATTTTCGCAGCTTGCATCAGGCTGCGGAACGGGCACATTATACTTTATTCGGGGTGCCCGTTATCCAATTTTGCGTGACTGTCTGGCAGCGCAGAACGCGACAAGGTGCGGAAAACTTTCCAAGCCGGCATATGCGATCCGGACCAGTCATACTCGGCAATACCGTCGAGCCGGCGAATTTTCCGCAAAGGTTCTCCTGCAAGCTGCCACGGCTTGAATATCCAAAAAAGATCGCCCTCTGGATTCTCCCAGCGTACACCGGCATCGCCGGGCAACAGCCGGCGCTGGCCCATCATGTAAGGCAGAGCCTGGTTATAGAGATGGTTTAACTGCCCCCACCAGTCCGGCAGTACATGCGTTTGGTCGTAAAGGCTCTGGTAGTTCACATAACCACGGTTGGCCATCATTCGAAAGAGAATGCGTTTAAGCTCCGACATGCCGCGATGGCGCGGGACGACATTCATCCAGCAATCAAACGCCATATCTTCTTCACCCACCCACCAGCCGAAATCGTTCTGACCGGCGACGGCGCGGTCTTGTTTCAACCGCTCGCCGCGCAGATCGGCCACTCCAAAATGGCCCGTGCCCAGAGCCGAAATACTTTCGAAACAGAATGATCGGATGCCAGCCTTTTGCAAATCCGAGAGCAGCCGCGCAAACGCCGCATAATTACTCCGCATACGTGCAGAATAATTCATTTGCAGCATGCCCATGTTGGAATAGGAGTCAACGAACAGAAAATCAATTCCACCTTCCTGCTGCCAGCGCCGCAAATCGGAGATAACCTGGTCGCGAATGCCCGTATTCCAATCCGCAACGACAAGGGTCTCAAATCCGTAGCCCCCGCCCGCGGGTTGACCATGGGCGTCAATCATGCGGTACTCCGGATGCTGCCGGTAAAGCGGAGATCGCGGCGAGAAATGCGGGGCAAACCAGTGGCCGATTTCCATGCCCAGCGCGTGGCTTTTATCGGCAAGATACCGCCACGCCCTGATGCCTCCCCAGAAGTCAGAGGGGAAAAAGCGATGCGTTGCACACACACTTGCACAATGCAGATCGCCTTGTATACCGGCGTCGATCTTGCGCCGCATGCCGAACTCGGTTACGTCGCTCTGCGAAATTACAATGGGAAGGAATTGCCGTACCCCCTGTTGCGCCAGCCTGGGCAACAGCTTATCGGCCATCGCGTACAGCATTTCCTCGTGATCCACCGCGACGCCGCCGATCTTGATCTGCAGCCTGTTGGCCTTGCCGCGGGAAGCCCCTCCGCCAACGGAAGTAGTCCAACCGCCACCCGCCAGACGATGAGAACGCTGTCCGAGGCAGGTCTCGTACGCCGTTGTGAGGCATGGGCGAACCACCGCCGGAGCCACCGTAAAAGTCTTCCGAATCCGGCCATAAACATGCTGCAACGCCTGCCACCACAAATCCCGCGCCTCATGCTCGGCCAGAGCCCCGCGAGCGAACAAAAGCCACTTGGGCGGCGTAACCGCCCGGCGAGCCAACTCGAAGCGATATTCATCAAGCACATGCAGCACATCCTCGCCGCGCGGAGATTCAATCAGACTGGAGATGCCATGGAAGTCAGGCCAGAATTGCAGCAGGGCACCATGCTGCGGGTGGTATTGAAAATCGAATCCCTGCACCAGCCCGGCACGGGTCGCGAACTGGAACGAATATCCCTGAGGATTACCATATCCCGCCAGCGTGCGCAGGCACGCCGTCGTAAACAACGTGCCTTTCGTACCGCGGTAAACGGGCATGTTGCACTGTCCCTGGCTCAAGACGGTGTTGCCGGTGATGCGGCCGCCGATTTCCCAGGTGGCGTGTGTGAGCAGGCGATGGATCTTCCGCGTGCGGCTCCTGAATTCAAAGTGTTGGGAGAAACCGCGCCAGGTGCGCCCGGCCAGTTTGACCGACAGGGGGTGCAGCACCATTTGCAGTTCATCCTCGACGGATTCAGCGCCGCGATCCAGCCACACCAGGGGTTGCCCATAGTCGTCAAGATACTCGCCGCGTTCCCAGGGAACGCCGTTCGCGGTCATCATGATATGCGTGCTGTGCCTGGTGCGGATAACTTTATCAACCTGCAACCGGGTATACAGGAATCCCTCGGGCGTATCGAGGTGAACACCGATCGGTCGCGAGCCATCTCGCAGATCAACGCCGTCCACGCGCACCCGTCCCATGCCGCGGAACTCCTTCTGCGCCGATTGGAGCACCTCAACTTCGATGCCTTTTTCCAGAAGCAGCCGCATGTTGTTACCCCCTGATTTTCTCTTTGCAACTGGATTTCTCCGCACGTCGATCATATGAAATCCGCCTTTCCGTGCGTCAATGCTCCCTTGGCTTTGTTGTATCGTGTGGGAGCCAGGGGTTCCCAATCGCCCATGTGGCTGCGGGACTGCTGGTATCGCATGAGGTGCATCAGCAAGCGGCGAATCAGCTTATCACGGATTGTGCTACAGTCCGGATCGTGCCAGCGGTTGTGCAATTCATCAGGATGCGGCAGCATGTCGAACAACTGGCCGTCGTCCGGCCGGTCGAGGTGGAAAGCCAGCTTATGCTCGCGTGTGCGAATCATCCGGCACATGGAAGTTTCGGCGAAGACATATTCCCTGCCCGTCGGCCGCCAGCCGTCGATGGCCCGCAGAAAGCTATATCCCTGGGCACGAGGCGCAACATCCCAGCCCATGCGTTCCATGAGGCTGGGCAGCAAATCGATTGTCTCCCACAGTCCCTCCACCACCTTGCCGTGGTTCTGCGGCCGCGTCGGATCGCACCACAGCAGCGGAACCTTGTAGAGTTGCTCATAGACCGGTACATTCTTGCCAAGCTGCCCGTATTCCCCACCGAAATCTCCATGATCCGGACAGAACACCACCAGAGTTTCCCCGGCCAACCCCTGTGCATCCAGCGCCTCAAGAATTTGGCCGATCTGTTTATCGATCAAGCCGATCAACGAATAGTAACGCGCCACGGCTTGCTGAAAAATTCCAGGATTCTCCCAGGCCCCCAGCTTCCAAAAATCTTCCGGGCCGGGCCGGGGTTGCAGCTTCGTTTGTTCAAAAAGCTCGTAGTCGTCCCAGGGAAGAGGCACACGATCGGGATTAACCAGTTTTTCGGTTTGGGCATCCGGCGAGTGCGGGGCGTGCGGCCGCTCAAACGTAACCCAGGCAAAAAAAGGCTTTTTTCCGGGTTGATGCTGCCGTAAAAATGAGATGGCGTGTTCGGCGGTCCACACTTCGGTGGAGTGTTCCTGCGGAATACGGCTGGTCCAGGTGAGAAAGCGGTTATGCGACCGCGGCGTTTGCAATGTGGCATCGCTAAGGCCATGCTTGGCCAGATAGTCGCGATACTCGCCGCTATCGAGCGTATGCTGAACCTCAAAGGCCTTGCTCAAATCGTTGGGCAGGTGGCATTTGCCGAACACACCGGTCGCATAACCTCGGCGCTGAAACTCATGCGCTAACGATGGTATATCCGTATCCAATGGCACATCGATATTGTTGCCGTAGTGCCCATGGGCAAAAGGATACATGCCCGTGAAAAAACAGGTCCGACTCGGACTGCAGATTGCGGTGGGCGTGTAGGCGTGGCTGAAGCGAACGCCTTGCGCCACCAGCCGGTTGAGGTTCGGCGTCTCCACCAGCGGCTTGCCGTCGACACCCTTCGGGCAGCCTCGCAGGCAACTGATTGCTTCGGGGTGATGTTGGTCATCCATCAGGAAAATTACATTCATGAGCGTTGCTCCAGGTTTAGCGAGTCAACTACAGCCGATTCCTTGCACCGGCGTCTTGCATCGTGGCCGCCGACCGGCGCAGCCAAGCCGGTAATCCAACGGGATTGACCCGCGTGAAAAGTCTGGGGCCCCACTTGCGGCCCGTAGTGCCGGAGCGTTCACAGCAGCACTCGATATTCACCCGGTCGTAGCGTCACCTTGCGCTCCGCAAAAATCAGCCCCGGCAGCTTCATCGCCTGTCGCAGCCTGCTGGTAATCGGTTTATCTGTCGGATTGTTCACCGATACCTGCCATTGGCAACGATTCGGCGACGGATGACCCTGCAGCCGTATCACGTTGATGAATAATTCCTTCCCCTGGGAGTCGGCGATAATCGGATGGCCCGCGAGCATCTGCGTCTTCGCCGCCAGATCCACATACACCGGCACCTGGGCACAGCCGAATTCATCCACGCCCAACGCCCGGTAGCGGTTCTTCCCCGTGCCGTCCTGCGTCAACACGTAACCACTTTTCTGGAACAGTCCGGCGCTCCAGCGACGGTTCAAACCCGTGACCCGCAACGGCAGAGTCAGGTTGGTTTTCCACATGGGCCGGGGAACCAGCACTTCCACCGCGCCGTTGTCAGGGTGACATTCGATAATACCGGGCGATGCTACCCGCCGGCCACGCAGTATCTTCATCCCCGTCGGCTGGTCCAGGTAGGTCAGCAGGCGCGTTACCTCCGCCGGGTTTTTAAGTCCCATGTTGACCGGTACACCCAGCGAGAAAAGCTCAAAAGTATACGTGTTGCCCGTCTGAACCTTCCGGCCGGCGATGTCGGCATGGATGTTGATTTGCGGATAACTTACCTGCATCCGCAGCGGCTCTCCGCGCACAATGAAAATATGGCTGCAGGCGGTATTCGGACTGTACAGGGCGAACCAGTCGCCCGGCGCAAGATGAAACGTGCCGACTTGGCCCGGCTGGCCATTGCGGCCGCAATACAGAAGCTTCTGCGTGATTTGGGTCGTGGCTTTACCCAGCAACAGATATGCCGGCGACGCCACCGACGCGATCCCGGCGTTGCTCTGGAGAAGCCGTAAATGTTCAACGCTGCAATCCTGCTTAAAACGAATGTCCGATCGAAACAGGCAGGCATTGGTCCCTTCACGCACCCCCACCGCGGGCCAGCCCGTCTCCGGCACGCCCATGGTCGGCGAGATCCACTCCCAATAGCGCAGCGTAAAATCCATCAACTTGCCGGGGCCGGCCAGTGGCCCAAAGGTATTCCACGGGTTGACGACGGCCAGCACATCGGCGGAAAAAATCCGATCTTGCCGGGAGACCAACGCTCCGGAGCCTTCATCGCAGTAATCCAACAGCGGTGTATTCTCAAAGCGTGGGCCATCTTCCTGCCCTTTGTCCGTACCCAGAACGGGCCGGCTTTCATTAAATGTAACTAGTGGAATTACCGCTGGCGGCCCTCCATCCCAAGTTTGTCCCGCGACATCCGCCGGAAGAGCCTGAACATGTGTGACGCATTGCGATACAGGCCCGTGGGCGAAAAGTATCTGCTGTACGTAGGAATTGACGTGGTCCCCGCAATAGACCGGGGCCAACGATCCGTCCTTCCAGCAGCGGCGGGCAAAACTGACCGCGGTGCCACCTTTTTCATCCGTAGCCACCAGCACCAGATTGCGCTGGATCGTCGCATCCAGCAGCAGTGTTTCACGGAAGGTTTTGGCACCCTGTGGCAGGAATCGCCGGAAGACTTCCGGGCCGTTGTAAAGGGTGATCTCTTTTAAGCCAGTGGGAGCATCGACTTCCAGCATCGCTGTCATGATCGCCGCCGGCGTGACAAATTCCCGGGCCCCCAGCGTCCAGACACGTACCGTTTGCGGCCAGGCACGGATCATCGGGCCATCCGATGTAAACGTGTTATAGGAGACATACTGGTTGGGCCACCACAGGCCATCAACAAAGATGCTGGAAACGGAACTCGCCTGCACGTACGTCAATGCATGGCCGAGGTCCACTTCACGCGCCATTTCCGACGGCGAACGTACCTCATTCAACGATACCGGCGTCGGAGGAATGGTGCCAGCCGCCGTGGCGAGATATTCGGCGGTCTGGTCCTCCACCAGATGTCCGTTTTTGTAATAACGTATCGCCGCCATGCCATACACCCTCAGATCGCTGATGCGCATCAGATGCGGATTGTCGGAGAAATGGTAGTACCCATGATTGCCGTGGTGATTCATCCAACGATATAACATCCAGTTAAAGGATGGCCCGTTAAAGCCGGTGTACTTGCCTTGCTGATTTTGCGGCTGGAGATCAAATAGTGTCCGGCCGGGCCCGGTGAGCACATCTGCGCGCGGCCAGGGGTCATTGCCCGCAGTCGGCGGCCCAAAAAAGAACATGTGGTCCCCGGTATTTGCGTCGATGGTGTAACCAGGCAGCAGCAGAATTTCATCATCACTCCAGCGCCGGCAATCCGCCTGGAGCGACGTCCACTTCCCCGGCGTAAGTGTGGCGAAATCATCGAGAAATACGATGAAGTGCAGCCCCGCCTTTTTGGCTGCCGCCACATACTGTTCCACCGTGCCATGCCCTGAACTGTACGTGGTTTTGGCTCCGATGAATCCGCGGTATACCGTCCCCACATTGGCCGGTGGCGACTTGCCTTGAGTCCAGGTGGCGTCGGCGGCACCAAACCACCTGGTCAAGGCATCCTTTTTAAGATTTGGTGCCACCAGGGTTTGTGCACCAGTCCGATAGCCGCCGACCAGTTTGCCCGCCAGCGACGGCATGGCCAACCAGCGCCAAGTATTTTCCAGAAGCTGGCCAAAGTCGCTGTTTTTACCCCCGAATCCGCGTGAGAGCACCTGCCGGTCAAAAATCCATTTGACGCCGGAACCGACGGAAAATTGCGGCCACTGGTTCACCATCGCAATTCGCCCCGCGCGGTACGGGCGAATCGCAAACAGCGCTGGTGATATGACCGGGCTTTTGCGCACAAAGACATGCGGCGGCGGTTTCGCGGCGCCGGCCGTATCCGCCGCCACATCGACCGGCCGCGCATACGCCGTTTTCGAAGCCTTGACCACCACCTGCCAGTCCGAATTCACCATGATTGGGCCGCCCGCCGCCGCGTTGTAGTGGGGCTGAATCGGATACCAGATGCCTCGCACACCCGCGCTGACCGGCGAAGGGAGTATTTGATCCGTATAGGCCAGCGGAACCTCGTAGGAGGCATGGAGCAGATAACCTTGGTTGGCGGGGTTGGTTTCAAGAATAGTCTCCATCGGCCATTTTGCGCCCCAATGGTCCGTCAAATCCGAAAGCATCTGCTTGACCCAGTTTTCCTCCATGGGCATCAAAAACACGCCGCCGCCAGCGGCCAGGTAGCGCTCGATCAGGACCACAAATGCTCTGACCCGCTCTGGAGAGGAAGGTTCGTTAAGGCCCACGTTGGGATTGACCGCGAAGGCGTCCGGGGTGCAGTAAAGCACCAGCACGTTGTATTGTTTAATCCGATTCCAAGTCATCTCGCCGAGGTCATTGGTGTAGTCCACCTCAAAGCCCCTGGCGTGCAATTCCTGTAGATATTCCAGGTCAATCCAACTGTGGCCCGCTGTGTCCACGCCCCGTGGCGAGCAAAACAGGATCGACGGGCGGACCGTGGGACCCTTGGGCCCCCTGACGATAATCTTCCTGGCGCAGCTGGTTAAAAGCAAACCACCACCCATAGCGCCGATTTTTAAAAAACTACGGCGTTTCATGGGGGGGGGGAAAAGACTCATCAATAATTCTCCTGAAATTTATTACGGAATCGCCGGCAACGACTGGGGCGCCACGTAACCGCGGAACCATGCCAGTGTCCAGAGGTCGGGCAACGCCACATATTCCGCATGACCATCCAAAAACACCACATTCACCCCATCGCCATGGCGCAGCATGGCATCATATTCAAACCCTTCGGTTTGTGGGCCGGAATCCAAGTTATCCGCGTACTGGGCGGTGCCTGGGGCCGCGGCAGGGGTGGGGTTGGGATTGAGGTTATTCAGGTGCGAATCCGGAAATTGGTTGCTTTCCGGCCACGTTTGCCAAAAGATACTATCGAGAAAAAGCGGGATTTTGGAGTTATCGTATGACACAACGCGCGTGGGCCACACGTAGGATTCCCACACCATGGGCAGGTAGTTCCAAGTGGCTTCATTATAAAGCCAGCCGTTGTAGGCGTAACTGCACCACCAGCGGGTGGAGGCCCCATTCCAGTTAGCCCCGGTCTCATAATGCCACGCCACGGAGGCCGAGCCAGATCCGGCCCAATCCGCACTCGTGGTGGGCAGTTTCATCACCTGTGTGGATGGACACACCATCGCGATATTGGGGGAGCTGTCCACCATGCCCAGGGCGGGGTTGGTATTCAGGCCGCCCGGAACTATGTACGGGGTGTAGAAATGCACCCATGTATTTCCGCCCGGCATGTGCAGCGCCGAGTTATTCTCACCGTAGTTGCACCGCTGCCCATAATAGTCCGACTGATACTCGCTCACCGCCAGGCCAAGCTGCCGCTCGTTGGATAGACACAATACCGAATCCGCCGCCCGCCGGGCTGCCGCCAGCGCCGGCAAAAGCAGGGCGATCAAAATGGCGATGATGGAGATCACCACCAAAAGTTCCACCAAGGTAAAACCGTGCAGGGGCCGGCGGAACCCGGCAAAATTCCGCGGTGGGTGTGACTTTTTACAACCCCTGACACGGAGATACGTATTATGCCCGACGCCCGGAACAGTGTCATGTAGTACATTGGCGTTGATCTTCATAAGACCATCCTTTCACGGTTACTACGCACCACCGCGTTAAGCACCAATAACCCAGGCCTTTATATCCCCGGCCCGCCGGGGTTCATCGCGCACCGGCCCGCGGCCCAACCGGCGCGGCCAGGGTGCATCAACAGCGGCCCTGCGCCGGCTGCGGCCAACAGGCCCAGCGGAGCCGGCGCGACTGGATGTGGCTGAGCTGAAATTGCCCAGTTCCAGATTATTCTTGCCGGACTTCAAAAGCTCAATACTGCCGGAACCACCGGTGATCTTGATTCGCGACCCCACGGCCACATTGGCAAAAGCGCCGGAAACGCCATTGGAGAGCAGAAAAATGAATTGGTCGGCTGCGGTCGGAGTAAACCCGCCAACCAGGCGTACGGATAAATCGCCGCCCAAAGAGACCAGGCCGGCGCCGGCGGCACTGCCGGCATCGGCAGTCGTCGTGTCGAGAACGTCGTAGCCGTTGGTTTTCGTTCCCTGACTCGTACCCCCGATATCGATTGCCAGGGTGCCGGCAGTTTGTTTGTAATTGCCGCCGATGAGCGTTTTCCCCGTCGTCCCGATGCCACCCACCGCCAGCGTACCCCCGGAATTGGTGAAGGTGCCGGCGCTGTTGGCGGTGGTAATGGGGGCGTAGCTAAGGCTGGAGCTGCACATCGCCAGCGTCCCGCCGGTAAACTTGAAGGTTCCCGTGAACCCGCCGCTGGTACCAGCGATTTCCGGCGTGGTAAGAGTGCCCCCCGACAGATTTACGATACCCTCGGTGTCAAGCTGCATGGCCTGACTCTCCTTAACAGCACCGGTGCCTGCGACGTGGAGAATACCCCCTGCCTGCAATTTAATCCCACCGACCGACAACGTGCCTCCGCTGACGCTCATCGTTGCGGTTCCGGGGTTGGTAGCGCCATTGGCGAAGGTGCCGCCGCCGATGTAGTTGTAATTGCTCGAACAAACTTCAACCATGCCGCCGGTTTGTGTGAAATTGGAGACGCCCCTGGTTGCGCTACCGTCAACGGGCTGCATGACAATCTGGTTGAGATAAACTTTCCCGCTGGAAATATCTACGTTGGCCGTAGTGTTGGCTGCGCCTCCATCACCGCTCATAAAGAGGGTATAGGTTTTCGTCAGATCGCTGCTATTACCGATCACGCCACCACTGACGTTGAGCGCTGCGATGGTGGAACCACGCTGGCTTGCCAGATAAATATGCGAGAAGTTCGCTCCTGGTGTGAGGGTGCCGCTGCTGACGTTCAGCGTTCCCTCCCCGGAGTAAGCCACCAGCAGGCCAGTTACACCGGGCGTGGTGACGCTACCGCCGGTAACCCCAAAGGTTCCTCCATTTTTGACCATCACGTAATTGGAGGCGCCCAATGTTCCGCCCGAGACGTTCACGGTTCCGCCGCTGGAAAAAAAAGTGCCGACTTGCGAACCCTTTCCGGTTAAATCCAATGCACCGGCGCTGGAATTGGTGACGTTGAGAGTGGCGCCGTTAATCGGTGCGGCGATGGTATCGCCGGCGCTCCCTGGATTTTCCGTGATGCTGCGCACCGTGAGCGCATGGCCGCCGCCGCCGATGGTGTAGATATTCGTGCCATCACCGCCGACTGCGGTGGTGCCCAAAACCAGGCTGCTGATGGTGATCGCCTGGCCCAGCGAAATCGTCTGATGGCCGGCGAGGCCGCCGCTGAGATCAACTGCGTCGGTGGTCCCGTTTGGAAACGCGCTGTTGGGTCTCCAGTTCGTTTTCGTGTTCCAGGTGTAACGGCCGGCGCTGGCTGGTGTCCAGGTGTAAGTGGCGGCCCCCGCGCCGGCGGACGTTACCCCCAGCGCCGCCCCGGCCATTGCCGCCAAAGCCAGCACTACCTTGATATTGAGTTTCCTGGACATACCATTAGTCTCTTTTTACGGCTGCTACGCACAACCGCACGAAAAACAAGAGCCGGAGACTTTATATCTCCGGCCCTCCCGTTTTCATCACTCGCCAGTCGGCGGCCCGTCATTCAGGCTCGGCGAGGGCGCATCAATAGCAGCCCCACACCGGTTATGGCCAGCAGGCCCAACGTAGCTGGTTCGGGGATGGCCGCGCTTTCAAAATTCGACAGATAAAGTTCGTTGCCGGATTGTAAAAGCTCAAAACTTCCCGATCCGCCGGTTACACTGATTCGCGAATTCACCGCCACATTGGCAAAAGCGCCGGAAATGCCTTTCGAGAGCAGGAAAACGAATTGGTCGCCCGAGGTCGGAGTAAACCCATTAACCAGGCTTACGGATAAATCACCGCCCAAGCTGACCAGACCGCTGCCGGTACCGGCACTGTTGAGAAGGTCGTAGCCGTTGGTTTTCGCCCCCTGGTTGACTCCGCCAATGTCGATGGCCAGCGTGCCGGCGGTCTGAGTGTAATTGCCGGCGAGGAGCGTTTCCCCCGTGGTCCCTACGCCACCTACCGCCAGCGTCCCGCCGGCGTTGGTAAATGTTCCGGTGTTACTGGCGGTGGTGATGGGGTCGTAGGCAAGGCTGGGGTTAAACATCGCCAGCGTCCCGCCGGTAAAGTTAAAGGTTCCCGTGAAACCGCCCGAGGCACCAGCAAGTTCCGGGATGGTAAGGGTGCCGCCCGAAAGATTTACGGTGGCCCCCGTGCCGAGTTGCATCGCTTGGCTGTTGTCAACGGAGCCGGTGCCACTAACATCAAGGATACCGCTGGTACCCAACGTAATCCCACCGACCGACAACGTGCCTCCGCTCACGCTCATCATTGCGGTTCCGGGGCCGGTAGCAGGGGCGACGACGGTACCACCGCCGATGTTGTTATAGTTGCCCGAATAAACCGTAACCGTGCCGCCCGTTTGGGTATAATTGGAGGTGGCAACGGTTGTGCCGCTGGCACCGGGCTGCATAAGAATCTGGTTGAGATAAACTTGGCCGCCGGAAATATTCGCATCGGCCGTGGTATTGGCGAGCGTACCGTCACCAGTCATATAGAGTGTATAGGTTTTCGTCAGATCGCTGCTATTACCGACCACGCCACCACTGACATTGAGCGTTCCGGTGGTGGAACCGCTCTGATTTGCCAGATAAATATGCGAGGCGTTTGCCCCCGGCGTGAGAGTGCCGCTACTGACGTTCACCGTTCCTGCCCCACTATAAGCGACGAGCAGACCGGTCGTGCTGGGCGTGGTGACGGTGCCGCCGGTAACACCAAAGGTTCCCCCAGTGCGGGTCATCAGGTAATTAGAAGTGCCCGTACTCAACGTTCCCCCGGACACTTTCACCATTCCACTGTTGAGGTAAAGAGTGGTGACTTGCGAATTCGTTCCAGTTAAAGCCAACGCGTTGGTGCTGGAATTATAGATGTTCAGGCCGGCACTGCTGATCGGCGACGCGATGGTATCGCCGGCGCTGCCTGGATTTTCCGTGATGCTGCCCACCGTGAGCACATGGCCGCCGACGCCGCCGACGGTGTAGGTGTTGAGTCCGTCGCCGTTCGCCGTGGCGGTGCCCAAATTCAAGCTGGACAAGGTAATTCCCTGGCCCAGTGAAATCGTTTGATTGCCGGTGAGGCCGCGGGTGAGGTCGGCGATGTCGGTGGCCGCATTTGGAAACGCGGGATTGGAGCTCCAGTTCGTTGCCACGTTCCAGTCGTAACTGCCGGCGCTGGTTGGTTGCCAGGTGCCCGTGGTTGCCCGTACTGCGGCGGACTGTACCGCCATCGCCGCCCCGGCCACAGCCGCCGAAGCCAGCACTACTTTGAGATTGAGTTTCCTTGACATACCGCACTCTCCTTTCAAAAAAGAGCTAAATCACAATCGGCCGACGGCCACAAGCCGCTGACACATTTGCTCAAATTGTTTGAGCCTTCCGTGGCCGCCGGATTCCAGCCGGCGCGCCGGCCCGGTCGATACCCTTATCATCCGGTGCTGCCGCCGTCGCGCGGTCCGTCTCAACGATTTCGATATTTACTTCACTGCTTTCCGCCGCTTCTCCCTGTATGCGACTCAGCAGCATCTGTCCGAATTCCTGAACGAATTCATTGGGATCCACCTGTAATTTTACAATTGGAAACGGACTGGTCAGCCCGGAACCCTTGTTGAAATGCGTAACCACC
>JAJYDW010000101.1 GCA_021790385.1 Planctomycetota bacterium
CGGCCATACCCGACCGATCCGGTCTACCAACAGTGCCAGAGGAACATAGCCGATGAGAAAGCTGGCACTTAAAATCATGCTGCCCAGCAGTTTGCTCGGCGACCCGTGAAAACCTAAATGCCCCAAAATTTGTGGAATATAAATGGTGACGTAGTAACCCACCAGGTCCATGATAAACCACGGTATACAGACGAACAGAGTGGCCCGCAGGAAACGCCGCCCAAACAATACACGCACCGGGGTACTGGGAATGTTAACTTTCCGTCTTTGTTCTACAAGAATGTCTGAAACCTCTGCATCCGGCAGATTCGGAACAAGTTGCCTAAGGACTCGCGTGGCTTGTTCCACCTGGCCACGACGCAAATACCATCGTGGCGATTCCGGAAGGCTTTGCCGTAACCACACCACCAGCAGAGCCGGTACCGCTCCGACCATAAACATCAGCCGCCAGGCCCACGGTCCCAGATGGACCAACGCGAAGCCCACGAGGCTGGCGAAAATGGCCCCTGCAGTCCACAGGCCGAACGTCCAGGTGATAACGCCGCCGCGCTTCACCGTGGGCATAAACTCAGCCATGTAGGTGGCGCTAAGGGGATAATCTGCGCCGATGCCCACGCCCAGCATAAATCGAAACGCCACCAGTGATGCGATATTCCACGCCGAGGCACACAGAATGGCCGCGAGAAAAAAGGTGAGAAGATCAATAAGATAAATGGCCTTGCGGCCAAAACGGTCGGCAATGCGGCCGCCGATCAATGCCCCGAAGAATGCTCCAGCCAGGGCGGCGCTGCCCAAATAGCCTACGGCATGGGCATCCAGATGCCACTGCTTTTTTAGCAAAAGCAGCACCGCTCCGATAATCATAATATCATAGCCATCCAGAAAGATGCCCAGCCCTGCAGACCATGCGAGGCGCCGATGCAGCCTGGTCATGGCGGCTTGGTCTATCTGATCCAGCAATGTACTCATGCCAAAAGTTCCAAAGTGTTTACCATAATCTGGGTCCAGATGGTTTTACCTGAATTGCCTATTTGTCGCCATCGTCGGCCGTGGCCAGATAATGACTCAATGGCTGATGATGCAGCCTGGCGTAGTTTCGCAGATAGGCCATCACGTGCCGGTAAGAGGATACGCCCTTGGTGGTAATCCATTCCTGACGCATCTGCTCCGGACCGGGTACCTTCAGCAATGTGGTAGGTGTGTATGCATTCTTTTTATTTACCGGATGAGCCAATGAACGAAGGCCCAATTTTCCATGCTGGGAGAGCCACTGCGGTGAAAGCCAATGGCCCTGCCGGCCGGCTTTGCGCCGCAGCTGCTGGATATGGGTTGCCTTGCCGGGATTTAATGCCATCGGAATTTGGATCGGTTGAACCGTAAAGGGAGCAAAATCGGGATGGCGTGTCCAGATGCCGGCAAGCACGCGGGCATTGGCATCCCATTGGGACATGGGCGGCACCTTTTCCGCAGCTTCCATCGTACGCATGATATCCACCTGAGAATAGCGCTGCGTAATCAGCAGGCCCTTTTTTACCCATGGACTGACTACCAAAGCCAGGGATCGATGGGCATCAATATGATCCGCACCGGATTGCGCATCATCTTCGGTGATGAAAATAAGAGTGTGTTTCCATTGAGGCATACGGCTTAGTGCCGCCACCAGTTCGCCTGTGGCCAGATCGTTATTGGCAACATAATAAGCGGGCGTGTAATAGCCTGGAGTCCGCCCCGCGGTATGATCATCCGGCAACCATACGTACATCAGGCGAGGCATGGTATGCCTGGAATCTTTGAGCCAGTCTAAAATGCGTCCCACACGCCAGGTATCAAGAATGTAGCGATTCCAGCCGGGAAATGTGGTTCCAAGGTGCTGTTTCATAGACTGGGATATTTCGCCGGCTTGATCGCGTGAAACAAATTCTCCAAAATCCATAAACGATACGTGATGGGCCAGAAGATCATTAAACAGGAAAAGTCCGCCCGGGTAGGAAATCCAGGGATTGGAATATGCCCCGAGCCTGGATAAATTCTCATAGTCTGTATACGGGTTGTCTGTGCCGACAAACCCGGTGGCGGCTCCCACAACATGGCGGTCCGTCAGGCTTTGCGTCCAGCCAGGGTTCGGCGTAATGCCGCGGCCGGAATAATACATGGGCCAGGTGCGCTGTACCCAATCGGAATCTGAGGCCGCGGTGGTCCACTGGTGGCCCTGGGCAGTTACTTCGCCATCTACGTAGTAATTGACCATCAATCCGAAACGGTTGGCCAAGGCATAGAGATTGGGCAGGTCTTGGCCATTGTACAAATCCAGATGTGGATCCGCCCAATGGCCTGCGCGCCCATAGCTGCCGAAATCCTCATCAAAGGTCTTGTTTTCGCGCAAAATAAAAACTACGTGATGGATGCGTTTCCGCAAGGCCACGGCAGTCTGATGATTTTGGGCGGCGCGGCGAGCCCGCTGCCCACGAGAAAAGCCGTCATTGTGCAGGGCTTTCGCCGTCCAACGGGTAAAGTGGCCGGCCAACTCGGTCAGAGAAATACGCTGTATCGTTCCCGGCATCGACGTGCCAACCCATTGATAATTGAGATTAGCGGTAGATCCGAAGCCTTTGGCGCAGGCTACGTATAGAGCCGCATGGCCAATACACACGGCGGATGGATACCAACCGGTGGGAATAAGGCCCAAACGGTGTCCGGTACGGGTGTTGTAGACGGCTACATCATCATTGCCCGCATTGGCCACAAATAAATGATGCCGCCAGAGAGCCAGGCTGTCCGGATATGATCCCGGTGGGGCGTTCGGGTAGGGGGCATCGTTGATACGCCGGACTATTGCCATCCGACGAACGTTGACGGCTACGATTGTATCATTGTTGGCACAGGCCACCCACACAACGCTGGAATGGGGGGCGGCAACCAGTGCGGTTGGATGCACGCCGGCATGGTGATTTTGCGGTCCGGTCGTCGGGCCGACAGCCAGCGATCCCAGCGGTTTCATCGTGGCAGCGCTTAGCACGGTAACGTTGTCCCCGCCCCAGTCGCTCACGACGATTCTCCGCCCATGATCCGCGGTAACCACGGCAAATGGTACCGAGCCGGCATTGGCATAAACCATGTGGCCGGTACGCAGGTTAATCCGCGCAACGCTGTTGGAAAGCAGTCCCGTAACAAAAATGTGGTGATCGGTCGATCCTACGGCCACGGAATCAGGGTAAAAATGGTACGGCTTGACGTGTCGGGATTGATATTGGTAGGGATATTGATTCGCGTGAAATGGTTGCCACACCAGCGGAAAACGCCGCAACAAATGAAGTTTGCCGCCGGTAAGGCGCAGCACCATCACATTGTCGCTGACCCCTCCGGCAATGTAGACCATCCCATTGGGACCGACAGCCATACCCTGAAACAGGCTTTGACGGGCGATTATATTTTCCGGGTCAGCCGGGCCTGCGCCTTTCACGAAATCGACATGATCCGTAAGGGCCAGGGTGTGTGCATTCAGGGCCAGCAAGGATTGTGCTGGTGCTGCACCTCCACATTCCACCAAAAGTGTTTTATGGATTCGGACCACTCCGATAGCAAAGTTGGGAGTTGATTGCACCTGGCCAACCGGCATGACGATACGTGAATCCGGCAGGATATGCAGTGGGATTGCAGCCCGGCTGGATGCAAGGACCAGCAAGGAGATTACCAAAGCTGCTCCGATACCAATCCGCTGCTTTGCATGGTCTCTTGGCCCATTATGCGGTTGATTTACCCAGACCAGGTGGGCGTGTTTTTTCATCACAGACTCCAGAATCATCCGTAGCCGGCACTGTCAGCCTTAAAATTATAATGGAAAAGTATTAGCATTTGTTGAAGCTGCGTCTGAAGATAATAAGCAGCCTGAGAGTTTCGCCCTGCCGCTGTCAGTTCAGCCGATCGTACCCTCTTGGCAGACCGTGCCCATACCTCTATTTAACTAGGAACCAATACGATCAAGCTGATTTCGCCGCACCATTATTTCCGAAAAAAGGTTTTTCCCGGAGCCACCACTTTACTTAATCGATTGTTCACATAAAGTGCTTCAAGTAGAAATTCGCCCACTGACACCAGC
>JAJYDW010000061.1 GCA_021790385.1 Planctomycetota bacterium
CACCATCAGCTACAGCGGCGGAGCCAACGGCAACGCCGTAACGCTGACCTCAGTGGCCACGAACATACCCGAACCGGCGACGCTGGGATTGCTGGCGGTGGGTGGATTGATGCTGCTGGTGCCACGGTCGAAACGACGGATCGGGGCCTAAGATTGTAAGGGACTGGTGCCGGGCTGGAGCTGTCGCTCCAGCCCGGTACGCCCATCACTGTGAAAATCGCAGGATTAAACCTATTAGAAGGAGTTTTGGCATGTTTACGCAACACAAACAATGCGGAATTTCGGGGAGAGATCAGCGGTCGGCGGCGTTCACCCTGGTGGAATTACTGGTGGTGATCTCAATTATTTCCGTATTGATCGGTTTGCTGCTGCCTGCACTAGCTTCAGCGGAAAAGAACGCCCGTACGGTACTCTGCGCAAACAATGAGCGCGAGATCGGACTGTCCTTTGCGGAATATGCGGACCAATGGGAGGGTAATTTGCCCAACTGGCAGGAATATTATGCCTGGTGGGTGGGTTTTGGTCCGAGAGCGGGCTACAAAATACCGTTCGAGAGCACCTACAACGCGCTGAGCGATGGCCCATGGAACAACACACTGTACCACACTTCCGGGCCGTATGGCATTATGCAATGCCCAGAGGCGGTAGCCGAACGTAAAATATTTCCGGTGCCGGAATATCCTAATTTTACTCTCTATGGCGAGACTTCGTATGCGATTAACGTGGCCCTGGTAAGAAGCTGGGGCGGCTACGGCATCATGTATGGTTATAACGGAGTTGACCATCATCTGCGTATCAGCGACCCGCAGGCCAATCCGCGCTATGTGTATCTGTCGGATGCGGCGCGGTTCAATGATAACGGCATTAAAGTCTATCCAACGGACCCGGCCCAACTTACTCCCTATTTTCAGATTGGTATTACCCAGGCGATGTATGGGGCTTATTATTATCTGCGCACCGGATTTGGGATTTCATCGGCGATTTATGCGCCGTATGCCATTCATCCCGGGCCAAACCTCAATGCCATGTTTTTAGACTTCCACGTGGAAACTTTACCGTCGAGTCAGTTTGCCACCACTGCACTTTACAACAGCAACGGTACGTTCAATTCGAACTGCATTTGGTCGGAGCCGTAATTGGCGGCCGGCCATCTGCGCCGTCGGCGTGTGAAATCAAGTGTAACGGCTAAGGCGGGCCGGGTGCGGATCAAGATATGGCAATAAAACGCCGCTGAAAGAGTTGTATTGTATATTACCTTTTCAGATTCTGATGGTAATATGTAAACGGTGGTGCCAAGATCGGGATAGTTGTCAGTCGGGTTGGCGGACAATCTTTGGATCATGGGCCTTACAAGGAATTCCGGAATGAAAAAAACCCATCGGTTCTTTGGCGTGGTGGCAACAGGGATAGGTTTGATAACGGGGGTTGGGGTGGGAGGGGCGCGGGCGGCGGGGCCGGCGTTTCTGGATGCGCGCAATATGGCCCGGCTGGGGTGTGCGGCACCAAATACGAATTATGAATTCCGGCGGTCCAACGAGCCGGGGAATGTTTTTTACCGCGGCGATGCGGTGAATTTGCGCATCCGAATTTCGCCGGGCATTCAAGCACCGAAATTTGTCCGCTTGGCCATTGGCCGGGTGGCGATGTACCAGGACAAGTACATGCTGCCGGGCAATTCGACTATGGTGCCGCCGAACGAGGGCGTTCCGGCGATTGAATTTTTGGGTTGGCGCGGGCAGGTCAATGTGCCGTTGGCTGGGGCGGTGGCGGGGAAAAAGGGGCTGATTTTGCAGGTACACCATGTGCCGGTGCCTGAGGTTTATGGCTGTTACGCGGTAACGATAGCTCCAAATGGCAAGCATCCGCAATTTTTGTGTACGTTGATTCGGGCGCACAGGATCAAGCCGGGTTTTGATATTCAGGCTCCGATGCTGGGGGAAGAGGCGATGATGGCCGATGGCAGCCGGAATAATCCATCGCTGTTGCTGCGCGGTGCGCAGACGTATGCGCGGCTGGGTGTGAAACTGGTGCGGTGCGCTGCGAACTGGACCGATTTTGAGATGAAACGCGGGGTGTACCGCTGGCAGGCGATGGATGCGATTATGCGGGCCATGGTCCAGGCACGAATCAAGACGATGTGGACGGTGGCGGCGGCTCCATTCTGGGCAATGCCGTTCGGGCAGCCGACGCCAGCGTGCATACCTACCAAGGCGGACTGGTCTTGCGCACCGAAATATCTGCCGCTGTATAAAAAATGGCTCACGGCCGCTTGCCGGCGTTACTGGGACCATGGGCACGGGGCACTCTGGGCGCTGGAAAACTGGAATGAACCGTGGGAAGGCATCTCGATCAGCGGGTGGGAAAGTGACATGCTGCACTACCGGGCGATAATGAAGATCATCGCCCAGGTGGCACATTCGCAGAAGCCTCCGATCCAGACGGCGGCGGCGTGTTCCATCATGAACACGGAAGATAAATTTCTGTCGGGCCGACATCCGGCCCAACAAATCAAGATGGTGGATATTTTCACCGATCATTACGTGCAACCGGCATTTTGTTACGGCCCCATGGTGGCCCATTACTGGCACAAGCAGAGCATGGATACGGAAACCTGGGTGGCGTGCAACGAAATGATGCTGCCGCAGGTGATGACGCAATTCATGGCCGACGGGCAGCAGCATGTGAACCCGTGTTATCCGCTGTTCATTTATTTTGCGGCTCCCGGCTCGCCGGATACGTATACCATGCCCACGCCGGTGGCGCTGGCGTGCAATACATTCAACTATTTCATTACCGACCGCCCTTTTGAACGTTTGATGTTCATGCATCATCTGCCGTTTGCCTTTGAGTTCGGGCAGGGCCGCAAGGGGGTGGTGGTGCTGCTGGGGCGGCTGTTTACGCCGTTCGGCAATTCTTTGCGGTCGGTGCTGTGGTGGCAGTTTAATATGACGCACGGCGGCACGATGAGCTTTAACAATGCTGACGGCGCGATTCAGGTGTATAACGTTGACGGCAACCGGGTGTTTGCCCAGCACAAGACGGTGACGCTGCCGGTCGATACGCTGGCTTATTATCTGACGAGTCCGAAAGGCGGAATAAAACTGATTCGGCAGCGGTTGGCGGCGGCGCGTTACAGCAATGTGCGTCCGGTGGAAATCATAGCCCATAATTTTACACGCGAATTGGATGCCCCGCGGCTGCGGCTGCACACCACCATCCATAACCTGTTGCCGCAAACCATCCGCGGAACGCTGACGATTACGGCCCCGGCGCAGATCAAGCTGGCCCAGACCAGGATGACCATCAACCTGACTCCGGGCCAATCGGTGGATGTGGCCAGTGCGGTGACGCGGGCGCAGATACTAACCAGCAACAGCTACAGGTTTAAGTACAGTTTTAACTCCAAGGCCGGGCAGGCCACATGGGCGGAAAACCTGCATGCCCTGGTAGCCCCGAAACGGACGATTGCGATCAACGGCAAGCTCAGCCCATGGAAGGGGGTTCCGGGCGTGCTGGTGGCGGGACAGAAGCAGGGGGAAAGCTCCGCGGAGGCTGCGTGGCTGCCATTTATGAAGCAGGCGGCGGCCAACCCCACCAAATCCTTTGCCCAGGTGAAGGTGGCATACGACGCCAAGTATTTTTATGTGCTGGCGCGGGTGAACCATCCAGCACCGGCCACGGGCCATATTCGTCTGGCCACGCGCAACGCCAATGCGTATTTCCGCAGCGCCAAAGACGATGGATATTGTGAAAGGCTTAAGCCGTTTGAAAAGTTCGTTCTGGCGGCCCCATGGAACACACCGCTGGAAGTACCGGCGGCGCTGCAAAAAGATCCGCGGTTTGCCGTGTATGAAAGGTTTTTGCAGACCCATCGGCAGGCCCGCGATGAAGTGGCCACTGGAGCGGCCGAAGTGTTTTTCAAGGCCCGCAAAGTTAATCCTAAGGCGAGTTTTGCCAACGCCACCTATGTGTACAAACGGAATCCGGGACCGGATTCACCATGGCATGGCGATACGTTTCAGTTTGCGCTGCATGTGCTTCCGGGTTATAACGCCCGGGACATGATCTTGGATACCAGCAAGCTGCCGACCGGGTTTCATGCCATGCCGGATACGGATTATGAATATGCGCTGTATGCGTGCCGGGGAGGCGGCTCGGAGTTGTGGTGTTTGATGTCTCCGGGAATGCCGCGGGAGCATTACTATCCGCGTCAGCCGCAGGCAGCCATTCATCCTGGTGTGGTGGCCGGTGGGCTGCACCTGGTGAAGAGCGAAGGCGCAGTAACCATTTACGAAGCGGCAATTCCGTGGACAACACTGAATCAATGGCATCCGAAAGCAGGCGTGACCTTTGGATTTACCTTTGTGGTGAACAATGGCAACGGCCCGGCGATGATTTTCGGTGCCAACGCCAGCGCTACCAAGCTCAATGGCTTGACACTTCATCCGTACTGGCAGCCATCGCCAAGCTGCACCATCCGCTGGGGATTGGGACAGTGAGGATCTCGGAGTTGGACACGGGAGGTTGAAAATGCAGGAGTTCATTGATGGTGTTTCATGGTGGTTGGAGACAACGGGGTTGGGCGCTGGGAGCCATTCTGGCGGGACTGGCCATAGGGCAAGCGACGCCCGGAACGGCCAAGGTGGTTGTATCGCCCATTTTTGGCAGTCACATGGTCCTGCAGCGTGATGCGGTCGATCCGGTATGGGGCACAGCCGCGCCGGGCGAAAAAGTTGCAGTTTTGATAGATGGGCAACGTGTTCAAACCCGCGCCGATGGGCAAGGCAAGTGGATTGTTAAGCTGGCCCCGCTGCATAGTCAAGGCCCGTTTGTGCTCACCATTCAGGGGAAGAATACCATTCGGTTGCACGATGTTCTCGTGGGCGAGGTGTGGCTGTGCTCCGGCCAATCGAACATGCAATATCCGTTGTATGGCTGGACGGCGGGCGGACACCGCAAGGCAACGGTGGCCCGGGCGAATTATCCGTGGGTTCGCTTTTTCCGGGTGACCAGTGGAGCGGTGATGGCTCCGCTGGCCAATATCCAGGGGAAGTGGCAGGTCTGCACGCCGAAGACCGCAGCCCCCTTTTCGGCGGTGGCGTATTATTTTGCCCGTGATCTGGGGCGCAAGCTCCATGAACCGGTGGGCGTCATCGGATCCTATGCCGGTGGCACTATTATTGACGGGTGGATGAGTATGGATTCCTTTAAGGATCCAGCCTTTGCGCCGATATTGCGTCATTGGCATAACACCATAAATCGCATTGATAAAAAGTGGGCGGCTTGGACATTGGCCCGACGGCAATGGAACATGCATCCACGGCCAGCCGGAGCGAAACGTCCGAGTAAAGCGTTCCATGTCTGGCCACCCGCCCATTGGGCAGGTTGGCCGGCGGAACTCTACGACGGGATGATCGGTCCGCTGATACCCTTTCGGATTAAGGGGGCAATCTGGTATCAGGGAGAGTCCGATGCGTTTCGGGCGTATCAATATCGCAAGTTGCTCCCGGCCATGATACGAGGATGGAGGCGGCACTGGGGCGAGGGTAAGTTACCGTTTCTGATTGTGCAGTTGCCCAACGTCAATAATGCCATGCCCCAGCCAGGAGCCTGCGACTGGGCGGAGCTGCGTGAGGCGCAGATGATGGCATGTAAATCGGTCTCCAACACTTTTCCCGTGGTGACCATTGATGTTGCGCCAGCCAAGAATGCCAATATCCATTACTGGCAAAAGGGACCGGTGGGGCAGCGGCTGGCATGGGCGGCGGAAGCCAATGTTTATGGCATCAAACGGCCGTGGTGCGGGCCGATTTATAAGGCCATGCAGATTCAGGGGCAGGCGATAGTTCTTAGTTTTACCCATCTGGGCGGCGGTCTGATCGCTCGAGGGGGCGGGGTCCTGACTGGATTTGCCATTGCGGGCAAAAATAAGAAATTTGTGTGGGCCAAGGCCGTCATACGCGGCGATACGGTGGTGGTACAAAGCGCGAAGGTGGCGCATCCGGTGGCGGTGCGTTACGCCTGGGATTACAACCCGAAATGCAATTTAATCAATCGCCATGGACTGCCGGCTTCGCCGTTTCGCACGGATGATTGGCCGGGCATTACCGTGAAGGTGGATCACCCGTAACAGCCGGCAGCGACATTTTTACAGGTCATGATAGATTCAACGATGATGGAGTTTTGAAAATGGGGATATGGTCCAAGGCGTGTCTGTTGGGGGCGATCGGAGCAATGCTAAGTCCGCTGCCAGTGTACGGTCGCGTGAAGGTGATCGCGTTGTTCGGCAACCACATGGTGTTGCAGCGAAATGCCGCTGATCCGGTATGGGGCACCGCAGCGCCGGGAGAAGTGGTCCGTGTTTCCATTGCGGGAGAGCACGTACGCACGGTGGCCGATGCCAAGGGTAAGTGGATGGTGAAGCTGGCTCCGATGAAAGCGACCGCGCGGCCGTTGACGCTGCGGATCAAGGGGGCGGGCCATACGATTACGATCACGGATGTGTTGGTGGGAGAAGTGTGGCTGTCGTCAGGGCAGTCGAACATGTCGTATCCGCTGGGCGGGAACCGGCCTCAGGTGAAGGTGACGCCGGATCCGGAATTACGGCTATTTCACGTACCGTTTGTATCAGCACGTTATCCGAAGCATAATATTGACACGGGTTGGAAAAGCTTTCCGCGGAAATATTGGCCGGTGCCCCAGCCGTTGTTCAATAAGCATTCGGTCAACAGCCAATGGCAGTTGTGTACGGTCAAAAGCGCCGAGCCATTTTCGGCCGTGGCCTATTTTTTTGCCCGGGCTTTGCAGGAAAAGCTGCATGTGCCGGTGGGAATCATCAATAATTCTGTTTCAGGATCAGTGGCGCAGGCCTGGACAAGTTTGCAGACGTTAAAGAGCATACCGCGTCTGCGGCCGCTTTATGATCAATATCAAAATCAACTACACTGGTATCCGATTCAGCTCAAGGAGTATCAACAAGCCTTGGCCCGGTGGCGGGCAACCGGCAAGGCCAGGGGTGTCAAGAAGCCGCAGCCATTTTATTACGGCTATACCCCGTTTTACTGGGAAGATCCCGCGCACCTGCTCAATGGCATGTTGATCCCGTTGATACCGTATCGTATTCGGGGTGTGATCTGGTACCAAGGGGAATTCAACGCCGGTTATGCCTGGCAGTATCGGAAACTGCTGCCGGCGATGATAGCCGACTGGCGGAAGTTATGGGGCCAGGGGAATTTTCCATTTTACATTGTGCAGTTGCCGGGTGTGGGTACGCAGGCGGCCGAACCGCAGGATAAAACGTGGAAGGAGGATAGATGGTCGGAACTGCGTGAGGCGCAGGCTCATGCAGCGCGCATAGTGCCCAACAGTGGACTGGTGGTGACGATTGATACGGTTCCGGCAAAGAAAGCCCCTTTGCATCCCGCCCGCAAACGCCCGGTGGGCGAGCGTCTGGCGTTGTTGTCGTTGGCGAAGGTGTATCACCAGAAAGTGGCCTACAGCGGGCCGATGTTTGTGAAGATGAAGATTCAGGGGCACAAGGCGCGACTGTATTTTCGCCATGTGGATGGCAAACTCACCAGCCATGGGAAGCCCATCGTGGGCTTTGCCATAGCCGGGAAGGATCACCGATTTTACTGGGCCCATGCGGTAATTTCCGGCCCGACCGTGATCGTGAGCAGTACTCGTGTGGCCCAACCGATGGCGGTGCGGTATGGCTGGGGGCAAAATCCGCAGCACAGCCTGTTTAACAAGGCGGGACTGCCGATGGCACCCTTCCGTACGGATCGGTGGACGGAATATTCCAAACCGGTGATTAAAAAGCGGCATTAAGCAGAGGATCTCAGGATGAGCCAGTCAATGAAAAGACGAGCCTTGGGGATCGGGTTGGCGACATTATGTTCACTGGCCGCACCGGTGGTCGCGGACGTACAGGTGAACGGCCTATTCACCGATCATATGGTTTTGCAGCGGGGCATGGCCGATCCGGTATGGGGCACAGCCGCGCCGGGCGAATCCGTCACGGTGGCGCTGGCGGGGCAACGGGTAAAAGCCGTAGCCGATGCCAAGGGCAAATGGATGGTGAAGCTGGCACCGATGCAAGCGACGTCGGTGGGCCAAACGCTGGTGGTGCGGGGTTCCAAGAACCGAGTGGTGCTGCACGATGTGCTGGTAGGCGAGGTCTGGCTGTGCGCGGGCCAGTCGAACATGGAATTCACCATGACCTTTAACGGGCGTGATCCGGGTAAGAGCATTGGGCGCGCAAGATATCCTCAACTCAGATTGTTTCATATGACGCGCTCTGCGACCCATCGCCCACAAACGCAGGTCCAGGTGGATCCCGGCCTGGTGGATCCTTTCCGGGCGTCTTACCGAACTCCGAAAACGAAGATCATTGGCGGTAGCTGGCAGGTATGTACACCGGCCAGCGTGCGGCATTTTTCAGCGGTTGGGTACTACTTCGGCCGCGATTTGCAGAAAAATATCAAGGTTCCGGTGGGCATTATCGATTGTGCCTGGGGCGGAACTTCCATTGAGAGTTGGATCAGCCGCAAGGCTTTGGCCACCGATCCGGATGGAGCCTGGATGGTGAGCAAATGGAAGCGCTGCGTGGCCGATTTTCCGAAGCTGCTGGCAACATACAAGAAGGAGATGCAACAGTATCGGCGGGAACTGGCGGTGGCGAAGCGGGAGCATAAAAATTATCCGCGGATGCCGATGTATCCGTGCTGGGATGTGCCCGTTCCGTCGCAGGCGGTGATTATGGTGGATCAGTCGGTTTACCATTATCCGGTGCCACGGCCATCAGCCTTGTTTAATGGGATGGTCAACCCGCTGCTTCCACTGGCGGTGCGGGGTGTGGTGTGGTACCAGGGGGAATCGAATTTTGAGCGTGGCTTGCAGTATCACCGGCTGCTGCCATTGATGATCCGCAACTGGCGGAGGCACTGGGGGCGGGCCAATCTGCCGTTTGTAATCGTGCAATTACCGGTGATCTATCGTGCCAAGAAGAGCACGTGGCCGGGTTCTCCAGAACATCCGGACTGCCAGGACTGGTTTGCGTCGGTGCGCGAGGCGCAGATGCAGACCTGCCAGAGAGTGGCCCACACAGCGCTGGTGGTGACGTGCGATAACCGGGGAAATAACATTGACATTCACCCGCAGGACAAGCCGGTTGTTGGGCACCGCGTGGCCTTGGCGGCGGAGGCGACGGTCTATCACCAGCCGGTGGTGTGGAGCGGCCCGCTGTACAAGTCGATGCGGGTGTTGGGCCACAAAATTGTGGTGCGTTTCACGCATGTCGATGGGGGTTTGACCACGCGCAACGGTAAGCCGCTCAATGGTTTTGCCATTGCCGGCAAGAATGGTGATTTTGTCTGGGCGGGAGCGAAAATTGTGGGGCGGACGATTGTGGTAGAGTCTTCGAAGGTGCCGGACCCGGTCGCAGTACGTTATGACTGGGATGTGTTTCCGGGTGCGAATTTGTGCAACACGGCCAAGTTGCCGGCGTCGCCGTTCCGCAGCGATTCGTTTCCGGTACTGGGAGATAAGAACCGGTAAGTACAATGGTGGCCCCAAGGGGTGAGTACAGAGATATTTAGAAATCAACCTGCAGGATATTTATGCTTATGAACTTAGCATTAAGAGCATACCGAATGTACCGATGGAATGTACTGGGTGTGGCGGTGGGAGCAATATTGGCCGCGGTGGGAACGACGGTATCGGCCAAGGTGCAGATGAATGGTCTGTTTACGGATCACATGGTTTTGCAGCGGGGCATGGCCGATCCGGTATGGGGCACAGCCGCGCCGGGCGAATCCGTCACGGTGGCGCTGGCGGGGCAACGGGTAAAAGCCGTAGCCGATGCCAAGGGCAAATGGATGGTGAAGCTGGCACCGATGCAAGCGACGTCGGTGGGCCACACGCTGGTGGTGCGGGGTTCCAAGAACCAAGTGGTGCTGCACGATGTGCTGGTAGGCGAGGTCTGGCTGTGCGCGGGCCAGTCGAACATGGAATTCACCATGATGTTTCAACATAACGCCATGGTTAAAATCAACCGGGCGAAATATCCGAACTTACGTCTGTTTCAGGTGTCGCGGATTGGAGCCAACCATCCGGCGTCGACGGTTTCGGCGGATCCGGGCAAGGTAGACCCCTTTGTTGAGACCCATAAAACGCCTGAGGCGCAGATCTCAGGCGGTGGTTGGCGGGCTTGTACGCCGACGAGTGTGCAGCACTTTTCGGCCGTGGCCTATTACTTCGGCCGGGACCTGCAGGAAAAACTGCATGTGCCGGTGGGCCTTATCGAGGCGGATTGGGGCGGCACGCAGATCGAGACCTGGATCAGCCACGGTGCCCTGGCCCGGGATCCGGACGGGCCGTTATTTTTCCGGCGCTGGAAACAGGCTTTGGCTGATTATCCGGCACTGTTGGCTACATTCAATCAAGAGATGAAGCGATACAGGAAGATCGCCAAGACGGACCGGTCCGAGCACAAAAAACTGCCGCGGCATCCGCTATTTCCATGCTGGTCGGGAAAAACGCCGGCGACCAGCCCAATCATCATGGACCCGCGGGTATATCATTATGGAGTAGCTCATCCGGCCGGTCTCTTCAACGGCATGATTGCGCCGCTGATACCGACGGCCATTCGCGGTGTGGTGTGGTACCAGGGGGAATCGAATTTTGAGCGTGGCTTGCAGTATCACCGGTTGTTGCCGCTGCTGATCCACGACTGGCGGCGGCATTGGCGCGATCCGAAGCTGCCCTTTTTAATTGTACAGTTGCCAAACATTGCCCGCGCAAAAAAAAGCCTGTTTCCGGGTTCGCCAAAACACCCGTACATGCAGGATTGGTTTGCGTCGGTGCGCGAGGCGCAGATGCAGGCATCGCAAACGGTTTCGCATACGGCAACGGTGGTGACGTGCGATAACAAAGGCAACAATGTGGATATACACCCTCAGAATAAACCAATCGTTGGATATCGGCTCGCTTTGGCGGCGGAGGCGACGGTCTATCACCAGCCGGTGGTGTGGAGCGGCCCGCTGTACAAGTCGATGCGGGTGTTGGGCCACAAAATTGTGGTGCGTTTCACGCATGTCGATGGGGGTTTGACCACGCGCAACGGTAAGCCGCTCAATGGTTTTGCCATTGCCGGCAAGAATGGTGATTTTGTCTGGGCGGGAGCGAAAATTGTGGGGCGGACGATTGTGGTAGAGTCTTCGAAGGTGCCGGACCCGGTCGCGGTACGTTATGACTGGGATGTGTTTCCGGGTGCGAATTTGTGCAACACGGCCAAGTTGCCGGCGTCGCCGTTCCGCAGCGATTCGTTTCCGGTACTGGGAGATAAGAACCGGTAAGGACAATGTGAGCAGCTCCGGACCCAGATGTACCAAGTCGCACGAGGATCCCGTTGCTATGAAATCATGACCGGTAAAACAGGAGGTGCGGTGCTGGGGGCGGTGTGGATGGTAACGAGCACTAGGTTGGATGCGAGAGCCGGGGCAACGGCATCGGCCAAGGTGGCTGTGATCGGAGCCGGCGGGTTGTTTGTCAGGATGCCACTTTTACGGAGTATCTCATGTATCATTTCTCAAGATCGGCAAGAGTTGGGTTCGCAGTCGGTGTGGTGGCCGCATGGCTAGGAGGGCTGCTGACATTGGGAGGAGTGGGAGTGAGCCGCGGTGCCATCCCGGCGATTAAGAGCGGAGAGACAATTGCTTTTCTTGGTGATTCGATAACGTATTTCGGCGGAGCGTGGCCGGGCGGCTATGTGAATCTTGTGGTGCGGGGTCTGGCGGCCAACGGCATTGATGTAAAGGCCGTGAAAGCTGGAGTGGGTGGGGATACGTCCGTGAATATGCTGGCCCGGCTTAAGGCCCAGGTTCTGGCCCGCAAGCCGGATTGGATGACCTTGAGCTGCGGCGTTAATGATGTATGGCATGGTAGCCGGGGCGGCGTGCTGCTGCCCGAGTATGAGAAGAACATTAAGTCCATTGTGCGTCAGGCGCAGGCGGCGGGCATCAAGGTGATGATTATGACCTCGAGTCTGATCGGAGAAAATCCGCAGGACCCGAACAACCGGAAATTGGTCGCATACAATCAGTTCCTGCGGCGATTGGCAATCCAAAAACATTGTCTGCTCGCGGATATCAATGCCGCGGAAGTGGCACTGCTCCGGCGTGACCGTCATCTGGGTCGTTGGCATGGAAATCTATTGACCGTGGACGGGGTACATCCGAATCCGCTGGGACATGTGATGTTCGCCCAGACGATTTTGCGCGCGTTTGGACTCAATGCGGCGGAAATTAAAAAGGCCCGGCAATCGTGGAAATCAGCACCGCAGAGTTGCCTCTTGTGGGGATTTACGATCAATTTGAGCTGGCCAGAGTATCGTCAATTGGCGGTGGCGGCCGAGCGTGCGCACACCTCCGTGGATGTGCTGTTGAACCGTGCCATCCAGCGTGCCGTGCATCGTAGGTTGCCGGCTCGGACCAGGTAACGTGGGACCACTCGGTTGGCTGCGGGTATGTTCAGGCGCGTGTGATAAGGACCACGACATTGATAAAAAGATGCAGGACACTGATGGTGGCGGGGTTGGTGCTCGGTTTGACGACGGGCAGTGCCAGCTCGATGATTCGGGCGGGAATAACTGTTCCCACCAAAACTTTTACGCTTGGCACCGTGAGTGTTGATGCCAACGGCGGCGACATTGCCGTGCTGCAACACACCCGGCAGCATTCGCATATTCTTGTATTTAGCGCCGCAGGAAACCCGCTGCACGATTTTCGCGCCCTATCCAATGTTACGGCCATTGCCTGGTTGCCGCAGCATCGCATTCTAGCCACCGTGGCTTTTCCGCACCGTGGACATAGCCCGGTGATTTATTCCACCAATGGTCGGGTGGTGGGGCAGTTCGGCAAAGTCTGGCCGCTGCTTGAAATGTTCTGGTTGGGCGGCAAGGGCTACGGGCGGGACGTTACACCCGGTGGAATACTTGTTGCGCCGACTGGGGACGTCTATGTTTCTGCGACCTGGGCGCTGCGTGATTTTTTAAGTCCGGCCCAAATCCGGAGCCAGCAGAAGGCCATCAATACATACTATAAAGTTGCAGCCGCGGATGGGGCCAAGGTGCTGGTTTTTCAAGCGAATGGAACTTTTAAGCGGGCCATTGGCCGCGGCTGGGGCAGCCGGAAAGGCTACATGGTTCAGCCCGGCTTGATGGCCTTTAACGCTCAAGCCTCGCAAATTGCGGTACAAGATCAACATGGTATCGAAATATTCAACACCGCCGACGGGAGGTTTGTGCGGCGGTTGACCGGCTATAAGCTCCAGATGCAGAGCCGCGCGAATTTTCTGGTGGTGAGTGCTCCCGGTCGGCCCAATCTGATGCAGATTGATTTTCGCGGTCGCGTGCGCAAAACCTATTCCCCAATTCCATTGCTCTCGCTGAATTGGCCTTGGAACGGTGGTTATGCCGCCGCGGACGGCACTTTGTATGTTCCTGGAGGCCCTGGGCTGACCTGTTTACGCAAGTATTCTGCCGGTGGGCAACTGCTGCTGGCCAATGGCAAGAGGTTTCAGGCCCTGCAGGTGCAATATAGCGGCCGGCCCATCACCGCCGGAAGCACAATACGTGTACGTGTTCTTCCATGCGATTCCGCGCATTATTACCGACTGAAGCCCACGCCGTTAAAAGTATACGCCTTTGCCAGATCCAGACTAACCGGGGGAACGTGGCGGCCATTAAAGACGGTGCCCGATGGGCAGGATGTGGCAATCCATATTCCAGTCGCCATGGCGGGCAGCGGGCTGGTGCAATGTCGCGTTACCGAAACGCCCCTGCCGACCGCGGTGAAGGCGGTCACCTTCACCGTAGCCATGACTTCGACGGGGCCTGGCAGTGTAACGGCGTTGACGGCCATGAATCGGCGCAACTGGCAGCCAGGGGAAGGCATTAACTTTATCATTATGGTACGGACGCGGCATCGCCGCACCGGCACAGCCGCCATGTGGATTTATGACTTGCGCCGCCATCGTGTGGTAGGCTCGGCACGAGTGCATTTTTCCTCGCGTCGGCACCAGGCAGCGGTTGTACAGGTAATCCTGGGCCAAGCGCAGACCCGGTTGCTGGGCGTTGGGCGGTATGAGTTGATGGCCAATGCCGAGGGGCTGCGAAGTTATAACTGTCGGTTTAATCTGGTCTCTGGGATACCGTTGACCACGACCCAGCGCACGGATACCTGGGATTCCGGTTTTTTTAGCAATCAATGGGGTTATCATCCGCTGAATCGTGGGGAGATTCTGGCCTGGTGCGGGATCAATTCGCTGATACGGATGCGGGGTTATGCCTTTGCACTCCAGGCCACCTGCCTGCCGGGATACAGTGGCTTGCTGACGGGCGACCCTAGCCTGCCCGCTCCGGAATACGGATGGCAGCCCAACCAATGGCAGGCGGTACTGGATCGCGGGTTGAAAAACGGATTGGGCCTCATGCCGATCGTCCACAATATATGGGAGGCCTATCCGGTATTTCGTACGCCGGCCATGCTCGCCCGCGATCAACAAGCCATAGGACTGATGGCGCAGTCGCTGGGACGTTTTCCGAATTTTCTGGGGTTGGATTACAACGTTACCAACTTTTTGATTCACACGTATCCACACCGATTTGTGCTGGGTGGGGGGAAAATTCCATCGCCGCAGAAAATTCAGGCGTTGGCCGCGGGGCGGTGGAATCGGTTGACGATGCATCGGTTGGGCCGGTGGTTTGATTTTATCATTGGGTGTGTGCAAAAGGATTATCGCGCGTGGGGGCAGGCCTTGGCGGAATATAAGCCCGGGGTGCGGCGTATGGCCAACATCGGATACTGGCTGCATCTGGCCTCGTGGCCGCCGGCACTGCAACGCTACGTAACCATGACGGACTGTTATCAACAGTCGGAGCAAATCCCTCCACCGTTCGGGCCGCTGGTCGAAGATACCTATACTGCCGCTCCGTGGATGCCCAACGCCTCGACCTATGAAGTGTTCAATGAAACCGGCACGGGCGAACGGATGGAATCGGAGGAGGCCCTGGGCATGCTCACGGGCAGTGAGATTGGCATGGTCAGCCCGCCGATGGCGGGCTGGAATGATGCGCACCTAGTGCGTATCTCGGCGCATACCGATCGCGGCGATCCATGGGCCTACCGAGAATTTTTCCGCCGCTATGCCACCGTGGAAGGCCTCCTTACCACGGCAGCGGTACGAAGCCCCGTGGGGCTGCTGTTGACTAAGAGGCAAGCCGTGCTGGAACAGTTTACCCGACCGAACATTGGCGGTAAAAATTATGGATTGGATTCGGTTTTTGGTGGAGGCGATTCCATCTGGTCGCGCTTCTACAGTGCGGTACTGCTGTGCCAGATGGCGCATCAGCCGGCCCGCGCCATTTTTGGCGAATATCTTAACCACCTGAGTGCTTTTAAGGGGCTCAAGGCGATTCTACTCACAGGGCAGACCGCCCCGCTGCGTGGCTGGCAGATTGCGGCGTTGGAGAAGTTTCAACGGCGTGGCGGCGTGGTGCTGGAAGACCAGGAATGTCGCGTGCATGTGCCGGGTGCCAAACCGCTGGGCGTAGCAGTTTTTTCGCTGCCGGGTTTTGGTTTCGGAGGTCTGATTAATCTGTGGCAGACGGACGGCAACTATGAGATGGTCCCGGAAATGATTTTGCATAAGCTGCCGGCGTTTGCCAAGGCGTTGGACCGGTATGTACCGATTACATACAGCGCCACGAGTCCGCTGGTGATGATGACGCCATTTGCAGGGGGAAAAATCACCTATCTGGCGGTGGTGAACACCCGGCGTCCTCCCATACCGGGCTTGGAATATTCGAAAATTCAGGCGCGCTTTGCTACGGTGATGCCGCTGATAGCCCACCTGAAGGTGCCCGCCGACATCAAGACGGTTTATGATGTGCTGGGACGCCGCCGACTGGCCGTCCATCATCGCATGGTGAGCGTCGATCTGCGGGCGTATGCCAATACGGTTCTGGCCATGTTGCCCGGATCGATCCCGCAACTGAAACTGTCGGCTCCGATGACAACGGATCCCGGCAAGACGATGACCATTGCCCTGCAAGCGACCCAACACCACGGTGCGGCATGGGCCGGGGTGGTGCCGTTTCTTCTGGAGGTACGCAGTGACCACGGGGACATTTTGGTCAAACATTTCGGCCGGACGCATGAAAATGGGCACTTTCTTTTGACCGTTCCGGTGCCCGAACAGGCCCATTCGCTGACGGTACAGGTGCTGGGGCTACTGGGCGAGCCAGTGGTCCGGCAGACGATTGCGGTGCATGGAATCCGCTCGGCGATTGTTTTACGGCAGGCGCATCTGTTGGCGTGGCATACCGCGCCGTTACTGAGCCAATTGCATGCCGCAGCTTCGGTGGTCATCACAGCCGATGGTAATCAGGGCTTGAACCATGACTTGGATGGGTTGTTGAAAAAGGCCGGGATTTCAGCGAAACAAGAATTATCCGCTACGCTCGAGGCCCAGCGACCAACCGTGTCCAAACAGGTGGTGATTGTTACCGGCGGCGCATTGCTAAGGCCATATCAGGTGGGTGGGATGGGAGTTTTGCCGCTGGCGTTGAGCCGCACCCTGCCCGGGCCGTCCAACGCGGTCTTGGCCGGCACCAACTGGCCGATTTACAATTCCCGGGATGTGGGTATTGCCTATTTCGGCCAAGCGTATGGTCCGGCCCGACACGCTCCTAAGGTAATTCTGGCGGTGGCCGGGACCGCCGCTGGAAAATCAATTTTACTGCGGGGTTTTGCGGACCTGCTGGCGGGCAAAGCGCTGCCGACGGCGGCAATACTTTCGGCGGTTGGAACTGGGGATCCCGTACTGTCGGCAGTCGGCAAGCGCACCTACAACCCGGTGCGGCATTTCCGCCGTCAGATCACCCATGATCCAGGCGATAAACACGGCAACCTTATCCAAACACTGGCCTCTTATATTCGTCCGTCCACTGCCCGGATCGGAAGTATGGCTCTGAGCGGCCATACTCTTTATGCTGGTGCCCTGAACTGGGATACCAATGTTTATGCGGTGGATACAAAAACCGGTCGAGTGCGATGGTGCACCCACGCGGGTCAGGGCTACGTGCCCCACGTATGGGGTGGACCGGCCGGTGGCGTGGTGGCCAGAATTTACACGACCAACAATGCCAGCCAGCAACTGGAAACGCTTTCCGCCGACGGCGTACCGCAGGGCCGGTTTGCCGGACCGGGTGTACAGTGTTTCCCCAATGGCGACTACATGGCGTACTGGGTACAGCGGCAAGACTGGTCGTTTGCCGTTTCGCCGGACGGCAGGGTGCTGGTCACCAGCGGCAATATCGGCGTGTCCGCATGGGATGCCGCCACAGGTCAGATGCTGTGGCATAAAAACACGGCCTATCGCCTGAGCACGATGGCCCGTATGCCTGCCCAGCGTGTGGCAATTTCCCCGGATGGCCGTAAGGTGGCAATTTTTTATAGCCGGGAGATGGGTTCTGCCATTCGCTATTCGCCGCAGCTTCAGGTATGCGATTTACGAACCGGCAGGCTGCTGTGGCGGAGACACTTCCCGCCCTTTGATCATGTGGAAAGCCGCACTCCCGTGTGGTCCTCGGACAGCCGTGGGCTGGTGGTGGGTAACCGCGATGAGGGCTTTGTATTTGACGGATCCCGGCAGGTGGCGCATGTGCGCGGCTGGCCGGGCAAGTTCCGTCCTGAGTCCCATGAGTTGTTCAACGGAACGGAGTTGATTTCCACCGACGGCAACATCCTCTGGAAAATCCGACTCGCTGGGCACGTGGTTTCACAAGCCTGGACCCAGGACGGCCGGACCATGGCGGTTACGACGGATCTTGGTGAACTGGCCGTGTACAGCAGCGCGGGAACGATGCGGTGGCATGAGACCATCCATGGGGCCGGCGCAGTTAAGTTTCAGGGCAACACCAGCTTATACGTCGGCGACTGGGGCGGGCAATTGAGTAAATTTTCCGCCGGGACCGGCAAGCAGTTGTGGTCGGTGAACCTTGGTCGCGCCCGACGCGCAGCGAAGGCGCTGCCATCGGGTGCCTACAGCCAACCTCCGGCCGTAGTTTTGCACCGTTATTGGCCGAAACTGCCGCTGACCACCCGGCCGGCCGGCACCAATATCGCCTTGGCCAGTCTAGGGGCGCATATTCTTTTGTGTGGCCAGCATGGCTGGGGCTTTAATGGGCGGGTGTTGATCAATCCACAACTTTTAATCGACGGCCAGATCCATAATCTTCAGACGGCGTGGCAGGCCCCCGATGAGGCTTGGACAGCCTTGAGTTTCGCGGTAGCACCACGAGCCCAGATCTCGTTTCCCCAGCCACATTGGATTACCGGGGTAGTGGTTCATGAGAGCAAATATCATCCGGAGGCATTTCCGCTGATTGTTCGCATTACCGCGGATGTTCATGGGCGCTGGCTGCGGGTGTGGGAAGGATTGGTGAATCCGGCTCTGGTGCATTGGCACAGCTTCGCCCATCCGGTACAGGCGACAGGCGTGCGCTATACGATTCTTGGATCAGCCCTCAACAATGTATACACCGGAACGATTCAAGTAATGGCGGTGCAAGCGCCGCATTGATCGAGGGCCTCCGCGGCGATCCAGTGTGCGACCAAGGACCGCCGTTCCAACACCCGATGAGGCACGGCGGCCCGCACAACTGCGCCGAGCGCGAAGCGTTTGAGCTGGATTGTATCTCGCCAGCCAAGTCCGTACCGGCCGACCAGTACGCCGCGGCGTATCATGTCAGGCATACGCCGATTCAAGAACCAGACCGGGGACTGGCTGGCCACACCTATGTTTCATCATGCGATTGGTAAAGAAACCGGCTGCCACATCGAGATACGTGTATAGCGTATTCTGAGGTGGCATCAGGCGGGGGGAACCAGGCGCGGTCGGCCAGCAGCCGCTTGAGCCGTACATTATCCTTTTCCAACTCACGCAGTCGCCTCACCGCGGCCTCCGACATCTGGCCGAACTTCCGTCGCCACGTGTAAAACGTCACGTCGCTGATACCATACGTTCGGGATACATCCACGACCGTTTTACCGCCAACATCCGCTTCACGCAGAATCGCCACCATCTGCTCTTCACTGAATCGCTTCTTTTTCATTCGACTTCCGATCCATTCTAAACCGAAAGTCTATACGATCCAGTGGCGTCATTTTAGGGGCGCAGGACCTAACTTTCCGTTCTTATGATGCGTGGAACATGAGATAAAATAGCAGAGATTATCGACGCCCCCTCCGCGGCAAGTCCAGACCCAGGTCAGTACCATACCGAATTTTTCAACTTATTTCCGCGTTGGCGCTTCGCCAAGGCCAATAAATTTCCGAATATTTCTCAAATCGGGCCGAAGTGCGAAGATTGGATTAGCTTGGCCGGTAGTGATGGGGTGGGCGGACATCTTGTCCACCAGTGATTTGTCCACTCCGCCCGTGCTCCTTGGCGCCACAATTCCTGGGCCACCCCCCCCCCCGGCTCCCCGGCTCGGGTGTGGCCATATTTTTTGGCACGGGTATCTGGTAGAATAGGGATCAGTTCTTTTATAAGGAGTTTTAGCATGGACAAGGACGTCCTCAAGAAGCGGCTGATGGCCTCGTGTGAGGCGCATCTGG
>JAJYDW010000062.1 GCA_021790385.1 Planctomycetota bacterium
GCTGTATGCCCTTGCCCAGAGTGACCGCAGCCCGCGCTGGACTTGCAGTGCGGAAAAAGGGGGCTGGAAGATCGTCTGTGGCCGGGTCGGGCTGCGCCTGGATCGCCACAAAGACCGCCTGCGGCTGGTTTCCAGATAGGCATTGAGTTTTGACCTTTAGACGTACTAAGACCGACAGAGCAGGATGGACAGCTTTCAACCGGGTGTGGACTTTTCGTATACACTTAAATTGTGATAAGTCATTGCGATGCTCCACATATGGCGCAATCCAATTCTGCCATAAATGTAAACAGGCCCATGACCCTGAAAGGCGTTGTCGGTAACATCCATAACGGTTATGCCGTTTAGACGGCAACGAATACGCCGCCCTTCCTTAATGACCTGCAACTGGTGCCAGCGGTGCAACTTCAACCGTGGGACGCAGCCATATTGCATAGGTCTTTCCCATGGATTTTTAATCAGCGCCTGCGTTTCCACATTACGTCGCATGACATCGAGACGGCGAAAAAATTCCCAGTGATAGCAGCGCAATCCATCAGCAATGATTGTGTCCATGCTGCCGGTTCGGGGTACGCCAAAATCGGTAAAAAAATCTTCGCGTTGCATGCCGCTGGCGCAAAATACCACCAGGGCCAGTCCATGCGGAGATTCGGGGCGAAATTCAAAGCTGATCCATTGATCATTGCCCTCAAAGCATCGCGGACTCCACAGGTACATCCGCGTTTCCTTCGCAGCGATATGTGAAGTCTCAATTCGCAACCCCTCCGGCGTGGTTTCCAGCCGCGGCACCGGTAAATAGTTTCCGCCTTGAAGCACCCAGTTGGCCGCATCGTCTGCCCTCGTAAAGTCATTCTGATATGCCAGTTTCCAAGCTTTGCCGGGAAGCAACTTGGCGGAGTCCCGCCGTGGCAATGCAAACCATTGCCGAAAGTCACTATCAATGCCGACATTTTGACGTGGTTTGCCGGCCTCGTAAATCCGGGAAATCCGGCGGTGGGACCAGACGTTATCCTCCAGTATCAGCTCGCTAAGCACCATCATGGGGTTACCAAGGTAAAGCGTTTCTCTTCCATCCATGAAAGCCACAAAACGGTCAGCAATCTGGGCGTTATTTCGCGACAAAGCAAATCCATTGACGTAGAGGGCAATTTCCGATTTAGGCCGATTCCATGTCAATACCATGTGGTACCAGCACCCCTGACGCAGCGGCAATGATTCCGCGTACACCCATGGGCCAATGGTAAAATCCCACTCGGGAAATTTTCCCGGTCCGAATTTGCCCATCAGTTGCGGATGAAATTGCGACAGGTAATAGAGGCCGAAAAAACTGGCCTGGATGTCGCGGGCCGGAAGCATATCCGACACAATCGGAAAATGCATTGCATCGGGATTCCGTGCCAGCGTATGGGCCATCCGCGGAACCGCCCCGAGATCTTCCAGGGGAGTTACCCAGACCGACAAAGTCCCCATGGAAGCGCGATGCAGCGTGGTGCATAGCGACGCATTGGCCCAGGCACTGCGCGCATGGTACCCAGTACGTGCGCCTATGGTGACAAACCGATGTTCTCCGCGGCAGATCACACCAGTATCATCCGAGAGGTTTCTGTGGACGGTTGTCATTGTTTCTCCAGACTCTTGCCGCTGCATAAACGGCGGTGCCTCTGCCACCACATCCTGGTCGCCGGCTGCGCCTCATCCAAAGTGGATTCCACCCCATGGATACTGAATACTACCGGCCACGTGCAAATCACCGCCGAATAACTCGGGAAGTAATGACCGAATCGGAAACTGCGGTCCCAGATGCCGGAATCCCTCCGCATAGGAACAGTAGGCGTTGCCCCCCCAGGACTGCCGACGGTAACGCATGTCATTGGTGTAATGCCGACGGGTTACTTCATTAAAGACATGAAAACTATCCATGGCGGCCAGTGCCGTATCAATATCCCGTTCCACATCGATATAAAAATCAGGAGTAAAATCGCGGGTTTGCCAGGTTGAGATTTCATAGGCCAGAATTTCTCGCAGATTCAATTCCACGGGTTGGCCACCCGCCATCCGGTTGACATAAGACAGCGCTTCCATCGCAGCATAGGACGTGCGCACGTGATCATAGTGGTTGTCTTTTGGCCAGGGAATGAATACCAAGGTTGGATTTACCTTCTGAATGACCTGGGCAATGTCCGTGGTTACCCGCATATCCGTCGGATGGAGCCTGTTATGTTGATAGTTCAAGCATATCTTATCCGCACCGAGCAAACGCGCCGCGGCCACTGCCTGACGGTGAAATTCGGCCGCTTTGGCTTTAACCTGGAAGGCCGGTAACGCCGACACATCGCCAATCGTATTAAGAAATACCACCTTCCAACCTTCGCGTGCCAGACGGCAACTGATACCACCCAGACCGGCCTCGCAATCATCCAGATGTGCACCGATCATCAGGGCACTGTGTGTGTTATCAGCCATTCATGATGCTCCTTGGAGTGCTGGAATACGGATACACGCCTACTGCTGCGCCTCTTGTTCACTGGGTGGACGCAGTTGTGCCTGTGGATACGGGGTGGCCAATGCAATTTCCGGCCGAGGCTCACCTACTTCCGCCATCCGCCGCAAAAGCCGCTGCCGCATAACCTCGCGTACCTGCTGGTGCGATTCCTTGTTGATCAGGTTGGTCAACTCATACGGATCATGCACCAGGTCATACAGATAGGTTTCCGTATAACTGCGGGCAAAGGGGCGATCCCACCATTTCTCTTCTCCTGTCTTGACGCCATATTTCCAGCGCCGGGTACGCACCGCCCGCCCGCCTTCGGACTCGCTGATCTGCATAAATACTTCCTCCGGCCACGAAACCGCCTGGCGCCGTACCAGCGGCATCAGGGATCTTCCCTGCATAGTCGCAGGTATGGGCAGACCGGCAGCATCCAGCAGCGTCGGCGGCAAATCCACAGTGCTCACAAGTTGCGGCAACGATCCTCCATTTTCAAAACCTGGACCGGCAAACAAGGTCGGCACGCGGATAGAACTCTCATGGCATGAGTTTTTATGCTCGCGGTTCCGTGTTTGAAAATGGCAGCCATGATCGCTGGTAAACAAAATGATGGTGGACTTATCCAAATGCAGAGATTTGAGCGCGTCTATCATGCGCCCAAACGCCTCATCCAGGCGACGCACCATTCCCCAATATCCCCCCAAGTGCTGATGGGATGAGCCTGCCGTCAACGGCACAAAGGCTGGATCCATTTGTTCAATTCCAGTGCGACAGTGCGGCAGCGCAGCCAGATCCGGAGGTATCCATCGGGCCGTGTAAAGCTCCCGATAGCCATCCGGTGGTGGAAAATCCCCCAGATTGTTCTGCTGATGCGGTTCCAGGTGGCCCAGAAATAAGAAAAACGGCGAGTGCTGATGTTCTACGATATATCGGATGGCCGCGTCCGTCAGTGCATCAACACGGTAGCCCGGCAGATACACCGGTCGATTTGCGCCATCGTAAACTACCGTCTGGTAAGAATCGGAAACACTTTCCAGACTGTTGGCCGAGAGCCAGTATTGATACCGCCCTCGATATTTTTCAGGCACCGGCCCATGGCCATTGGTTTGATCATACGGGGCCAGATGCCACTTGCCGATATACGCGCTTTGATAACCGGCGGCATTAAAACAATCGGCCAATGTTACGACATCCGTACGCATCCCCAACCCGTTTTTCCATAATCCGGTTACCGTGGCATATTGACCCGTTTGCAGACATGACCGCGCCGGCCCACACACCGGTTGACATGAAAAGCTGTTTTCAATATGGGAAAATTGCCGGGCCAGACGGTCAAAATGCAGCGTTAACCCCAACGGATTACCGTGAATTCCGGTACTGTCGTGCCGTTGCTGATCAGTGTGAAAAATAATGACGTTCGGCTGTTTAGCACTCACCCAAACAATCCTTTCAACTCGCCTGGGTACCGTTGCGTTTACCACTGACCGGTCCAATCGCCCGGGTACGGCCACACCTGATTGTTAGGATTGATATCCGAAAACTTGAGCGGCACCACATGGCCGTCCGCATACAGGCCGGTAAGGGTGTTACCCGGGTGCCGAAAATCGAGAAAATATTGGCAGTCGCCGCCGGCTGAGGCAGTGGTGATATGGTAGCCGGGCAAAACATAGCCATAGCTGTATGGCGCTCCAGTGCCCGCTTGATGTCCGTCGATTACCAGAATCGTGTTGCCCGGACGCGTAAACGATGTCATTCGCACCGAAAAATCCGGATCATAGCCACCATTCCATCCAGGCCACCAGGGGTCCTGGCCAGCACCGACATAAGGTAGCATTGCGGCGCTCACCGAACAGGTGCGATCTAAGGAGCTATAGGGTAGATTATAGGTGTAGGGAGCCTCGGGGCAGATAAACACCGGATTGTTAAATAAATTCCATGGGCTGCCGTGGGGAGCAGGGGCCAAATAAGGCCGCAGAAAATACATCCATCCCTGGCCGCTGTTGTAGGCGTTGAGGTCTTCTGTCTGGCTGGGGCCTACCGGCGGCAAAAATTGCTGATTCTCATTGGCGTACATGGTCAGGCCCAGACCAATTTGCCGGAAATTTGACAGGCATAGGGTGAGACGCGCCTGCCTTTCAGCCGCCCCCAGCGCCGGCAACAGCAACGCAATGAGAATCGCAATGATCAAAATGACCACCAATAACTCAACGAGAGTAAATCCGCGCGGATGCATCCGTTCCCCGGCGGCAACGCTGTCGAACCTGGTTTTGGCGAGGTTGGCGTGGAGATCATTTCTCATGGATATACTCCTTGTATTCATGCGTCCCCAATTCGCTTGCGGCCCGCCAGCGCCGACCCCGCCCCCACCATCTCCATCAGCCCCAGTTCGCGGTCGGCTGTCGTTGAAAATAGCGTCAGGCCCGTTTGCGCCGAGGCCGCAGCAAGGCCAAACCGCCCAGTGCCAGCAGGCCTAATGTTGCAGGCTCTGGCACTGTGCTGACCGCGACCGTGTTCATGGATACCGTTGAGGATGCCGGATACGCACTAGTAGTGACACGGCTTTGCATGGCGATCGCCGCCAACGCATCTGCCGTCGTTCTTCCTGCGCCGTTGTCGGTCAGCCATTGGTCGAGAAACGTGGTGCTCACACTGTTGCTCAAACTTCCAGAAAGTTCGGAAAAGCCCGCATCCGTACTGCTGATGACGCCATCGTGATTGCTGTCTAGAGAATCGGTACCGGAATAGGTGAAGCTGAGATTGTAGGTCAATGTGCCGGTTGCTGAATTCGCCGCCCAGGACGAAGCATTTAAAGTCATGGCTAACCCGGTTATGGTGGTAGTGCCAAGATTTACGAGGCCGAAATAAGCCGCGCTGCTCTGCAGTGGCCCGCTACCGTCACCGATGCCAAAACCAAAGTTGCCGTCGCCGCGCAGACGAATTCCAATACGATCTGAGGTAGAACTGTTATAGGCAGTGCTGGTAGCTTTGGAAAGCACGCTGAAATAAAGATTGCTGTTGTTATTGTTGGGTGACCCGGTGATGGAAAGCCCTGATGCTGAAAACGTTACCGGGCCGACAAAAAAGTTATACTTTTGCAACTGGGCGCTATTGAGTCCCATCGCCGCCTGGGTGCTGCTGGTGTTGGTCGCCGTCATCGCCAACGTGCCGGGCGTGGGCGGAGAGATCGAACCGCCGCTTTCACTGATCGAATATGTTCCGTAACCTCCAGGGCTCGCATCCTGATAATTCCAGTAATTTGGACTTTCGCCGTTTACATTTTCTGGATTGCCATTATTGAACAAATCCTGAAACAAAACGGTATCGGCTTGGGCGACAGACAAGCCCGCCGTCAGCGTTATTCCGGCCGCGATTCCCGCCAGTGCCGCCATCAGGCAAGGATTCCGCCGTCCTGCAACTGTGTGAAAGTGATTGAACCTGTTCATAATGCTACTCCTCATCAGAAAACCCGCGGCATAGAATTCAGATTTGAACTCCTGACCGGCCCGCCGGCGAAATGCCGACTGTAACAACCGGACTGCCGCTTTCTTATGTAGTAAATGTAGCACCTGGCCCGGCCCGTGTATAGTACATTCTTGTATCACCAAAGGACGATCTTTTATCACGCCGCTTTGGCGTATTTTGACCAATATCGCGATAGATCTAGAAATAAATTACTTGAAAATATTGGTCAATAACCTTTCGTCATAGGCTTGATCGGGTGTGTTGCGGGTACGGCTCGCTGCGGGTTTTCCACCAGCAGCCGCCGACACTGATCCGCGGAAAGGCCCAGATTATTTTGCAGATTTTCCTCGCTTTGTCGCATCGTAATAGCCGCGCCCACCAGATGTGAGCCATCAGGCGACCGGGCAACCATGTCCGGGCCTATCTGAAGTGTCCAGCGTCCCAGCGCGTAACGACCGGGGCCAAGACCGGCGGGAGCAATGGCATCTGTAACCACAATAACTCGGTTCAGAGATGCAGCTCGCAGATAGTTTCCTAGCGCCGGAAAAGGCACATGCACACCGTCGGCGATAAAGCAGAGCCACAACTGTTCGTGCAGGCTTAGCGCCCGCTGGATGATGTTGTCGTGGCGGGGTAGCTGCGCGGGGCAGCCATTACCCAGGTGCGTGAACATGCTGGCACCGGCATCAATGGCGGCCCGCAGTTGTTCGAGACTGGAATTGCAGTGTCCAGCGGCAACGATCACGCCGCCATTGGTGAGCAAGCGGATAACGCGACTGCCTGGGTCTTGCTCCGGTGCCAGCGTTACCAGCCGAACCAGCCCGCTGCCCGCTTCGAGCAGCCGTTGCGCCGCATCTTCGGTAGCTGGCTGAATTGCGTCCGCCGGATGTGCTCCGCGGAAGCCTGGTTCCGGATTGAGAAACGGGCCTTCGATGTGAAAACCGACGATCATCTTGGCGGCCAGCGGATCGACGGCGCGTAGCGAAGTGAGGTTGCGCAACCGCAGAAACATCTTCTCCAAACGCTCCGTAATAATGGTCGCCAGAATTCCGGCTACGCCATCGGCGGCAAGCTTTTCACAAGCGGCATGCAGTTGTTCGGCAGTCAGATTGTCCTGATTGAAGTCGACACCACCGTAGCCGTTGACCTGAAGGTCAAAATAGCCCATGTCCTCATCTCAAGACTTCAGCAGAGCCGCCGACTGGCGGTCCAGGTAAATTGATATGGCGGCATGTCGCTGTAAAATTGACGCCGGAACATCCGGAGTAACCGCCCCCTGCACGGTTTTCTGGACCGCCCGGGCTTTGCGCTGATCCGGTACGGAGCAGATAATAGCCCGGCTTTTCATGATCTGCCGGCAGGACATGGAGATGGCGCGGGCCGGAACTTCACGCATGGTCTTGAACCATCCTTCGCCCAACTGCTGTCGGCGGCAGGCTTCATCAAGTTCAACCACTTGGTATGGCTTTAGGGTCTTAAAATCCGCCGGTGGATCGTTGAATGCTAAATGGCCGTTTTCTCCGATGCCGACAAACGCCACATCAATGGTGAGCTTGCCGATCAACCGGGCCAGGCGGGCACACTCTATTTTGGTGTCGCCTTCGCCACTGATAAAATGAAACGCAGACAATGGCAGGGGCAGCCGACTGACAAAACGCTGCCACAGGTAGCGGCGAAATGACGCCGGATGGCTGATGGGCAGGCCCACATATTCGTCGAGATGGAAACCCGTAACTTTGTCCCACGCAATGTTACCGATGGTGATCAGGGTGCTTAACATCTCGAACTGGGAAGCACCAGTAGCTACAATGATATTCGCGTGTCCGTTTTTTTTAATGGCTTGGCGAATAAGCGCGGCCCCGGCTTTAGCGGCCCGTTTTCCAAGTTCTTTTTTGTTCTCGCAAATCACAGTTCTCATTTTTTAAATCCTCCAACGCTTTCCACCATATCCGAATGACATTGTCTGTACAACAAACCATCTGCTGCGGGGTTTATGGAGGATAATCTTTGGCCATGAATTACAGATTATTATGTTGATTGCCGAATCGTGGGTGGGCTGACAGAGGATTGGCGGGTTTTCCATCTATCCGGCAGCTAACCTTTGGCCTGGGTGATGGAGAAGGGTGGCACATTGGCCAGATCAATAAATTCCTTCCACCAGTATGCAGGGCCGGTAGAATGCAGATCGTCTGGCGGTGTAACGGATTAAACGATGGAGTTTTTGGTCAACTGTCGTGGTTCACCACCGCGTATATGCTCGCAGGTTGGTGCAACACAGCACTTTGTTCCATAACGATGTATGTCTGGTTTGGCGCGGTCGGGATATTCGCTAAGATAACCAGGCTATGACGCGAATATGTTTTATTGTTGTTGCAGGGCTTGACGGAAATTTGTCGGACCGGTGCACCGTGGGGGCTGGGCTGGGTTCCTTTAAGCATCGAAGTGCATTGGAACCGGTGATACCGGCGGTAACTTCCACCATGCAGGCGACGCTGTGCACGGGGGTACAGCCCGAGCGGCATGGAATTATTGCCAACGGACTTTACACTTTTGGCCGCACGGAAGTGCAGCGATATCTGGATCAAGGCTCATTTGCGGAATTTCGGCGGCAGACCAGTTTTTGGGAACAGGCCAATGCACTGGTGCAGGCACCGAGATTCTGGGCTGGGGCGGGCAAACGGGTGGCGATGCTGTTCTGGCAGCAATCGATACCGGATGCCGCCGATATTGTTTTAACACCCAAGCCGGAACACACGCCGGATGGCAAAACCATGACCGCCTGCTGGAGCAATCCGGCGGAATTATATCCCAGGCTGGTAGCGGAACTGGGGCCGTTTCCGTTGCAGGCATATTGGGGGCCTTTTGCGGGCGCGGCCAGCACGCAATGGATTGTTAAATCCGCGATACACGTATGGAAAACTGAGCGGGTGGATCTGGAATTGGTTTACCTGCCGTTATTGGATTACAACCTGCAGCGTATGGGACCGGAACATTCGGCGGTTGCCGCGGACCTGGTGGCTTTGGACCAAAGCGTAGCGGAATTGCTGGCGGCGGTGCGGGCTGATGGCGGACGGGCGATTGTGTGCGGCGATTATGGCATCACGCCGGTGAGTCGGTGCGTGATGCCCAACCGATTATTGCGTAAGGTAGATCTGTTGCGGACGATGCCCGATGAACAAGGCAAACTGCTGATGGATTATCAGACCAGCCAGGCGTTTGCGATGGTGGACCATCAGGTGGCGCACGTGTATTGCGATGAGAGGCAAACCGGTACAGTGCGGAGGTTGCTGGAGGGAGTGCCAGGGGTGGAGCACGTATTGGCGGACCCTGAGGAACTGCGGGCGTGGGGGTTGAATTCCCCGCGGAGCGGGCAATTGGTGCTGCTCGCAGCGGCCGATGCATGGTTTGCCCATGACTGGTGGGAAAGTGATGCGGAAAAGCCGGCGTGGCAGTTTGCAGTTGATATTCATCGCAAGCCGGGCTTTGACCCACGGGAAATGTTTTTAGATCCGCAACGGCGCTGCATTGCACAGGATACGGCGCTGGTGAAAGGTTCGCATGGAATTCGGCCGGTGGATGACGGCTGTGCTCCGGTAGTGTTAAGCGATGTGGTGTTGCCGGCGCATGAGGGGCGGCTGCCGGCTGTTGCAGTGGCGGATTGGCTGAGCGGGGCGTTGTGAGAGACGGTTGTCCGGGGCATGGGGCATGGGCCTGTGGCTCGCGGGATCAAAAACAGTGGAACAAAGAGAGCGGATGGCGGCGAGGCTCACGGAGATGACCAATCGGCAGGTGATTGCATGGGCTGGTTTTTCACTGGAGGTGCCGGTGGAATGGAACCTTAGCGTGGCCCATGGCGATACTGATTCGGGCACGATTGCTTTGACGGATTTGCACATGGGGCAGTTGGAAGTGCGCTGGCGGAGCGGTCGGCCGCGGAGTTTGGCGAGGCAGTTGCGGCGGCTGGTGGGGAAAATGCGCCGGTTGAAGGCGACGGTATCGGCGGTAGCGGGGCGCGAGTCGGCATGGAAGATTGACGATGGGCGCCGCTGGATTATACTCATGCACATATCGCGTAGATTGTATGAAATAAACGGGCCGGGCGGCGCTCCGGCGGAGGCGGAAATTCCGGCTTCATTTACCGATACGCAAAACGCAGAATTATACCGATGGCGGGTGTACGGAATTGACGCGGCGGTGCCGGCTCAATGGAAGCTCAAAAAGATCAGCCTGTTGCCGGGTGCAAGTAGACTGGAATTTAAGCCCCGATGGTTTTCACCACCGGGGTTGCGGGCCGGCAGTTGGTCGATGGCGGACCGGTTGCTGGAGGGTGATTCACTGGAAACTTGGGCGACGGCAAAGTTGCCGCTGGTGGCCAGGCACCCTTCCGGGCGGTGGGAATCGCTGGGGAAAGGAGTGATTTTTCGAGTGGCAGCGGGTCGTTGGCGGGAGCGCAAGGCGCAGGCGCTGGCTTTGTGGCAAAATCGGGAGAATAACTGTATTGTCTGGTTGCATACCAGTCTGCCGCAGCGCCGGTCGGCGCTGACGGATCGGTTGGTAAAGGCATTTTTGGAAGAGGTCGCAAGCAGTGGCGGGCAATGAGTTGGAAGCAAGGGCGTTGTAAGAAGGACGAGCGTTGCTATGCTCAAATGGCTTTTAGGGCGCAGCAGCAGCGAGCGGGAACGGCAGGATATGCTGCGGGCGATACCGGTGCAGAATCCACAGGTGGAGCGGACGTTGCTGGCCGATGGCCGACTGATTCTTCGCGGGCCAACCCGGGTGGATGGCCTGCAGCGCCTGGTGGGTAGAGGTTCGGTGTTGCGGCAATTTGAGATCGACACGCTCGGGGATTGGGTATGGCAGCATTGCCAGGGGCGGCTTACGGTAGAGGAATTGGTACGTGGTTTTGGCGGAGAACATGCAGTTAATTTGCGCGAGGCAGAAATATCCGTGGTGAGTTTTTTGAATATTTTAGCCAAACGCAACTTGGTGGCCTTTGTGGTGGGGCGTGAAAAGCCGGTCGGCAGTCGGCGCAGGAGGAAACGATGAGTAAGTCGGGAAGCGGTGCCGTCGGTTCCGGCCAGGTGCAACGGCAGGTACAATTGCCGCTGTCGAAGGCGGTGGAAATTGCCCTTAAATCCATGCGGGTGAGGATGGGGCGCAGCATCTTGACGTTGATTACCATTGTCATGGCCATGGCGTTTTTAACGGAAGTGTGGCTGAGCAACCGCTTGGGGCCGGTGATTCGCACGGAGTTGCTGGCCCGGGAGCATCTGAAAGCACATGGGCCGTCGGTGGACGGCAGCCGGTTGGTGTGGTTGATCAGCCTTTCGCTGTTGGTCTGCCTGGTGGGGATCAGCAATGCGATGTTGATGAGCGTGATGGAGCGGTTCCGGGAGATCGGTACGATGAAATGTCTGGGGGCGCTGGATTCTTTTATTTTAAAACTCTTTGTGCTGGAAAGTATTTTTCTGGGGGTGGCGGGCACTATTTGCGGTATCGTGCTGGGGGTGGTGCTGGCCGTTGGCATTATGGTGGCACGCTATTCGACAGCGGCCTGGCCGCTGATTCCGTGGGGCGGTGTTCCGTGGATTTGCCTGGCGGCACTGGGCATTGGTACCGCGATTACGGCGGCGGCGGCGATGTACCCGGCGTGGAAGGCTGCGCGGATGGAGCCGATTGCGGCGATGAGAGTTGAGGTGTAATGGCGTAAGTTGCCTGGGGGAGAGGGGTCGTGCGGATTTTGTGGAGATCAATATGGTGATGGCGGCAAAACCAGCGGGATCTGCGGCAGGGCGGGAGGAAATTGTGCGCACCATTGACGTGGTGAAGGAATATCGGATGGGAGATCAAACGCTCCAGGCTCTGAAGGGGGTCAGCGTAACCATTTATCGTGGAGAGTATATATCTATTATGGGTCCATCTGGATCGGGCAAGTCCACCCTGTTTAACGCCATCGGCGGGCTGGATAAACCCAGTTCCGGCAAAGTTTTTATTGATGAGGTTGATGTGGCGCAATTGGATGCCCTGGAACTGGCGTGGCTGCGCTGTCGGAAGATCGGGTATATTTTTCAGACGTTTAATCTCATTCCGGTGATGACAGCCCTGGAAAATGTGGCGTTACCCATGATTTTCGGCGGGATGCTGGAGGCCGATGCCCGCGACAAGGCCAAATTGATTCTGGAACGGGTGGAACTGGGGCACCGCATTGACAATAAACCATCGCAACTCTCGGGCGGTCAGCAGCAGCGCGTGGCTATTGCCCGGGCTTTTGCCAACGATCCGGCGATTATTTTGGCCGATGAGCCGACAGGAAATCTGGATTTAAATACGGGTAAGGCCATTATTGCGCTGCTCAAGGAAATGAACCAGGAACGCGGGGTAACGGTGATCAGCGCAACACATGACCTGAAAATGCTGGACATTTCGGATCGCATTTTCTGGATTCGCGACGGCGAAGTTGAAAAAATCCAGCGCCGCGACGAGGTGACCATTGATGCCGGCGAGATGCACTGAAAATTTGACTTGACGTATGACGTGTTTCGGGTTCTTATTACAGACCATGGAAGTGTGGGGGAGGGGGGCGGATGGGCTAACCTGCCCGAAGAGGCGTTGGCCGCTGGGTGCGGTCGGCGGTGGGTGCTTCCGCTGGCGGGAAAGCTGGGTTGGCGGTCCAACCGGAGATCATGGGAATGTCAATGGTGCCGTTGGTTAACGCGGTCAGCGGCGTCGGAATTGGTCGGTAACGGCCAGGAGTTGGTATGGCTGGTTCTCGAACGGCATGGGGCATTGATATCGGCACAACGTCGCTCAAGGCGCTTAAGCTACAGTTGCAAGGTGGCAAGCTGGAAGTTTTGGCGGTGGAAGTGATTGACCATGAGCGTTTTCTTACGGAACCGGATGTGGACCGTCGCGAGGTGGTGGGGCAATCACTGCGGAAATTTCTGGATCGCAATCCGATCCGTGGCGAGCAGGTGTTTGTGAGTGCGCCAGGAGCGACGAGCTTTGCGCGGTTTGTCAAGTTGCCGCCGGTAGAGCCGCGCAAAATTCCGGAAATTGTGCGATTCGAAGCGATTCAGCAAATCCCGTTTCCGCTGGATCAGGTCAACTGGGATTATCATAGTTTTCAAAATGCGGATTCTCCGGACGTTGAGATCGGAATCTTTGCAATTAAAAAAGACATCGTGGCACAATTGCTGGCGGATTTTCGTACCGCGGGTGTTACCGTGCATGGGGTGCAAATAGCTCCGCTGGCCATATACAATGCCATGGCTTATGAACAAACAGTGAACGACAAGGGCACGATCGTTCTGGATATTGGTGCCGACCACTCTGATCTTATCATGATGGATCAGGGCCGATTGTGGCTGCGCACCATCAACTTGGGCGGGAACAGCTTCACCGAGGCCCTGTCCAAAAGCTTCAAGCAGCAATTTCGGCGGGCGGAGCAGCTCAAAAAGACCGCGGCTACCAGCAAATACGCCCGGCAGATATTTCAGGCGATGCGCCCGACTTTTGCGGATCTGGTGCCGGAGATTCAGCGGTCCATCGGCTTTTACAACAGTGGACACCGGGATAACAAAATTGAACAAATTGTGGGGACGGGCAATTCGTTTCAGCTTTCCAATCTGCAAAAATACCTGCAGCAGTATCTGGGCATGGATGTCCGGCGTCTGGACAGTTTCACCAAGGTGACCGGCGAGGCCAGGCTGCTGGCCAGCATGGGCGAGCATATCCTGGGTTTGCCGGTGGCGTATGGGCTGGCTCTGCAGGGGCTGGATCTGGCCACGGTCGAAAGCAATTTGCTGCCGGTGGAGATCGCCCGCAAGATGCTCTGGGCGCAGAAGCGTCCGTGGTTTATCGCGACTGCGGCTTTGGTGGCGGTGTCGGGGATGGTGGCTTACGGCCGATATTACCTGGACAAAAACGCATATCAAACGAGTGTGCATAATCCGGAACTCACGCAAAATCAGCTTTTTATCCATCAGGTTTCGCAGTGGCAGGCTGAATATAACGATGTCAGCAATACGTATCTGAAAAATCTTGGGCAGGTGCAGCGTTACCTGGCCATGGGAACTGATCGCCAGGTCTGGCCGAAAATCATTTCCACCCTGTATAAATCGTTGCCCCAGGCCGGTCCCATGCCGCAAGGGACTGGTTCTGACTGGAAGATATTGATTCAGTCGATCTCATCGAAATATGTACCCAATATGACGGTCCGGACCGCCGGATCGGTACCGCAGAGCCGGCGTGGTTTTGTGCTGACTATTCACGGCTATACGCCCTATCAGCAGGCACCGTTAATTCTGGAGCATTTTATGGCGGCACTCCAGCACAATGCCCCATCGCTGGTGCCGGGTTCCACCACCCGCCCGGCGGCGAAAAATGAGGTGAGCTCTGCACCACTTCCGTTTTACATCGTCGTGCCGCCCAACGTGCTGCAGATTTCCAGAATTGGCCGGCGGGCGGTTCAAGGGGAGGCTGTCGGTTTCCATCCGTGGGGATCCAACCTTGGTCCTTTCACCAGGGAATTTCTATCCGACTTCGTGCACAAGCCGGTTAAGTCCCAGACCACGGCACCTGCGAATTCCGGGTCGATCAACGGCAATCCGCCAGGCGTTTTTCCGCAGTTTAATTCAGGTGCCGGCTTTCCACCCGGCGCTGGTGGGTTCCAGGGTGCGCCGTATGGTGGACAAAGTCGGCAGAAGCTGGGCATTATTAACCCCGATAACGGCAAGTCTCTGACCGGTGCGACGGCCTTCGAGATGACGGTGTTGGTTTACCTGCGAAGTACCGGCTCGACCAGACCAGCCGCGGCAGGCTATGGCGAATAGCCATGAAAGCGAGGCGGGTGTTTGCTGCATGTGGATGGATCGTAGTGGTGGAGTCGCATGCAATGGAAATGTCGGGTAATATATTAAGGTGGCCAATGACCGTTGCGCATGCTGCGGAAAATGTCTAAAGGACGTGCATGAATTTCATCAAAAACAATCTGCTGATGATCATTCTGTCCCTGGTGGTGGTGGTGGTTCTGGTATTGCTGGAATATCCGCTGGCAGGATGGTCGTCGCGATTGCGTCGGGAAATGTCCACGAGCTTAAGTACGGTAGGTGTGGCCCGCAGTCTCGCGCAGCAGAGCATCCACATTCCCGGTCAACCATCATCCGTCGGCCCGATCATCCCGGAAATCATCAACCGCAAGCAGCAGGTTCAAAAGTTAATGCAGGATCAGGCCCGGGAAATTAAGGCTTATGCCGTGGGCATCAACAGCCGCGGTCGAGTCGTATTTCCATACGGTCCGAAGGGGCCGGTGATTCCGCTTCTGGCGGGAGTTCGTGAGCCGTATCTATTGCCCCGGTCGAATCATAACCTGGTACGGTTGGCTAATTTCAAACGTGATTATCAACGTCTGTTTGATTCCGCGCGGCGCAATCCCCGTGGATGGCTGGCGCAACTTCATGCGGCGATGCCGCCGTCGGAAGGGCAGATAAAACGGATGATCCGGCGGCGTTTGTCGCAGATTCATTTTGGATTGATGCATCGGCTTCGCGGCAAGCTGGCGGCAGAGGAATCGCGCATTGCCCGGCAACTCACGCGGCAGGCGATTTTTCAGACTGCGGCGCGCTGTCGGATTTATGCAGGCCGCTTTTGTTTTCAGGAACGCAATTTTGTGCAAAGCACCAATGCGGTGCCTTCTTCGCTGGATATTTATAACGCGTTTGTGGATTCCTGGCTGCAAAGCGATGTGGTCCATGCCATTGTGCTGACCAACCATGGCAGCCGGGATGTGGCAGATTCCGCGATCAAGCAGTTGTTCTACATTCGCGTGGGAGCGAATGTAAAGCCGGACCGCGGCACATTAACTGCAGCGTCGCATTTGGGGCCGGTGATGACTCCCAGGGGCGGGCTGTTTTTGAGTGCCGGGACGGCTTCCAGCGTGCAAAACGTGCAGCCAGGGTATAACTCTTATCAGCCGGGCGGTCTAATGCCTCCATACAACGGCGGGGGGCCCAACGGACAGATGGGGAATCAGAACGGATATCCCGGTCCGCTTCCCAGCGCATACCCCACTCCATCTTCGCCGGCGGCGGCTGGCGGGAATTACGGGGTGGACATGACCGGTCATGTGGGCAGTCGTGATTACCAGGTAACACACGTGGTGGTGGGCGTGATCATCGCGCCTTCCAAAATCAACGCATTCATCAACAATATGTACCGCCAGAACAATGGTTATACGCTGTTGAATGTGCAGATTCGCACCGTGGATCCCATGGATGCCATTACCCACGGCTACATATATGGTGCTGTGCCGGCAGTGCAGGCGGACTTTCTGTTTGAAGACATCATGTTCAATCAATGGAATGGCCGGGTGATGCCGGCTGCTTATCGTCAGAGATTCGGAATTGTCCTGCAGCAGGCCGGACAGGGTGCCGGAAATCGAGGATCGCCATGAAGATGAAAAATATAAATCCCCTGGAGCGGCACATCGAAAAAGTAGTGGCGGTAGTGGTGGTCCTCTTGGTGGCGTGGCTGTGCTACCGGACCATACTTCAGGATCCTAATGCTGTTGTCTTGCCGGGAAGTATGGAGGGCCGCGTATCTCCAGGGCGTGTGGGCGAAAAAATTAATAAGGCCGTGAATGCCCTGAGAGTCTCGGTAAAAAATGCCGAGCAATCGGCCAATGTCCAGCGTGGAGTGATACCAGATTATAAACAAATGTACATGCTTTTGCAGGTACATCCATTGGCCTTGTCGCTGACGCAATTGCCAGCCATTGCCTTCGGCCCGATAAATCAACCCTTGCAAACCACGATAAATCCCGTGGCCAAAAACTGGGTTTTTCACGTACCGCGTGTGCCTCGCCTGACGGATCTCAAGGCTGTACAGGGCCGTGGCGTGGCTACCGATACTTCTGTACCTGAAGACATTCACTGGGTGGAGTTGAAAGCCGACTTTTCGGTGGCCCGTTGGCACAAGAGTCTGGCCGGTGGCAGTCATCTCAAGGCGGATGAATCGGGTCTGCCGCGGTCCTATCGGCGCACGACATTTTATCGAGTTCAAGTACGGCGGCAGCAACGCCTGCCGGGTGGCCATTGGGGGCCATGGGTGTTGGTGAATGGGACGTACCTTCAGCCATTGCCGCAGGTCAATTTGTCCGGTGCGACACCCGCCCAGGTTGCCGCGGCATTGGGGCTGCTGGATCAGGCGCAGGGGCAGATCATCACGCCGGCATTTCACACGCTTGAAGCACCGCGACACCTGATAGCGCCGGCAAATCAGCCGCAGCCACCTGTGGCTCCGCCGCAAGGCCCTGGTGGAATGCCACCCTTTAGGCCTGGTTTCCTGCCTCCGCCGGGAGCCTTTAATAATGGTCCAGCGGGTACGGGTGGGGCCGGGGCGGCTATGGCCCGTATGCTGCGAAGGCAGCGGTTGCAGCAATTACAACTGCAGCAACAGATGCAACAGCAGCAAATGCAGCAGATGCAGCAGCAACAGATGCAACAGAATAATGGCTTGCTGCAGGTGCCTTCACAGGGGGTGGGTGTTCCAGGCAGTAATATTGCCGAGCTTACCACTATGCCGGTGATTTTTTACGACCAGACAGCCGTTCCTGGCGAGCAGTATCGCTACGAGATGAGAGTGATATTGTATAATCCGGTTTTTGAATTTCCCTATCACCTGACAGATCCCGCGGCTAAAATGATGGCGTGGTTATTTAGTGCGTGGAGTAAGCCGACCGAGCCGGTACAAATCCGCCAGTCGGAGTATTTCTTCCTGGTCAGCAGTCAATTGGGATCGCAGGGGCAAGCGTCTTTCAGAATATTCAAATGGGTTCAAAATGTCTGGACGGTGGCCGATGAGTGGGTGGCTCCGGGTCAAGCTATCGGTAACGTTCAACAGGTACTGTTGGTGAATAACGTTACGGGCGCATTGCAAAATCAAAGCGTGGATTTTTCCACCGGGTGTACACTGGTGGATGCCCGGGAAAACGCCGCGGGCAGTTCCTTGACGATAGTGGTGGAGCATCCCAACGGCCATCTAAGCTTACGAACTTCCGCTTGGGATGCGCTGAACCCGGAACAAAGCAGATTGAATGCTCGGGTGACGCAAACCGGGATTGCTCCGACTCCAGTGGTGCCTGGGGTGCACAAGCCTTAGGAATCAAGGTTTGGAGCCGAATGTTTAGGCCTGTTCGGCGGGCCAACAAGATTTCAGTTGCAAGAGTTGCCCAGCCGTTTTACACTATCGCAGGTGTGGATTGGGCAAACGGTTAGTTTAGTCTGGCAGAGAGCAGCTATCGGAGAGAGACCAACAGAATGGGAGCGTGGATAAATAGGCTCCGTACGGATCAAAGGTGCCGACGGAGTGTTTAAAAATATCCCAGCGTAGGACGTGGTTAAGACTTCGTAGGACTTTGTGCGGTAAATTAGGAGTAGAGTCTTGAAGAAACAAATTCGATCAAGGGTGCTCGCTTTAGGCGTTGCCGGTGTGTTAGTTGCTGGGGGTGCATTGCCTCTGATTCCCATGGCCGTGGCTCAGACGCAGGGAACAGCGTCTGCGGGAGAGCTTCTCGCACGTGGTACAACCTTGCTGAAGCAATCGCAGTTTGCCACCGCCAAAAAAGTGCTTTTGTCCATCAATCCATCGCAGTTGACTCCGGTCGAGCGGACCACGCTGGAAAGTCTGCTGGAAAAAGCGGATGCTGGTCTGGCCGCCTCGGCCAAAGCCGAAAATATTTTCCGTAATGCCCAGATGTCATTCCAGGACGGTCATCTGGCGCATGCGGTGAGTCTGTATCGGTACCTCATTCAAGATTCCAGCGCCGCTCCGGAAATTCGCCGTGATGCCCAGGATAATCTTGCTTTGACCGAGGCCAAACAGAAGGAAATGGCTCCGGCGATGAATCAATTGCTGCAAAAAGCCATCGCGGCCTACAAAGCCAAAAATTACGATGCGGCGGAAGCTGACCTTTATACCATTCGCAAGAGTGGAGTAGATTTAGGCAGCAATCAAGGTGTGCCCGCCACGTATGAAAATCTTATCGCCCAGCAGCGCGTGGCTCAGGTCAACGCTATTGTTGCCGCTCAGAAGGCCAAGGCGGCAGCGGCTGCGGAAGCGCAGCTCAAAGCCCGGCAACAAGCGGCTCAAGCCGCCCAGGCTGCCCAGGAAGCCAAACTGGCTATGGCCCAAAAACAGGCGGCGGCGAAAGCTGCTCAGTTGGCGGCCCAGCGCAAGGCCAAAGAGGCTGAAGCGGCGGCGGCCGCACACCAATTGGCGATGCAGAAGGCAGCGGCGGCCGCAGCACTCGTCGCCCATGAGCAACAGGTACAGCAGCAATTGGCTGCCGCACAAAATCAGCAGGAAGCACAGCGTGCGGCCGAGCGGGCTGCGGCGACTCTGGCGGCGCAAAAGCTGGCTCAGCAGGAAGCAGCAGCCGCGAAATTGGCGGCCCAGCAAAAGGCGCGTGAAGCTGCTGCGGCTAAACTTGCCGCGGAGCAAAAGGCCAAGCAGGCCGCGGCGGCGGCAGTTGCTCTGGCTGCCCGACAAAAAGCCCACGCCGCCGAGATTGCCGCGCAGCAGGCTGCCCAGGCCAAGGCTGCGCAGGCCGCGGCACGCGAAAAGGCGGCTTTGGCTCTGGCGGCCAGACAGAAACTCGCTGCCGAGCAAAAAGCCCAGGAGATACAAAAAGCTCATCAGGCCGCGGTTCCCA
>JAJYDW010000011.1 GCA_021790385.1 Planctomycetota bacterium
GATGCTTCGTTATCGAGAGCGGCCCGCAGGCCAACCCATTCCAGTCCCAGCCTTGAGCTCTACTGATCTACTCTCGACTTTCTACTCTCTCGCGAAGCGCCCCCGTGCACATCAATTTTCTTCGTGCTTTTGTCGCTTCGTGTTTTATCCCCGTCCCGACTCCCGCCGCGCTGGCCGCCGCCCACAACCTGTTGAGGCACGGATGCCGAAATCCCGATGCGTTAGGGAAAAAGCCATCGGGATGCCCCCTGTGATAAAAAACTCCCGTCTCCCGACTCCTGACTCGCGGGCCACGGCCCGCGCCCCCGTTATCCCTCCCAATGCCCCGCCTACTACTAACTCAAGTGGAACTCCCAAAAGGGGCCTCGCCAAATAAATTTATATTTTGCGGCCCAGGAGTTTTAACCGCCGGCAAGGCGTAAGCGATGCGCATACCCCGCCCGCGGATTTATAAGGAGCAACCAACAATGCCCAGCCGCCACAAGAATCAGCCGGAAAGTGTGAAGTTATTTTGTCGCAGCCCTGAAGGCTCGCCTGCCTTGTGCAGACCAGCCCGTTCCGCCCGACCGCGGGCATCCCTAATGCCTGTAATCATTGACAAGTAAATACGTGCACCGTTATTGGCCTCGTCGAGGCACCGGCCCACACTCTGCCTGAAAAACGAATTCGACCCCCGCGCCTGCACTGCGCCCAAACACCGTCCCATCGGAGCCTTAAAATGTATGAAAATCTTGATAACCTTGATAATGTTGATAATCTTCCCCCAACCGTTTGTTCATTCGAGACTTTGTTTCTTCATGTTTTTTAATCTTTCTCCGCGACCTTCGCGTCTTTGCGGTGAAAAACCATCCCCTGATCGTTGATCGCTTTTTCTCTTCGTGCCCTCGTGTTAAAAAAAAGGCTCCCATCTCGCTGCCCGCCTTGGGGGTCGGGCATCTTGCCCGACAGCCGCCCGCTGCCACTTTCGCCCCCTCGCCGAAAATCTGCCATCGGCTATAATAAGTTATATGTTCGCTGGGGGTGTCCCGCTGGCTAAAACCCGGGACTGAGAATACACCCTTGGAACCTGCCTTGAATTGAGTTTCGGGTAGGGAACGCGAGCTTGGGCCTCCATCGGCCTTTCTCGTTTACCAGCGATTTTAACCTGGTTTATCACGGTGCGTGGCGGATATTTTTCCGGCCCGCATCCGGAATTTTTACCCAAGGAGCCTGGCCATGATTCAAAATGCCCCAACCGTCGCCGGTAACGGCAAGTCGCTGGTAACACAATTGGAATTCGCCCGCGCCGGAACTGTTACCCCACAGATGCGCCGCGTGGCCCAACGGGAAGCCCAAAGCCCCGAATTTATCCGGGCCGAAATCGCCCGCGGACGCCTGGTGATACCCGCCAATATCCGCCATCTCGCCGGTGCCGCCGGAGAAAACTCCCCCGCTTCCCCACTCAAAATCGACTTTCCGCTGCCCGCCGATGCCGGCCATCCCGGTGCCCGCGGTGACGCCGCCAGACTCTGGGTCAATCAGACCGTGGAGCAACGCTGGCAGATCATCAACAATCCCGATGCTTTCCGTGGGAGCCGTGCCCCCAAACGCCTGGACCCCACCGGTATTGGCCGGATGATTTCCACCAAAATCAACGCCAATATCGGGGCCTCCCCGGTCAGCTCCAGCACCCAGGAAGAGGTGGAAAAGCTCAACTGGGCTCAGAAATTCGGAGCCGACACCCTCATGGACCTTTCCACCGGCGGCAACCTGGTAACGTGCCGGCAAGCCATCATTGACCACAGCACCATTCCCATCGGCACCGTACCCATTTATTCCATGATCATCGGTCGCAAAATCGAGGACCTTACCTATGACATGATCCTGGCCGAAGTGGAACGCCAGGCCCGTCAAGGCGTGGATTATTTCACCATTCATGCCGGCGTGCTCAAGGAGCATCTGCCGCTGCTGAAAAACCGCCTCACCGGCATTGTCAGTCGCGGCGGAAGTCTGTTGGCCAAATGGATGATTGTGCATAACAAGCAAAATCCGATGTACGAGCTATTCGATGAAATTTCCGCCATCATGCGCCAGTACGATGTGACCTATTCGCTCGGTGACGGCCTGCGACCCGGCTGCTGCGCCGATGCTACCGATGCCGCCCAGCTCGCCGAACTGCGCACCCTCGGAGATCTGGTGCAGCGGGCCCGCGAAGCGGGCGTGCAGGTGATGGTGGAAGGCCCCGGCCACGTGCCGATGGACCAGATCGCCGTCAACATGCAACTGGAACAGCGGGTGTGTGATGATGCCCCGTTTTACGTTTTGGGTCCGCTGACCACCGATGTGTTTCCCGGTTATGACCACATCACCAGCGCCATCGGAGCCACCGAAGCGGCCCGCGCCGGCGCGGCCATGCTCTGCTACGTAACACCCAAGGAACACGTGGGCCTGCCCAAGGCCCAGGATGTCAAGGCCGGCTGTATCGCCTATAAAATCGCCGCCCATGCCGGGGATATCGCCCGCGGCATCAGCCACGCCCGCCAATGGGATGATGATATGTCCAGGGCCCGGGCCGCGCTGAACTGGCCGAAAATGTTTGAACTGGCCTTTGACGGACAAACCGCGCGGGCACTCCACGATGAAGATTTGGAAGTGGATACCGAATTTTGTGCCATGTGCGGCCACGACTGGTGTTCCATGCGTATCAGCAAGGAAATTCAGGAATTCGCCAGCGGTAAAGACCCGCAATTCCAACCGGCGAAAACATCCATGGCTTCCGGGGGTGTAGATCAGGAAGGGGCGGAGTTGCTCCAGCAACGGGGAGTACTTTCCCCGGAGCAAATCCATCGCCTGGCCCACAAAGGCCGGAAGGCCGACTGCCATAGCGATAACATCGCCGATGCTCAGCAGGCCAAACTGGTGCAGTTGCAGCAGTTCCAGAAATAGCGGTGCTGGCCGGGCCGCGGCCATCTTGCCCGCTGCTCGCTGAATGCTGATCGCTGGCCAAAACCCGCCGCCAAAAGAACCCGCCAGATGATACAGGTTATTTCTTGACAGCCCCTGAATGTCCACCGGCCGTGGTGCGTATTTTGTTGTCTCTCTTCGCTACGCCTGTCGGTGGTTCAAAAACATCGTGAATGAACGGCATGGGCAACGCCCCGCGTTTTTTTTTGGTCAGCCAATGGGTAGTGGGAACAGCTACCGGACTGAACACCGCCACCCGAAGCTCGGTCTGGCCGGTGTTGAAAATTGCGTGCCGCACACCCGCCGGAATAACCGCTACCTGTCCCTCTTCCAGTGGCTGGGGGTTGTTTTCAAAGTAAACCAATCCTTCGCCCTCCAGACAATGCAGGAGCTGTTCCTCATCATGGTAATGCGGTCCTACGTAACCCTTGGGCTGATACGTAACAACAAACAGACAGGAATTCGCGGCACCATTTTCCGCACTGACAATGCCCTGTACCGAAATTTTCTGACCCGTGAAGGTTCGTGGTGCGGCTTGGGTCACAATTGGCATAAAATCCTCCTGCGCAGCGCCTCCGCCGGTGCGGCGGCGCTGTGAAATATACACCTGCACTGCGGTACGTATGGCGGGCAGGCATCGCCATTAATTGTTATCGGTGCACCCGCGGCCAAACTTGCGGAGAAAGGCCAATGTTTGAGAAGATTTTTCCTTTATCGCCGCGGAAAAACCGCCGTTGCCCCTCATGACCACCGCGATTCCACCCACCGCGCTGCATTTGTGCAAAAGGTTGAAATTAATATTCACGGATGAGACGTAATCACCGCCCGGCGTGCCCACCACATCTGCGGCCAAGACGGCCAAAGATCTGGCGCTGGTTGATACACCTGCAAAAGTACGGCGGACTCAATCAAAAAACGTTACGTACTTCCCGCCGGTATGGCGGCGATAAAGCAATAACGCCAGCTCCAAGGCGTGGTAGTCGCCCCATAAACTGCTTTCGCCGCAGGGAATATTGCGATCTGACGGAATGTAATCCCACCCGTTAGGCCGATGGTATACGCTGTGCAATATCAAGCCCTGATGATTTTGAGCGGTACTTAAATACGGCTCGGAAAAAAGCGTTCGGGCAATGCGGTGGGCCATGGCCAGATACCGTCGGGCTGCCGCAGGCTGCGATTTATTAAGATAATTCGCCAGCCGTAAAAAACCCTGGCCGGCAATGGCGGCGGCACTGGAATCAATCGGTTCCGGCGCAGTCCAGGGGTCCACCGTGGTCCCGGCGTAAACCACCGGCCGCGGCAGATTCGGCGCGCCGGAATCCCAATACACCATGCCGTCGGCAAAACTGTGGCTTCTATACCATTCCGCCGTGGCCTGGGCGGCCGCGAGAAATGCAGTGGTTACCTGCTCGCGCACGGTGGCCACAGGCCGTTCCGGCAACACCAGCGGTGCAATCAATCGCCACGTACTATTATCCAGCTCCGCCAGAAATTCCAATTCTTCAGCAAACCCCAGCAATATCCACGCCAGTCCCCGCGTCCAGGTGGTAAATGGCGAATAGCCCTGCTGCGAGTTGGGGCAGCGGTAACGACCATCCACAACATTGAAGATGGATTCATGCGCCACCCGGCCCGGCTCGGTATCGTAGGTATCGCGGCCCCGGCCATAATACACGTTGAACCTGGCCGTGGTCAGGCCGTGCTGCAGTGCCCGTGCCAGCAGATTAACGGCCACGTCATTTTCACTCTGCAGGCTGTGGCCCAGTTGCCACGCGAGCACCAAAGACCGCAAAGATCGAATGGTATCGCTGAAGAGCGAATGCGGCCCGTTAAAAGAATAAATATAGCCCGAATCGCGCCGCAATGACGCACTGGCGGGATCCGATGGAACGGCGGTCCAGCGCATGGCCTGGACCGCACCGCTGGTCTTCAGGGCCAACTCCAGCATATCCAGTTCCGCGGCATTGTGCGGGACCTTACCTTCCCGCATCAGTCGCCGCCAGTGGCCATACGTGCTGATGTTGTTAAACCCATGATCATGCACCCCCTGGTGCGAAACATGGGCGGGCATAAAACGGCGGATGTCGGCCAGCGCTTTGGCCAGCAGAGATTGATCACCGGTGGCGTCAAACGCCAGCAGCGCCATGCCGAACTCAAAGCCCTGGGTCCATTGCGTCCAGGCACGGGCCTGGTATTTTCCGCGGACGGTAAAAACCGGCGCGCCCTGCCGGTGATCCCAACTGTTTTCCACACTCAGAATTTTCGCTTTTGCCAGAGTAAATACTTTTTCCAGCGCGAACCGCGAAACGCTCTCGCCGTCAGCCCCCGCGCTTCGTACCCTGGTCTTATCGTGTCGAATTGTCGTGTTCCCCCAGGTCAACGCCATTAGCCTTGCTAGCCCTGAAAATAAACCGCCTGTTTTACCGCTTCGGCTACGCGCTGGGCTCCCGGCACCACATGGTTCAGCAGTACCTTGCTATAGGGCATCGGCACATCCAGCGATCCCACGCGGATGATGTGATGGTCCAGGTCGTCAAAACACTTTTCCTGCACCTGGGCGGCGATTTCCGCCCCCATGCCGCACGTTGGATAACCCTCTTCAACGGTAACACAGCAGCCGGTTTTTTTTACCGATTCGGCAATGGTGTCAATATCCAGCGGCCGCAACGATCGCGGATCAACAATTTCCACCTCAATGCCATGGTCCTTGTGGAGTTGTTCGGCCGCGGCCAGGGCCGTCAGGCAGCCGTGTCCCCAGGCGACAATGGTACAGTGGGATCCTTCACGTTTGATATCCGCCTTGCCAAAGGGAAGCAGATATTCCTCCGCTGGCACTTCACCGCGGTTGCCATACATGGCTTCATTTTCCAGAAAAATCACCGGATCGTCATCGCGTATCGCCGTTTTCAAAAGCCCCTTGGCTTCGTACGGCGTGGTGGGGACTACCACTTTTAACCCCGGCACATGAGCATAGAGCGCATCAACCGTCCAGGAATGAGTTGCCGCAAGCTGCTGGCCTGCACCGGAAATCCCGCGAAAAACAATGGGTACTTTGAACTGCCCGCCGGACATGTAGCGCATCTTGGGAGCATTGTTGACCACCTGATCAAAGGCCACCAGGGAAAATGAAAAAGTCATAAATTCCACAATGGGCCGCATGCCCACCATGGCCGCCCCCACGCCCAACCCCGCGAAACCAGCCTCCGAAATCGGCGAATCGACCACGCGCATCGGGCCAAAACGGGCCAACATGCCCTGGGAAACTTTGTACGCACCGTCATACTCCGCCACTTCCTCTCCGATTAAAAACACATCCGGATCGCGGTCCATTTCCTCGCACATGGCCTGGTTGAGAGCTTCTCTGAACTGAATTTCCGGCATGAAACTTAATCTCCTGGACGGATAAAACCTGCCACCGCGTGCCCCCGCCGGCCACCGTATCAAAGCCGGTAAGGCCCATATGGGTTGGCGTAAACATCATTCCACACATCGTCAGTCTGGGGAAACGGGGCCGCGTCGGCCTGGTGGTGGGCTTCTTCCACATGGGCATGAATTTCGTTGTTTATGGCCTGGACCTTGGCGTCATCCAGAAGGTTTTTGGTACGCAGCAGCTTTTCCAGACGCCCAATCGGATCATGTTCCTGATAACTGGCCACCTCTTCCCGCGTGCGGTACTTCTGCGGATCGGACATGCTGTGGCCCCGATACCGGTAGGTTTTTACCTCAATAAACAAGGCGCCTTGGCCCGCCCGGCAATACTGAGCTGCCGCCAGCGTCATCTCGTACATCGCCAGACAATCCATCCCATCCACATGCTTACCCGGAATGCCGTAGGCATCTCCCGTGCGCAATTTCAATTCCGACACCGCTGACGCCCGCTGCACATGGGTGCCCATGCCGTAGCCGTTGTTTTCCACCATGAAAATTACCGGCAGTTTGAAAAGGCCGGCCAGGTTGAGGGCCTCATGAAACGCTCCCTGGTTCATGGCTCCATCACCAAAATAACACAGCACCACACGGTCTTCCTTGCGGTACTTGATTGCCCAGCCCAAGCCCACCGCCAGAGGTACATGACCGGCCACAATCGCATGGCCGCCAAAAAAGTTTTTCTCCCGGTCAAAAAAGTGCATGGATCCGCCCTTTCCATGCGAACATCCGGAGGCCTTGCCATAAAGCTCGGCCAGCAGCGACTGGCAATCCATCCCCCGGGCAATTGCATGGCCATGATCCCGGTAAGCCGTGATGATGTAATCTGTAGGACGTACCGCGGCAATGCTGCCCACGGCCACGGCTTCCTGGCCGACATACAAATGGCAGAATCCGCCGATTTTCTGTTGCTGGTAAGATTGTGCACAGCGCAGTTCAAACTGCCGGATCAGAGCCATTTGCCGGTACCAGTCCATCATCTGGGCCGGTGATGGTTCAACCTTCTGGCTCTGCTCAACCAGGGTAATCACAAATTAATCCCCTATTTACAACCTAAAATACCCCTGGCCAACAGCCTGGGGCGCGGCACTTACATTATACGCTGGCGCAGTTGTGCTGGGGCGGCCGGGTCTTTCGGCTCTGCCCACGGGCAGGCAACGCGAATACAACATTCTATTGTATAGTGGCCGTAACGCCAAGCGTCCTGCAGGGTGGTGTGATGGAGTGATGGAGGGCCTGTGATGGAGACATTGCCGACCGCGGGACGGACGGAATTCCGCGACTTATCAGGGCGCTGAGGCAAGAGAAGGTGAATGAAAAATGGCCGTGTATTTTATCTGGCGGTTTTATGGCCCCGGTGCATCCACCGCCCCGCACGACGCCGAAATAACAGCGGAACCGCAGCCGCAGCCAACAAGCTTATGGTAGATGATTCAGGCAACGGATCGGCGGCGCTGGTATTTTGCACACCGCTGATGGCAAAAACGCCGATCCGGCCGCCGGACGGCACAGCAAACGTGATGGTTTTGATGAATTTTGCGCTATCCGCTGCGCCATCCGAACTGGTAAGCGTGGTGAGGTTAATGTCCGTTTCATACATGTTGTAGGACGCGCTGCTGACGGTCAGTGAGGCATAGGATTCCGTGCCCGACTCGCTGCGGACCAACCCAGTAAATACCTTCTGGCTGGTACCACCGCCCCAATCGTAGGGGTCGTAGGTAATAGGGCCACTGGTGGAACCATCAGAAAAAGTCAGCGTGAACGTGCTGGTGGCATCACCACCGATGTTGCCGGAGGCAGCGAGGATGGCCAAATTGTTGTAGCCCGCAGGAGTAGCAAGCGTAAGCGTTTGGCCGGGGACAGCCGAGGAACCCAGTTTGAGTTCGTTGTTGCCGTTATACGGCTGAAATTGGAATTGGGTGTTGGCCTTGGTGTATGGGTCGGTGATGGCGCTGGTAACGTTATTGTTGACTGAGAGGCCATTGATCACATTCTCGGGACCGTAAGTACCATTTTCCACCCAGGAATAACTGCCGTTGCCATCACCATCAAACCCCTGCACAACGTCGCCCGGGTAATTTGACTGGTAAATTACATCCGCATTCCAACCGGTCATCTGAATGTTTATTGCAGCGTTCGCCCAACAATGGCCCGCACCGGCGGATAAGCCCACCAGCCACGCCTGGGCGAAAAGAACTTTTGCCGTCCGGGATGTAAGAATGCGCATGGAAAACCTCCAAAAAAAGCGCACAACGTGCGCTAACCGGCCCACCCGCTCATGCGAGCGCTGCCCATGGCCATAAAAGGCAAAAACTTGCCCCGGCCCCATAACACACCAAGATATCGCGGCGCTCCACCGCTGTTTGTTCAATGAGAGTTCATGTTCCTTATGACTCTCCTGGCCCACGAAGGCTAAGTGAAGCGGCATAATAGCGAGATAAATCTAAATGTCAAGTTAAAAAATTGGTTCCGCTAAATTTCATGCAGCCGACGCGGAATTGCCTGTGTCGCGGCTTGCGCCACAGCCACCAGGTGACTGATAGAATAACCGGCCCGACAGCCGGATGAAGGTAAGGCCGCCGTTAATTCCGAGTAATCAGCAGGCAGCAGCAAGTGCTTATTATTTTTTGCGCAGGGCTGGTGCGGCTTCGGATTTTTGGCGTTCGATCTGGGCGTAGGCGTTGTGGTTGTGGATGGATTCAAAGTTTTCGCTTTCGATGCTGTACCACGTGATACTCGGCTCTTTTTCCATGGCCAAGGCCAGATCGCGGATGATGTCTTCCACAAATTTCGGGTTTTCGTAAGCCCGTTCCGTTACATATTTTTCGTCCGGGCGTTTGAGCACGGCATACACCGGCGAACTTGCGGCACCTTCCATAATGGCCACCAGGTCTTCAATCCACAACAACCCTTTGAATCGAACCCGGGCTGTAATCTGGCAGCGCTGGTTGTGGGCACCATAGGCGGAAATCTCCTTGCTGCACGGACACAGCGAGGTCGCGGGAACCTGAATGCCTAAAATAAAATCATCGGCTCCGTTGCTGGTGCCTTCGAAGGAGCATAAATAATCCATCAAACCGCGGGCCCCGGTAACCGGCGCGGCTTTTTCAATGAAATACGGAAAACTCATTTGAACATGGGCATCGGTCGCCAGCAGACGGGTTTTCATCTCGTGGAGAATCGGAATAATCTGCGCGGGCGTAATGGTGCGGTGATGCCGATTGAGGATTTCCAGAAACCGGCTCATGTGCGTGCCTTTTTTGTGCTTGGGCAACGACACATACAAATTGATGCTGGCCACGGTGGATTGTTCCCCGCCGTCCCGCTGTTTGAGTGTAATGGGGTAACGCACCGCCCGCACACCGACTTTATCAATAGCCACATTGCGCTGGTCTGATGCGCCCTGCACATCAGCAAGTGTGGAAGTTTCGGGGGCGGTTGTGGTGGTGATGCCGGAACCAGCGTCTGTCATAAAAATCCTCCAGCCGGGCGAGCCGCGCCAAATCGCAGCCACCGGCAAATCGTATGATTGTTGAGTCGGAAAGGCAAATAACCGGTCAAAACCCGTCAGTGTTTGTATACCGCCTTGGGGTCAATCTCCGGCTTGGCGATAAATTCCAAAGCTACGCTGCTGCCGGTACGCGGACTGCCTGCCACACGCCGATAAAAGCAGGAGCGATAGCCATTATGGCAGGCCACACCCTGCTGGCGAACCTTCAGCACCAAGGCATCCTGATCGCAATCCACCAGAATTTCCCGCACTTGCTGCACGTGGCCGCTTTCTTCTCCCTTTACCCAGAACTTATTACGCGAACGGCTCCAGTAGGTGGCCTTGCCGGTTTCCATGGTTTTGGCCAGGGCCTCGTGGTTCATGAAAGCCACCATCAATACCTGGTTGGTATCGGCATCAACGGTAACCACAGTAAAAAGGCCTTGGGCGTCGAGCTTCAAATCGAGTTGGTCGCCAAGTTCGCGGGTGTTGTTTGGCGTGGTCATTTTTTTCTCCAGCAAGTTTTTTAGCTGCGGCCCGTTCTTGTTTTTCGTTGGCCATGCCCGGTCAACTGCGTCGGTTCGCCGGCTGATTCTGACAGCCTGCGCGGGGCCGAGCCAAATTGAGGTGTTCGCCATCCGTTGGCGAATAATACCGGTCAGACGCATCTCTTGGCAAGCCCGGCTGCGGATGTGCGTACAACCGGGCGGTGGCCGCCGCTCAATTCCGCTACCATCCACCCCAAACGCAAGTCCGCACTGTCAGGTCCGGTGCATGCCGGCAGCCTCATCCTGAACATTGCGGGTGGGCCGGCCGGCCAAACGCCTCGCCTTGCCGGCTCCTTCATCGCTGCATGCTGGCATCTCAAAAGCGGCATACGGTCCGCCGGTAAACCCCGCGGTTGCACCGCCGTCTAAATTACTTAAACTGTTAAGGTATTGGGAGGAGCAATCGGCGAACAGGTTTTTGGAGCATGCTGTGGACCTTGGTTGAAATGCGATGCCTGACCGGCGAATATTAATTGCAAGCTACCTGATCTGGACGTGAATATTGTACGGAGATATCTTGGAAAAGACAAATAAAATAAACATCGGCTTTGTGGGGTTAAATTTCGGCCACTGGGTTATTGAACAGCAGATACTCACGGGTGCCGGAGCACCGCTGTTTCACCTGGCGGGCATCTGTGATCAAAATGAGGCGCTGCTGAAGTCGCGGGCGGCGCAATATGGCGTACGGGCCTTTGATTCGCTCGATTCCATTCTGGCGGAGAAGACCATTAACGTCATTGGTCTGTTTACGCCGCCGGGAGGTCGGGCGGATCTGATACGACGTATTATTCGAGCCGGCAAACATGTCATCACCACGAAACCATTCGAACGCAATTCGGCGGCGGCGTTGGCGGTGCTGCAGGAAGCCCGATCATTAGGGCGAACGGTGCATATCAATTCGCCAGGACCGCTGCTGACTGCGGATTGGCAGCAGGTGGAGCACTGGCGACGGCAGCATAACCTTGGCCGACCGGTAGCTGCACACTTCAGTACATGGTCCAGTTACCGGGAACAGCCGGACGGCACCTGGCTGGACGATCCAGAACGTTGTCCCGTGGCCCCTATATTTCGCCTGGGCATTTACAGCATCAATGACATGGTAAGATTGCTGGGGCCGGCGGAATCTGTGCAGGTAACCAGCACCCGCCTGATGACGCGACGAGCCACTCCGGATAATGCCCATCTGACACTGCAATTCAAAAACGGTGCCATCGGGAGTATTTTCGCATCGTTTTGCGTGAATGATGGCGATTTTTACGCAGATGCGATGGTGTTAAATTTTGAAAACGGCACGGTGTACCTTAATGGCGGAGCCCCTGTTCAATCGCGGGAAATGGTGCCTCTGCAACTGGTGATGCGGGCCGGTGAAACCTGCCGCGTGGTGGATCAGGCGGTGGTGCCGCGTGCCAATCGGTCGGGAAGCTATCAATGGGATGTGCTGTACCGGGCCATCAGTGGGAAACAAATTGACGATATCGTAACACCGGAACAGGTGGCCCAGGCCATCGCCATTGTGGAGGCTATGGCGCAGGCCCAACACTCTCAACGGTGTGAGCGTGTCGGTGAGATTCCAGGCCAATCGACACCGTCTGCCCGTTGATACTGACGCTGTGTCGCAGTGGCTCTAAATCATGGATAAAAGCCGATGAAACGAATTTGTGTAGGTGTTATTGGTGCCTGGGGTCATCTGGGGGCGGTGCTGGAACAGATTGAACTTATGCCGGCCGTGGAAATTTCCGGCCTGGCAGGTGTCTTTCCGGAAGATCGCCATGACCAGTTGCAGCAGGCGTATACCAAGGCAGCCCAGGCCAAAGTCTACAGCACATATCAGGAAATGCTGCAATCGAACCGGCCGGATGTTGTGGTAATCGGAACCCGGCTGGATCAAATTGGCGTGGCCGCCTGTGCCGCGGCGCAGGCAGGCTGTCATCTCATTTGCGAAAAGCCGCTGGCAATTGAAGTGTCGACCCTGGCCCGTTTATGGACCACGGTACAAGCCCGCGCCGTGGCATGTATTACCATGCTGGCCAACGGTGACAGGCCGGTGATCCGGGCGGCGGCGCAGATGGTGCGCAGCGGAGATCTCGGCACTGTCGCGGTGGTGAATGTGCGAAAATCTTATCGGTGGGGCGAACGGCCGGAGTGGTTCGGACGGCGCGATCTTTACGGTGGCACCATTCCATGGATCGGCATTCATGCCCTGGACATCCTCTGGCAGGTAACGGGGAAGCAAGTTGTGACGGTGGCGGCACGGCAGGGGAATCTGGCACATCCGGAATTACCCGGTTGCGAAGATTATGCGGCGATGCTGCTGGAACTGGAAGGTGGAGGAGTGTGCACCATCAGTGTGGATTTTCTGCGGCCGGCTGGTGCGCCAACCCACGGCGATGACTGGATCAGGGTGATCGGTTCGCGCGGACAGCTTGAGGCCTACCTGGATCGCGGCCCCAACGGCACGTGCCATGTCATTTTGGGCGGTACGGCGGGCCAGGATGTGAAATTGCCGGAGGCAGGGCACGTTTTTCAGCGATTCCTTCAGACCATTGGCACCGGAAAAGCCGGTGAGTTGCAGGCCGATACGGCCGAGGCGTTTCGCACCACGTATTTAAGCCTGCAAACCCGGCGGGCGGCGGAACAGGGCGGCATTTGTAACATTGACGACCGGTATAGTCCGGCATGGATGCGGTCCTCCGGTCAGCGGCCTGGATAACAGGATACAAGGTGTGCCACCAGGTACAGGCACCCTTGACGGCGAATGCGAAAATGTGTGATTGGAAATATGACAGGAGTATGTATGCAGGTAGAAACTTCCATTTTCAATAATTGTGTGCTGCAGCGCAACGGCAGCAATGTCAGCGAGGCTTTTATCAGCGGTACCACCAATGCCGTCGGTGCAGTCGTCGTTCAGGTGAGCCGGGGCGGCCGTGTGCTGGCAGGGTTTCGTGGAAAACAAGTTGGGCAGGCAAAAAACGGGCGCTTTGAAGGGTGGGTGACGGGCGTGCCTGTCGGAGGGCCTTATCGGATTGAGATGCGAGTCCTGGACGCGGCGGGAAAAATTGCTGATCACGCCGCTGTCACCAATGTGCTGGTGGGAGATGTGTGGTTGCTGGCAGGGCAGTCCAATATGGAAGGCGTGGCGCGACGAAGCAACGCCCTGCCGACGCATCCGATGGTGCGCGCGTTTTTTATGGACGACCACTGGGGTGTAGCCCGGGATCCGCTGCATGCTTTGTGGGCGGCCGTCGATAAGGTGCATGCAATTATCGGCTGTCCAACCTTGAAGAAAGATCGATATGTGGGACCGGGCATGGCCTTTGCACAGGAAATGTGGCGGCTTACCAGGGTTCCGCAGGGCTTGATCGCGGCGGCCCATGGCGGCACCTCCATGGAGCAGTGGAATCCAGCCCGCAAAGACGAAGGAACCAACAGCCTGTATGGTGCGGCGCTGCGGCGAATACAAAAAAATGGCGGACGCATTGCCGGAGTAGCATGGTATCAAGGTGAAAGTGACTGCGGGGCCCAGCAGGTGGATCTTTACACTTCGCGGATGCGGGAATTGGTGGCGGCATTGCGGCACGATTGCAACCATGCGTTACTTCCATTTGTGGCCGTCCAGATTTCCCGGGTGGTGGAAACCGATGTCAACGGGTGGAATATTATTCGTGAGCAACAGCGGCAGTTGCCGCAAAGTATCGACCATCTGGCGCTGGTGCCGGCTATTGATCTGACGCTGGATGACGCCATTCATATCGGCGGCAGCGATATTAACCGCCTGGGCCGCAGGATGGCGCAAGCCATGGGTAATTTGCGTGGCGACAAAAAGGCTCACCGGGCACCGATTCGCCTCAAGTCCATCGAGATCGGGCAGATAGAGGATAACGGTGCGGTGGAAGTAGTGGCTGCTTTTGCCGATGTGGTGGGAAAACTGGTGGCTTCCGGACGCCCCGTCGGGTTTACGGTGGTCAATGATCAAAGAGCCGTCAACGTGGTGGACGTTAAACTGCAGGGCAGTAAGGCCCGGATATTAACGCGGCTGACCTTTCAGGAAGCAGCCGGTGCCGCGATCTATTATGGGTATGGCTGCAACCCGGTGTGCAACATCACCGATGAAGCGGATCGTTCCATTCCCGCATTCGGACCTCTCCGGTTGTCCGCGACGCAATAAGTCCGTGCAATGCCGACGGACGCACCTGGTTTATTTGGTTACATCCGGCGACGGTGCCGTGGGCAATTCTGTGCCCATGGCCGCAAAGCCTTCCAGCACGTTTTTCATCTGCGCCGATTCACGTTTGGAATTGTATACCGCCCAGCCCAATGCCAGTACACAGCCGGTGGCCACAGCCCAGGGAATCCAGGTATAGTGCGACACCACCACGGGAGACGGCGTGGGCATCCGAGCCGAAAGGGCATTGATGAAGCCGGGATCAAAGGGCAAAATTAATGGAATCACCAGCAAAGACACCATATTCATCACCTTGATGAGCGGGTTGATGGCAGGACCGGCGGTATCCTTGAGTGGATCACCGACGGTATCGCCGGTAACACCGGCCTTGTGTCGCTCGGAACCCTTGCCGGTATTGCGGTCGTGGTCCCGCGGTTCATCTTCAATCACTTTTTTGGCGTTATCCCATGCTCCGCCGCTGTTGGCCATGAATACCGCCATGAGCTGGCCGGAAAGAATGGCACCGGCCAGAAATCCGGCCAGGGCCAGCACTCCCAGTAGAAATCCGACCAATACGGGCGAAAGCACCGCCAGCAAACCCGGCCCAATGAGTTCCCGCTGCGCTTCCATGGTGCAGATATTGACCACCTGGCCGTAATCCGGCTTTTTGTGGCCCTTCCAGATTTCCTTGTCGCGGAATTGCACCCGACATTCCTGCACCACCAGGTGCGCCGCCCGTCCGACCGCACGTATGGTCATGGATGAAAACAGCAGCGGCACCGCCCCGCCGATCAAGATGCCCACGAACAGCCGCGGATTGGTAACGCTTAGCAAACTCGTTACCGCGTTATAAACCGCACTGGTCAGGTGGCTCTGGGCGGATCCACCGCCGGTGCCGATGACCGTGATAAATGCGGCAAACAAACTCACCGCCGCCACCACCGCGCTGCCGATGGCAATGCCTTTGGTTACAGCCTTGGTGGTGTTGCCGGTAGCATCCAAATCCGCAAGCACCTGTCGGGCGTTGGCGTAGGCCGCCTCACCCATGGCCGCCCGGTCGTAGCCCATTTCGCCGATACCGTTGGCGTTATCCGCCACCGGTCCAAATACATCCATGCTGATGGTATTGCCCGTCAGGGTGAGCATGCCAATCCCGGACATGGCCACACCATAAGCCACAAACGGTGGCGTAGCACCCCAAAAAATCAGGATACTGGCCATGAGTGCCCCGGCAATAATAATGATGGCCCATACGCTGCTTTCCAGGCCTACCGCCAGTCCGTGAATAATATTGGTCGCATGACCGGTGGAACAGGCCTTGACCAGGCTGCGTACCGGGCCGTGTTCAGTACCGGTAAAATACTGGGTGGCGTAACTAAGGGTTATCGCCAGTAGAATTCCGCAGAAGGTTACCTCGGCCGGGCGCATATCCAGCCCGTGAATTCCAAAATTTGTCCACCAGGTGGCATGAGCCTCAGCAGTGGCCAACAGGTGATCGTGGGCCAGCATCTGCGGACTGAACCGCAGGTAAAAAAAACCCAAAATCATAAATCCGATGGTGCTAAGCGTTGCCCCCAGCCGGAATCCGAAATTCAGCGAACCTAAAGCCTCCTGCACTCCGCCTTTGTTCTGGGCACGCACGCTGAAAGTTGAAATAATATCGGAAACCACGCCAATGGCCTGCACCAACAGCGGAAATAGCACGCCCTTGTGTCCAAAGGTGGCCCAACCCAGAATCATGGCCGCCACCATGGTAACTTCGTAGCTTTCAAAAATATCCGCGGCCATTCCGGCGCAGTCACCTACATTATCGCCAACATTGTCAGCAATGGTGGCAGCATTGCGCGGATCATCTTCGGGAATATCTTTTTCGATTTTTCCCACCAGATCCGCCCCCACATCGGCAGCCTTGGTGTAAATTCCACCGCCCACGCGCATAAACAGCGCCAACAGCGTCCCGCCGAACCCAAATCCCAACAGCGCCTCTGGTGCTCGATCGCCGAAATACATGAAAATAAGCGTTGCGCCCAGGAGGCCTAACCCCTCGGTCAACATGCCCGTCACGGTGCCGGTGCGATAGCCAAGCTGCAACGCCTTTCCGAAACCCTGCGGGGCCGCCGCCGCCACGCGAAGATTACCCTGCGTAGCGGTTAACATGCCCACCGTACCTACCGTCAGCGAAAAGATGGCTCCCATTAAAAAGGCAATAGCCCGGCCAATGGGTAAATTAGCTCCCGCCGTCGTATGCCAGCTCGCCGTCGCCAGCAGCACCAGCGCCAGCAGCCCGATGATGGGCATTAAGGTTCGCCGTTGACGGGCCAGATACGCACGGGATCCTTCGCGGATGGCGTGGCTGATTTCCTGCATTTTCGCAGTACCGCGATCTGCCCGCCGCACCATACGCATCAGCATCCAAGCATATAAAATGCTGCATATTGCCACCCCCAGCACTGCAAAGATCATGACCCGTTCATAAACGGCGAAATGGGATGACCACAGGAACCCGAAAGGAATGAAGTGCGCCGTGGCCGTTTTTGACGCCCCGGCTGCAAATGGAAATATGGCTGGCGCAGCCTGGGCCAGTTGCACCAAAGCCAGAAGCCCGGCCATCGCCGCCAGAAACAGCACGGATCGCGTCCAGCCAGAACGTTGGCACCAAGATCTCTTTTGAAATCGCATGAATGATCTCCAGAATCCGCCGATAATTCCACACCTCGGCGACCGCCGCCGAGATGATGTCCCATTTTCCAATGATATGCACTGGTACAGGCCGCGATGACCTTTACCCATCCGCTATCATCACCATCGTATGTAGCATGCCATCAAAAGCGTGTTCGCCTTCAAGAAATTCTTCCGTATCCATTTGGGATTCTAACAGAACCCCTGGTGTTTGTCACCGCCCCCCGTTTTGTGGGTATATTGGGTGTGCTGGAGGTTTGTATGATTAATGACTTGATCACTTTAGTGCCCGCCAGGCCAGAAGATGTGCCCGGCATTGTGGAGTTATGCCTATCGGTGGAACGCCAGCACGAGGCTTATTGGCCGCTGCGATGGCAACTGCGCGACGATCTTCGCCAGCGCTATCACCGTTGGCTGGAAAGTAATTTAACCGCAGCGCGATGGCTGATACTTTGTGCTAAAGCCGGCGCCGCCGCAGGGCCGGTGCTCCCTTTGGTCGGAGTGCTGGTGGCCGCCATTCAGGAAGAAATTCCGATTTATGCGTACCACGAGTACGCGTTTATTCATGATATGGCGGTGATAGCGGAATATCGCCGCCGCGGGGTGGCCAATAAATTGCTGCAGGAGGCCCGTCGCTGGGCCGGCCGACGGGGCGTGAATCAGATTCGCGCCATGGTGGCGGTGGAGAACCAGCCCGCCACTGAACTATTCAGTCAGGCTGGCTATCGAGCGACTTATCGGGAAATGGTGCTGGCCATAGAATAGCAGCAATTGCCCCTCCTCAATCCGGAATTCACGCCAAGCCTGCGCAGGTAATGCAGACCAACCTCCCGGGCTTTGCGGCACCCAGAACGCAGGTGACTACTTGGCGTGCGCCATGGTCGCCACGCGCTCGCGGACAGTCGCATACCCACCGGGAGAAAGTTTGGCCAGAGCTTGCTGATACCAGTGTATAGCCCGTCGACGGATGACGTTCTTCATCAGACCATGGTATCCGGATGAGAGGGCCCACCACTGATTGCCCAGGGCAATTTGCCTGGCGGGGGCTTGTGGATCGGCCGCGTCGACATGGGCGGTATTGGCAAGTCCGGGTTGCCGGGAATGTTCCAGATACGGCAGGCCGGTGTGCCAGCGTGCAGCAACAAAACACGTATATTCTCCCACCTGCTGATTGGCCGAGGGATTAGTGGGTAATGCGGCGAGGGTTTTGACTGCGGCGGCATACTGGCCATGGAGTATGCGCACTTGAATTTGCAGGCCTTTGCAAGCATGGCGCATGGATTTCAGGTGTGGATCATCCACGCGTTTCAGGCAGCGCCGGGCGTCGATGATAAACCGGTTGGCCGATCGAAAGCCTTTGGTGTGAATAAGCTCAGCGAAGCCGTTGCTGATGTGGCAGGCGGCCTGACGGTAAATCTTAATGGCCTTTTCCCGGGCCAGAGGGCCCAGTGCCAGCAGATGATGGCGGGCAGGCAATTGCCACCACAGGTCACCCAGGCTGATGGCCGCAGCCGCATTGAGCAATTTGCGCTGCGTGAGTCGTTGTATGGCCAGCAGGGATGGATAAGCGGCGTGTTGAGCGGCGGCATTACCCTTGGCCTGGGCATCAGAGGCCCGGGACATAAGCCAGCAGTATACTGCCGTTCGCGCCAAAGCTGCCGCATCATCGGGTTTCATGCGCAGATCATGTTCATCGGCGAGATGCTGGTTATAGGCTGCTTGCAACATGATAAGCCTTCGGCTCAGCGGAGGTATCACCCGCAGATACCAGGCATTGTTGAGGGCCTGGGCACACTGGAAAGAGGTCGCCAGAAGCATGCGCGCCGGCGGATAGGCGTTGTGGTGCATGGCCTGACGGCCCCAATGGTAGCTCTGCTGCATCAAAAACTTGGCATCCCAATGGTCCTGCAGATTGGGAAAGGTGGCCTTGCACGCCCGGGCCAGTAATTTCCATGGGCTGACTTTATAATTCCAGCAGATCGCTATCAGTGGTCCGGGCAGCGATTGTGCCCAGCCCTTGGCAGCGGCAATTTTCCAGCAAAGCGTCAGGCCTACGTACCGATGGCGGCGATGCTTTTGGCCAAACATGGCGTACGTACGGTCGAGATAACCCATGAACTCGGAACTGGTGTAGGCATTCAACCGCCCATACTTTAACTTGAACATCCGGGAAAAGTATTGGCGGTCCGCGGCCTGCGCAGCGTGCGAAGGAACCGCAGAACGATGCTTGGGCAGATGATCCAGCGATATCCTGATCATCTGGCAGTGGGCAGTTGCCAACCAGGCGAACTGCATGGCCAGAACCGCAATGATGGATTTCCATTTCATGGGCAATTTCGTAAGCATGATTACGCACCCCGTACAATTCATGTGGCAACTCAGACATCCAGGTGATTCATCGAGTATAGCCACTGCACCAGGCAAAGCAACATGAGCCATCGCAGACTGGCCGGGCGGCCGGGCAGGAGATGCTGGGCAATGTTGTCAACAATCTGCGGCATGGCACGCTGGCCCCGGGAATTCCGCAGTTTTTGCGGCGATGATGTGCTAATGTTCCGGGTTGGAGCGCTGGCACCATGGCCCCAAAATGCCTTTTGCCCGGCCATACCAAGGGGCGGTCCGGGGACAGGTGTCGATTGGCATGTCACAACTTCTGGCCGCATCCGGCGGGTGGAAAACTACCGTCCTGCCAGCGCCCGAGGGCGCACCGGGTGGCGTTGAATGGCGCGGTCTATCCCGGGCAGTACGTAATCGCGGGCCACCACTTCCCAACTCATTTTCTGGGCAAGTTCGTAGCCATTTTGCAGCAGCTTGGCAAAATGGCGTTCCTCCGTCGGCAGGCGGCTGTAAAGAGTAGCGGCAATTTGACCAGCGACGTTGTCTTCGATGCCGTCGCGCGCGCTACGATCGATGGAGAGAATCTCCGTTAACGAATTGCGGTTGATCTGGGCGGCGGAGATGTAATCCACCTGCAGTATGTTGTCCACAGGCTTAGCCCCCGCGGCTCTACGGGCAAAACCGGCGCAGCCGCAGAGTTCGGTAAATGCGCAGATTCCCCCGAAAGAGATGGGTTCTACCTGGGCGATGCCGAAGGGTTCATAAATGGATTGACCGAATTCCACATCCGAACCTTTGCGGATGTCCATGAAGTCCATCTCTTGCGGCATGCGGTTGCCGCAGGTCTGGCGACTAAATCCAAACTGGTTGAGGTAAACGATCTTTCCATTGCGTTGGCGGGCATTGAATTCCTGCACGCCGGCGTAATAGGCGGCTTCGCCGCCGGTGAGGTCCGGGTAGCCTTCACGATGGGCCACGGGCCATTTGTAACCGGATTCCATGTTGAGCACATCATCAAAACGACGGGCAGAGGTCTCGGTGGAAAGCACAAATAGCACGGCGGTTTTGTGATCGCGGCGCAGCAGCGGTTCCAGATGATCCATCACGCGAAGATCGCGCCACAACCCCTTCGAGAGCACCAGGCGGGTGACATGGGTAAATACAAAGTCCGGCTCAAAGCCCAGCAGATTCCGGCAATAGCGGCGGAGGCGATCGCGGGCCGCAAGCTTTTCCGACAGCGAAATGGCAAAGGCGGGCACACCGTTGTAGGCCAGATCAATGGATTGCTTTTCAAATGCGCGATCCATAAAGCGCAGTTCACGCACCACATCGTCGCCGACCGCAAGAATGTTATCACAGTGCCGGACGGCATCGACCAGTGGGTATTTGTAGAAAGAATCCTGCGGCCCGAAGACGTCATTCACATTAAGCTGATGCTGGTGGGCGTAGTCGAGGGCATTGTAGAAAGCGATGTCATGACCGGGATGTTCTTCCACGATGCGGCGCATGGGAGCCACTTCGTGGGCGTAGAAGACGGTGCGGAAACGGTCCGGGGCAAGCATGTGGGCGGCCAGGGCGGTGGGCATGCCCATGTATTCATGGGAAAGAATCACCGCCGGTTCGGGGCCTTCCGGGCAACCCACCGCATGCAGGGCTTCCAGTGCCGGCTCGGCAATGCGGCAGTATTGTTCATAATCCCAGATCCATTCGTACTTGTTGGATTGAATGGCGTATTCTTCAAACAGGCGATATTTGAAGGCGTTGGAGCGGGCCTGATCATAATGGTTCACATTCAGCAACAGCACTTCAGGGAAGGCTTTCACGCCAGTGGCGGAATCAAAAAATACCTTGCGCCCATACACGATATTGACATGAAATTTGCGTTCGATTTCGGCAAAGGCATGGCCGAAGGGATGACGCACGATGCCGTCCATGGAACTGTACAAAACTTCGCCATTGCTGCCCAGGCGCGTGGCGGCGGAGCCATCGGTGGAAAACAGCGGCCCGACAAGAATGTCACGGTCCACCTGGCTGGACCACGTTTGCGAGGTCAAAAGTCCCTGGAGAACCGCGCCGATACCACCGATTTTTTGGACGGCTTCGTGGGTTACATGTACAACAGATTTCATGCCAAAGATCCCTTCGTGGTTACCGGAATGGTCCAATAAGTTCCGTGCCCAACGTCTATCCATCGGTTATATAGCGCGATGGGGTTGAACATATCAGCGCTGCGGCAGCCCATGGCCAGTATAGTCATCGAAAAGCAGGCCGGCTGCAACAGTATAGACCGGCATACAGAGCACCACTTCCACTTGACCGAACCTGCACCAACGGCCATGATGCCATCAGCGGCAACCGGCCTGTTGCGTGGCCGGCGCTGCATGGGTGCCGACGATGAACAACCTGAAAACGGCGATCAAGGAAATAGAAGCTGTGGTGGAACCGCGCTGGCCGGTGATGGTGGCCTTGCTGGCGGCAGGGGGCATTTATGTGGCGATGCCGCCGGCCATGGCGCTGGGCGGACGGTGGACTTTGCTGGTACTGGTAAGCGCGCTGCTGGTACCGGCGATGGTGACACATCGCATCGGCAAGCATCGACTGAATATGATCATCGGGCTGTGCATCAACGGGGTGGTAAGCTTTTTTGAGCTGACCTCTCTGGTTTTGTTGATCCGGCAATTGCCGGATTCGGCTACCAAGCCGGTTCTGCTGCTGCAATCCGCAGTTGCGTTATGGCTGACGAATGTGCTGGTGTTTTCGCTGTGGTATTGGCGGCTTGACGGCGGCGGGCCGCGGGCCAGGCACATCCACAATCCGCGGGGAACCGGCTGGTTTTTGTTCCCGCAAATGCTGCTGCCGGCCCAGGCCGGTGAGCACTGGATGCCTAAATATGTGGATTACCTCTTTCTGGCGTTTAATACCAGCACGGCTTTTTCGCCTACGGATACCGCGGTTTTAGCGCGGCCGGCCAAATTACTGATGATGGCTCAGTCCTTGATTTCCGTAGCGATAGTCGCATTGGTGGCGGCCCGGGCGGTGAATATTATCTAGCCAACGATGAGCCCGATGTGCCCATATTAATCTGCCGCGGCTTGTAGTCATCGGGTTACGTGATTAGAATTTGCGGGAGGTTAACGAGGGTATCTTATTCCTCAGTATCGTCAGCGGCGGCTATTTTGTTTTTGCCCTATTGCAGCCCCGCCAGTGCCGAAGAAGTAACAAGTTTTGGCTGACGCACGCGAAAACCGTGGACAAAGTGATCATGGCAATTCACCGCAAGCAGTGCCGTCGGGATCGAACGGTGGCCTTTCAGACGTGGCCTCCGCAAACTCTAACATTCCTGCTCCAGAGCAACCTGATTCAGATCTGCTGGACAAAGTGATCCTGCCGAAAGATTCCTACGGCCTACTCGGCCGTGGTGGGGGGGTTTTGTGCTTGTTGGCGGCCCTGATAGGTGTGCTGGGCGAGGCGGCGGCGTGGTTGCTGTTTAAGCTCATCGGGTTGTTTACAAATCTGTCTTTTCGCGGGCAATTTTCCTTTGCCTTTAACGCACCTACCACCGCACATGTGGGTTGGTGGGTATTGTTGATTCCAGTTGCCGGCGGGCTAGTGGTGGGCTTCATGGCCCGCTACGGCTCGGAGATGATCCGCGGGCACGGGATACCGGAAGCTATGGAAAGCGCGCTATACCACGAGAGTAAAATCCCAGCTCGGGTGGCATTTCTCAAGCCTACGGCCACAGCGATCTGCATTGGCACGGGCTGCCCGTTTGGAGCGGAGGGTGCTATCATTGCCACCGGCGCGGCCTTGGGCTCTATTGTGGGGCAGATTATCACCGTGACCAAGGACCGACGCCGCGTGTTGCTGGCAGCGGGCGCGGCCGCCGGGATGTCGGCAAAATTCGGCGCGCCACTGGCGTCCATTTTAATGGCATTGGAACTTCTACTTTTTGAATTCCAGCCGATATCCATTCTGGCAGTGGCCATCGCCTGCGGTGTCGCTGGCGGGCTGCGGATTGCGGTGATGGGTACCACACCGATCTTTGCCATGCCGGCGCTACCGGTGCCCACGCTGGAGCCATTGCCATTTACGCCATGATCGGCGTGTTATGCGGCTTGGTAGCGGTGATGCTCACCCATGGCCTGTACTTCGTGGAGAAACTCTTCAAGAGATACAGCCACGTACATTGGATGTGGTGGCCGGCGATTGGAGGAGTAGTGGTCGGGGTATGCGGGCTGATTTTTACTCCGTCAATGGGCGTAGGTTACGTGAACATTAAGCATTTGCTCGGCGGCAAAGGAGGCCTTGAATTTGCGGGACTTCTGCTGCTGACGCGCATCGTGTCATGGACGGTAGCGCTGGGCAGCGGCACGTCCGATAGTACGATGGCACCGCTGTTTAACATCGGCAGCGAGCTGGGAGCGGTCGTGGCCATTGTTACCTTGCATCTGATTCCGCACGCCGACGTGAATGTGCGAGCGGCGGCCTTGGTGGGAATGGCCGCGCTATTTTGCGGAGCTACCTGGACCCCACTGACATCCATTGTTTTTGCCTTTGAAACTACGTTGCGGCCGAATGGATTGGCCCCTATCGTCGCCGGCTACACCACCTCTTTTCTCGTCTCCTGCGCGCTCATGCGTAGTAATCTGTTGACGGAGAAATTTGCCCGCCATAGTGGCCGTGCTCTTTTCCATCCGCAGGCTAATTTCATGGACAGTGTACTCGTGAAGGAGGCATTTACGCCGAATCCAGTTTACCTTAACGGGGATGAAACGTGCGCTATGGCCAGAAAAAAGGTGGCCACGGACGCGAAATAAATGCCCTATGATGGATTTCCGATTCTTGACGAGCACCAACACCTGCTGGGCGTACTGACCACTCATGATTTGTTGCATCCTGACACAGCGCCGGAGACGAAGCTTTCTGAGATGGTCCGGCGACCACCGGTAGTGATTTATTCGGATTGTTCGCTGCGTCAGGCGGACCAGATGATGGTTCGCCATGCAGTCGGACGTCTGGTGGTGATGGACTGCGATGCGCCTTCCAAAATACTGGGCATCATCACCCGGGACGACCTGCTAACGGCGCATCGGCAACGTAGTTGACCGCCCATACCTTCTTTCTTCTGGCATTTTTCTTCAAGACCAGCTAAGTTACCTCGCTGGTTGCACTGTGGCACCGGTGGTGGGATAAATACATGAAGTGGCCATTCAAAAGTCGCATTTTAAAATTGTTTTACGCTTGGCGGCTCAGGGCGTTGCAGCAACTGGCCAAATGGGGCGTGCGCGAGCAGACCCTGCTGGTGATGCTGGCCTTCTTGATCGGCCTGACCACCGGAGCGGCCACGTGGCTGTTTAAGGAATGCGTGGAATTTTTTCATCGCTATCTGTTTGTGCCGCTGGCGGCGAAATCCGGAGCAACAAGCCACTGGCAAAGCTATATGTTTTTACCATTGGCTCCGATGGCCGGCGGCCTGCTGCTGGTGCTGTGGCGTAAGCTCTGGCACCGAGATTCGCCAGTGCATGGCTTGGCCGGGGTGTTGCTTTCCTTAACGCGGGATTCCGGCCAACTCAATTCGTCGCTGGGCGCGGAAACCATCGTCGCCAGCAGCCTGACCATCGGCTCCGGCGGATCCGCCGGTCCGGAAGCCCCCATTGCCATCATCGGATCATCCATCGGATCGCTGGTCGGCAACAGCGTGGGTATTTCGCGGCGCAACCTGCCGGTGTTGATTGGGTGTGGTGCGGCCGGCGGCATCAGTGCGGTATTCGGTGCGCCGATTGCGGGAGTACTTTTTGCGGTGGAAGTTATGTTGCGCGATTTTTCCATCCGCACGCTCACGCCGGTGGTCATCAGTTCCGTGATTTCCACCACCATGTACAACGCCATTGTGGGTTCTACCCAGACCAGCGGTCTGTTCCAGATGCCGCTGAACACCAGCAACCTGGTATTTAACTTTCCGGAACTGCCGTGGTATTTGTTTTTGGGGGTGGTGTGCGGGATGTTGGCGGTGGTCTTTACACAGGCCATGACCTGGGTCGAAGATATCGCCCAGCGGCGCAACGCGCACATCAGAACATTTTTTTACCCCGTGCTGGGGGCGGGACTCTGCGGCGTGTGTGGCATTGTGGTACTGCTGCTGTTTCGTGATAATCCTTTTATGGCCCACCGGTTTGCCCAGGGCTACGTGCCGATTTTTTCCGACGGGTATCCGACCATTCGCCGGGCCATTGATCCGAACTGGTATAACGGCCTACATCATTTCGACGGGCACAGCGTGCGCATCGGGCTGGAATTTCTGCTGTTGATATGCCTGCTGAAGATTGTGGCCACCTCGTTCACGCTTGGCTCCGGCGGTTCGGGCGGCATTATCGCCCCGGCCTTGTTTATCGGGGCGGCCGGCGGAGGGGCGCTGGGCATTGTGCTGCATACATACAATCCGCAGATTGAACCGGCTACGTATGCCCTGGTAGGCATGGGATCGGTTCTGGCGGCCGCTATTCAGGCCCCGCTCACGGCCATTATCCTGCTTTTTGAACTGACCCGGAATTATGCCGTCATGTTGCCGATCATGCTTTCGGCGGTTACCGCCACGGTGATTCAGCAAGTATTCATTGGAGAAAGCCTCTACACACTGCCGCTGAAAAAACTGGGGGTAAAACTGGGAGCGGCGGTGGGCCTTAGTGCGTTGCAACGGATCAGTCTGGATCAAATACCATTGATCACTGCGCCGGTGGCCCGTCCGGACGAGCCGTTATCCGCTATTTTGCAGCGCAGCGCAGAAGCGCCGGTCAGCAATTTTGTGGTGGTGGATCACCGGAACAATTATCTGGGGATGCTGACGCTCGATGATCTAAAGCCCATTATGCTGGAACCGGAAGCCGCTCCGCTGCTGCTGGTAGGTGAAGTGCTGCGCACGGATGTGCCGCCGCTGAAAATTACCGACACTATTGCGTCGGCGGTAGAGGCGTTTTCCCGCCATGATATATCCCATTTGGCGGTGATTGAGGCGCGCAAACCCGGCAACGAGCTACCAGCCATTCTGGGGTTGCTCTCGCGATCAGACCTGATGCGGCGCTACTACCAGGAAATAAGCACAATATAGACCGGCAGGCAATTGTTTTAGTGCATCGCCCTAAGTTTGCCGCAGCATGCTAGTTATAGGACGTTTCGCCGCAGCGCATCCAACTAGCATCGTCGCAGCGGAAACTTTGATTTCCGCAGACCCGATAAAAGAAATTCATGTTTCCGCGTCCGAGAACCGATTCAATCAGTGCGGGCCAACGGCCGCACCGGAGCACGAGCCAAAGCTTGCAGGCACCGAAATTAACAGGGTGCAACGCTCCGGCCAATAGTGGGTTTTGTGTTGTCGCTGGGCACTTGCAGACCGGCCTGAAAAACCGGGTGGGTGTCGCCGTGAAATCAAAAGGAAGTGGTTATGTTGGCATTGAGTCGTACTGAAGGTCAGAGCATTATCATTGACGGCATCATCGAAGTGAAGGTGGTCAAGTGGTCGCGCAATTCCGTTCGCCTGGCGATTCAGGCTCCGCGGGAAGTTTCCGTCGATCGTGATGAAATCTGGAAACGTATGCATCCTGGCGAGAAGTCCCCTATGGAAAAGGCCGACCTGCACTATGCCAACGGGTCGAGTGGGGCTGCAACGGACCGCGCAGGTACGGCTTCTTCCCGGCCCGCAGTCCGGATGGAAGTGCCGCCGGTGCATGACGTACATAACCTTATCCGTCCTCCATCGGTGTCTACCGGCGGGAACGGTCATAACGGCACAGCAAAAGCGGCAATTTAAGCAGCCTGCGGATATATTTGACCGCTACGGAGCTATAATATGGACGGCGCTGGTGGCGGTAGACACGCCGGAAGGCCCGTTTTTTAACGCGGGCGGCCATCGTGCCGGGTGAATGGTGAAACCTGGTAGCATGGCCGTTGGCCCATGATGTAATAAAAAGAGTAGCCGATGGGCACGAGAACATGGTTGTTCATTGCGATTTGCAGCGTTTTGACGGCTGTGCCCTTGGGATGGGGCAAAGTTTCCCGCGCCCAATCTTTGTCGACCGCGATGTCGCCAGGCTCTGTCAACGCACCTTCTTCGGATGACCGCGATGAAGGCTACACCGGCCGCACCGCGACCAGGGTGTTTCCGCCGCCTCAGGCACCGCAGCTAACCCGTCGACAAACCATTGCCCTGGCCTGGCAGATTGCCCTGGCGGCACACGATTTTTCGCCGGGAATTCTCGACGGAGCCTTCGGCCCCAATTCGCTCATGGCCCTGCGGGAATATGCTGCGGCGAAGTTTCCGGGCGTTAATCCGCTCAACCCGCATGATCCGCGGGTGTTTGACGCTCTGGGTATCGATGTGAAGCATGTTACGGCCACGTATACCATTTCCTCGGCAGATGCGCAGGCGGTGGGGCATGAACATTATCACTGGCGGGCGATGGCCGCAGCCGATCGTATGCCGTATGGCTCGCTGGAAGGATGTATCTGCGAAAAGTTTCATTGCACCCGGCGGCTTTTGCAGCAACTGAATCCGGGAATTCGGTTAAGTGAGCTGCAGACAGGGCAAACGATTAATGTGCCAAACATCCGGCCATTTCCAGATCCGCAGGTGGATTTTGGCCTGCCCGGGGGACTTTCGGCGGTGATCGCCGCGGACAAGGCGGATTTGCCCCATCCGCATGTGGCTTATCTGGTCATTAACATCCGGCAGAAGGTGATTCGGGCGTACAACGCCCGCAAGCAGGAAGTGGCCTTGTTTCATTGTTCGATTCCGGCCATTCACGCGGACCTGCCCACGCGCGATGCGTATATCAAGGATATCGCCTTGAATCCAAACTATACGTTTTTTCCATCGGTATTTAAAAGCGTGCATAACATTCATCACCCGCTGCTTATTCCGCCTGGCCCGCGCAACCCTGTGGGCGTGGTCTGGATGGGACTGAGCATTCCCAATGTGGGGATGCACGGCAATCCGCAGCCGCAGTACATTGGTTTGACCGGTTCGCACGGATGTTTTCGCATGACCAACTGGGATGCGGTCAATTTGCTTACCCTGGTACACATCGGACTGCCGGTGTTTTTTGTGAACTCCCCCGTACCCGTTCAAGGTGGGCCTCCCGGCCCGGCGGTCGCCAGTCAGCCAGACAGAGCGTCCGCTGATTCTTCAAACTCCGCTCCGATCCAGGCCGGTTATTGATCGATAGTTGACGTTAGCCGTTAGTTAGGTATTATAATCAGCGCGTCGCCCCAGTTGTCGTGGCGGCAAAACCGTGGCTCTTTGTATAGTGAGATGATTATGACCAAAGAAACCGCCAGCCCGTCGGCCCGAGATCAAGCCCTGGAACGAGCCTTGTCGCAGATTGAAAAGGCCTATGGCAAGGGCGCCATTATGACGCTGGATGGCACCTCCAATCCACTGGCGATTGCCGGCATTTCCACCGGTTCGCTGGGTTTGGATATTGCTTTGGGGGGCAAGGGTATACCGCGCGGCCGCATCGTGGAAGTGTTCGGGCCGGAATCATCCGGTAAAACCACGCTGTGTCTGCACGTCATTGGGCAGGCGCAGAAAGTCGGCGGCGTGGCCGCATTTGTCGATGCCGAGCACGCCTTGGACCCCACCTGGGCCAAGCGCCTGGGTGTGAGCCTGCAAAATCTGCTGGTCAGTCAGCCGGACACCGGCGAACAGGCTCTGGAAATTGTGGAAATGCTGGTGCGCAGCAATGCCGTGGATGTGGTGGTGGTGGACTCTGTTGCGGCCCTTATTCCCAAGGCCGAAATCGAAGGCGACATGGGCGATGCTTCCATGGGTATGCAGGCCCGGTTGATGAGTCAGGCCATGCGCAAACTCACCGGGGCGGTATCCAAAAGCAAAACCCTGGTGATTTTCATCAACCAGATTCGCGATAAAATCGGGGTCATGTTCGGCAATCCGGAAACGACTACCGGCGGTCGAGCCTTGAAATTTTACAGCTCCGTGCGCATTGATATTCGCCGTATCAACACCATTAAGGAAGGGGAAGTCGCCATCGGCAATCATGTGCGGGCCAAAGTGGTGAAAAATAAAATTGCCCCGCCTTTCCGCGAGGCTGAATTTGATATTCTTTTTGACAGCGGCATCAGCTATGAAGGCGAACTGCTGGATATGGCCGTTACCGACAACGTGGTGGACAAAAGCGGCGCGTGGTTCAGCTTTGGGGCGCTCCGTCTGGGACAGGGGCGTGAACAAAGCCGGCTGTTTCTCAAGGGAAATCCGGAAGTGGCCCGTGAGATACGGGAGAAAGTGCTGGCCCGCCGCATGGTGGTGGTAGATGACAAAAATACGCCCAATACTGCCAATCCATCCGAAAAAACCGGTGAAAAGGCTGCTGTCAAAGTGGAGGGACGGGAACCCGGACGTCCCACCGCACGGGAACCGGTCATGGCTGAAAAGATGGAAAAATCACCGGCGAAAGCCGGCCGGTAGCGGCGGTGCGCTAGCGACCAGGCGCAAAATACCGCCGTATTAAATAACGATACTGCTCCGGTACATTTCTTATCCTGTGCACGGCCGTTGAATTTTCCAGGGCTGCGGCAAAATTACCCGAGCCGCGAGCCTTCAATACGTGCAGAACTGTTACGTTGCTGCTGGTTATGGAAGAAAACCCGGTTTTCGCCGGGCTGGATGTCGCTGGGGCATGGGGGGTAATGTCGGATGAATTTCCACCAGCCGTGCCGCCGGTTGCACCATGCCCCGATGAATTGGCGTGGCCCGGCTTACCCGAACGCACCGGCCTGGGGTGGCCCGGTACCATCGGCCCAAGTCTTGTTTGCAGCATGTGTTGGGTTTGCTTGAGTGCCGTGGAAAATGCGGCTGCGCTGTTACCACTGGTTGCAACGGCCAGTTTGTGCAGTTGAGAGAGCAGCTTGGGGTCATACAGGACTTTTTTTTCCGCCCGGCGGATGGTGTAAGCCAGATGGCGCTTTTCCCGCTCCGTAAGACGGGAAAAATCTTGGGAGGCCTGACTGCCAGCGCTCATGCCGGCCACACCCGCAGCCATTTTGCGATAGGTGGAATTGCGCAGCAATTCATGCTGGACTGCGGCAGCACCGCTGGGGCTTCCATGATGACCCGTGGTGGATCCGGATCTGCTGCCGGCGCTGCCTGGTGATTGGGACTGAGAATTAGCCGGGCGCAAATTGGCTGATAATTGCGGCTTATTTGGGGAGGAATTACTGGCCTGTGAATTGGCACTGGAAGTGGCCGGTTGGATCGGCTGCGGGCCTGGGCCGGATGCCTGCGCGGCCGCCAGCACATTCCACGGCCTGGCCGTGGGCGGACCCAGCAGCAAAACCAGAGCAATGGCCAGCGCCGCCACGCCCGTAGCCGCCGCCACCATCCTATACCGCCGGACATTAAAAGGTTCGGGGCACTTAATATTTCCGATCATGCCAAGAGCGCTCTTTTGAACCAAATGGCGGAAAAGATATTCCACGGGATCGATCGCACTGGTCTTAAAGCTATCCACCGCGGTCAACAACACGCCGTTAGCGCCGTTGCCTGCATCCACCAGCCAGGCGGCCTGGCTGAAAGATTTAATAGGGGTGCCCAACACCACCAGTCCCGCACACACACCCGCCACGGTGCCAACCAACGCCCATGGCGGCAGCACCAGCCACGCCAGCAGGCCAAGTGTTACGGCAATAATGGTTATCAGGTTGGGGTGTTTGAGCAGGGGCAGACGTTTCATGCCCAAAGCCAGTCCCGCCAGGGATACCATCAGCAGCATCAGTGCAACCATGGGCCGGCCTGACCAAAAGCTACGGGCCAGCAGCATCACCAGGAGCACCGTTGCCGCCAGGCACAGGGCAGGTAACAGGCGATCGGTCAGTTCTCCCCAAAACATATTCCGGCGACAGTGCTGGATAAACGCCGACAATTCCGGCGGAGTGTCAGAGCTTGCGGCATGGCGGCGTTGCGTATTCATCATTTTGATTATCCGTGCCAGTGAATCCATACCCATTGGCCGTCGGCCTTATTCTTCGCCTGCACCCAAACGCCTTTGGCCAGGTAGCGCAGGCGCACCACGTAGTAACTTAATCCCACCTGGGCCATGGAGCGCCCGGTTTCGGCGGCCACAATTTGGTAAAGTTCCCGCCGCAGGGCATTATCCTGGCTTACAAACTGGGCCTGCCGGGTGGCAAGATGGGCCCGAGCCACCAGGTATCCTGTATGGGCCTCGCCCACCAGGTGACTCTCAAGCAAGGCCCGCACCCTGGGATAGTCCGCACGCAGTTGCCGCAGAATCGCTGATTTACCGGGAGACGGATTGGCATCGGCAAAGATCACCGGCGTAAGACCGCGGGCCTGTAACAAAGACGAACTCGGTCTGCCCGTCGGTTTTGTGACAGGTTGGGTGGTCGGAGGAATGTCTACCACAGGAATACCGGCATTAACGGACCCACCGGCTGATTTGCCTGGTGCGGCATGTCCGGTGATGTATTGCATATCATCGCGGGCATTTTTGACCACCAAGGTCAATGTACCGCTGAGGTTAACATCCACCACCATCGGTTTGGGTTGATGAATGACCACATCGCTGTGGGTACGAATACAGCCGGCCACGGCCAGCGTCAGCACACAAGCCGCTCCGGCGGAAGAAATTGATAATCGCAGCATAAAAAGACTCCCGGTTCAAAAACATCCAACCCCTGCCAGTGTACCTAAAAGCTACGGTTACTGGCAACGTAGCGCATGGGTTGAAACATTTGCCAGAAACCCCAATGCTTTTTCCGTAAGCCGGTCAGCACGCGAATCAGGTTGGCGATAAGGATACTAACCCGGAAGGCTTTTCAGCCATGGGCCGCCATGTTACCGTGTTAGATACCAGGCGCGGCGGGTTGCGCGCGCCTGGAACAAATGGTCGCTAGCCTGGCCTTGGCGATGGGCAATCGCGGCCGGGGAACCTGATGGTATGGAGTTTCAGATGAAAACCGGGTTGGCCCTGCTGGGTTGCGGTACTGTAGGCAGCGCTGTGGCGGATATGCTGCTGACGGAAAAAAAACTTTTACAGGATCGATCCGCCCAGGCCCTGGAACTTAAACATATTCTGGTGCGAAACCGCGGGCGTAAACGCAAGGTTAAAGCGCCTGCACGGCTCTGGACCACCAATCCTTCCGACATCTGGGCGGACCCCACAGTGGATGTGGTGGTGGAATTAATTGGCGGGTTGGAACCGGCGCGCACGCTGGCCCTGGCAGCGCTGCGGGCCGGTAAACACCTGGTAACGGCCAACAAACATCTGCTGGCGGTGCATGGGGCGGAAATCTTCGCTGCGGCGATCAAGGCCCGCCGTGCGGTCTGTTTTGAAGCCTCCTGCGGTGGAGCCATTCCCATCATCATGGCTCTGACGCGCGGTCTTGTGGCCAATGACATTCAGCGGGTCATCGGTATTGTCAATGGCACCTGCAATTTTATTCTCACCGAAATGTCCACTTCCCACCGCACCTACGCCGATGCCCTGGCCGGGGCCCAGGCCGCCGGTTATGCCGAAGCGGACCCCACGCTGGATGTCAACGGCACAGACAGCGCCCACAAACTTGCCATTCTGGCGGCGCTGGCATTCGGAGCCAAAATACCGTTTCCAAAAATTGAGGTCAGCGGAATTCACGGCATGCAGGATCAGGACCTTAAATACGGCCGGGAACTGGGTTACGTATGCAAACTGCTGGCAATTGCCGAAAAAATGGATCATGGCATTTCGCTGCGTGTTCACCCCACGTTTCTGGATCACAAACAACTTCTGGCCAATGTCAATGGAGCCTTCAATGCCATCAGTGTTTCCGGCCATGCCGCCGGCCAAACCATTTATTACGGCCGGGGAGCCGGGCCGCGCCCCACCGCCAGTGCGGTGCTTGCGGATATTGTGGAGGCATCCATGGGAACTGCGGCGGTGGTTTTTGCCGGTCTGCCGCTGCTGACTCGCCGCAAGCCCATGCCCATTGTTCCCACCCGCGATATTTTGTCCCGTAATTACCTGCGCATGACCGCCCTGGATGTGCCGGGCGTGATGCATCATATCACCGGCATTCTGGGCCGGCAGGGAATCAGCATTGCCGCAGTGGTGCAGCATGAATCCAGAGCCGGGCAGTACGTGCCGCTGGTGGTTATCACGCACGAAGCCCGCGATGGCGCGGTTACCCGTGCCGTGAAACAAATTGATCAGTTGCGCTGTATCCGCGGACACACGGTGCGCATCCGCATCATGGAACCGTAAGACCCCAATCCACTATAATAACGTCTCGAGGATGCCGATATGACCATGAAATATGCCATTGTAATACCGGATGGTGCCGCCGACAGCCCGATTGCCGAACTGGGGGACCAGACTCCGCTGCAGGTGGCGTCTAAACCCCATATGGATGAAGTAGCTCGCATGGGGCGTATCGGCACCGTGCGTACCACGCCTCCGGGCTATGCGGCGGGTAGTGATGTATGCACGTTGTGCCTGCTGGGCTATAACCCGGCGCAGTATCATCCGGGGCGTGCTCCGCTGGAGGCTGCGGCCATGGGACTGGCCCTTGGCCCGCAGGACTGGGTTTTTCGCTGCAACTTTGTTACCCTCATCGACCAGGTGATGATTGACCATTCCGCAGGCCACATTGGCGATAAGGAAGCCCGGGTGCTGCTTGAAGCGGTGCGGCAGGAAGTCATGGCCCTGGTGCCGTCGATGCCAGTTGAATATTTTCCAGGCGTCAGCTACCGCAACCTCATGGTGCATCATGGCGGAGATTTTTCGCATCTGCACACCACGCCGCCGCACGATATTCCAGATCAGGGCGTGCGCGAATATCTGCCACGCGGTACCGGTGCGGCGGAAATGCTTAAGATCATGGAAGCTGGAAAGCGCGCACTGGCCCAGCATGAGGTTAATCTGGTGCGACGGCAGCTCGGCGAAAATCCCGCCACCGATATCTGGCTCTGGGGCCAGGGACGGGCCGGAAACATTCCCGCGTTTGCGTCTCGCTTTGGCAAAAAAGGGGCGATGATTACCGCGGTAGACTTGCTGCGCGGCATTGCCAATCTCATCGGCTGGCACAACATCGCGGTACCCGGCATCACCAGCTATCACGATACGGACTACGCTGCCCAGGGCCAATATGCCTGCGCGGCCCTGGATGAGTACGATGTGGTGTGCTGCCACGTGGAAGCCCCGGACGAAGCCAGCCATCAGGGGGACTTTACCACCAAAATCGCCGCTATTGAATCTATCGATAAATACGTGGTCGGACCGTTGCTGGAAAAATTATCCCGGATGCCGCAATGGCGGCTGCTGATCATGCCCGACCATGCCACGCAGTGCGCCACCCGCAAACACCATGATGCGCCGGTGCCGTTTGCCATGGCCGGCACCCAGCGAAAATCCGCCATCGCCCGGCCCTATACCGAAACCGCCGCCATGCAAAGCGATCTGCATATTGACCGTGGCTATGACCTGATGGATTATTTTCTGGCCGGCATGGATCATTGATCCGGCCGCCGGATCCGCTACCGGACGCGGCCATCGTTTGGGGGCTTGCCGCCTTGGGTATGTATCATCCATAAACCTTTTTTGAATTCGTACCAGGAGGCATCTTGAAAACTGTAAAAAAAGCTGTGATCACCGCTGCCGGCCGCGGCACCCGTCAATATCCTGCCACCTCGGTCATGCAAAAAGAAATGCTGCCGCTGGTGGATCGTGACGGCCTGACCAAACCCGTCATCCAGATTATCGCCGAAGAAGCCCTGGATGCCGGTGTAGACCAGATATGCATTGTTGTTTCTCCAGGGGACGAACCGCAGTTCCGTCAGTATTTTCGGGCGATGGAAAAAGACCTGCTGCCCGCCTTTGCCGGAAAAGAATGGGCTATCCAGGAATCGGCCAAACTCGGCCGCATGCAGGCCGCCATGCACTTTGTAGTACAGGAAAGCCCGCAGGGGTATGGACACGCGGTTTACCAGGCCGCAAAATTTGTCGGCGACGATCCTTTTCTTTTACTGCTGGGCGATCATATTTACATCTCCGGCCAGCCGCAGCGGTGCGCCCAGCAGTTAATTCAAGCCTATCAGCACACCACCAGCCAGACGATTTCCGCGGTAAAAGCTACCCCCGCCGGGCTGCTGCATTTATTTGGGGCCATGAAAGGCTCACCACTTAACGATGGCTCGCGCCTGTACCTGGTGGAATTGATAAAGGAAAAGCCGTCTGTGGAGTTTGCCCGGCAGAATCTGATAACGCCCGGTCTGCCGCCGAATCAATACCTGTGCCACTTTGGCATGCATGTTTTTCCGCCTGCCCTTATGGACATTCTTGCCCGTAATATCCGCGATAACCTGCGTGACAATAATGAAATTCAACTCACCAGCGCCCAGGAAATGCTGCGCCAGGAAGGCTCCGATTATGTCTGCCTGGAAGTTCTCGGGGAACGCTACGACACGGGCATTCCGTTTGGCCTGATGGAAACACAGATTGCTCTGGCCCTGGCCGGCGTGCATCGTCAGGAAATCGTGGAAAGTCTGGCCCGGCTGCTCACGCAGCAGTTGGCCAGCGTTAAAAAACAGTGAGGCTGCGCCTGGCCTGATGAAAATCTTGACATTTTGGGTATTGTTTGGCCGGGCGCAATATGATGCCGCCGTGTCAAAAAACCCAAGCCATTCGCGCCGCGCCCATGCGTACCGCAAACCGCGGGCCGAACAGGATTGCTCCTGACCCCTTTTCCCCGTCCGGTGCCCGCGATTCCGACTTTGCGTCGTGTAATTCCAGTTCGGCGATTCGCTGCTAATAAGATTGTCCGGTGCGTACTATCCATGTCGCTTTCCCAGGCCGTTTTCTGAGGCTTTTATCGGCCGAAATAGACCCACGGATTCAGAAATTGTTTTTCATAGTTTGTTCTTGCATGGCCGGACGGAGGAGGTTAGAATAATCTTTATTATGGCTCATTGTAGGCTCGACCGGGCCGAAGCGCCGTAAACGGTTACGGTTTTCTGTACTGTCCAGTAACCATCTGTTGCAAGGAAATACTCGGATGGCCAGAATCTCAATTCACGCCTCGGTAGCAATGGCCGCATGCGGGATACTCCTGATGGCGATGGTCGGCGGCCGTGCTGGAATTGCGGCAGACAACTCCGTCCGCAGCCGCGTGTTGTACGCCCCGCACACGGGCAAACCATCGGGCCGGCACGGCCTGCCATCTTCCAGAGCATGGCGGCACGTACCATGTACGCGCGTTCTCACCGGGGCAATCAATGGAGCCGCTACAAAATTTGTAACAGTTGCGCGCTACCATACGCGGGTGTGGGTACTTTGGAGGGCGCATACGCTTTATATCCGCTTTGTGTGCCGCGGGGCGGCGCACGGCATCAGTTTCCATGCCAATAACCAGCCGCTGTATCAGCAGGATGTGGTGGAAGTTTTTCTCGACGTGGCCGGCAGCATGAAACACTATGCGGAAATTGAGGTTAGTCCGCACGGCTTTCACGCGGTTTATCGCCATTGCTGGACCACTGCGCCCACGTTTCCGGCCGCCGCCATCAACTGGCGACAAGTAGACAAATATCATCGCGAATCTCTCTGGCACATTCCCGGATTGCAAACCGTCTCCACAACGCTGGAAACAGATGGGAAAAAGACGGGCTGGGTGGCCACTCTGGCCATTCCAATCAGGCCCATTTTCAAATTAAGCGGCAGTCCGGCCACTTTGCACCAACGACAATGCTTGCGAGCCAATTTTCTCCGCTACGTTTATCTGCCCGCCAAACATGGCAAACGTACTCTCCACCAGTTGAACTGGGTACCGACCATGCTTGGACAGCCGCATGTATCGCCGATGGCCATGGGAACAATAATTCTCGTGGGGTACTCCACCCGCATGCCACATGCGCACTGTGTCACTTCCGAATTGCGCCGACATGTCCTGAAAGTAAAAAACCAGAGAGCACACCATCAAAGTCGCCGCTCGGCTGAGAGCATTTACACGTATATGCCCTTAAAGGGCATTGGCATTTAGCCCATGGTTGGCCGCGCCAGCAGCTTACCCTGGAAGCCAGCCAATGACCTCACCAACCCTGAAGGGGTTTGCGGCATTGACCATGTATCTGGACCTGAGAGCGACTTTGCGGCGGAAGCCTGGAGTTCGCGAGCAGATGCCACTACCGTCGAACCGCGACGCTTCCGCCTCGGGCTACGCGGCTCGAGGGTTTAGTTCTTCTCCATGGCAGCAGCCTGGAGTTCGCACGCGGATGTCGTTATCCTACCTCAGGAGCCGCCGACATTAAGCGTTACACCCGTTGCCAGCCGCCTCATTTTGATGGAGGCCCATCGGTCTTGCTCTTCGCCCCCGTTTGCGGCACGCGAATTTCGACAAAGCGGTCCACGTAGATGTATTTAACCTTCGAATTGGGTATGCCATGGATGTAAGCCACAGCCCCCTCCGAGGGAATGGGATTATAGCGGAACGGTCCACCCGGAATCTTAATCCACCGATACCCACCTTTCTTAAGTTGGCCAACAGTCACATCTAGGAATCGGTCCATGGGGGGCGCGGAGCCTACGGCCATGGCAACGTCACCGCTCCGAGCCTTCCCAGCATCCGCGCGCACCGCCACGTAAAGGTTCCAAAGTCCCTTCTCGGGCAAATTATCCAAATGGTATTGGATCACCCAGGCCTGCTGGCCGCCGCCGATACGCACCGCGGTACCATCGGACGCCGCCGGATCACGCACGATCACCGTGTCGGGGTAGTATCGAATGATGCCGAGATCTTGTATGGTCCGCCAGTCCCGCCTGGGCAGGCCGCGGACGATCGATGGGGTCCGCGGTGCCGTGCGCTTGAGCAGGATCAGGCGGTGCAGTTCCTGGATCGAACCACCCTGCCGATATTCAGATACATGTTCACGCTTCAATGTATGCATAAATCTGGCCAGACGGTGCGCGAAATCTATTTTAAATGGAATTCCCCGTCGCGCCGCTGCGTCGGCATATTCCCGGCAGCGCAATAGAATTACATAATCGAGGCCGATTCTCGCCGCCCGGACATGCCGAAGGTAGATGGGGTCGTGGGTAACGGCGGCCCGCGCCTGGTGGAACAGGGCGTCGGCACTGGTAACAAACCCTAGCGTGAACATAGTGCTATCCACACTGGTCTTTTCCCATAACGGCGCGCCGCTTCGAATGGATGCCTGATGCATCAGCTCCAAATACTTCTTAATAAACGGCCCGGCCGGGCCGTAATAATCGTTGCAGTATTCGCCGATCGCCGCCCGGTAGTTTGTGGCCGGATTCCAGAGCATCCGGGCCATTATCCAGACGTGCAGTGCGGCAAAATCTGCGGCTGGGGTATTCCAACTGCCTTCGGCAAAATACCCATGCACATGGCGCAAGGTGGCCAGCCAATGGATGCTCTGACAAATCGGATAAATGTTGGGTGTTGGTTGGATGAAGCCGTTAAAGTTTGTCACGTGGTCCCACACGAGGATATTCTTGCATATCGCGTTCCACCCGACGAGCGCTTTGCCCAGACCTTGGTTGCGACCCTTGTTGAGAGCGGTGCTATAGTCGACCTGTATGGTCATCGGAAAAATCAGAAGTCCCTTAGGAACCTGCATTCCCGTGGGTGGATTGAAACCCCAGTGGTAGGCGTTGATCGCAATTTTAGCCCCAGGCAGTGCCTTACGCACCCGCTTAAGCACGCTGATGGCCATGGCTAATTGCGGGGCCGACGGCACGCCCCCATGTGCCTTGGCAAACGCCGCACTGGCCGGGTCCATATCCCAGCCCCAGTCGTTATCCATCAAGCCAAAATAATATCGCCTGTAATTGGGCACATCCCGCAGCCGTTGGATGATCGCGTCAGCCAGTGCTTGTCGCAGCCCGGAATTCATCATCGCCACCTGGCCGCCGGCGTACCACTGCGGATGCGCGGCCTGATATTGTTGCGGCGGCAATAGTCCATAGAAAGAAGCCTCTAAATCCGGCCGCTCCCAGTGGTTGTTCCAGAAGTCGATTTGCGGAGGCGAAAGAATGCCATACGCCCCGTGCGAATTACCGTTGAGCAGATTGTGCGCCTCGAAAGGCTTGTTCTGACCCTCGTAGCTAAGGATCTGCCGGTAGGCGAAACGCGGCACCTGCGTGGTCCGGACCGGCGCGATGGCCAGGTTCTTGGAAGCCGGCACATAGGTGTAATTGGGGCTGAGCCACTTCACGCCCAGCTTGTGATCCAGAAACCAGTTCACTCCATACATGGTCCCACCAGGCGTCGCGCCGGCAATTACTATATCCGGTCCGACGGTGCGAATGGTAAATCCGTCGTCACCAAGTTTAGCGTAGGAAATATGCGGGCACAGCCCCCGCGTCAGATCGTTGTGCCGCCCAACAATCACCAGTGGTCCGGCCAGCGGATGGCCGTCAAACGATAATGTTCGTGCCGGTCCACCGCTGATTTTGGACAGGTAGTCGTCGAGATTTCGGGCCGCGTTTAACGTCAATAGATCTGCGCGTGTTCCGACATGGACGTGGTATTTAACCAGTCCGTTCTCGATCAGCATCAGTCGATGCGGTACCGGCTGCGAGGCCGCCGCCAACACCCTGGCCTTAATTGCTTCGGCCGCGGCCGCGGCGGGTAGGGCGAATGGCAAGAGCTTCGCCGCAAGTTTAGCCCGAATCAGCCCGGCCGCGGTGGTGGGCGGTTCGTTTGTCGGCACCGCTTTGACACCGGTAAAATATGCCGTTCCAGCGGAATGGCCTTTCTTACGAAGATAAATGAGCATTTGATTGGCCCCGGCTGGTGGTGCCACTACCGCCGAAAACGTTTTCCAAGGATGGGTGCCGCCGGTAACAAACAGGGCTTTTTCCGAGCCATTGGCATCGTTGATTATCCGCGGCCCGTACCAACGAATTTCCACGCCCGGGCCGCGGTAGCTGATCTGCACGTACACGGATTTGACCGGGGCTCCGTTGCCGCGGATTTCCATCGATATCCTGTAACGTTTCCCGCCTTGAACCACAATGTTGTTTTGGCACACCCAGCCCGATTTCAGCCGTAGACCGGATTTGCCGCCGACGGAATCTTTCTTACTGACCTCGCCCGCCCCCTTGGCGGTTCCCGGCCCCCACCAACCCACGGTGCCATTTTTAAAGTCTCCATTCACAACCTTCGTGGGGGGTGTTTCGCCCTTGGTGGGGGGGGCGTTCGTCGGCACCGCTTTGACACCGGTAAAATACGCCGTTCCAGTGGAATGGCCTTTCTTACGAAGATAAATGAGCATTTGATTGGCCCCGGCTGGTGGTGCCACTACCGCCGAAAACGTTTTCCAAGGATGGGTGCCGCCGGTAACAAACAGGGCTTTTTCCGAGCCATTGGCATCGTTGATTATCCGCGGCCCGTACCAACGAATTTCCACGCCCGGGCCGCGGTAGCTGATCTGCACGTACACGGATTTGACCGGGGCTCCGTTGCCGCGGATTTCCATCGATATCCTGTAACGTTTCCCGCCTTGAACCACAATGTTGTTTTGGCACACCCAGCCCGATTTCAGCCGTAGACCGGATTTGCCGCCGACGGAATCTTTCTTACTGACCTCGCCCGCCCCCTTGGCGGTTCCCGGCCCCCACCAACCCACGGTGCCATTTTTAAAGTCTCCATTCACAATGTTCAGTTTGGCCGGACCTGGCGCACCGACTGTGCCGGCACGCGCCGACGGCGGTACCGCGGTACTGGCACATACCATGCCCATGCCCAGGACAATAAGCACCAACCTCCAAAATCCCCTTCGGTAGTGATGAAATAAGAACAAATCCAGTCTCCTGCGAAAAGGCACACACTGTAAAAAATAATTGGGCCGGCATCGGTTAATTCCCGTATGCCGTTTAACCACCCGGTGGGCTTAAATTGAGGTAATCGCTCTGCGGGATAAAGGGAAAAAAGTCCCGCTGCGGCAAGGTGCCTGCTGTGATGACCGTTCCGTTGGGTGCGGCAGTGCCACGTATTCCCCATTGGACGTGTCCGTCCAGAAAAACGGCGTTGGCCCCGCCGGAATGGCGAGTGCCAATCTGTTCCCAGTAGGGCGCGCAAGTGATTACATAATATTCCGCCGGAACGTCAGGCGGATTTTGTGTATCACCATACATGATTGTTCCGCTGGGAGTCCGAAAGTCCGGCATTCTTCTGTAATAACGTTGCCCACCCCCGGCGTTCCATCCCAAAGCCCGGAAATTGTAGCCGTAGCTCTGGCTCCACGGATTGGCCAGTAGCTGCCACTTCGCCGGAACAGGTGCCCCCCCCCAGTAGGTGGTCATAGGTACTTGGTACGACAAATTGCTCGGACAGATAACCACGGAAACACTCGATGCGGGAATGTAACCGGGAACGAGCATTTCCAATGGCAAACTCGCCACTAGCCCCTGGCTCATGTTGCCGGAGTTGTCGTTGAGGGGGAACGTGGCATTGAAGTCATCAGTGTAAATAATCGTCGCCAAACCGATCTGGCGCAAGTTGGCAGCACAAGCAATCTGTCTCGAGAGGCTCCTAGCCTTGGCCAAGGCCGGCAGCAGCAGTGCGATCAGCACACTGATGATCACAATCACCACGAGAAGTTCAACCAGGGTAAAACCGTGCAGGGGCCGGCGGAAGCGGTTAAACTTCCGCAGTGTTTGTGACTTTTTACAACCCCTTACACGGAGATACGTATCATGCCTGGAACCGTCCCGACCTTCGCATCGTTCTTGGGCGTTCATCTTCATAAGTCCACCGTTGTCCCAAGCTGCAACCCCGTTGCGATCAACTAGCGGATCGGTGCCGTTTCGCCAGCAGCAAACCGGCACCAGTCAGTAACATTAGCGCCAACGTGGCGGGTTCCGGAATTGAAGACCCGGTGGTAACATCCGCCAGGGCTGTGCCCACGCGTAACTCATCCAGGGTAAGGCCGATACTGTTGTTGGCATAATTCCCCGAATTTACATTAACTGCAAATATACCATTTAGATTGTATGTTCCGCTGGTTGCGGTTGCAGTTGCGGTCGCGGTGGAGTTGGATGTAAGCTGCGATTCAATCGCACCGGCCGTTACCCACGCGTCGTATCCGGATTGCGTCATTATCCAGAGATTGGCATTCCCCGGATTCCCTCCGGAAAGTGCTGTTCCTAAATTCGTAAATTTCCACAAGGCCAGGTAGGTCGTCCTGGCAGTTGGATTAAAGATAGTGCCCGCCGTGCTCGTACCGTAGCCGACGCCCACGGCATTGCTATAGCTGCTGAAGCTGTTAAGGGTCGTGGAGAGACCGCCCTCGCTGGAGCTAACGGACGTATAACCGTTATTATTCGACCCAATACCGCCGTTGATGTTAAACAGGTAACTGCCGTACACGGTTCCCACGGGATTGGCGCTGATGCTAGCTTGGAGTGTTTGATTTATCGGCGACCCGTTGGTGCCTCCGGCGGTCGCTGTTACCAGCCCGGACCCGCCCATTCCCGCATGAAAGTTCGGGCCAAAGCTCAAGCCGGCGTTGGCATAGGTTGCCGAGCCCGAAGCGCCGGGATGGACGTCGGATTGGGAGGTGCTGTAATTACCCGTGAATCCGGTGTCGTTTACCGGGACACCATTCAGGCTGGCACCGTTGGCAAGGCCAAGATTAAAGTAATCGTTGACCACCACTGTGGCGTGGGCGGAGGAAGCCGCCAATGCACATGCGGCCACAAGGAATAAGGACTGGAAGCTCGTCTTCATGATAATCTCCCTTTCAATAAAGAGATACCCCTGAACTTAACCCCCTTAACCGAACGGCTAAGAACAGGGATCAGTTCACGAGGTGTAGCTTAAACCTTTTAACTTCATAAAGCAACGGGATAATTTGACAACCATTCGCTTTTTTGTGACACTATCTCCCATGGCACGACCGCCCTTCCATTCTCTGGCCACCCGGCCTGTTCGGCGAATACTCCTGTCGATGGGTTGGTACAATATTGGTATCCATCGCGGAATCGCCCGCTACGCTAAAGAGGTCGGCTGGGCGCTCGACGCCATGACCTCACACCAGGCCGATGTTGGCCCCGTCTGGCAGCCTGACGGCGTGATCTGCATCCTTGGCGTTAATCGCCGGATGGACAAGCTGGTGGAGAATCTTCGATTGCCAACAGTGAACATCGGATATCATACGACCCTGCCCATCCCGCGGGTTGCCGCTGATAATCGTCTCGTCGCGGGCATGGCTGCGGAGCATTTTGCCGAGCGCGGTTTTCGGCATATCGCATTTTATTACAAGGGCTTGTTCGGTCCTGGCGAATCGGAACGTAGCAAGCAGCTAAGACAGGCCGCCGCCGAACATGGCTGCCAGTTTCACCTTATTGACGCCAGCAAAACACGCGGCGGAAAAACCAAGCCCGTGGCCATGTTCAACGTCCTCCGGGGGGCACTTGCCCGGCTGCCCAAGCCTTTGGCCATCTTGGGTTGGGTTGACGAGACGGCCATTGAAATTGTGACCGCATGCCGAATGGAAAAACTTGGCGTACCCGAACAGGTCGCCGTTCTCGGCGTCGGAAACGATGAACTACGGTGCGAATTTGCCCCGGTTCCGTTATCGAGCGTTGATGAAAATTTGGAGGCGATCGGTCATACCGCGGCTTCGCTGCTGGACCGCAAAATGGCCGGCCGGCATGTTTCACTCAAGCCTGTCTTAATTCCACCCATTGGCGTTGTAACTCGGCAAAGTTCTGATATCCTCGCCATCGATCATGTCGCGGTAGCGACCATCTTGAAAAATATATGGAACCATTTTCGCGAGCCGATCAGCGCCCGGGATATCGCCAGCAGCGTTCCTCTGTCATATCGGCGACTACACGAGGTCTTCGTCAAGTACATCGGACACAGTATTTTTGACGAAATTCTCCGCCGCCGACTTGAATACGCGTCAAAGCTGCTGGCCGAAACTGACCAAAAAATAGAGGTAGTTGGGCGCGAGGCCGGCTTTTCCGACGGCAACCATTTTGGCAAAGCCTTCTTACGCAAACACAGGCAGACCCCGAGCGAATTTCGTGAACTGGTACGTGGACGCAAGTAAGGGCATCGCCTGGGCCGATGAAAATCTTGACATTTTGGGTGGTAATTGGCGTAATGCCTCTGCGGGAAATTGTTGCGCGGGACCAAGGCTTGTGCGTACGCAGGGTTCGCGCGTAGGTGGACGCGCCATTTGCAAACGCCGCGGCTGGAGGGACCCAGCCGGCTACATTGGGTTTGCTTGGTGTCCTCGTGCCATCAGGTGGTTTTGTCCGTTTTCCCCAACGCCAACGCGCATTTGCATGCGCAACAACAACGAAACGAATGTCATGAGGGCATTTTCATCAGGCCAGGCTGCGCCCCTGAAGGCCGCCACCGATGGCCGGTGCTATTTTGCATCGTGCAGCAGTTTCGCCAGAGCCTGGTAGTCGGTTTTGCCGGTACCTAAAACCGGTATCTGCTCCAGCGTGCGCACGATACGTATATTATGCAATCCGGAAAGACCGGCCTGGCGAATCACCTGGTTGACCAAGGTCCGTTCCAGCGGGCGAATGACAAACAGAACCAGTTCGGGATGGTCCTGGTCCGGCGTGGGCAATACCGCCAGGCATGGCCCCTGGTCGTCCGGGCGGCCATAGGCACGAACCAGCACCTCTTCAACAGCGGGCAGAGAAACCATTTCTCCGCCGATTTTCACAAAGCGTTTCAGCCGGCCCATAAACGTCAGGTTCCCCCGGGCATCCGCCTGCACCAGATCCCCGGTGCGATACCACGTATGGCCATCCCATGTTGCAAATGGCCGCGGGCCGTCGTAGTGCAGATACCCCCCAAATATGCTGGGGCCGCGGACCAGCAACATGCCGGTTTCACCTGGACCAAGCGGTTGACCGGTGTCCGGATGAACGATCGCCACAACCACGGATGGCAGCGGCTTTCCGATGGTACCCGGACGCAGATCATCTTCGCGCATCACCGCCACAAATGGCGAGCATTCGGTAATGCCGTAGCCTTCCAGAACCACTGCCCGCGGACAACGGACCTTGACGGCCTGGTACACGTCCGGCGGACATTTTTCGGCCCCGGTAACACACAGCCGCACGCTGGTTAAATCGGCGCCGCTGGAGCGTACTATATTGGCCGTAAACGTGGGTGTCCCCAATAAAATTGTCACCTGGTATGCCGGGATGATTTTGGCCAGCACTGCTCCTTCATTCGGATTGGGATAATGCACCACCTTCACCCCGGCAAGCAGCGGCAAAAGCATGGTGGCAGTGATACCAAACGAATGAAACGGCGGCAACATGCCCAAAAAGCGGTCGCCCTCCAGGATCGTGATGCTTGCCAGTGCATCGCGGATGTTGGTCAATAAATTGGCATGGGTTAACGGCACGGCCTTGGGAAAAGCTTCCGATCCGCTGGTAAAGAGCACCACCGCGTTGGGCGCGGACGCAGCTTTGCGCAAGGCCCGCCAGGAAAACCTGGCGCGAATGGCTGCGGAAAGCTTCTCCCACTTGCTGATGCCGGCGGCTAAGTGTTCCAGGGGCACCAGCCGGCCTTTTAACGCGGTCATATCAATGCCCTGCGAGGCAAGGCGGTGCACCAGTGCGTCTGCCGTCAATACCTTCTGCACTTCCAGCAGGTCCAGGCTGTGCTGCACGTTGCGCTGGCCGGCGGTCCAGTTCACCATCACCGGCGTTTTACCGGCAAAAAGAACCGCCAGAAAAACGGTGTCCGCGGCCACCGATGCGGGCAGCAAAATGCCCATGTATTGCCCCGGCATGGCGGCAATTTTCTGTTGCAGGGCCAGAATGGAGGTGATCAAATCGCGGTAGGTGCGGGAGCCATGCTGCATATCAGCCACAATAACCCGTCCGGGATTCCGGGCGGCCTGCGCCAAAAACACCTCCTGCACCGTGTTGCCCTCGGGGATCTGTGCCCGCACCCGGACCGGCTCGGCCAGCCACGCGGCCGAGGCTGGCGGTACACGGGCATCCGCCGCGGTGCCGGAGAGTTTGCCACACGCTGCCAACAGCACATCGCCCACCGTGTGTACCGATTCCACACTGGGCACCTGCACGGCAAATTCCTTTTCCAGCCAGAAGATAATGTCGGTAATGGCCAGGCTATCCAGGCCCAGATCACGGGCCAACTGCTGGTGATCCTGTAGATCGGTTACGCCGGTGGCCTGCCACAGATACTCCAGCACAATTTGCCGGGTGGCTGGCGGCACTGCGCCGGTACTGCCGGTGGCGGCGGCGGCAGCGTGCGGCGGCATTTCGCGGGAACCACCTTTATTTTCCCAGCGGCTATACGGTACGTACAGTGCTGGTGGAGTGGACTGATTATAAAACGTATCCAGATACGCATTCAGGGTGGCTTTGTCGGCATGGCGCGGTATATCCGTCGGTTCGGCCAGGACGATGTCAACGTTCCGTTTGGGTGCAAAACACACGCCGCTGGCCAGTAGCGAAGGTATATGTTTCACCAGGCCCCGACCCAGTTGTGGAGGCGTACCGGCTGCCCAGCCAAAGCTGCTGCCCCACAAGCCGGTGGTACGCACCAGCACTACCCGTATATCCGGCAACCTGGCCAGAATGCGATGCACCGCGCTGACCCCGCCCAGAGTTTCCACCTGCTGGCGCATGATGCGTCCGGCCGGATAAAGCAGTACGTTTTCTCCGCGCTGCAGGGCCTCAATGCACAGTTCAATGGCGTGCTGCGCTTTGCCGGCATTGGCGGTATCCGTACTGGACATATCCGGAATCGGCAAAACGCCCAGCCGATTGGCCAAAGGGCGAATCAGCGGCTTGTTGACCTGGTTTTCCAGGGCCAGCGGCCGCACGCCGAATTTTCCGTGCAGGTAGGCCAGAACAATCACTGGATCAATAAGGGCGGGATGATTGGGCAAAAACAAAATGCCCTGCATACCTCGTTTATTTACCTCTGCCACGCCATGCATACGTACGCGGTAACGCAGGGAGAGCACTCGACGGGTCAGCAGGCACAGCACCTGGGCCGACCGACGTGGCCGACCGGGTATGCGTCTGCTGACAGCAGATGTTACCTGAGAACACATGCCTATATTACCTCTGACGTTATCTCTCCGGGCTTGCGCCTGGCAAAAACCGGTACCACCGCCAAAGCCGCGGGAAATGTTACCAGGCCCATGAGCACAAAAATGGTGGAGGACTGCAAGTATTTCTGCAGCGGAATGTAGATAATGCCTGCCGCCAGCAGGCCCACGGATGAAGCAAAACTGGCTGCGGCAATCACGCGTCCGCGTTTACGAGGTTCCGGCCGGGTCTGAAAAAAGCTTCCCAGCGGCACCATCATCAGGCCCCCGGCCACACCGGCACAGGCCAGCATGGACAACAGAAAAATAATCCGCCCATGTCCCGGGAAAAGCGGGGCCAGACCGGACAGGCACAAAAACAGGCCCAGCGCTCCGGTGGCCCCGGGTGTTACCCACAGGCCGTTGTCTTTGGCGATTATATTGCCCGCCGCCAAGGCTCCCACCACCACGCCCAGCATTTCCGCCAGGGCCAGATAGCTGGTGGTGGCATCATTAAGCCCGAACTGCACCTCCCCCATTTTATTGATGAAAAGTATCTGCAAACCGGCGATAAACCAGAAATACGTATACGTGATGACGGCAGCCGAGAGCAGCCGATCGCTCCGCAGACCCCACAGATCCAGCAGCGAGCTTAAAGGACCGGCCCAGGGGAACGGTTCTTTCGGATTGCCCGCAGGCCGATACGGAACTCCAAAACTTACCAGCAGCCCGATCACTGAAACCACCAGCAGCGAGCACGCCGCAACCAATCGCCCCAGTGGCAGGCCGTGAAAAGTGCCCTTGAGATTCAGCGTCAGGCCCGCGGCCACTACGCCCAGCAGAATGCCCGCGGTGGTTGCGGAAGTAAGCCGGGCATTGGCATGCACCACGTAACTTTCCGGGTAAACATCGGGAATGCAGCCGCTTAAGGCCGGGCCGAAAATAGTGGCCTGCAGAGCCATCAGAAAAATCACCGTTACAATCAGCGGCCAGTTGAGCGTCATAATGCCCACCCCACCCAGCCCCAGAAACGCCAGTTCCATGACTTTGGAGATAATAATGACGTTGCGCCGCGGAAATCGATCCGCCAGCCAGCCTGCGGTGGCATAAAACAGCAGAAACGGCAGGGTAAACAAAATAGTGATCACTCCGGGCAGGCCCGTGTGATGGTGGCTAAGCGCCAAAAGGCTTACTGCCTGTTTGTTGAAATTGTCATTGAAGTTGCCCAGCGTATAGGCCACGGCCATGGCGATAAAAAGCTTGCGTCCGCGGCGAATCTGCTCGGCGATGCCGGCTGTCGGCTGCTCCGGTGGAACCGCGGTACCGGTTGGGTCGAGTTCGGCCATGGGGTTGGTCCCTTTTACATACTCCGGCGGTTATCCGCCGCTGGTCGGCAACGCCTTACCTGAAGGATGCTCCAACCTGATTGAGCAGGCTCGTGGCCGTGGAACAAGCGAGGTGGAAAGATTCCGTTGTCGGCATTTTGGAATACGCCACGTTAGCCGTTCCCGAAGGCCCGGTCTGCGCCACCGCTCCGGAATGAGACAAATGCGGTTCCACCGCCAGCGGCCCTGCCCACCGGTGCTGGAGTGCATCGGAAAGAATTTCCCGCACGTAGCCGTCCCCCAGCCCCACCGGTTGATGCTGGCCGGCACGTGAATCCTTCAGGTGAAAGGCATCGGTGAGCTGGCGCAGGCGCAGCCAGTTATCCCACACGTTTTCACCCGATTGGTTGTAATTGTCGAAATCAAAAATCAGGCGAAATGCCCCCTCCGGCCGGCGCAGCTCGCGGGCGATGGTCTGTACATCCTGGCATAGGTCGCCAAAAATGTGCCGCTCATTTTCGTGGTAAAGCACCAGCTTCAGCCTGGTGGCCAGAGCGGAGAGTTCGCGCAGTCGCCGCAGAGTTTCCGCCTGCCAGGCGTCGTGGGATTGCTGGGCTTTGTTGTAATAACTGAAAATTCGCACCGCATGACAGCCCAGTACCGGAGCCAGTTGGCCCAGATGTTCCAGCTTTTGAACGTCAATGGCAAAATCATCGGCAATGTCAATTTTCCCAATCGGGCTGCCGAACATCTGCACCTGAATTCCTGCCGCATCCAGCTTCCGGCGAACTTCCCGGGCGTGCGGCACAGGCAATACGGTGCAGTTGAAGTTGTCGATGGAACGCAGATCCATCCGCGAAATGCGGGCTTTTTGCAAGGCGGCAATTTGCTCATCGCAGGAAGCCCCGGCCTCATCAGAAAATGCGGAAAGTGTCCAGTCTGGCATGGTTTAATTCTCCTGTATAACCCGACCCATGAGCAGGATTATCCGCGAAGGTGTGTGGTTACACCAGTGCCGGCTGGGTGCAGCAGATATTGTTTCACCGCCGAGCACGCAGGGGGCGCGGGCTGCGGCCCGTAGGACGGGAGTTGGGAGTTTGGCGATTCAACACTAAATAATTCCTACAAACAAGACACGAGGCGATCAGCGATCAGCATTCAGCGGTCAGCTTTCAGTGATTGGCGGAGGCAAGATTGTCAAGATTATCAAGGTTATCAAGATTTTCATACATTTTTAACCGAAGTCAGGAGGCAGGAGATAGGAGACGATATTGCACCACAATGGACACAAAGGTACACGAAGGAATAAATCGATCAGCGTTCAGCAGCCAGTATTCAGCGGGCCGGCGGATTTTGCGGGCAAGATGCCCGCGGTCCCGGGAACGGCCATAGGGAGAACCATTGCGGACAAGGTGGCTGCACCTCCACTGCTTGACTGTTGTCCCGCTGTTGACGGCTGGGCATTGTTGGTTGCTCCTTACAAATCTGCTGGCGGGGTATACTTGTCGCTTACGCCTCGCTGGCGGCCAAAACTCCTGGGCCGCAAAATATAAATTTAATTTGCGAGGCCCCTTTCGGGAGTTCCACTGGGAAGTAGTAGGCGGGGTATGGGGAGGGATAACGGGTGCGCGGGCTGGGGCAAGCGGTCAAGCCGACGGCGGCAACTGGGCAGTAGCCAAGGCTGAAGCATTGGCCGATTTCGATTCCGGCATACCTGGATAGGCCGCAGGTTTTGACGGCCGATCTTTCACATGCAGCAGCATGGGGGAAGCGATGGCCAAAGTGCTGTAGGCCCCGGTGAACACACCAATGAGCATGGCATAGGCGAATCCATGTACGCCCTGGCCGCCAAAAACATACAAAATTGCCACGACCACAAACACCGTAAAGGTGGTCCAGATGGTTCTGCCAAAGCATTGATTGATGGAATCGTTGACCAGTTTTTGCGTAAGCGGAGATTTAAGTCGGCCGCGGTTTTCGCGCACCCGGTCAAAGATGACAATGGTATCGTTGACGCTGTAGCCGATGACGGTGAGATATGCGGCGATCATGGTCATATTGATCTTAAAATCACTGACCAGAAAAGCCCGTCCAATAACCGTGTCGTGGATGTAAACGGCCAATACAGTGGCGGCCACGGCCACGATGGCATCATGCACCAGGGAAAACACCACGCCAAAGCCGTAACGGATACCGCCGAAGCGAATCCATACGTATGCCACAATTAAGATCAGCGAAATCGCCACAGCCATCAGGGCGTTGAGGCGGGCTTCCGTGGCGACCTGCGGTGCAAAACTGGTGATGCCCGCCAAACCACCGGAGGTGGTCAGGGCGGTGCGAATGATGTTCCATTCCGCACCGGCCACGTGCTGTTTCCAGGAAGCCAGGTCTGAAGCGTTGTAGGCGTTATAGGCAAAATGAGGATCCGCGGCCACCACCACCGCTTCGGTTACCGGCGCATGGCCATGACCCAAAGTGGCTCCAGACGCATAGCGGATCGGAATCACTTTGAACGGGCGATATTCCAGCGCGGCAAAATCCGGTTCCTGACTCATATCCCGGATGCGGCGGGTAAGAGACGATGCCGCTTCCGGCGGCCTGATGTTCCGCAGAATCACCGCCACGCCGCCACGGTAATCGCTGATATCCACATTGGGCATGGATGCCACCAGTTCCTGTAAATCGCCATGGGTAATGGGAATGACGGTGCGGTTGTCCAGAAGATCCTGAATGTGTGCCGGAGTAACATTGACGTTGGCAAAACTCAGCCGCCGCTTCACGGCAATGACATTGGAAAATGCGGCTTCAAGATTGCTGGCCAGCAACTGCACCGGAGCCGGCCCGGTGGCCGCCTTACCCTTGGCCATTTTGGTGGGGTTGACAATACTGGTAATAATCTGAAATTCGTTATGATGCGTACCCACGCTGTAAACGGTGGCATGGCGCAGGGCCTTGAGGCCGGGGACCTGGCTGGAAAGTTGCAGGATTTTGGCGCGCACCTGGGCGACTTTCATGGTTTTGCCGTGTTCCAGACGCATGGTGATCTGGGTACCGCCGTTGAATTCAGTATCATATTTTTTATTGCCCCGCAGGAAAAAGGCGGTGAGGCCGGAAATCATGATTATGGCGGAAACGGACCAGAAAATGCGACGCTTGCCGATCCAGTCAAAATTGGTCAGGGTGAAAACCCGCATAAAGGGCCAACGACCGCGCAGCCACGTGAAGGTGAACATGTCCCGGAAATATTCTTTCACGGACAGATCATCGATTTTTTTCATCACGCCGAAGCGGATGGCCGCGATCATCAGGGTACGGGTGACAAAAAGGGCGGTAAACATGTGCACCGCCAGCCCGATCAGCAGCGTTACGCCAAAGCCCTTGACATCTTCCGAACCCAGCCATACCAGCACAATGCTGGTCAGCGAAGTGGTGGTGTTGGCATCAAAAATGGTCCAGAAAACTTTGTCATAGCCCTGCTTGACGGCCAGCCAGAGGCTGGCCCCCTTGTGGAGTTCTTCCCGGATGCGCTCGTTGATTAGAATGTTGGCATCCACCGCCATGCCCAGGGTCAGCACCACACCGGCAATGCCCGGCAGGGTGAAAGTGGCGTGAATCATGGACATCACGCCCAGCAGCAGAATCAGGTTGAGGATAAGGGCCACATCCGCAAAGGCCCCTGTGATGGTGTAATAAATAAACATGAATACAAGCACGACAATTACCGCGATAACGGCACTGTGCAGCCCGGCCCGCAGGTTATCAGCTCCGAGTGTGGCTCCGATGGTTTGCACGGAGATGGGATGATTCTGCAGCGTGGCCGGCAGTGAACCAGCATTGAGAATCTGGGCCAGCATTTTGCCCTGCTTTTGAATGCGGCGGGCAGCCTGCGCGGTATTGGCCGATCCCAGGGTGATTTCACCGGATCCGCCGATGGCGCTTCGGATATTCGGGGCTTCAATGGCCTTGCCATCCATCAAAATAGCCATATCCCGGTGGATATTGTTGCTGGTGAGTTGGCGCATGTAAACCGCCCCGATGGGGTCCAGGTTAAAGGTCACCATAAAACCGCCGCTCTGCGGATCTGTAGTCAGGTTGGCGTAATCAATTTTCCATGGACGGCGGGTGGGGTTATGGGTTAACGCACGGGCCTGAGTATGATAAAGGAGAATATAATGCTGGCCTTCCCATTGACCGGTAACATAATGGGAATCGTGCAGCAGGCTCTTACCATTGGTGTTATCAATGGGGTACCAGCGGGTACCCGGCGGCGTAAAGCCGCTGTGCGGACCCTTGAGCGATAACTGTGCCAAGGCCTTGGAGACCGCGGGGTTTTGGGGGCTGACGGTAATCCGAAAATCAAGCACGCCGGCTCCGCGCAACAGGCGTTCGAGTTCCGCGGGATTTTCCAGACCGCCGCTGTGTTTGCGTCGGGCGGCATACGCCAGGACCAGCTTTTTAAGCAAAGCGGCGCGGCCGGGATGGTCGACAATCGCCTTTTGCAGGGCTTTTTCGGCACTGGCATTGTTGGTCTGGTAGGTGGCGGAGAGCAAATGGGCCAGATGCTGCAGGTCGATGTTGGAATGCAGCACCGCCGCCAGATATTGCTGGTACATTTCGGATGCCTTCAGGCGTTGGGCGATCAGCGCCGGTGGAATGGACAGCGGATTGTTGGCGTACTTCGCCTGGGCCTTGTTGGCGGCCATGAGATCATCATACGCAACAGCTAATTGGTGCAGCAGGAGCAATCGCTGGTGATTTTTACCAGCCAGGGCAAGCATTTCCAAGGCCCTTTTTTGTGGTGAAGCACGCAAAGCCGCCGCCACCTGGGAAGGTTCAATGTTATCGCGCATCAAAGCGTCCACCAGCTTCTGGTAGCGGGCCTGGGCAAGTCGCGACTTATCACTGGCCAGGGGCATTTGAATTTCAATACGGTCGCCGCTGAGGACTCGCCACACCAGATTACGCACGTTTTTAGGGTCTACGCGCCGGCGCAGTGTGGTGATTACCTGGCGGGCAAGCTGGTTGGGATCGCCATGATAACCTGGGGGGATATTAAGCTGGTAAATCAGTACCGTGCCGCCGGAAAGGTCGATCCCACCCTTGAGGCCATAGGAAAAAATACCAAACAGGGCGAGCGCAACGGCCGCAATAATAATGGTAAATCTGGTAAGAAGATTGCTTTTCATATTCGTTCCATGATGGCCATCGGTTCCGCCGGCCGCCGTCGATTCCAGTTGTGAATCTTTTGTTTTTGCGGTCCCCGCCGCCCAAGGGGTTGCCTTGTGGAGATTCATACCGCACCGGGTGTTCCGGAGGCACCGGAAAATCCGCCGGGACTGTTGTTAAGCCTTCTTATCTTCCGGGGAATCATCCTCTGCCAGCACGCGGGAGATGGCGCTTTTCAGATAATGGGCTTTCACATTGGCGGATTCGTCCACCTTCAGCACCACCACATCATCGCGAACGTCCACCACAGAGCCGACCAGGCCGCCAATGGTGACCACGCGGCTGCCCTTTTTCATGGTGGCCAGCATCTGCTTGCGTTTTTTTTCTTCCTTGCGTGGGCCGCGAATCAGCATGATGACCAGTATCGCCGCCGCACCAAGCATCAAAAATGTAAACCAACTGTTATTGGCGGGGGCCGGGGCTGGTTGCGTGGTCGGTGCCTTAATCGTTTTGGTTCCGGAGTTGGCGGTCATGATGGCCTTGACCCCGCTGCTGACGGCCGCGGTTTTACCGGAAGGTGTGGCGGGCGTCGCCGGAGCAACGACCGCCGTATTGGTACCGCCGGCGTTCTTCGCCACCGGTGGGGAGCCTGCCGGTTTAACCACCGCGGTTACCTGGGCTTGCGCTGAGGCATTAAACGGGGGCGTTGCCGCCGGAATGATCACACCGGCAACCACCGCCGCCATAAACATTTGTTTCACTGAAGTTACACGCAACATGATTCCACCTATAGCAAATTCCGCAACATTCTTGAGCCAATCGCCGGGCTGCGGCAGGCAGCCCATCGGCGTTTGGCCCGCCGCCCATCGACATTCTGTTGACCTGCGGCCGGTGCGCCCGTTATGGCCCAGCGTCCGGAGCATCAGAATCCCATGCCTTCAGGCTGGACAAAGTATTGTCCCGGATGGCACGGCGAATGTCCAGCATCCACCGCTGGAAAAAATGGACGTTATGGAGCGATACCAAAGTCGGCCCCAGCATTTCGCCCACGGAAAACAGATGCCGAAGGTAGCCGCGGGAAAAATTTTGGCAGCAATAGGCATCACATTCCGCTTCAATCGGCCTGGTATCACGGATGTACTGGGCGTTTCTAAGCCGCAGCGGCCCGGTACGGGTAAAGGCCAGAGCATTGCGGCCATTGCGGGTGGGCAGGACGCAGTCAAACATATCCACGCCCTGTTTGACGGCTTCTAACATATCACGCGGGTAACCAACACCCATCAAATATCGCGGCCGATCATAGGGTAAAAAGGGCACGGTATGCCCAATGGCCTGCACCATGCGGGCATGGCCTTCGCCCACCGCCAGGCCGCCGATGGCATAACCGTCAAAATTCAGGGCCGCCAATTCCTGGGCACAGTGTTGGCGTGCCTGCGGGTCCGTACCGCCCTGCACAATGCCAAAGAGAGCCTGCCGCTGCGACACATCCAGATCATCATGAACCTGTTTGCTGACTTTGGCCCACGCCAGCGTGCGGGCCATGGCATCGGCCAAACGCTCGGACGGGCAATTGGCCGGCGGACAATCGTCAAAAGCCATGGCAATATCCGCTCCCAGCAGATGCTGAACGCGCATGGATTCCACCGGCCCTAAATGCACCATGGTTCCATCAATATGCGAACGAAAATTTACCCCTGTATCATCAAAACTGCGCAGCTCTGAGAGCGAAAAAACCTGAAATCCGCCGGAATCCGTCAGCATGGGACGATGCCATCCGGTGAATTTCTGCAAGCCCCCCAGGGCTGCAACTGTTTCCGCTCCCGGTCGCAGCATCAGGTGATAAGTGTTGCCCAGCAGAATTTCACATCCCGCAGCATCCAGCATTTGCGGGGTAAGCCCTTTGACGCTGCCGCGCGTTCCCACCGCCATGAAAGCAGGAGTTTCAAAGCTGCCATGGGGCGTGGAAACCCGGCCGGTGCGCGCCTGACAACCGGAATCCTGATGAAAAATTTCAAATTTGAGCGACATAGAAAAGCTGTTATAAAAGCGAAACGGGCAATGGTCCAGTGCCGATTGCCATCGGCGGCATCAAGCTCCGGTCCTGAAGGGTCCTGATGAGCCTTGAGCCGGGCAAGACCGAAGCCTGATCTTGGGCAGCGCAACCGATAATCCTAACCATTTGTTAATATTCAGCCTTGCCAGACGCCAAGGCTTCTGCGATAACGCACCGATGAAACAAGGAATATCTGGTGCGGTTGGCGATGATAACGTACGGCGGCGGCTCAAGGCCGCGGGCCTGGTGGTGGTGTTGCTGGCGAGCCTGGTGCTGGCGGTGCAGTCCTATACCAAAGTGACCCGCCAGATGAACCAGAACGTGCATATCGATGCCTTCGATTCTTACATGAAAACGGTGCCGGCGTTTATCTATGCGCACAAGGCTTATACCAGCGACCGATTTCCACTGCCGCCGCTGGCGCTGTTATTTGTGGCTCCTTATACCCTGCTGTCGCGTCCGATGGCCCAGGCGGCCTGGGTTCTCACCAAGCCTTTTATGTTCGTGTCCATCTTTCTGCTCATGATTGCCATGGTGCGGCGGGCGGGGGTCCGGCTGGAAACCCTGGCGGTGCTGCTGGTGGCTGCGGGCTGGTTTTTTCCAGTGATCGGCGATGTGCAGGAAGGACAGATGAATCTGCTGATGCTGCTGCCCCTGGTAACCGGGCTGTGGCTGGCGCAAAGCGAAGCTCCACGGCACCAATGGGCTGCCGGGCTGATGGTGGCACTGGCGATATGCATTAAAGTAACGCCATTGGCATTTCTGGCTTATTTTATTTTTCGTCGGCGTTGGCGCATTGTGCTGGGCATACTGGCCGGCATTGGTCTGTGGTTATTTCTACTGCCGGCGCTGTTTTTTTCCTGGCACCAGAATATCGTCTGGCTGCGTCAGTGGACCTCCATCATGATACTGCCTTATGTGACGGGGGGTGTAATCAAATTTGCTAACGGGGAATCGATCCCGGAATTGATGAAACGACTTTTGGAACATGTGCCGGCCTGGCAGGATATGTTGCATGGACATAAGGTTAATCATTATGTCAATATATTCAATTGGCCGCCGAAGGTGGTAACCTGGATCTGGCGGGGATTGCTGGCGGTGATTGCGGTGGCGGGGATGATCTGGGCGCGTCAACCCCTGAAAACCCTGCAATGCCGCCGGTATCTGATGGAAATCGGATGTATCGGCATGTTTATGCTCTGGGCGTCGGAACGCACCTGGGTACCGCACTATGTAACGCTTATCCTGGCACTAATGGCCACCGCCATGATTGCCAGTGACGCGATCGCACCGGAAAAAATGCGGCGCTGGGCGTGGATGGCACTCATTGGAGTTGCAGCCCTTATGCCATGGACTTCGGATTTGGCCAAAATGTTTGGTCGCGACGGCCGGCATTATTTCGATTCCATGGACGTGGTGTTATGGGCTTCTTTGCTGCTGGCGGCGGTGCTGATAAGGAGTCGCTACCCGGCTTTGACGCTCGACCCGCAGATGCCGCAGGCATCGCCAACGGAGGTGCCGTCCGACCGCCGCTGTCACGTGATGCGGTTTGCCGGAAGGGTGGTTCCAGCGCGGTGGCGGCGTACCGAGCCTGTGACCGAGGATTGATTTCTTTTTCGCCAGCGGTGCGCAGGTGATGGCACCAGGGGCTGGGCCACGGGACTCCTGGCGATGGTGGAAAGAGCGTGGTACACGGCATCAATAGTTTCAGGCAGGGTGCTGGTGCCGGCGGTAAGACCCACGACTTGTACACCTTCAAACCATTGTTGCTGAAGTTCCGCGGCACATTGTACGTGCCAGGCGGGAATGCCGCGCTGGTGGCAGCGGTCCACCAGGCGACGGGTGTTATTGGAATTCTGGCCGCCGACCACGACCATGGCCTGCACTTGATTGAGCAACTCTTCCAGCGCGGTCTGGCGGTCTTTGGTGGGCTGGCATACCGTGTCGATGAATTGAATGTGGGCCTGGGGGTTAAGCTTGGCCACTTTGGCTCGAACCGCGGCAGCCACGGTGGATGGAGTGGTGGTTTGGCAGAGAATACCCAGTTTGGTAAAGGGATAGGTTTGAACGGTAGCGGGACTTTCCACAATGGTAAACGAGTTAAGATCTTCCACAATGCCGTTGACTTCCACATGGCCGGGTGTGCCGATGACGATCACATGGCAGCCCTTCTCCTGCAGACGATGAGCGGCGGCGTGGGCCTTTTTGACCAGCGGACAGGTGGTATCAACAAGTTCTTTGCCCGCGGCCAGCAGGGCGCTGCGCATTTTTTCACTGATACCATGGGCTGTTACCAATACGTGAGTGGAATCCGGCAGTCTATCGCGCGAACGCTCGTCCACCATGCCAAAGCCGCGTGCGGCCAGCCGCCGGTTGACCACTGGGTTATGCACCAGTTGTCCAAATATCGTTACCTGCACCGGATTGGAGATGGTTTGAGTTTTGGCCAGGGCATCACGTACGCCAAAACACATGCCCATGTCCTGCGCTTTGAGAATTTGCATGAATCACTCCTTGTGCAGCGGTTGCCAAATAACAGACATACTTTGCAACGCAAAGTAACAGGTCAAAAAAATTATGCCGTTCGCGGGCGCAGCGTCGCCCCGGATTCCGGCTGCCGGGTAAGCTGGGACGCATCCGCCACCACGCGCTCCAGGCGGGTTACGTATTCGAGAAATCGGCGGCGGCCATGCTCGGTAAGCCGGGCCAGAGTCTGCGGCCGCTTATTCCGTGTGCCTTTCCACATCTGCACCAGGTCCGCTTCCTGCAAAATGGCCAGGTGGCGGCTTAAGTTGCCATCCGTAAGCGAGCAAAGCTCTTTTAATTCGTTAAACAGCAGGCCTTCGGAATATCCTGCCAGCGAGGCAATAATGCTCAGCCGGGCCTTTTCGTGAATGATGCGGTCAAGGCCGTCGTAGGCGTATCGGCCGGCGGTCTTTTCCAGGTCAGACGGGTTCATGTTTTCGCTCCAGGGTGTAATAAAGTATGGCCGCGGTGACGAGTTGGCCGATGCCGAAAACCACCCCCATGATCCAGGGGTTGAACATCAGCGCACCATGAAAAGTTACCATGCAGAATATTCCCGCCAGTAAATAAAAGCTACCGCTATAAATGGTGGCTCGAGGTAAGATCCGGCTGGAAGCGAGAATGCCCAGCGAAAACAAGATCATCCACAATGGGGGTAATATCCAGACGGCGACGGCAACAAAACGAAACATCAGGTAAGTTAAAGCGCCGCCGGCCAGAAGACTGGGCAGAAAACTTTCCACCGCCAGCAGCGTCAGGCGCGTTTGCACATCGGAATTGAGCCTGCGGCAGCGCAAAATCATTTCCAGTGCGATGATCATCAAACTTACCGTGGCGGCGGCAATCCACAGCAGCAGGTAAAGCCCGACATGCCGGGCCGGATGATCCAGCAACTGCGATTGAATGATGGCCGTACACACGGCGATGGCAGCGGAAAACAGGGCCGTGGCGCTGCGATAACCGCGAAACACCTGGCTGGCCGCCATTTGCGCGTGTATTTGCGAAATCTGCGATATGGCGTGGCGCAATTCCACCGGCACACCTTGATAAAAGCCAACTCTTCATACGACCGCTATCGGCTGGCGGTTCTTAATTACTTTATACTATAAAGTTAAAAATGCAAGCGGCCACAAAACTTCTTCACAAGCTTTTGGGGTTGGCCCACGGCAACAGGCCGGTGATGAGATAGCCGGCCACGCCATGTTGGGGACTGCGCAAATTGCCTGGCTCCAGCGAGACTATTTAGACTCTCTGGCCGGGCCAGATGTGGCCAGACGCATTTTCTGCAAAGCATCCGCACGCAAGATCGCCAGTAAGTGTTCCAGCAATGGCGTGCGAAACCTGCGGCGATGGTACACCAGCCCGATCGTTCGCTGCGGATGATCTCCACTAAGGCGACGGTAGCGACAACCGGACGCGGCATCCGTGGTGCAGGCCATCTGTGGAATAAGAGAAAGGCCTAGACCCATGGCCACCATCTTCTGCACGGTTAACAGTTGGGAGCTGCGGCAGCGGACCACTGGAACGCACGCATGGTCACGGCAAAATTGCACCACCTGGGTGCCCAGACAATGAACGGGATCCAGCAATACAAATGGATGGCCGGTTAAATCAGACAGCTTTACGCTTCGCTGCCTGGCCAGAGGATGCTCGCATGCTGTGGCCAACAGCAACGATTCTGTAAAAAGATGCACAGTTTCCAGCATAGGTTCGTTGATGGGCAGTGCAACAATGGCCGCATCCAACTCACCGGCCAGGCAAGCTTCCACCAGCACCGGGGTAAGATTCTCCACCACCGATACCGTAGCCTGCGGCCGGCTGTGCAGGAACCTGGCTAATATCTGAGGCAGAAGATATGGAGCTATGGTGGAGATTGCTCCGATGGAAAGCTGTCCATGCAGGGCGTCATCCACGGATACCATGCGTCTGGCGTCTTCCACGGCCGCCAGAATGGCCTGCGCCTGCGGGAGAAATCTCTGGCCGGCCGGGGTCAGCAGGATTTTTCGCCGGGTCCGGTCCAGAAGAGGTTGCCCCAGTTCTTTTTCCAATTTGATGATTTGCTGGCTTAAAGACGGCTGGGCCACCCGGCAAGCCTGGGCGGCGCGGGTAAAGTTGCGCCGTCTGGATACTTCCACAAAATACCGCAACTGATGTAATTCCATAGTTAAATCCTATGAAAAGTATAGACATGATATATTTTACTTCTTATGTTCCGGTTCGTACACTGGCCATTGTCGGGTCTGCTGGTGGCCTGATGCCGGCGGTATGTGGCCGTGGGCGATGGTGCCGGTCAACCTGTTAGCAAGGAGTTTTACCATGTCTGATTCTACCAGGCCTGAAGTAACACGTGTTCCTGTGGATGGTTGCCCGGTCACCGGACATCAGAACGCACCTGCCACCGGCACCGATGGTTTACAGCCGGGGCCGGAGGCTGCTGGGCATCAGCACGGATCCAACGAGGGCAAATGCCCCTTTCGGGCAACCACCGCCGGTGCCAGATCCAATACTGACTGGTGGCCCAAAGCGTTGAATCTCAAGCCGCTGTGCCAGCACTCGTCTTTATCCAGCCCCATGGGGGAAAACTTCGTCTACGCCCGGGAATTTAACAGTTTGGACCTTGCTGCAGTGCAAAAGGACCTTTTGCAGTTGATGACGGATTCACAGGACTGGTGGCCGGCGGACTTTGGCCATTACGGGCCGCTGTTTATCCGAATGGCATGGCACGCTGCCGGTACGTACCGTATCGGTGACGGGCGCGGAGGTGCCGGCACCGGGCAGCAGCGTTATGCACCGCTCAACAGTTGGCCGGACAATGTAAATCTGGACAAAGCCCGCCGATTGCTCTGGCCGGTGAAGAAAAAATATGGCCGCAGGATTTCCTGGGCGGATCTGATGATTTTGGCCGGTAACGTGGCCCTTGAATCCATGGGGTTTAAGACCTTCGGGTTCGGCGGCGGGCGCGAGGATGCGTGGGAACCGGACGAATCTGTCTATTGGGGGCCGGAAGGCCAATGGCTGGCGGATGAGCGTTATCGCGGCGACCGCGAACTGGCGGATCCGCTGGCTGCCGTTCAGATGGGGCTGATTTACGTCAATCCGGAAGGCCCCAACGGGAAGCCGGATCCCATAGCGGCAGGCCGGGACATACGCGAAACCTTTGCCCGCATGGCCATGAATGATGAAGAAACCGTGGCCTTGATCGCGGGCGGCCACACGTTTGGTAAAACGCATGGTGCCGGGCCGGTGTCGCACGTGGGGCCGGAACCTGAGGCGGCCGGCATTGAAGAGCAGGGCCTGGGCTGGAAAAGCAGCTTTGGCACCGGCAAAGGCGGCGATACCATCGGCGGCGGCCCGGAAGTCACCTGGACCAGAACGCCTACGAAATGGAGCAACAATTTCTTTGAGAACCTCTTTAGTTATGAATGGGAACTCACCCGCAGCCCGGCTGGTGCACAGCAATGGACGGCCAAAAACGGTAGCGGAGCCGGGACTATTCCGGATGCTCATAATCCATCCCGGCGGCACGCGCCGACCATGCTGACCACGGATCTTTCTCTGCGGTATGACCCCGTTTATAACCAAATATCCCGGCGGTTTTACGAACATCCGGAAGAGTTCGCCGATGCGTTTGCCCGGGCGTGGTTCAAACTCACACACCGCGACATGGGTCCACGATCGCGCTATCTGGGGCCGCTGGTGCCCAGGGAAGAATTAATCTGGCAGGACCCGATTCCCGCAGTGAACCACCCATTGATCAATGAGCAGGATATCGCCGTGCTCAAGGGTAAAATTCTTGCCTCCGGCCTGTCAATTGCGCAATTAGTATCTACCGCCTGGGCATCCGCCTCTACCTTCCGCGGTTCGGACAAGCGCGGCGGTGCCAACGGTGCCCGGATACGTCTGGCTCCGCAGAAAAATTGGGCGGTCAATCAGCCCGGCCAGTTGGCACACGTGCTGCAAATCATCGAAGGCATCGGGCGCAACTTTAACCATAGCCAGCCGGGCGGCAAAAAGGTGTCCATGGCCGATCTGATAGTGCTGGGCGGGTGCGCGGCCATTGAACTGGCGGCCAAGAAGGCCGGTCACAATGTGGTTGTCCCCTTTACCCCGGGCCGTACAGATGCCGCGCAGGAACAGACGGATGTTGCTTCATTTGCTGTTCTGGAACCACGAGCGGATGGTTTCCGCAATTATGCCAGGGATCACTATGGCGCAGTAGCCGAGGTCATGCTGGTGGATAAAGCCCAGCTTTTAACACTTACGCCGCCGGAAATGACGGTTCTCATCGGCGGCCTGCGTGTGCTGGGTGCCAACGCCGGTGCAACACCGCACGGGGTTTTTACAACGCGGCCAGAAACGTTGACCAACGATTTTTTTGTAAACCTGCTGAGTATGGATACGCAATGGCAACCATTAACCGAAGCTGCGGATCTATTTGCAGGACAGGACCGCAAGACCGGCAAACGCCGATGGACTGCAACGCGGGTTGATCTTATTTTTGGTTCAAATGCGCAACTGCGGTCCGTGGCCGAGGTGTATGCCGGTGCCGACGCTCCAGAAAAGTTTGTTCACGACTTTGTCCTGGCCTGGAACAAGGTTATGAATCTCGATCGCTTCGACCTGGTGTAAAGGGCGCGGCTTTTATTCCAACCGCGGCCCAAACAGTCGCCGGGCGTTGGCGGTGGTGGATTGGGCCAGCGCTTCCGCGCATACACCGCGCTGGGCCGCCACCCGCGCAGCCACATGCACCACAAACGCCGGCTCATTGATTTTGATTTTGCGTACCGGTTCAGGGCTTAAATAGGGACTATCCGTTTCCACCAGCAACCGATTCTCCGGAACCAGCATGGCCACCGCCCGCACGTCCGGGGCGTTTTTATACGTAACGATACCGGTGATGCCCACATAAGCACCCCGTTTAAGCCAACGGTCGGCTTCCTCGGCGGTGCCGGTAAAACAGTGCACCACGTGGGGAACATCTGCATAATCAGCCATGATGCTAAGGGCATCGGCATGGGCATCGCGTACGTGTAAAATGGCCGGCAGCTTCAATTGCCGGGCCAGTTCCAACTGCTGGATGAATACCGGGCGCTGCAAAGCAGCATTGGCGGATGGTCCATGATAATCCAAACCACATTCGCCCACCGCCAGCAGCCGCGGCTGCCCGGCAAAAAGCGCCCGCATGGCCGCGATGAAATCCGACGGTATTTCCCCGGCCAGGTGCGGATGCACGGCAATGGCCCCGAAAACCTGGGGATAAAGGCCGATGGCATCAACCACCCGCAGATGATCTTCCGGTCCGGTGCCAATGGTTATCATACGCTGCACACCGACGGCGATGGCCCGCTGTACCACCGCGGCCTGGTCCGGCAGAATGGCCTGATCGGTCAGATGGCAGTGCGTGTCAATGAGCATGTTGGAAACTTATACATCCAGATTCTTTACTTCCAGGGCGTGGAGTTCGATGAAAGCCCGGCGACGTTCCACGTTTTCCCCCATCAGCGTACTGAACATGGCTTCAGCATTGCTGGCACCTTCCATGGTTACACGCAACAGCGTGCGGCGGCTGGGGTCCATGGTGGTAATCCAGAGTTCTTCCGCGTTCATTTCGCCCAGACCTTTGAAGCGTTTGATTTCAATGCCTTGCTTGGCTATTTCATGCACGGCGGCAACCAGATCACCCACGCCGGCGATGTCCCGGCGATATTCGGCTCCGTTTTCAATGAGATAGCGGGTCATTTTGCGCTCGCCGCTGTCGGTTTCTTCCAGGCGCAGGAAATAATCACTCATGGGCAGGTCGGCGGCGGTGAGCTTTTCAAAGAGCTTTTCCAGCTCTTTGTTTTCGTGCAGCTCTTCATTTTTTTCAAGGCGTTTGGCGGCGCGTTTTTTGGCTTCGGCGGCTTCGGCGGCGGCGGCGCGGGTTTTGGCATCCGTATGGCCGTTGCCATTGCCATTGGTGGAGGCATCGGCGGGTTCCACGGACCTGGCGGCGGCTTCCAGCTCGGCCACGCCGTGCTTTTCGGAAAAGGCGGCATAGTCTGCCGCAGTCCAGAAAAAATATTCCTTGGAATCCAGAATAACGCGGTACAATGGCAGTGTGCCGCGCTCTTTGCGCAGATCCAGCAGCTTGGCAAATGGAATGCCGCGTCGCTCGCCTACCTGGGCCAGATCCTGTACCTGTTCCAGAGTCTGGATGAGCTTGCGCAGATCGCTGCCCTTCAACCGCGAGCTTTCCTGCCCCTTTTTATCGCGGATCACCAGGCTGGTGCCATCCAGACCCAGATCCAGGAGGGTTTTTCGCATGGCGGCTTCATTACGGACGTATTCCACATGCTTTTTGCGCGTTACCTGATACAGCGGCGGCTGGGCGATATACACGCGACCGTCGCGCACCAGTTGGTTCATCTGGCGGAAGAAAAACGTCAGCAGCAGGGTGCGAATGTGCGAACCATCCACATCGGCATCGGTCATAATAACCAGTTTGCCGTAACGGAGTTTGGTCATATCCATGTCGGCAGCACCGATGCCGCAGGAAAGGGCCTGCACAATGGTACGTATTTCCTCGTGGCTGAGCATTTTATCGACGCGGGCCTTTTCGACGTTGAGGATTTTACCCTTGATCGGCAAAATGGCTTGAAACACGCGGTCGCGGCCGGCTTTGGCGGTACCGCCGGCCGATTGCCCTTCCACAATGTAAAGCTCGGTGGATTCCATGTCGCGGCTGGAACAATCGGAAAGTTTGCCGGGCAGGCCGCCGCTGCTTAACGCCCCCTTGCGGGTCAGTTCGCGGGCTTTGCGGGCCGCTTCCCGGGCTTGCCTGGCCAGCATGCCTTTTTGGATGATGCGTTTGGCATCGCCGGGGTGTTCTTCCAACCAGGTGGCCAGCGCCTCATTGACGGCACTGGAAACAAAACCTTCCACTTCGCCGTTGCCGAGTTTATCTTTCGTTTGACCTTCAAACTGCGGATTGGGCACTTTAACACTGATGATGGCGGAAAGGCCTTCGCGCAGGTCGTCTCCGCTAGGCAGTTCTTTTTCATCTTTGACCACGTTGTTGGTCTTGGCATAAAAATTAAGGCAGCGGGTCAGGGCGGTTTTAAAGCCCGACAGGTGCGTCCCCCCGCCGGGGGTATTGATGTTGTTGGCGAAGCTGTGCAGGCTTTCGGCATAGCCATCGTTGTATTGCATGGCGACCTGCACGGACAGGGGATTGTCCTTGCCGGGTTCCTGCTTTTCCAGGTAAACCACCTGGTTGTGGACCACTTCTTTGCCTTCGTTGAGCTGCTTGACGAACTGGATAATGCCTTTGGTGTATTTGAATTCGTCTTTTTTCCCGGTGCGTTGGTCTTCCAGGTAAAAGGCCAGGCTTTCGTTGAGGTAGGCCAATTCCCGGCAGCGGGCTACGATGCGTTCGTAGTCAAAGTCCATCTCGGCGAAAATCTGTGGATCCGGCTTGAAGGTTACTTTGGTGCCGGTTTTGACCCGTTTGCCAATGGTTTTGAGTTCCGAAGATTTAACGCCGCGTTCAAAAGCCATGGAATAGACTTTGCCATCGCGGGCCACCTCCACCTCGGTCCATTCGGAAAGGGCGTTGACCACCGATGCACCCACGCCGTGCAGACCGCCCGAGACTTTATAGCCGCCGCCGCCGAATTTGCCCCCCGCGTGCAGGTCGCACATCACCACTTCCAGGGTGGATTTTTTTTCTGTAGGGTGCAGACCCACTGGAATGCCGCGGCCATCATCAGCCACGCAAACGGAACCATCCGCCTGAATGGTTACCCAGATATTCTGGCAGTAACCCGCCATGGCTTCATCAACGGAATTGTTGACAATTTCCCATACTAAATGGTGCAGACCACGCTGGGTGGTGTCGCCAATGTACATACCGGGGCGCTTGCGGACGGGGTCCAGCCCCTTGAGTGCCTGAATGGCGGATTCATCATACGCTTCCATGACCACATTACCGGGCTGATCCATAGCCATACTGACTCCTGAACACTGGAAATTTGACCCCGGCAGGCAGATGAGGTCCAGCACTTCTGGTATTTTTCCGCCGCTTGCCAGCCGTGTCGGATGGGGACATTTACCCTTCCCAAACCAATGCCCGAAGTATATAGTCAAGGGTCAACATTCACAAGCCAAGACCAGTCCAAAAAAGGGTTAAAACGGTGGTTCTACAAGGCGATCGGGGGCAACAGCCGGCACAGCCCAGGCCGGATTTTTCCGGCCGTGATTCGGACCAACATTCCCATCCGCAACACGCCGGCCTTTGCCTTGTAGCCGCACTGCCGGTATCGTTGTAAGCGGTACGAGTAGCCTCATACAAAGGAATTTCCCATGGCCGGCACTGGCAACAATACGCCCTTTAAAATCGAAGTCTCTTCGCGCATCAGGCGGTTGCCGCCGTACTTGTTTGCCAGCATCAACGCGCTCAAGGCACAAAAGCGCCGCGCCGGGTCGGACGTCATCGATTTGGGCATGGGCAACCCCATTGATCCCTCCCCGGAATTCGTGATCAACAAACTCGCCGAAGCTGCACGCGATCCGCACAACCACCGGTACTCGGCCAGCATCGGCATTTTTAATCTGCGCCGTGAAGTTGCCCTCAAATACAAACGCCGCTACGGGGTGGAATTAGATCCGGAAACGCAGGTGGTGGCCACCATCGGCAGCAAGGAGGGTTTTTCCCACCTGATGCTGGCCCTGCTGGGTGCCGGCGATACCGTGGTGGTCGGTGATCCCGCCTATCCCATTCACGTCTATGCCGTGGCCCTGGCCGGCGGTAACGTTATCAGCGTGCCATTGGGCAATGACGATGCGTTTCTGGAGCGCATTGAACACGTGCTACGCAATCTTTTTCCCCGGCCCAAGCTGATGATTCTCAATTATCCGCACAATCCGTCAGCCATGACGGTGGAGCCTGAATTTTATCAGAATGCCGTGGCCTTGGCCCGGCAGTACAATGTGCTGATTATCAGCGATTTTGCCTATGGAGAAACATGTTTTGACGGCTATCGCGCCCCGTCCTTTCTGGCCACGCCCGGAGCCATTGACGTAGGGGTGGAATTTTCCACCATGAGCAAACCGTACAACATGGCCGGCTGGCGGGTGGGCTTCTGCTGCGGCAATCCGGAAATGGTGCGGGCCCTTTCAACCATTAAGGGTTATTACGATTATGGGCACTTTGCGCCCATTCAAATCGCCAGCATTCTGGCTTTGCGCAAAGGGGATGAATTTGTCGCCCAGCAGGCCGCCATTTATCAAAAACGCCGGGACGTGCTGGTAACAGGCCTTCGCAAAATCGGCTGGGATGTTGCCTCGCCGCGGGCCAGCATGTTTGTGTGGGCCAGGGTGGCGGATAAGCATCTGGCCGGCCAGGGTACCATTGATTTTTCGTACCGTCTGCTCCAGGAGGCAGATGTGGCAGTGGCCCCCGGCCGCGGCTTTGGCGAAAACGGTGAAGGCTTTGTGCGTATCGCACTGGTGGAAAATGAAATGCGCATCAAGCAGGCCCTGCGCCAGATCGATGCGGCCCTCAACGGTCGCAAAAAGAAGCAGCGCCCCAGCAAACTCGCCCAGCGCGTATCGGCCCGCCAACCCACCCCGGACGCCGGCGAAGCGGACGCCGGGCGATCCTCGGTTATTGGCGGTTAGGAACCGGTACGTCAGCTTCATCCTTGAGACTGGTCTTGCTGCCACCGGCAGGCTGCCACGCCCCACAAAAGCCATATTGCAGGCGTACTCGCGGCAGGGTGCGGCAGCGATTATAATTGCCTCCCATGAAGACCACGCGCTCGATCAAACCGCATCACACCACCAATGCCGATCCCGTACTGATTGTCAATGGCACTGTACTGGATCCGGCCCGTAACTTTCAGGGGGCGGCCGAGGTTTTGCTGGTGGACGGCAAGGTGGCCGCGTGTGGCACCGGGCTTTCGGCCCAGGCTCCGCGGGCCAGGCGTATTGATGCTGCAGGATGTATGGTCACCCCCGGCCTGATTGACATGCACGTACATCTGCGCCAGCCCGGCCAGGAACACAAGGAAACTATTGCCACGGGGGCGGCCGCGGCGGTGGCCGGGGGTTTTACCACCATCTGCTGCATGCCCAACACCACCCCCGCACTGGATAACGATACCCAGATTGAATACGTATTGACCCAGGCCAGCCGGTCCGGCCTCTGCCAGGTGCTGCCCATGGGTGCCATCACCAAGGGCCGCCAGGGGGCGGAGCTGGCAGAAATCATGCTCATGCATGAGGCTGGGGCCATTGGATTTTCCGATGACGGGGTGGGAGTGGGTTCGGCAGCGGTGATGGCCAAGGCCCTGCAATACATCAAAATGTTTGATGGTCTGTTGAGCCAGCATTGTGAAGAGCCGACACTTTCCGGAGGCTCCATGCATGCAGGAACAGCGGCTTTGCGGCTGGGGCTGGGCGGCATTCCCGCAGCCGCGGAAGAATTGATGATTGCCCGCGATCTGCTGCTGAACCGGCGCATTGGGGCCCGCTACCATGTGCAGCATGTAAGCACTGCCGGCGCGGTGGACCTGATCCGCCAGGCCAAACGCCGCGGTGAATCCGTTACCGCCGAAGTTACGCCGCATCACCTGCTTTTAACCGATGATTTGTGCGCTGGCTACGACACCAGATTCAAAATGAATCCCCCGCTGCGAAGCCGCTCTGATGTAGAGGCGTGTATTAACGGCATTATCGACGGAACCCTTGATTGCCTGGCCACCGATCATGCCCCGCACGCCCCCGAAGAAAAACAGCGGGAATTTGACCAAGCACCCTTCGGTATTGTCGGGCTGGAAACGGCCCTGCCGCTTTATGTCAAAGCCCTTATTGATTCCGGCCACATCACCTGGCTCAAGCTTATTGAACTCATGAGCCATCGGCCGGCCGTCGTACTGGGTCTGAAAGACCGCGGATCGCTGGCCGTTGGATGCCGGGCGGATATCACGGTGATAGATCCTGCGGCCCAATGGCAGATAGACCCGACCGAGTTTTACTCACGTAGTAGCAACACGCCCTTTTCCGGCTGGCAGGTGCGCGGACAGGTTCGCTCCACGATCGTCGCCGGCCAGGTGGTGTTTGAAAATATCGGACAAACCTCCGGCCAGGCTCCCGGCAATCGGGGCTCTCGGCCATAACTTGGGCCGCGGATGCTGATCATTGATGGCTACAATTGCACCTATGCCGGTGCCGCGCTTGGCGGCCCATGGAGTGGTTTTTCACTGCGGCAGTTGTGCACCCTGCTGGAGAAAACCCGCTCCGCGGCCATTGTGGTTCTCGATGGACGGCCCAAGCCCTCTGAACCGGACGCGGATGAATTCCCCGGCGTTAGCCTGATTTATTCCGGGCGCGGCATCAAGGCTGACGATGTCATAAGCGATCTCCTTTCCAGGCGTACGGATCGCCGACACATCACCGTGGTCAGCAATGACCGGGCGGTGGCCGGCGACGCCCGCCGGCAAAAGGCCCGCAGTCAATCATGTGAAAAATTTCTTCAGGCTTTGATTGTTGCGGCGGCCCCCAAGAGCTTCCGGCGGGCCGGCGTAGAACCTCCGGAAAAATCCGCCGGGCTGGTAAATGCTGGAGAAACAGAGCACTGGCTGCAGGCGTTGGGTTTAAGTAAAAAGCTGCCGTCCAACCTCCCGCGTGCCCCGGATGCAACAACATTGGATGACCGGACGATCGCCGCACTGCTGGGGCCTGTGGATCCTCCATAGCCTGCGGTGGCAACACCCGCCGGCCTGTGGTCCGGCACCCCGGCCAAAAAGTCGTGCCAAAATATAAAACCAGTCGGTATAAAGACAAAGACCCTCCCCAGCCGGCTTTCCGGCTGTGGAGGGTCTTATTTGTTTTTGCTAAAAGTAAGACATGCGACTGGTGGTTGCGATGCCACCACGACCAGTGCAAAAAACGCCGGAAAATATCAATCCAGCGATCGGGTTTCCACCCCGGCCCAGGCCGGAGCGAAATTACTTACCGCCGAGGATCGCATCTTTGGCGGCCTTGGCAACGCGGAACTTCACCACGCGCTTGGCCGGAATTTCAATCGCTTCGCCGGTAGCCGGATTACGCCCCATCCGCTTCTTGCGGTTGACCAGAACAATTTTGCCCAGTCCGGGCACGGTGAACTTGTTCTTGGCTTCCTTGTACGCGAGTTCCGCCAGCGCATCGAGCGCGGCGGCGGCGTGCTTCTTGCTCATTTCTGAGCCGGTGGATTTGCTGACCAGTTCGGCGAGTTTCGCCGCGGTCTGCGATTTGGTGAGGGACTTGGCCATGGAAAACTCCTTTTCTAAAAAGCCGGGCGACCGGCCGACCGATCATCCAAGATCGGTTATGTTCCTTCGAACCGTCGCCCAAACGCACTATAAAATAAGCGTTTTGGCGCATAATGCAACCAAATTCCCCAAAATTCCGGCCCGGCGGTCGCCGCCCCAGCGGCTCCAGGCGGCGGAAGCCCTAAAAATAATGTGCTCTCCGGAGCAAAAACGGTTATTTTATGATGCGGATATCTGGAAAGGATCAGCCATGGCCCATGAATGGACAGCACCGATTCCCACACGTGTATTTTTCACCAAGGGCGTGGGACGCCATAAATATCTGCCGCAATCACGTGAGCTTGCATTTAGACATGCTGGTATCGAAAAATTTAATCTAGTCCAAGTGTCCGGCATACTGCCCGCCCGGTGCAAAATCATCACCGTAACCGAGGGCATTCGGCAGCTTATTCCAGGGCAGGTGGCCTTCGGCGTTATCAGCGAATCCAGCACCGATGAACCCAACCGCCTGCTGTGTGCCGGCATCGGTGTGGCCATGCCCGTACGTGATCAGTACGGTTACATCAGCCGCCACCAGGGCTTCGGCATGACCGAAGAAAAAATCGGCGACTTTGTTGAAGATATGTCCGCGACCATGCTGGCTACCACCCTTGGCATCGAATTTGATCCGGCCCGCAACTATGACCAGCGCAAAGAAATTTACCGCATGAGCGGCAATACCGTCCGCACCAGAAATATCGTGCAGACCGCAGAAGGCTATAAAAACGGCCTGTGGACCACCGTCATCGCCGCCGCCGTGTTTCTTATGTAAGCAGCCTGGCCTGGCACCCGGCCGGACCCTCTTCACGATGAACCCGTCAAACCGCCGGCCACCTCCTCCATAAAACAAATTCATTGAAACTGCCGGCATGCTGTCATACCAAAGTTGTAATGTCCTGTTTGGCCAAAGTTAAAATGTCCTCTTTTGTAAAAAGGGGAATGTATGTGCCAAGAGGAATTACTAATGATGAGTCAGCGGGATCGGGATCGCGTTCGGGT
>JAJYDW010000102.1 GCA_021790385.1 Planctomycetota bacterium
ACGATTCGCCGGATAGCCGACGAGGAAGGCCAACGGGTCCAATCCTGGCTGGCCAACGCTGCGGAAGCGGTGGCACCATTACAGGTCGGTAAGGGCGAATGGGAATTTTACACGGATGGAACGACGGTCAACACCGTGGCGGATTGGCGAGACCTGCGTTTGACGATATTGTGCCGACGCGAGGCTGGGGCACCGGCATCGCCCGAAGAGTGGAAAGACCGTGTTCTACCGCCGGCCACAGCGCGATGGGCCTTTGGGCAAGTGGTTGATGCGGAAACGCTGGGGGTATTCTGGGATCGATTGATGCAGCGTGTGAAGAAAGAAGATGGTAGCCACCTGTCGGTGCTGGCGGATGGTGCCAAATATATCTGGCAGCAGATGGGCCTGCACCTCGGTTCGCAGGCCGAATGGGTTTTGGATATTTTTCATGTTAGCGAGCATGTCCATGATTGTGCCAAAGGGATATGGGGTGAAGGATCCACCGCCACGGACTGGGCCGATGAGCAGATACTTTATGTGTTGCGTCATGGGGGTGCAAGCTGGGTGAAGCACCTGCGTGCTGGGCGTGATCAACGCTCTGCGGGGCAACGCGTCCCCTTGAACCAATTGCTGGGTTATCTGGAACCACACCAGGATGATTTATGGTATCGCGAGCGTCTGCAACGCGGCCTGGTCATCGGCAGTGGTACCGTCGAAGGTGCCTGTAAGAACATGGTGGGAGCACGATTGAAGATCAACTCCTGTCGCTGGCGCGTTGAGCGGGCAGAACACATGACCGCCTTGCGCAGTTTGGATTACGCCGGCTTGGTGGAAACTTATTGGACGCAACGCGCCGCCTGATCGCCAACAATAGGAGTTACACCCTCCAGTGGCTCACTGTGGCACCACCTCAAGCATGGTTTGGGTTTCGGCGGTACAATAACAGGCTTTCGCTGACGGCGTGGCTCCGAGTCTTGTCTCCGGTTCCACGAGTCCGCACCACATACGGAGTCGGTCGTTCATGTCTGAACCTTACCTTACCGCAGGCCTGCCGGGAATCGGTGGACGCATTAAAGATCAGCCCGAAGATTTTCGCGTGGAGGAAATCCCTTTATACGATGTCGATGGCGTGGGCGAACATTGCTGGTTTACGATCGAGAAAAACGGCATCACCACGTATCAGGTGCTGAATCTGCTGGCTAAAGCCTTGGGCAGACGGTCGGTCGACTTCGGTTATGCAGGTCTCAAAGACGCCCGGGCGATTACCCGCCAGCGAATTTCCATCGAACGGGAGCCATCCGATCGCATTCGCACCCTGGAATTTTCCAACTTTCGCATCCTGGACGTTACACGACATCGCAACAAGCTGAAAATTGGTCATTTAGCCGGCAACCGCTTCCACGTGCGTATTCGCCACGATGACTGGACCAAACCCGGTGGCTCCCCGGAACAGGCTTTGGCCAACGCCAGCGCTGTTGTCGAGAGTCTGCTGCGCACCGGTGTGCCTAACTTTTTTGGACCCCAGCGTTTCGGCATGCGCAAGGACAATCACTTGTTGGGGCTGGCCCTAATTCGCGGCCAAAGCCGTGAATTTCTGGACCGCTGGCTTGGCGATCCCGATCCGGAGGTGGATCATGGGCAGGTTTTGCTGGCCCGGCAACATTACGCCGGCGGTCGGCTGGATCTTGCCGCCGCCCACTGGCCTGGTCATTTGGAGCAGGAACGTCGTGTGCTGCAGATGCTGGCCCGCTCGCCTGCGCAAATAGATCGGGCTATGCGAACCGTGGATTTACGCCTGCGCCGTTTGCTGGTTTGCGCTCTTCAGGCACACCTTTTTAATGAAGTGCTGATACGCCGGCTTGCACAGCTTGAGACCCTTCTGCCTGGCGATCTGGCTTGGAAGCACGACCATGGTGCGGTCTTTTCCATCCCTGTGGATATGGCCGTACCCGCAGCCGAGCAGGCCCGCTGCCAGGCCCACGAAATCTCGCCATCCGGACCCATGTTTGGCTATCGAATGAGCGAGCCGGCCGGGGAGCCTGGCGAAATGGAAAAAATGGTGCTGGCCGAAAATGAACTCACGCCGGAGAGCTTTCACCTGCCACTGGCGGAAAAGGTCAAAGGCGGACGCAGAGCCATGCGATTTTTCCCAACCGATTTGACTGTTTCCCGCGGCGTAGATGATCGGGGTATGTTTATTGAGTTGGCATTTTCGTTACCGCCGGGCAGCTTTGCCACCGTACTGCTGGCTGAAATCATGAAAACGGATGTGGCTGTAGATTAGCTCTGGTGAAAGGCCTTACCGCGAGCAATAGTCTATGGCGCGGGCGATTTGAGAACGCAATTCGCTGCGCGGCACAATACGATCCACAAAACCTTTTTGCAGCAGAAATTCCGCCCGCTGGAAACCTTCCGGCAATTCCGTTCGAATCGTATTGGCAATAGTACGCGGACCGGCAAAACCGATCATGGCTTTTGGCTCTGCAAAGATAAGATCGCCCAGCATGGCGAAACTGGCCGTAGTGCCGCCGGTGGTGGGGTCCGCCAAAACGCTGATATACAGGCCGCCACGTTTGTGCAGCCGCGAGAGAGCTGACGATGTCTTGGCCATTTGCATCAAGCTGATGGCACTTTCTTGCATTCTGGCCCCGCCGGAACAGGAAATAATCACCAGCGGCAAATGTTCCTGGGTGGCCCGTTCAATGGCCCTGGTAATCTTTTCCCCCACCACAGCGCCCATCGAACCGGCCAGAAAATCAAAATCCATCACCGCCAGAATGACAGGCCGGCCCTTGATAAATCCGCATCCGGAAATCAGCGCATCCTTAGCTTTCCCACCTTTGGAGGCATCCAATAACTGCTGACGGTAGGACTTACGGGCCGTGAATTCAATGGGATCGCACGAAACCAAATTCCGGTCCATTTCTTCAAAAGCTCCGGCATCCACCGTCAGTGCGATGCGGGCCTTGGCCGAGAGTCGAAAATGGTGGTCGCAGTTCGGGCACGTGTTCAGTGCCTTTTCCATGTCTTTGCGATAAATTATTTGCGTGCATGTCGGGCAACGAAGCCACAAACCATCTGGAACATCCACATTTTTCCGCGGCTGGCTGACGCGCATCACCGCGGTTGGGGGCGAGCCGGGGTGGGGACTATTTACTTGTGTCATTGCAGATCCCTTGCCTTTGACGCCGCCGACCAGTCTGTGGGGCAACTCCAGTTACGCTTGGAGTTCTCCATGCTTATAACTCCGGACCGGACTTATTCCCGATCCACCTGAACGGCCGCGTCCGCTCCACGCGATACCAAACAGAAATTATTGTACCTGATATGCCAAATCCAAACAAGCTCCCGATATGCCCTTTTGAATGAAGCAAAAAGCCTCATTTTATCGGTCTTTGGGCGACTTGCTATCAATTCTCCAGCGAACATCCCGCCCAGCCTCCGGTTGGATATTCACAACTTCTTGCCAATAAGCCGTAGCCCTTTGCCAGAGTCGGCTTTTTATTCCGTAGTCAGAATGTCCGCGGTGCGCTGCCACATATTCAGCTTGGCCCGGCGATGGGCTTTACCACGCGTGAGTCGATCCCAGTCTTCCAGTCGCCATTCTCTTACCACTTGAACATCCACCGTCGGAGCCGGAGCTTGTGGCTGAAAATCTCGTTTATCACTCACCAACGGTCTGTGATTCCAGGGGCACACAGTCTGACAAATATCGCAGCCAACTAGTGTAGTGTCTCAAGCAGATGGTATCTTATCCAAAGTATTTCTTGCTCGGCGGATTTTATCGAGAATATTCTCCACTTTGGCCGTCCACACGAACGCCTTGGGGTCGGCGTTATGGCTGACGAT